>JAFIFX010000023.1 GCA_020831805.1 Planctomycetota bacterium | reverse complement strand
CCCCCCCCGCCCCCCCCCCCCCCCCCCCCCCCCCCCCCCCCCCCCGGGGGGGGGCGGCGCTTTGGTTCAGAGCAGGCCGGTGTCGAAGATGCTCAGATAGATGACGATGACGGTGATGGCCAGGAGGTTCATCCAGACGCCGGCCTTGGCCATCTGGCGGATGGTGATCTTGCCGGAGCCGAAGATGATGGCGTTGGGGGGCGTGGCGACGGGGAGCATGAAGGCGCAGCTCGCGGAGAGTGCGGCGGCGATGAGCAGGGGCTTGGCGTCCATGCCCAGGCCGTCGGAGGCGGCGTTGAGCACGGGGAGCATGGTGCTGGTGGTGGCGGTGTTGCTGGTCAGTTCGGTCATGAAGACGATCAGGCCGGTGGTGCCGAGCAGGGCGACGGGCTCGGGGGGCGAGCCCATGCCGGCGAGCTGATTGCCAAGCCAGACATCCAGACCGGTGGCGCCGAAGGCGGCGGCGAGGGAGAGCCCGCCGCCGAAGAGGATCAGAACGCCCCATGGGATTTTGACGGCGGTGTCCCAGTCGAGGACGCGTTTGCCCTTGCCGGCGGGGAGGAGGAAGAGGATGAGGGCGGCGCCGATGGCGACGACGGCGTCGTGGAGGCCGTTGAGCTGGTCGTCGTCGGGGCGGGCGGCGTTGAGGCGGCTGGTGATGGGGCCGTGGGTGATCCAGGCGAGGGCGGCGAGGGCGAAGACGGCGATGGTGAGTTTCTCGGCGCGGTCGGGGGCGCCCATGCGTTCGAGCTGCTTGCGGATGTGGTCACGGCCACCCTCGATGGCGCTGATGCGGACGGGGGCGGACCAGAAGACGAGCAGCGCCCAGGCGGCCGGGAGCAGCACGATGGTCAGGGGCAGGCCGATGAGCAGCCACTCGCCCCAGGAGATCTGGACATCCTTGTTGCTGTCGAGGAAGCCGACGAGGATGCCGTTGGGGGGCGAGCCGGTGACGGTGGCCAGGCCGCCGATGCTGCAGGCCCAGGCGAGGGCGATGAGCAGGCAGACGGTGTAGCCGCGGTTGTCGCCGGTGTCGTCGTCTTTCGTGGCCAGGGCGGCGATGCTGGTGACGATGGGGAGCATCATGACGGCGGTGGCGGTGTTGGAGACGAAGGCGCTCAGGCAGGCGGCGGCGATCATGACGCCGGCGACGATCTGCTTGGGGCCGGTGCCGACGCGGAGGATGACATGGAGGGCCAGGCGTCGGTGGGCGCCCCAGCGTTCGAGAGTCTGGCCGAGCATGAGGCCGCCCATGAAGAGGAAGATGATGGGGTCGGCGTAGGGGATGAGGGTGTCGCGGATGGGGTTGATGCCGAGCGGGTGGAAGAGGACGATCGGGACCAGCGCGGTGGCGGCGATGGGGACGGCCTCGGTGATCCACCAGACGGCCATGAGGACGACGACGCCGGCGAGGCGGCGGGCGGGCTCGTCGAGGCCGGAGGGGCCAAGGGCGAGGTAGCAGGCGATCGCGGCGGCCGGGCCGAGCCAGAGGCCGACCCGGCGGACCATCGATACGCCTTTGCCTTCCGATGCGTCGCTCATCGCCGGAGTGTACGGGCGGGGGTCATGGATGAAAAACGGCCCGCTCGTGGGAGCGGGCCGCGGGGGGTCGGGGGGTCGGGTTGGAGGCGGACGGGCCGGTCGTCAATCCTCGGGGACATTGTCGGAGGTGACGATGGCGCGGAACTTGGAGCGGAGTGTGTTGGTGATCGGTCCCTCGCCGGCGGAAATGGTGTGGGTGGCGGTGACCTCGAGGTTCTTGTGTTCGATGACTTCGCGGACGGCGATCATCTCGGCGGCGGAGCCGGTGAGGAAGACCTCGTCGGCGGCGAGGAGTTCGGGCATGTCGAAGTGCTTCTCGACGACCTTGACGCCGCAGGCGGGGCAGAGGGTGTCCATGACGAAGCGACGGGTGATGCCCTCGAGGATGCCGGCCTCGCTGGGCGGGGTGTAGATGACGCCGTCCTTGATGATGAAGATGTTGTCGCCGGAGCCTTCGGTGACCTGGCCCTTGGTGTTGAGCATGATGACCTCGAGGAGCAGGTCCTCGGGCTTGGTGATGCCGAGCTTCTGGCCGAGGTGGATGGCCTCGCACTTGGCCATGATGTTGTTGAGGTAGTTGAGACTCTTGATGCGGGGGTCGAGGCACTCGATGGGGGTCTTGGGGCGTTCGGCGAGGACGACGCGCATGCCCTTCTCGTACATCTCGGGCTTGTAGAGGGTGATGGTGTCGGCGATGCAGACGACGCCGGGCTCGGGGCAGAGGTAGGGGTTGAGGCCGAGGGTGCCGACGCCGCGGGTGACGACGAGGCGGATGTAGCCGTCCTTGATGCCGTTGGCCTCAATGCACTTGCGCTGGATGCGGACCATCTCGTCGCGGGAGACATGCTTTTCGAGGTCGAGGTAGAGCTTGTTGGCGCAGGCGTAAAGGCGGTCGATGTGCTGCTTGCACTTGAAGATTTTGCCGTTGTAGACGCGGATGCCCTCGAAGACGCCGTCGCCGTAGAGCAGGCCGTGGTCGTAGACATTGACGGCGGCCTGGCTCTTGGGGAGCATCTGGCCGTTGACCCAGATGAGGGGCCGGTCGGACGCGTCGTCGGCTCGGCGGGCGGAGGGGGTTGTGGAAGTTGCCGTGCCTGGGTTGCTGGCCATCGCGCTCATCGGGTCCCTCCTTGGTCGCGCGGGCGTGCCCGCCGCGGGTGGTCGTACGGTCCGTGGTGTGCCGGGTTCGTCGCGGGCGAGGATGACCGCCCGATGGCAGGTCCGAGAACGCGACGGGGGCCGAGAGGGCCGCCCGGTGTGCCGATCCGCGGGGCCGGGGATCCCTCACCCCGGTCCATCCCCCGATCGGCGCTGGCATGGGAATTTCACCCCCATGCCGTGGTCCGTTACCGGACAGCCCATTATACGAAGAACCGCCGGAAAGGTCGCGGAGAATTCGGGCGGTCGGGGTTTCGGTGGGGATGAGCGGGGGATTCTTGCCGCGGGATCGTGGAGGAAAAATACCCCGATCTGCGGCGATCCTGGAGTGAAATCGCCGGAAATCGGCGGTTTTTGGGGAGGAAGGGGGCGGGGTCAGGCCCGGATCTCGGCGCCGAGATCGGCGCGGGCGCGGGCGGCGAGGCGTTCGAGTTGCGGGTCGACTTCCTCGTGGCGGAGGGTCCGGGCGTCGTCGCGGAAGCGGACGCGGACGGTGACGGACTTGCGTCCGGGGCCGACCTGCTTGCCGCGGTAGACCGAGACGAGTTCGGACCCGACGCAGCGTTCGAGGTCGCAGGCGTGGACGAGGGCCCGGACGGAGGACCAGGGGGTGGACTCGGGGAGGATCAGGGAGAGGTCGCGCTCGATGCCGGGGAACTGGGGCAGGGGGCGGACGGTGGTGCGGGGGACGGGGGCGGCGGTGAGGACATCGAGGCGCAGCTCGGCGCCCACGACGGGGGTGTCGAGGTCTTCGAGGCGGCGGGCCTCGTCGGAGATCAGGCCGAAGGCGCCGATCTCTTCCTTCTTCTCGCCCGCGTGGACGAAGAGGCGGGCGTGGGCGCTGGCGTCGTAGCCGCGGTGGGCGGGGGGGCCGGGGACGGCCTCGGTGCGGGCGTCGGGGCCGTAGCAGGCGCGGACGACGGCGCCGACGGCGCCGCGCATGACGCGGACGGCGTGCTGGAGTTCGTCGACGCCGGGCTTCTTCCCGGCGAACTCGACATCGGCGAGCACGGCGAGGGTGCGACGCTCGACGGTGTCGCGGGTTCCGGGGACCTGGGCGAAGGCGGCGGCAAGCTCGTAGAAGCGCAGGCCGCCGGGCAGGGCGGTGCGGGCGTCGGCGTTGGCTTTGCGGGTGCCGAGCAGGCCGAGGAGGACGCTGGGTCGGAGGGTGGGCTCGGCCTTGCGTCGGTCGTCGTCGACGGAGACGGTGTCCAGCCCGCCGGGGAGGAAGACGGCCGCCTTCTTCGGGCTGGTGAAGGCGAAGGTGACGGTTTCGTGGAAGCCCATGGCGGCGAGGGTGCGGGCGGCCTCGGACTCGAGCGATTCCTCGCGCTGCGGGGGGTGGACCGTGACGGCGAGGGTCTGCTTGAGGGGGATCTTGGCCAGGGAGCGGGCGCGGGCGACCTCCTCGATCAGGTCGATCTCGCGGGTCAGGTCGTGGGCGCGGTGCGGGGGGATGGTGCAGTGCAGCACGCCCTCACTGGCGCGGCCGGTGCGGATGGACAGGGCGTTGAGCAGGTCGATCATCTCGTCGTCGGGGACGGGCACGCCGAGGATCTTCTCGACGCGGGCGACGCGGAGTTCGACCACGCGGTCTTCGGGCAGGGGGGCGCCGGCCTCGAGGACGCCCCCGGCCAGCTCGCCGCGGGAGACGGCGCAGATGAGTTGGACGGCGCGTCGGGCGGCGGCATCGATGGTGCGGGGGTCGATGCCGCGTTCGAAGCGGTAGGCGGCGTCGGTGCGGATGTTCAGGCGTCGCCCGGTGTTGCGGACGGCGACGGGGTCCCAGGTGGCCATCTCGAAGACGACATCGGTGGTCGAATCGTCGACCTGGCTGTCGAAGCCGCCGATGATGCCGGCCAGGGACTGGGGGCGTTCGGCGTCGGCGACGACGATGTCGGTGGCCCGGAGGGCGTGCTCGCCGGCGTACAGCGTCTTGACCTTCTCGCCCGGCTCGGCGGCGCGGACGATCAGGCGGCCCCCGGCGAGCTTCCTGAGGTCGAAGACATGGCAGGGGTTGCCGGTCTCGAGGGTGATGAAGTTGGTGACATCGACGACGTTGTTGATCGAGCGTTGGCCGAGCGATTCGAGGGCCTGGCGGAGCCAGTCGGGGCTGGGGCCGATCTTCACGCCGCGGATGAGGCGGGCGGTGAAGAGCGGGCAGCGGTCGGGGACGCGGTTCTCCAGGGCGAGCTGATCGGCGATGGGGGCGCCGGCGGCGCTGGGCAGGTCGACCTCGGGCAGTTTGAGGGTGCGCGGGGTGGCGGCGTGGCGTGCGGCGGCGATCTCGCGGGCGATGCCGATGTGACCGAGGCAGTCGCCGCGGTTGGAGGTGACCTCGACATCGAGGACGGTGTCGGCGTTATCGAGCTGGGTGCGGGACTCGATGGGCAGGCCGGCCTCGGTGAGGATGGCGTCGGCCTCGTCGGGGGTGACATTGCCGGGTTCGAGGTATTGGTTGAGCCAGCGGATGGAAATGTCCATAGGGCAGGAAGGATAGGGCCACGCGTGCGGGCCCGGGCCGTACACTGTGGCCGATGCGGGCGATGGCGTCCATCGCGGCGTTGGTCGTGCTGCTGCTGGCGGCGGGGGGCTGCCGTGCGCCGGCGTCGCGGGCGTTGCCGGAGGCCCGGCCGGCGGACTTCGCCCTGGGGCTGACCGTGTACACGCCGGAGGCGCCGGTCCGCAGACCCGGCCAGCGTGCGGCCCGGTACGCCGTCGGCCCCGACGGGCTGCTGCGGACGGCGACCGGCCAGGGCGCGACCGTGCGCGTCCACCCGCCCGTGGCCCGGCAGCTGACGAGCGCGGAACGCGACGAGCTGTGGGCGGCGGTGCGGCGGGCGGGGTTCGACGGCGTGCCCCCGGCCCTGCGGGTGGCCAGCCCGGAGACCTTCGAGGCCCCGTCGGGGCGTCGGGTGTACCTGGTGGAGGTGACCGCGGACGGACGCCGTCGCGCGGTGGCGATGCCCGAGGGCGAGCCGGAGACCGAGCCGTTCATCGACCTGGCGGACCTGCTGGCGGGGTGGTCGTGGGTGGGGTCCTGACGGGACGAGGGCCTATCCCCAAAGGGGAAAAGATGCGTGTCTCGCGTGAGGCGAGCGCCCGTCCGATCACTGGCGTGCGCCCTGAACCAAGCGCGACCGCTTGAAGAGCACGGCATCCTTGCGCGCGATTCTCATAGGTGATCCATATTGGAGGAAATGTTCAACGCGAAGATCGCGAAGTGCGCGAAGGTGAAGTGTCTCGGACACTGAGCTTCTCCGTGTGGAATGATGTCCAGCATGACAGTGCGGCGGTGACGCAAAGGTGCTTCGCGCACTTGGCGATCTTCGCGTTCAAAGAATCTCTTCCCTCAGCGTCCTCTGCGCGATCTTTGCGCCCTCTGCGTACATCCTGATTGCGCTCAGGTGTGCACCAGCGCCGCGTGCTCAGATGGCTTGCTCGCCCGGTGCGTCGGGGCTGCGGGTGTCCGCATGCCGAGGTCATCGCCGAGCAGTTTCGCCGAGATCTGGGCGCTGAGGAAGATGGTCGGCAGGCCCGAGCCGGGGTGGGTGCCGCCGCCCACGAGGTAGAGGCGGTCGAGGCCCTGCACGCGGTTGCCGGGGCGCTGGTGGAGCATCTGGCCGAGGTTGTGGGCGAGGTTGAAGGTGGCGCCGAAGGAGATGTTCATGGCCTGCCAGTCGGCGGGGGTGAGGAGTTTCTCGGCCTCGGCGCGGCGCTCGGCGTCCTCGATGCCGAACACCTTCTCGAGCTGCTCGAAGATCTCGCGGCGCAGGCGGGGGCGTTCGGCGTCCCAGTCGATGACTGCCTTGCCGCCGTGGCTCTTCTTCAGTTGGGTCGATGGCGTCGGAACGAGAATGTAGAGGGCGCTCTTGCCGGGCGGGGCCATGGTCGGGTCGGTGCGGCTGGGGTTGCAGACATAGATCGAGGGGTCGTCGGTCAGGGCGTGGTTGTCCGAGATGTTGGCCAGGTTCTCGGTGTAGTTGGTGGAGGTGTAGATGGTGTGGTGGGGCAGGTCGACTTCGCCGTCGAGGCCCAGGTAGAGCATGGCGGTGGAGCAGGAGTACTTCTTGGCGTTCAGCGCGTCGTCGCTGAAGCGCTTGGGGCGGACCGAGGCGGGCACCAGGTTGCGCAGGGCCCAGGTCGCGTCGGCGTTGACGACCACGGCGTCGTAGCCGGTTTCTTCGCCATCGACGACCACGCCGGTGGCCTTCTTGCCGGTGAAGGTGATCCGCTCGACGGGCGTCGAGACGCGGATGTCCGCGCCCAGGTCGGTGGCGCACGCGGCCAGGGCCCGCATCACGGCGTGGCAGCCGCCCTGGGGGTGCCACACGCCGTAGGCGTACTCGATGTAGGGCAGGATGGTGAACAGGCTGGGGCAGTCGAAGGGGGACATGCCCAGGTACTTGCTCTGGAAGCACACGGCCAGGCGGACATGCTCGTCCTTGATGTGGCGTGCGATGTCGTCGTGGACGCTCTTGTGCGGGCCGAGTTTGGGCAGGGCCTTAAACATGGTCGGGTCGAGCAGGTCCGTGGGGCTGAGGATGGCCTTGCGGAGGATGGGCTCGAAGACATCGAGCTTGGCGCGGTTCTCGTTGATGAAGGCCTCGAAGCGGTCCGCGTCGGCGGGCGCGTGCGGGCGGATGCGTTCGGCCATCTGCTTGAGGTCCTGCGTGGTGTCAAGCACCAGCGGGTCGCGGCCCCTGCGCCCGATCATCAGGCGGTACATCGGGTCCAGGCGGGTCATGGTCAGGTAGTCCGACGCCTTCCTGCCCGCGGCGGCGAAGATCTCGTCGAGCACATAGGGCATCAGGAAGAAGGTCGGCCCGCGATCGAAGCGGTAGACGCCCTCCCCCGCCCCCGGCGCGGGGAGGCGTTCCTGGCCGGTGCGCCCGCCGATGTCGTCGTTGGCCTCGTAGACCGTCACGCGGCAGCCCCGCGCGCTGAGCAGCACGGCGGCGGACAGCCCGCCCGGTCCGGCTCCGACGATGGCGATGCGGGGGGCGCGGGGGGCGTCGGGGGGGCGGGGGGTCTGGCTCGGCTGGCTGATCAACGGACCTCCCGGCGTAGGTTCGGCGGCGTGCGAACAAGTAAAGGCCCCGACGGCAAGGGGGGTGTCAGCGGTTTCGGGGATGCCCCGGGCCCGGATGCGGCGCGGGGGGTCGATGGGTTGGTCGTTCGGTGGGTTGGCGGGCTTGGGCATTCGGCCCGCCGTACACTGTTTCCGGTGGACGCCGTCCAGAATCAGCGCGACGCCGGGTGGGGCCTGTCGGAACGGATCGGCTGGGCGGGGCGGTTTGCACGCGTGCTGGGCCAGGCCGAGGCCGAACTGATCGATCTGGCGTGCGCCGAGGTCCACAAGACGCGCTGGGAATGTCTGACGGCGGAGATCGTGCCGCTGGCCAACGCCTGCCGATGGCACGCGAAGCACGCCCGCGGGGTGCTCGCGCCGCGGCGCGTGCCGTGGGGCGGGCTGCTGACGATGGGCCAGCGCCAACGGATGGTCCGCGCCCCGCTGGGGCGGGTGGGGATCATCGCGACCTGGAACTATCCGATCCTGCTGGCGGGGCAGCACCTCGTGCAGTCGCTCGTCGCGGGCAACCGCGTGGTGCTCAAGCCTTCCGAAAACAGCCCGCGGACGCAGCGGCGGTTGGCCGAACTGGCGGTCGAGGCGGGGTGCCCGGCGGATTGGCTGGAAGTGATCGGCTCGGAGCGGGAAGCTGGAGCGGCGCTGGTGCGGGGCGAGCACGGGCCGATCGACCACCTGGTCTTCACCGGCTCGACCGAGGTCGGCCGGGCCATCGCCGCCGAACTGGGGGCGCGACTCATCGCCAGCACGCTGGAACTCTCCGGGCGGGACTCGGCCCTGGTGCTTGAGGATGCCGACCCGGCTTTGGCGGCCCGCTCGCTCTGGTGGGCCGCCACGACCAACGGCGGCCAGACCTGCATGGCCCCGCGCCGGGCGCTGGTCCACGAGCGGGTGTATGACGATTTCCTCAAGGCGATGGCCCCGATGTCGGCCCGGGCCCAGGACCGCCGGCTGATCAGCGAGGCGGCGGCCGCGACAGTCTCCGAGCAGGCGGCCGACGCGATCGATCGGGGCGGGCGGTCGCTCTCCGGCGTGTTCGAGCCGGCGACAGGCGACCGGTTCCGGCCGGTGGCGGTGGTGGACTGTCCGCCGGACGCGCTGCTGGTCGAGGGGCGGCACTTCGGCCCGGCGATCGCCGTGGTGCGGTGCGGGTCGCTCGGGGCCATGCTGGACATCCATGATGCGTGCGATCAGCGGCTGGTGACCAGCGTGTTCAGCCGCAACACGCGCCGGGCCAGGGGCTTGGCCCCCCGGCTGGGGTCCAACGCGGTGATGGTCAACGACGACATCATCCCTTCGGCGCACCCGTGGACCTCGATCGGGGGTCTGGGGGCTTCGGGCTGGGGGGTGACCCAGGGGCGGATGGGGCTGGAGACTTTGACGCGCCCGGTGTTCGTCTCGACGACCTCGGCGAAGATCCGCCCGCCGCTGGATGAGCCCGACCCGGCCCGGCAGGAGAAGCAGGCTTCGATGCTGCTGCGTCTGGGCGGGGCCGGGAAGCGAAACCGCCGGTCCGGGGCGTCTGAACCCCCCACTTCCACCGCCACGCCGGCCGGATCGGCCGGAGGAGCCGTTTGATGAGCGAGCGCAAGCATGTTGTCGTCGTGGGGGCGGGTCTGGCCGGGCTGTCGGCGGCTGCGGAGCTGGCCACCCACGGCTACCGCGTGACGATCGTGGACCAGAACCGGCACCTGGGCGGGAAGATGAACCTGCTCTCGGAGAAGGGCTTCCAATTCGACATGGGCCCGACGATCATCACGCTGCCGGAGGTGCTGCGGGGCATCGTCAAGCGTTCCGGGCGCAAGGTGGAGGACTACATCAACCTGATCGACCTGGACCCGCAGTGGCGCTGCCATTACGAGGACGGGACGGTGATCGACCTGCGGCGTGACCCCGACCTGTTCGCCCGGCAGATCGACGAGCAGTTCCCCCAGCACAAGCCCGGGCAGGGCTATCTCAGGTTCCTGGACTACTCGCGCCGGATGTTCCGGCTGTCGGAGAAGGTGTTCTTCTACAACGATCTCGGCGGCGTGGGGGACATGATGAAGTCCTCGCCGCCGGACCCGGCGCTGCTGGGCGATGTGCTGAACATGCGGATGCACTCGACGGTGGGCGCGACGGTGCACAAGCATGTCGCCGAGCCCCATGTGCGCCAGATGTGCGAGCACTTCCTGCAGTATGTGGGCTCGTCGCCGTTCCTGGCGCCGGCGATCCTCAGCCTGATCGCGGCGGCGCAGGCCGATCACGGCTGCTGGTACGCCATGGCCCCGGACGGCGCCGACGGCGGCACGCGGATGGTGGCGCGGACCGTGGCGAAGATCGCCCAGGAGCAGGGCGTGACGCCCGTGCTGGGCCGGCGTGTGGCCAAGATCCTGCACGAAAACGGGAAGGCCACCGGCGTGCTGCTCGACGACGGCACGACGATCGAGGCCGACATCGTGGTGTCCAACTGCGATGTGCAGCGGACCCACCGCGACCTGCTCGCGGGCCTGCCCGGCGCGAAGGCCCGGTCGGAGGCGATCTCGGGCAAGTACGAGCCGGCGTGCTCGGGCGTGGTGCTGTACCTGGGGCTGGACCGCCAGTACGAGCACCTGGCCCACCACAACTTCATCTTCTCGGGCGACTCCGAGCAGGAGTTCGACGACATCTACCACAAGGGCATCCCGGCGCGCGACCCGACGCTGTACCTGGCCGTGCCCAGCCGCACGGACCCGACCCAGGCCCCCGCGGGCGGCGAGGCGCTCTATATCCTCGTCCACACCGCGTACAAGCGCCAGGGCCAGCGGTGGGAAGGGCCGGGCGGGCTGCTCGAGTCCTACAAGCCGGTGATCATGGACAAGCTGCGGCGCTTCGGCATGCAGGACATCGACCAACACATCGTCGTCGACCGCGCACTGACCCCCGACGGCATCGACAGCATGTACAACGCCGAGGGCGGCGCGATCTACGGCCTGGCCAGCCACGGCAAGCTCGCCGGGGGCTTCAAGCCCCGCAACCGCTCCAAGCTGCTCAAGAACCTGTACCTGGCCGGGGGCAGCGCGAATCCGGGCCCGGGCGTGCCGATGGTGCTCATGTCCGGCGTGACGGCCGCCCGCGCGGTGATCGAGGACGACGGCGGCACGCCCAGGGGCGAGTACTCCGCCGCGGAGAAGGACCGGTCGTACGAGGACGAGCTTGTGGGTGCCTAAGAAAAGACTGAACCCAGAGCACGCAAAGGTCACGCAGAGGACGCCGAGTTTCAGTCAGATTTTTTAACGCGAAGGACGCGAAGATCGCGAAGGAGAGAGACAGACATGATGAATCGCGGTTGATCTGGAGAAGTTCGTCTCGATGCAGATGTTCTTCTATCCTGAGTTCTTTGCTTCGCGATCTTCGCGTCCTTCGCGTTGAAAAGTCTTCCTCGGCGTCCTCTGCGTGACCTTTGCGACCTCTGCGTTCAGAAAACTCCCACGCATGACCGAACCACGCTACATCCCCGCCAACGAGTCGCCGCGGTTTGCGGGGTGGTTTGAGGGGTGGTGCCGCCGGAACATGATCGGCAAGAAGTTCCACGCCCTGCGTGTGGAGCGGGAGGCGGCGGCGTTGCTGCGTTCGGTCGCGGACGGGCCGGGGCCGCTGATCATCGCGTCGAACCATGTGGCGTGGTGGGACCCGCTGGTGATGCTCACGGTGCAGCGGGTGTTCTTTCCCGAGCGGTCGATGCGGGCGCCGATGGATGCGGCGCAGCTCGAGCGGTTCAGGATCTTCAAGCGCCTGGGCATCTTCGGCATCGACCCGGACGACCCGGCGAGCCTGGCGCGGATGGGTGCCGAGATGGGGCGGTATTTCCGGGAGACGACGCGGCCGACCTTCTGGATCACGCCGCAGGGAACCTTCGCGGATGTCCGGGCCCCGATCGTGGTGCGCCCGGGGGTGTCGAAGCTCGCGGCGTCGACGCCCGGCGCGCGGGTGCTGGCAGTCGCAGTCGAGTACCCGTTCTGGACCGACCCCAAGCCCGAAATCCTCGTCACCGCCCGGGCCGTCGAAACGCCCGACCAGCCCGACCGCACCACCGCGTGGCAGCGGGCCATCACCGCGGCCATGGAGGCCAACGCGGCCCGGTTGGCCGGGTTGGCCGTGGCCCGGAATGAGCGGGATTTCGAGCCGGTCGTATCGAAAGAAGGCCGCCAGGGCGGGTTTTTCTACAGTCTCTGGCTGCGTTTGCGGGGCAAGGGAGGGGGGATCGCCGCACACAGGGCCCCCAGGGACGCATCGGAACCCCACCCCGCCGCCGAATCCAGCTCCAACGCGAAGGAGGGCCGGGCATGAGTCTGGTGATGACGGGTTGGGCTTGGTGGTGCGCGGGGGCATCGGCGATCCCGCTGCTGGTCGCGGCGGGGAACCTGCGCCGCTACACCAAGGCCCGGGCCGATGCGCCGGCCCCGGACGCCCGCGTGGCGGTCTGCGTGCCGGCCCGCAACGAGGAAGCCAACATCGAGGCGTGCGTGCGGTCGCTGCTGGCGCAGGATGCGCCGGACATCCGCGTGGTGGTGTCCGACGACGGCTCGACGGATGCGACGCCGTCGATCCTCGCGCGGCTGGCCGCAGAGGACGAGCGGGTGATCGTCGTCAATCCCCCGCCGCTGCCGTCGGGCTGGAACGGCAAGCAGCACGCCTGCTGGAACGCGGCCAACGCGGCCATGGACGCGGGCTGCGGCTGGCTGCTGTTCACCGACGCCGATGTGCGCTTCGCGCCCGACGCGGTGCGCCGCGCCACCGGCGAGGCCGTCCGTTTGGACACGCCGATGCTCTCGGCCTTCCCCCGCCAGCTCACCGGCACGCTGTCCGAGGCGGCCCTGGTGCCGATGATGTTTTTCCTGCTGCTCGGCTACCTGCCGATGGGGCGGATGCGCCGGTCCACCGCGCCCAGTTACGGCGCGGGCTGCGGCCAGTTCCTGCTGGTGCGATCGGACACCTACCGGGCCTTCGACGGCCACCGCGCCTTCAAGGACACCATGCACGACGGCATCCGCATGCCCAAGGCCGTGCGGGCGCTGGGTCAGAAGTCCGACCTGTTCGACGGGTCGGACCTGGCCGAGGTGCGGATGTACCGCGGCTGGCGCGAGACCTGGCGCGGCTTCGCCAAGAACGCCTACGAGGGCGTGGGCTCGCCCGGGCTGTTGGTGTTCCTGACGCTGCTGCACCTCGGCGGGCACGCGGCGGCGTGGGTCATCTGGCCCCTGGCCCTGCTGATGGGCTGGTCGCCGCTGATCTGGGCGCCGGCGCTGGCGGCGTGCGTGCTGCAGCTCACGCAGCGGGCCATGATCGCCCGGCGCGTGGGGCACGCGTGGTCGTCGGTGTGGCTGCACCCGATCGGCGTGACGCTCATGACCGCGGTGCAGTGGTGGAGCTGGCGCCTGCAGCGGGCGGGCAAGCGGGCCTGGCGCGGGCGGGTGCAGGGCGCGGGCGACGAGACCGGTGATGATGCCGTGGCCGGGTCGCACCCGGTTTGAACGGATGCTTTGGTCCGGCGGGTCCGGGCGTTAGAATGCCATGATGCGACGCGGTCGATCCATCCGGGATATTCAGAGCCCCTCCGAGCGGTTCCGCGCGGAGCACTCGGCGTGGCTGAGCTACGCGATGCTGACCGGGCGGTCCTATCCGCGGATCCCGACGCGCCGGGCGGATGAGGGGGGATTCGACGGGCTTCGAGCGCGACCGGGAGGGCTGGCCCGGGCGGCGGAGTGGTGGCGGGCCGCGTTGGCGCGGGTCAATGATGTGCTCTGAATGATGAGGGTTTCGTCCCAGGCTGGAATATCTGGCGGGCCCGTATGATCTGATTCCTTCACCGGGGGGCCGGATCGATCCCGCTCACGCGATGCCCGTACCCGGACCGATCTGGTCGGGATTGACCCGACGCGAAGAACGCAAGCCAGGAGCCGACCGACGATGAGTGATGCCGGGACCCGAACCGCTCCGCTGGGAAAACGCTGGCTGCGGAAGACGCTGATCTTTGTGGTGGTGCTGGTCGCCTTCGGCGGCTGGGGCCTGTACGACGCGATCGTGGCCTATCCCGCGCGCGGGGAGCGATTCGCCACCTGGGCCAAGCTGGCCTATCTGGAGGCGGCGCGTGAGGCGAACCAGGAGGACTTCGGCGTCTTCGAGCGCGACGCCTCCGTGCCCACCCCGCGCGAGGAGTTCCGACGCCTGTCGGAACCGGACCAACGCCAGCGCAACCTTGCGGACGCGGCCAACACCTCGTCGAACCGGAACCTGCGCGCGGTGATGCTCAACGCGCGGTATGACTGGCTGGAGGGGCTGAGCCGGATCGGCCGGCTGGACCCGGCCTACACCGCCTTTGACAGCCCGCGGGCCGAGCTGGATCGGATGCGCGCGGAACTGGCCGGGGTTTCGCGCCCCAAGCCGCTGTCGCGGTGGGACATCCCCAGCCAGTGGGTGATCATGGGGGTGTGTTGGGTGATCGCGGGGTACATCATCGTGCGGGCGCTCAAGGTCGCCTCGATCAAGTACCGCTGGGAGCCGTCGACGATGACGCTGACCTTGCCGGGCGGGGCGGGCATCACGCCGGCCGATCTGGAAGAAGTCGACAAGCGCAAGTGGGACAAGTTCATCGTGTTCCTGAAGATCAAGGCGGGGCACCCGTCGCTGGGCGGGCAGGAAGTCCGGTTCGACACCTACCAGCACGACGAACTGGAGGGCTGGATCCTCGATATGGAGAAGGCCGCCTTCGGCCCGCCCGAGGGTGAAGAGCCCGAGACCGGGGCCGGAGAACCGCTCCCGGAGGGACCCGCGAAAGCGGACGGTGCGGCGTCCGAAGAAGCGGCCGGGTCCGACGCGGATCAGGATACAGACCGGCCCGCGTCCTGAACGGAGGCCGTCGTGCTGACCTGGCTGGGGGCGGGCATCGTGGTGCTGTTCGCCTGGCTGGGTGTGGGGCTGGTCGCGCTGACGCTGCCGGGCATGTGGCTGGCCATCCTGGTCGCGCTGCTGGTGGATCTGTGGCGGCCCGAGGTGATGAGCACCTGGGTGATCGTCGCGGCGATCGTGCTGGCGCTGCTTGGTGAGGTGATCGAGTTCACCTCGTCCGCGGCGGGGTCGCGCAAGTCGGGCGGGTCGCGGTCCGGGGCGTGGGGCGCGATCGTGGGCAGCTTTCTCGGGCTGTTCATCGGCGCGGTGCTGATCCCGGTGCCGATCCTCGGCTCGATCGTTGGGGCGGTGCTCGGGGCGGGGGTGGGCGCGTTGGCGGTCGAGCGGGGCGTGGTGCACCGGACCTGGGGCGACTCATACCGCTCCGGGCGCGGGGCGGTGACGGGGCGGGCGTTGTCGATCGTGATCAAGACGGGGATCGCGACGCTGGTGGCGGTGCTGATGACCATCGATGCGGTCACGGCGCTGTTCTAAGGGCGCTGCCCGGCCGGAACGGGCGGCGTTGTGGATCACGCGGGCGCAGGCGGGCCGATAACGACATCTTCACACACGGTTGGATGGCCCGCTTCGTGGGGGTGGGCGGCGCGTCGATGGTCGGGCCATGCCACGCCGCCGACAGTGGGGAAGACTGCCGGGATGCGCCTGCGGGCCGATGCAGATCCGCGCGCCGTGGCGCGCGGTGCGCCTGCCGGGCGAGCGGCTGGTGGGCTGGGCGGTGCTGATGCCCAGCGGTCGCGGGGTGGTGATCGGCTCGGCGTTCATGATGGGGGTGGTGGTGCCGCTGCTGCTGCCGCTTTCGGTGCTTGTCACGGCGTGGGGGTACGGATCGGGGCGGCGGCTGGGGCTGCTGACGGACCGGCGCGTGATCGTGCTGCGGCCGTGCCGGGGCGGGCCGGTGTTCGAGGGCGAGGCGGGGCTGGGCACGGTGCGGGTGCGTGCCGGGCGCGAGGCGGACGACCCGGTGCGGGTGTGGCTGGCGTGGTCGGAGGACCGTTCTGGGTGGTTCCGACCGGGTTTGCACGGCGTGGAACGCCGGTTTGTGGACGCCGCCCGCGTGCTGGCGCGTGCGGACGGCTCCGGTGCGGTATGCTGACATGCCTGGGGGCAGGATGCCCCCGGGGAGAGAGCGGCGCGTGATCCAGGAGTACGCGGTCCACATGGCATCCACAAGCAGCGCGGGCACCGAAACACACACCCCCGGATCCGGGCGGGCGGTCGGCCACGCCGTCCCGGGCGAGCAACCGGCGCACAAGAAGGATCTGGGCAAGGGGGTCAAGCACTTCGTGCTGGACACGAATGTCCTCCTGCACAACCCGGACGCGCTGTTCGTGTTCCAGGAGAACCACCTGGTCATCCCGTACCCGGTGATCGAGGAACTCGACGCGATGAAGCGGCGCGAGGACGATGTCGGGCGCAACGCCCGTGCGGCCATCCGCCACCTCGACCGCATCCGGCGCGAGGGCATGCTGACCGAGGGCGTGGAGCTCTCGAAGCTGGGCGCCGGCTCGCGCGGGGCGACGGGGACCGTCTCGATCGACACCGAGGACCACGAGCGCCCCGCGGTGATCCACCACGACAAGCCGGACAACCGGATCATCGCGGTGGCGTGGCACCTGCACCGGCAGGGCAAGCGGGCGGTGTTCGTGTCGAAGGACCTGGCGGCGCGGATCAAGTCGGACGCGCTGGGCATCCGCACCGAGGACTTCCAGAACCAGAAGGTCGACGCGGACCGGCTGTACACCGGCTATGTGGAGCTGGAGACGCCGCGGGAGCTGATCGACGAGCTGTACAAGGACCGCATGCTGGCGGTGTCCAAGCTCGAAGAGTCGCTGACGATCCACGAGGACGGCGAGGACCCGTATGTGCGGACGCTCTCGCCGAACCAGTTCGTGGTGCTCAAGGACATCGAGGAGGAGGCGCACTCGGGCCTGGGGCGCCGGCTGGCGGACACGGACCACATCATCCCGGTGGCGCCGCAGAAAAAGCCGACCTTCGGCATCCTGGCGCGGAATGTCCAGCAGACGATGGCCCTGGACCTGCTGCTCGACGACGAGATCAAGCTGGTGACGCTGCTGGGCACGGCGGGCACGGGCAAGACGCTGATGGCGATCGCCGCGGGCATGGCCAAGGTGTTCGGCGAGGAGCGGTACGAGAAGCTGCTGGTCGCGCGGCCGATCATGCCGATGGGGCGCGACATCGGCTACCTGCCGGGCGACAAGGACGAGAAGCTCGGCGCGTGGATGCAGCCGATCTTCGACAACCTCAACTACCTGCTGTCCACGCGGGGCTCACCCAACCAGCAGCCGGAGAGCAAGACCACCGAGCAGCGGATCGACAAGCTGGTCGCGGACGGGCGGCTGGTGCTCGAGCCTTTGACCTACATCCGCGGGCGGTCGATCCCGCACCAGTTCATGATCGTGGACGAGGCGCAGAACCTCTCGCCGCACGAGGTCAAGACGATCGCCAGCCGTGTCGGCGAGGGGACCAAGCTGGTGCTGACCGGCGACATCCACCAGATCGACAACCCGTACCTGGACCAGTCGTCCAACGGGCTGTCGTACGCGGTCGAGCGGCTGCGGGGCGTGGGCGTGGTCGGGCACATCACGCTGCAGCGGTCCGAGCGGAGCGACCTGGCTTCAATCGCGGCGTCGCGGCTTTAACGCCGGGGTGCCACGGGTTGACCCGCAGGGCAACCCGTGCCGAGGACCACGGCTTGCGAGACACAACCGTTCGCCCAAGGGTGCCACGGGTTGTCCCGAAGGGCAACCCGTGCCGGGAATCACGGCTTGCGAGACAAGCCGTGGCACCCCCCTCCCCCCCACCGACATCATCCCAGCATCTCGATCGCGCGCGATACGCTGCGGACGGGGACGATCTCGATGCCCTTGATCTTGGGGATCGAGCCGTTGCCGCGGGTGTCGGGGACGATGGCGCGGGTGTAGCCGAGGCGGGCAGCTTCGCGCAGGCGCTGTTCGAGTTGCGTCACGGAGCGGACCTCGCCGCCCAGCCCCACCTCGCCGGCGGCCACCGTGGTCGGCTCGACCGCGCGTCGGTAGTGGGCTCCGGCGATGGCGAGCAGGAGGGCCAGGTCGCTGGCCGGCTCGACGACGCGCAGGCCGCCGACGCTGGAGGCGAAGACATCGCGGTCGGCCAGGCGCAGGCCGCCGTGCTGCTCGAGGACGGCGATGAGCATGGCCAGGCGGTTGGCGTCCAGGCCCGCGCTCTTGCGCTTGGCGGCGCCGAGGAAGCCGGTGGCGGTGAGGGCCTGGATCTCGACGAGGACGCAGCGCGAGCCGTGGACGGCCGGGCAGACGACCGCGCCGGGACGCGGGTCGTCGCCGGCCTCGAGCGCGGCGACGCTCGCGCCGCCGGGCAGCTCGCGCAGGCCGGCGGCGCCCATCTCAAAGATGCCCAGCTCCATGGTGGTGCCGAAGCGGTTCTTGATGGCGCGGACGATGCGGGCGTTGTGGGTGCGGTCGCCCTCGAAGCTGATGACGGCGTCGACGAGGTGCTCGAGCAGGCGCGGGCCGGCGAGCTGGCCGTCCTTGGTGACATGGCCGACCAGCACCACCGCCATGCCGGAGGCCTTGGCCAGGTAGACCAGCTCGGCGGCGCAGCGCCGGAGCTGGCTGACCGAGCCGGGGGCGGCGTCGAGGTCGGCCTTGTAGATCATCTGGATCGAGTCGATGACGAGCACATCGGGCTTGATGCGCCGGGCCTGCTCGACGATGCGGGCCAGGTTGGTGTCGGCCAGGACGAAGAGGGTCTCGCTCTCGGCCACGCCGAGGCGCGCGCCGCGCGAGCGGACCTGCTCGGCGCTCTCCTCGCTGGAGACATAGAGCACCCGTCCGGACCAGTCCGCCTCGTGCGTGCGGGCGCGGACCGCGCCGGCCCACGCCCCGGCGGCCTGGAGCAGCAGGGTGGACTTGCCGATGCCCGGCTCACCCCCGACGAGCACGACCGAGGCGGGCACCAGCCCGCGGCTGCGTTCGTCGCCGCCCAGGACGCGGTCCAGCTCGTTGATGCCGGTGGGGTAGCGTCGGCCGGGCCCGACGAGGCTGGAGACCTCGGTGATGGGGACGGCCATGGGGGCCTCGCCGCCGGCTTTGGGCTCGACCCAGCCCGAGCCGCGCTGGGGGTCTTTGTCGGCCGAGGCGTCGAAGGTGGACTCTTCGAGGCTGTCCCACGCGCCGCAGTCGGGGCACTTGCCAGCCCAGCGGTGCTGGGTCCCGCCGCAGGAGCGGCACACGAAGAGCTTGCGGGCCTTGGCCATGGCACCAGCATAGCCCGATCGCGGACAAGATGAGGGCTCTGTTCGGGTTTTTCGGCTGGTCCGGACGCTGATGGTGGGTAGCATCCCGGTTGTGGACCCCGAGCCCGGCGCACCATCCCAACCCGAGACCGGCCCGAAGACCGGCGACACGGCCCGCCCGGGCGGCACGCCCCGGCGTCGGCGGCGTTGGAAGCGGTGGCTGCTCATCGCCCCGCTGCTGCTGATCGCGCTGGTGCTGGGCCTGCTGCAGACGCCGGCCGCGGCGTGGTTCGTCGAGCCGATCATGGCGGCCCAGACCGGGCTGCGGGTGGAGACCGGCTCGGTGCGGGTCTCGCCGGGCGGGACGGTGACGATCACCGGTGCGCGGTTCAGCGCGCCGGACATCCCCGGCGTGCCGGGCGAGATCCTGGTGGTCGACCGCATCCGGGCGCGGATCGACTGGCGCGCGACCCTGACCGGATCGCCGGGGCTTTCCCACCTGATGCTGACCGGGCCGGTGCTGCGGTTCAGCCAAGACGCGGACACGGGCGTGCTCAACGCCGCGGCGTTCAAGCCGATCCGCGGCGGGGGCGCCGGGCGGACGCCGAGCGTGTCGGTGCGGCGCGGGACGATCGAGCTGGGCGAGCACCGGGACGCGCGCTACAGCCAGCTGCGCCGGTGGAGCGTGGTGGGCGAGGTGGACCCGGCGGACAGCGCGGGCGTGTCGGCGTTCGACTTCGCTGCGGTTCCGGCCGAGGCGGCGGCGGGCGGCTCGCCCTCGGGATCGCTGGGGCTGACCGGGACGGTGGGCCCGCACGGGCTGCGGGCGCGGCTCGACGGGCTGCGGCTGGAGGACTGGCCGCCCTCGATCGTGCCGTCGCGCCTGCGCGAGGTGTACGCCCGTCTGGATCTTGCCGGACGCCTGCTGCCGACGGAGTTCGCCGTCAGCACGGATGGCGAGGTGACCGTGCGGATGACGCTCGACGGGGTGGACCTGAACCTGCCCTTCGACGAGGACTACGAGCTGGCCGGCACGGGCGAGCTGCTGCGCATGCGGCAGACGCGCGGCACGATCGAGTTCAACCCCGACGGGTTCGGCGCGGAGATCAGCGGGCTGATCGACGAGCTGCGGTACGATGTGGATCTGCGCTGGCTGGGCTTCGCGGTCGACGCGCCGTTCAAGACCGAGCTGACCACGCGGTTCCGGATGGACGACCGCTTCCGGCCGCGCCGGTTCCTGCCCGAGCGTGCGGTCAGCAAGCTGGACATGTTCGAGAGTCCGGCGGGCGATGTCGAGGCGAGGCTGCACATCGCCCGCGCCGCGCCGGGGGGACGGATCACGCTCGACGGGCGGGCGGAGGTGACCAACGGCAGCGCGAGCTACGGGGGGTTCCGGTACCCGTTCCGCGACATGACCGCCACGGTGGTCTTCAGCCAGGACCACCTGGTGATCGAACGCGTCGAGGGGCGTGGCCCGTCCGGGGCGGTGCTGCGCGGGGTGGGCACCTTCGACGGGCTGGACGACCTGTCACGCGTCGCGATCGACCTGACCGTGTCGGGCGTGCCGATCGACCGGCACCTGATGGATGCGTTGACGCCGGGCCGGCGGCGGCTGGTCGAGGCGCTGTTCCACCCCGGGCGCTACCGGGAGCTGCTCGCCGAGGGCCTGGTCCGCACGCCGGAGGGGGAGGGGGGACCGGACGCGCCGCTGTTCCGCTTCGGCGGGGCGGCCGATGTGGTGCTCGAGCTGCGCCGCGTCCCCGATCGCCCGGAGGACGACCGGTGGGTCCGCGAGACGCTGGTGCGGCTGGACCACGCCGGGCTGGTGCCCGAGCACTTCCCGCTGCCGATCGTGGCGCGGGGCGTGGAACTGCGCATCACCGACGAGGAGCTGAGCCTGACCGGCGGGCGCTACGAGGGCCTGACGGGCGGGCAGGCCAGCGTGTCGGCGGCGCTGGATCAATCCGCCGCCCGCCCGGGCATGGACGCGCTGCCGATCGTGGAGATCACCGCGCGCGGGATCCCGATCGACGAGCGGCTGCTGGCGGCGATCCCGGGGTATCGCGATCCGCCCGGGCCCGGCCAGCCCGTGTCGCTGCGGTCGATCCTGGACAACCTGCGCATCGCGGGGACGGTGGAGTGCCACGCGGAGATCGGGCCGCGGCCCGACGGGCAGCTCGGTTTCGATGTCGAGGCGTGGATGCGCGGGGCGACAGCGCGTCCGAACGCGTCGGTGCCCGGCGTGCCCGCACCATCCCCGGACGAGCCGGACCCGCTGGTGCTGGCGGGCATGACCGGGGTGGTGTATGTCACCGAGCGGATGATCGTGGTACGGTTCCAGGGCGACCTGCAATCGCCCGCACGCCCGTTGGCGCCCACGCCGATCACGCTGCTGACGCAGCTGACGCTGCCGGAGCGGCGCGGCGGGCTGGGCGATGTGGCGCGGACGGGCGGGCTGCTGCCCATCCAGCAGGGCCCCCCGCTGCCGGGGCCGATCCTCTTCGCGGAGACGCGGGCCACGGGGCTGGATCTGGCGATGCCGCTCGAGCACGCCGCGGCGGTCGTCTCGCCCGAGCTGGCCGAGCGTCTGGCCGAGCTGCGATCCCAGCGCAACCCCGACGGCATCGTGTCGATGCGGGCCGAGATCGAGGGCATCGTCGGCGGGCATACCGAGACGCTGCTGGCGGTGGATCAGGTGCGTTCGTTCGCGTTCGACCACGAGGGCGTGCGCCACAAGGTCGGTGCGAGCGAGGGGTGGATGGAGCTGATGCTGGGCATCCACCCGCGGGCCAGTTTTTCAGGGTTCAGCGTGCCGCTGACCTCCGGGCAGGTCGAGTCGGGCCGTCTGCGGCTCGACGGGTGGGCACCGCTGGTCCGTCCCGGCGCCGACCGGCCCGGGTCGTCCGGGGGACGCCTGACGGCGGAGCTGAGCGGCGGACGCATCGAGTCGCCGGCGACCCGCCAGGTGATCGGCGCGTTCGGCGGGGGGGCGGTGCGCGGCTGGCTCGACGAGCGACAGGTCTCGGGCAGCTTCGAGCTGGCGCTGGACCTGACGCCGCTGGCCGACGCGCCGCCCGTGCGGCTGGACCCGAACGGGTACGCGCTGCCCGCGTTCGCGGCGCGGGGGGTGCTGCGGCCGGGATCGATCGGCATCGAGCTTCCCGGGTCGCGCATCGCGTTCGACACCGTCGAGGGCGCGGTTCGGTTCGACGGGCGGAGCGGGCGGATCGACGGCCTGCACGCCGAGGCGGAGGGGCTGTCGGTGCGGGCGGACGGGCCCTGGTCGTACACGCCCGGGCGCGGCGCGGGGTTCGACCTGCTTCTGGACGCGTCGGGGCGTGACTTCGGGCCGACCCTGCGGGCGCTGCTGCCGCAGGCGCTGCGCGACGCGGCGGACCGGTTCCAGATCGGCGTGCTGGGCCCGCTGCGTGCGGAGGACCTGCGGCTGGCGGGCAAGGGGCTCGGGACCGAGCAGCCGACGGTGCGCGTCTCCGGCCTGGCCGAGGTGTCGGGGGCCGAAGCGGTGATCGGGGTGCCGATCACCGACCTGAGCGGGCGCGTGCGTTTCGAGGCCGAGGCGGTGGGCGACCGCGTGGGCTACGCGATCGACCTGGACGCGGACCGGCTTCGCGCGGGGCGACTGCGGATCGAGAACGCCGGCGCGGTCATCCTCGCGGATGCTTCGCGCCCCGGCGCGGTGCTGATCCCGGAGATCACCGGGCGGATGCACGGCGGTCGGGTGGCGGGCAGCGCCCAGGTGCACGCGGTCGGGGAGGAGACGCGGTACTGGGTCGACCTGCACGCCTCGGATGTGCGCGCGGCGCCGGTGTTCGACGATCTGCTGCTGCCGCCGGAGGGCCTGGTCGGCCCGCCGCTGCCGGGCGAGGACGCCGTGCGGTCCGCGTGGGCCGTGGCGGAGGACATGGTGTGGACCGTGGCGGATGACTACACGCGCGGGCTGCTGCACGCCGACATCTCGCTGAGCGGGGTCGCCGACCGCCCCGAGGCGACGACGGGGCGGGGTGTGGTGCGTGTGGGGGGGGGCTCGGTGATCGCGCTGCCGGGGCTGATCAACCTGATCGAGGTCAGCAACCTGCGCGCCCCGGTCGGGGCGCGGCTGGATCTGGCCGAGGCGGTGTTCTACATCGACGGGACGACGATGGCCTTCGAGCGGCTCAGCGCCGGCTCGCGCAGCATCGAGATCATCGGGCACGGCACGATGAACTGGGTCACCCAGGACCTGGACCTTCGGTTCCGCTCGCGTTCGATCCGGCCGGTGCCGGTGTTCTCCCGCGTGCTCGAGCAGATCCGCGACGAGCTGATCACCACGAGGATGACCGGGCGTCCCGGCAACCTGGATTTCTCGACCGAGACCTTCGGATCGACCCGCCAGCTCGTCCGGGCGCTGCTTGGCGAGCCCGAGACCGAGCAGGAAAGGGTCATGTCGTCGGTCGAACAGGCCTCGCGGGCGGCCAAGAATCGTGATCCACGAAGAGAGACCCCGCCGGTCATGCCCGCCGCGGAGCCAGCGGCCTGGGCCGAACACCACGACTGAACGAAGGGACCCACATGCCTACCGAACCCAACCGCGTCGAACTCGACCCCCCCCGCTCCACCCAGCCGGTGAATGAGAAGGCCGCGCCGCCCGAGCAGCCCTCGGTCCGCCGCGCCGACGACGGCGAGGTCCAGGAACGCATCATCGAGCTGATCGAGATGGTCGCGGGAAGCGCCGACGACTACGACGCCAAGCTGGTGCGCGAGCTGATCACCGCCGGCCTCAAGCTCATCCCCGACGGGCGCCACACCGGCGAGCTCAAGCTCATGACCGCCACCATCAAGGAGCTCCGCTACGCCTACCGCGTGTTCGGCCAGTACCCCGACGCGCACAAGGTGACCATCTTCGGCTCGGCCCGCACGCCGGAGGACCACCCGGACTACCAAGCCGCCGTGGAGTACTCCCGCCTGATGGCCGAGGCCGGCTGGATGTCGATCACCGGCGCGGGCGACGGCATCATGAAGGCCGGGCACGAGGGCCCGGGACGCGAGGCGTCCTTCGGCGTGGCCATCCGCCTGCCCTTCGAGACCAGCGCCAACGAGGTGATCAAGGGCGACGAGAAGCTGATCAACTTCCGCTACTTCTTCACCCGCAAGCTGATGTTCCTCTCCCAGGCCGAGGCCGTCGTCTGCTTCCCCGGCGGGTTCGGCACCATGGACGAGTGCTTCGAGGCCCTGACCCTGATCCAGACCGGCAAGGCCAGCATGGTCCCCGTCGTCTTCGTCGAGGGCGAGCCCGAACCGGGCAAGACCACCTCCGGCGGCGACCCCGGCAAGGCCATCAGCGGGTACTGGGACGGCTGGATCACCTTCATCCGCGAGCAGCTGCTCTCACGCGGGTGGATCAGCGCCGAGGACGAGAACCTGTTCTATGTCGCCAAGGACCCGCACGACGCGGTGGAGCATGTGCTGCGTTTCTACACGATGTACCACTCGTCGCGCTATGTGCGCGATGACCTGGTGATCCGCCTGAACCGCCCGCTGACCGACGAGCAGATCGAGACGCTCAACGAGGAGTTCGCCGTCCTGGTCAAGTCCGGGCGCATCGAGCAGCGCGGCCCGTACGAGCAGGAGCACGACCACCTGGACCTGCCCCGCGTCGCGTTCACCCACACCCGGCACAAGTTCGGGGTGGTGCGCGCCCTGATCGACCGGATCAACTCCTTCGCATGACCCGCCGCCGCGCCATCCCGGCCGCGCTCGCGCTCGGCGCCCTCGCGGTGCTGACGCTGCCGGGCTGCGCCCGGGCGCGCGAGCGGTGGGACGCGCGGTTCAACCCGCCCCCGCCCGAGCCGGCCCGCATCATCACCCCGGACAGCGCGGCCGTGTCGCCCGCGGAGGTCGGGCTGGAGGTGGTGGTGTGGACCGCCGACGACACCTACTTCCGCGTCGGGCGCGCGCTCAGCATGATCGGCCGGACCGAGCCGTCGCTGCCCGAGGCCGAACGCGAGGCGTGGAAGCGGGCCGGGTTGCGGGTGCTGGCGGTGCCGGTCGAGCAACTCGACGAGCTGCTCATCGCCGCCCCGCCGCTCACGCCGGTCCAGCGCCAGCGCTACGCCCAACTGCCCTCGTGGACGCCCATCGTCCGCGGGCCCGGCCTGCCCCACGGCGTGCGGAACCCCGACGGCGGCTCGATCGACCCCGGCAACCCGCGCCTGATCGTCCGGAGCTGGATCGAGCCGGGCGTGACCGACGAAGGGCCGGCGGACCGGCTCCGCACCGAGCTGGCCATCCAGATCGAGCGCCAGCAGCGGCCCGCGCTGCTCACCGACCCGCTGGCCGCCCGCTCCATCACCGCCGCGGGCGAGGTGATCGAGTCGCTGCTCACGGCCCTGCACGGGGACGGGCGCACCGCCGTGGTCATCGTGGCCGAGCAGCCCGAGATCGACTGGAACAGGCTGCCGGACATCCCCCCGCCGCCGCAGCGCGGCGTCGGGGCGAACGGGGAAGGCCCGCACGCCGACGAGGACGCACGCGAGCGTGCGCAAGGCCCTGAGGAGCAGGCGCCGGACGAGCCCGCCTCCGCCGACCCCGTCGGCCCGGGGGCGCCGCGCGACCGCTCGTTGGGCGAGTGGATGCTCTCGTCCCCCGGCGCCCCCGCGCGGGACGGGCGAAGGCCGGTCGGCCCGCGCAAGGTGATCCTGGTGCTGATCCCGCGGCTGCAGTCCGCGCCCCCACCGCCCGACCTGGGCGGCGGTGCGTCGTGAGCGTCGCCCTCTCGGCCCTGATCCTGTGCGTCGGGCTGGGCATGCTGGTGCTGGGGGCCGACGCCCTCGTCCGCGCCTCGGCGTCGCTGGCGCGGCGTGCGGGCGTGTCGGAGTTCGTGGTCGGCGTGACCGTGGTGGCCTTCGGCACCAGCGCGCCGGAGCTGTTCGCCTCGGTGGGCGCGGTGCTGCAGAACCAGAGCGACCTGGCACTTGGCAACATCGTCGGCTCGAACATCGCCAACATCCTGCTGATCCTCGGCGCGGGCGGCCTGATCGCCCCGATCGCCATGACGCGCACCGTGCGCAACGCGGAGATCCCCGTCATGGCCGGGATCACGGCGGTGGCGATGGTGTTCATGCTCGACGGCCGCGTGGGCCGGTTCGAGGGGCTGCTGCTGGTGCTCGGGCTGGCGGGGTACATCCTCTTCGCCATCCGGGCCGGCGCGGTCGACCCGCAGGAGGCGGCCCCGGACCAGCCGGGCGGCGTCCTGAAGGATGCGGGCGTGATCCTGCTCGGCGTGGTCGCGCTGGGGCTGGGCACGCGCGCGATCGTGCTCAGCGCCCAGTCACTGGCGGAGGGCGTCGGGGTGGCCCCGGGCGTGATCGGGACGACGATCGTCGCGTTCGGGACGAGCCTGCCGGAGCTGGCGACCACGGTGCGGGCCGCGATCGCGAGAAAGTCCGATATCGCGGTGGGCAACATCGTCGGGTCGAATGTGTTCAACCTGCTCAGCGTGCTGGGCGCGTGCGCCATCGTGGCCCCGCTGGGCATCCCCGGCCCGATGTGGCCGCATGTCTATGCGATGGGCGCGGTCACGGTGGCGATCCTGATCTACGCCCTGGTCCGGCCGGTGATCGGACGCTGGGTTGGTCTGGTCTTTCTGGCGGCTTACCTGGCTTATGTGATCCTCGCGTTCTGACCGGAAACGCCCCCTTTTCCGGCCTTGCGCTCCAACCACCCGACCGCCGGATCCGATGATGGATCGGAGGAGCGGCCGGTCAACCCCCCGGCCCAGACGCCGATGCTGCGAGTCCCGATCTCTCAGGCCGAGCCGGGCATGACGCTGGCGCTGCCGGTCTACCACCCGCAGAACCTGTCGACCGTGCTGCTCAAGGCCAACGCCGAGATCGAGCGGCGGACCATCGACCGCCTGCGGGAGATGGCGGTGCCGGAGATCTGGATCCGCTATCCGCGGCTGGACATGGTGTCCAAGTTCATCTCCCCGGCCGTGATGGCCGCGCGGGCGGAGATGGCCGCGGAGGTCTCCACCGCGTTCGAGTCGGCGGGCAAGGGCGTGCACGCACGCCTGGACTTCAACGCGTACAAGAAGGCGATGTCCGCGATGCTGCAGAAGCTGATGCTGGACCCGGACTCGGCCATCTTCGTCAACGAGCTGGTCGATTCGGGAAAGCCCGCGGTGCGCCACGGGGCCAATGTCGGCTATATCTCCGTGCTGATGGGCCTGCGGCTGGGCTTCTACCTGCTGCGGGAGCGTAAGCGGCTGCCGGCGATGCTGGCCAAGGATGTAACCAACCTGGGCGTGGCGGCCATGCTGCATGATGTCGGCATGACGCGGCTGCCCGATGAGGTCCTGCGACGCTGGCGGGAGCACCGCGACGAGTCGGACCCGGAGTGGCGCCGCCACACCGAGATCGGCTTCGACATGGTGCGCGGCAACATCGAGCCGTCGGCCGCAGCGTCGGTGCTGCACCACCACCAGCGGTTCGACGGGTCCGGCTTCCCCGAGCGTTGCATGCTGACCGGCCAGACCGAGCCGGTGAGCGGGCAAGCGATCCACATCTTCGCGCGGATCATCGCCGCCGCGGACATGTATGACCGGCTGGTGCACCCGGTGTCCGACCCGACCAGCAACCCCGCGGGCGAAGCGGCGGAGCGTCCGTCGGTGCCGCCGGTGCGGGCGCTGGGCATGATGCTGCGCGAGCCGGTGCGTTCCAAGATCGACCCGGTGGTGCTGCGTGCGTTGCTGTCCGTCTGCCCGGCGTACGCCCCGGGTTCGTGCGTGACGCTGAGCAACGGGATGCGGGCGGTGGTGGCCGACTGGACGCCGCTGGACCCCTGCCGCCCGACGGTGCAGGAGCTGACGCACTTCGAGGACGACGAGCCCGGCGAGCCGATCGACCTGCGCGAGCACCCGGAGGTGTTCATCATGGAGCACGACGGGGTGGATGTGCGCAAGGACAACTTCGCGCCGTCGACGCCGGCGGAGTTCGACCTGATGCACATCGAGAAGCAGATGACCAACGCCGCGTTCGAGGGCGAAGAGATCGCGGACATCCGCGCCCTGAGCGCCTGAGGCGGGGGCTCAACCGCCCGAGGATGACTGGCCGCCCTGCGTGCCGGCGGGACGGCGCTGGCGGGGCTGGCCGTCCGCGCCGCCGGGCGCGGCCTGGCGGGGCGACGGCGTCGCGGAACCCTCGGGGTTCTGGCCGCCGGCGGGAATCCCGCTGGGGCGGCCGCCGGGGCCGTTCGTCTGGCCGGGCCGACGCATCATGGTGCGCATCACCTCGGGATCGATCTGCGGCTTGCCGGCCTCGTCGAGCACATAGCCGGCGACGCTGAGCAGTTCGGGGTCCCAGGCGGTGGGGTTCTCGACCTCGCCGGCCTGGGGGTTGCGGATCAGCACCCGGTCGCCCTCGGCGAGGCCGCGGAGGATCTCGGCGTAGGTGTCGCTGGTGCGTCCGAGCATGACGGGGACGCGCTGGAACCGGCCGTTGGCCAACGGGCGGAGCACGAAGCGGACGGGCCCGTCGTTGAAGACGGCCTGGACGGGGACGGCCAGGACATTGTCGATGCGGCCCAGCTCGATGCGGGCCTCGCAGCGGAGGGTCGGTCGCAGGTCCGCGTCGCGGGCGCTCTCGGGATCGAGGTCGATCTTGACAGTGTACTCGCGGCGGTTCGGGTCGCGCCAGCCGCCGGTCTCGGCCAGGACGCCGATCGACGAGACCACGCCGGGGATGGTGGTGTCGATCGCGTCGACCTTCACGGAAACGCGCTGCCCGGGGCGGACGCGCCCGGCGAGGGACTCGTGCACCTTGACGGACGCGGTCATCTCGCTGGTGTCGGGCAGGGCGATGAGCAGGTCGTTGAAGCCAACCTCGGTGCCGACGGTCATCGCGCCGTCGTTCATCCAGCGACGGGAGTCGCTCTGGACGCTGGACCCGTAGACCACCAGGCCGTCACGCGGGGCGATGATCGTGCAGAACTCGAGCTGGCGCTGGAGTTCCGCGAGCCGGTCCTCCCGCAGGGCGAGCTGGCGCTGGCGGTTGGCGGTCTGCGTCTGGCGGGAGCGGAGGTTGATCTCGTTCTCCTGGATCACCCGGTCCAGCTCAGCATCGGCCTCCTCGACATCGCGGCGGCGCTGCTCGGCGTCCTTGTGGAACTGGAACTGCTCGTAGACCTCCTGGTCGAGCCGGGCGGTCTTGAGGGTCGAGCGGGCCTCGATGAAGGCGATCTCGTCGCGGTCCAACTCGTCCTTGCTCAGGAAGTCGTTGGCGAACAGGTCCTTTGAGTTCGTGTACTTGTTCGAGAGCCGCTCGAGGTTCTTCTCGGCCCGCTCGACGGCGAGCTGGAGTTGCTGGCGCTGGCGGACGACATCGCCCGACTGCCACTGCTGGAAGGTCAGCTGGGCGATGGCCTTCTTCGACTCGGCGGCGCGGAGCTTGGAGTCGTTCTCGGAGATCTGGATCTTCTCGGCGGCCTCGGCGTTCTCGAGATTCGTCCGCGCCTCGATGACCGAGAGTTCCTCCTCGGCGATGCGGTTGCGCAGGGACTCGTCGGCCAGCCGGATGAGCACCTCGCCCCGGCGCACCGTGGTGCCCTCGGGGATGATCTCGACGATCGCGGTGCGGGATTCCACCCTGTTACGGATCTCGAGCTGGTTTTTGGCCTCCAGCTCACCGTTGGCCAGCGTGGTGATGGTGAAGGAACGGATGGCGGCCTCCCCCAGATCCAGGCTGACCACCCGATTGGAGGATTCTCCCGACCCGGCAAAGGCGATGAAGCCGACCCCGGTTGTGGCCAACACCACCACGGCCAACACCACCGACCACAGGCTGATCCCGCGCCGTTTGCGCTTGCCCGGCATTCCCGCTTGCTTCATCGTCATCGCTCCCGCCAGGGCCGAACCGGCCCGTTGTGCTGCTTGCTGTCCGTGCTGTTCGCTCAGCCCTGCTGTATGAACAGTGATGTACCTGTTTTCGTTCCCGGAGTTCCGTCCGATCCGCAAAGCCCATATCCTCCGGGCCCATGCCAGCACAACGACCGTGGCTGCTGATCGTTGCCGCTCCCCGCGAAGTTCAGGCCGTGGCCGCCGGTTTGTGGCCGGAAGGGGGTCAACCAATCCCCTGTTCATGGGGGTCCGTGGCGACCGAGCGTGGCGTGCTGGTCCGGTCCGGGGTTGGCAAGTGGGCCGCCGCGGGCGCGACCGCACGATGGTACGACCCGGATCGGCACGCGGGAGTGCTTTCGATCGGGATCGGGGGGGCGTTGCCCGGATCGGGACTGGAACTCGGCGCGGCGGTGCTCGCGGACCCGAGCCTGATGGCGGACGAAGGGGTGGATACCCCTCAGGAGTTCTTGTCACTCGCGGACATGGGCTTTGGCGAGGATGCCGCACCGGTCAGGCCGGACCCGGCCAGTCTGGAAGTGCTGCGGCCGCTGGTGGACCGGGTTGGGCCGGTGGCGACGGTCTCGGTGTGCTCGGGCCGGGACGACCGGGCCCGGGCGATCGCGGAGCGGACCGGGGCGATCGCCGAGGCGATGGAGGGGGCCGCGGCGGGCATGGCGGCACGGCGGATCCGCCCCGACGCGCGGTTCGCGGAGATCCGGGTCATCTCGAACACCACCGGGGACCGGGGCAAGCAGGTGTGGGACCTGGACCTGGCCCTGGCGCGGCTGGGCGTGGTTCTCGGGCCGTGCCTGGACGCGCTGGGCGGTTAGGGCGGGTCGACGGATCGGCTGGCGGTTCGGTCTGGGCGACCTGCGCGGCCGACCCGGTCGGTGGCCCCGCGCCCGGTCCCGAACGCGGCCCGCCCAGCCTCAACAGCCCGTCGGATCGGACCGATCCACTCAGCACGCCCGCAGCGCGGACACTTGGTCCGGCTTGCGTGCGGACGCCGGGTGGGAGGTCCGGAGAGGCATGTTCAAGCCCAAGCTCGGCAAACTCAACGCCTCGCTCCGAGAGCTTGGCTCGATCCGCCCGGCGGGATTCCCGCTGGCGGTCGAGTTCGGCGTGGGATCGCTCAAGGTGCTCCAGCTCGCACCGGGGGACACGCCGAGCATCGCCGCGGCGGTGCAGTTCGACACGCCGGACGATCTGCTGGACAACCCGGCCAAGCGCCTGTCCTACCAGATCGACGCGCTGCCGAAGCTGCTCAAGCAGGGCAAGTTCAAGACCTCGCGTGCGGTCTGCTGCGTGCCGGCGGGCCAGATGGTCTGCAAGCATGTGCAGATCGTGCCCTCGGACGAGGTGTCGATCGAGAAGCTGGCCGCGGGCCAGATCGGCTCGCAGCTCAACTGTGATCCGGCCGCGCTGCTGGTGCGTTGCCGGACTGTGCAAGGAGCCAAGTCCGGGTCGAAGCGCGAGGTGATCTGCTTCGCGGCGGCGCGGGATTTCGTGGCACGGCTGATGGGCGCGTTGAAGAGCGCCAAGCTCGAGCCGGTGGGCATCCACAACGAGTTTCTGGCGGACCTGCGGGCCATCGACGCGATCGCGCAGCCCGGGCAGGGCGGCAGCGAGGCCGACGGCGCCCCGACGCTGGTGCTGGACCTGGGCTGCGGGAGCACGAAGGCGATGATCGTGCACGGCACGCGTCTGGTGTTCGCGCGGACGATCGAGCTGGGGGCCCGGCACATGGACGAGACCATCGCGCACCAGCTGCGGTGCACGATCCCGGAGGCCCGGCAGGTGCGGCTGGGCATGCAGCGGCTGACCCCGCGCCCGGCGCCGGTCGCGGCCGCGACGCAGAACAGCGACGGCTCCCCGCCCACGCCGGCGCCCGCCGCGCAGCCGGCGCGCCCGGTGGGGCCCGAGCCGGACCTGTCCGAGCCGATGGAGATTCTGGCGGACGAGACCTCGATGTGTCTGCGCTACCACCGGGCGTTGTTCCCGGACCGTCCCGTCGAGAAGGTTGTGTTCCTGGGTGGCGAATCGCGCCAGCGTTTGGTCTGTGAGCACCTGGCACGGTCGCTCCGGCTGGCCGCCCAGAGTGTGGACCCGCTTGCGCGGCTGGCGCGGAGCGGCAAGGTGCCCTGCGAGGGCGTGGATGTTTCTGCTCCGCAGCCCGGCTGGGCCACCGCCGTGGGCATGTGTCTGAGCCCGACCGATCTGTGATCCGGAGGACCCATGGGCAGGCTGATCAACCAGAAACCCTCCGGCGGCTCGAGCTTCCTGCCGCAGGAGTATGTCAAAAGCAAGAGCCAGGTCCGGGCGAACTTCTTCGCGTTGCTGCTCTTCACGCTCGTGATGGCCGGCGTGATCGGGGCATTCGTGGTCAACCACCAGCGCTGGCGTGAGGTGCACACCGAGTCGGAGATGATCACGGCCCAGTTCACGGAGGAGGCGGCCAAGATCGATCAGCTCAAGGCTCTCGAGAAGCAGCGCACGGACCTGCTCAACCGGGCCGAGGTGGTCACGGCGTTGATCGATCGGGTGCCGCGGTCGGTGCTGATCGCCGAGGTCGTCCGCGAGCTTCCGAGCGGCATCACGCTGACGCTGGTCGGGCTGGAGGGCGAGCGCGTGCGTCCGCCGCCGCCCCGTCCGGAGGCGCAGGCCCGCGGCACGACCCGCTCGCTGACGGCCCGGAACACCGCGAACAGCAACGAGAAGAAGGCCGAGCCGGAGCGGGTGATGCCGCCGCGGTTCCGCCACACGGTGGTGATCGAGGGGCTGGCCGTGGAGAACGAGCAGATCGCCGATTACCTGGCGGCCCTGCAGCTCAGCTCGCTGTTCAGCGAGGTAGAGCTTCCGCTGATCACGAGCACGATCGTGGACCAGGTCGGCTACCGGCGATTCAGGATCACCATGCGTCTGCGCGAGCAGGCCGACGCGCGGCTCGTGGCCGGCGTGGAACCGTTCGAGCTGGACCGCTCGGCCTTCGGGCAGACGACATTCGTGCCGGTCAACGACTGACCGAAGGGGAGCCGCCATGCAGTTCGGGACCCGAGAACTTGTTCTTTTCCTCACGGTGCTGCTGCTGCCGGTGGTGAGCTACTTCACCATCTTCAAGCCGCAGAACGACCGGATCGACCTGGCCAAGGCCGAGATCACGCACAAGCGGGAGCTGCTGGACCAGCTGCGGCGCGAGACGGCGCGGAGCAGCGACCTGGAGGCGGTCAACGACGAGCTGCAGGACCGCATCGGGCTGATCGAGTCGCGCCTGCCGACCAACAAGGAGGTCGACCAGATCGTCCGGCAGGTCTCAGCGCTGGCGATCGAGGCCGGGCTGCAGCCGCCGACGCTGCGGAGCGACCGGCCGCTGGCCGCGGCCCGGTACCGCGAGCAGCCGCTGGTGATGTCGACCGCGGGGGACTTCGAGGGGTTCTACAGGTTTCTTCTGTCGCTGGAGCGGCTGCCCCGGATCACGCGCATCGTCGACATGAGCGTCAAGGAGTCGCGCGATCGTCGGAGCGAAACGCCCGTCGAGATCACCGCGGACTTCACGCTGAGCATCTACTTCCGTGAGGACGAAGGGAGCGAGTCGTGACCGACAAACTCATCCCCTCCGAGGGCGACCATCTCGCCCGCGGGTTCGGCGAGACCGACGACCCGACGGGGATCCCGTCGCTGAGCGTGAATCCGGCGGCGACGCCCTCGGCCAAGCCCGAGTCCAAGGTCTCGGGCCAGGTGGTCCTGGCCGGGGTGGTGCTCGTCGTCGCGGCGGGCGCGATCTACGGCATGCGGACCGTGGGGCTGAATGTGGGCTTCGGCGACTCGGAGGTCAAGATCGACTACACCTCGCAGACCGGCACGCCGGAGATGACCCGGCGGTTCGGGCGGGTGATGACCGAGCTGGACGCGAGCATGTCCGCCGTGCAGCTGGCGGACGCCAGGGCGCTGCCCGCCGCGCCGTTCACGCGACAGAAGGCGGACAGCGGCGAGGCCCCGATCATCGAACAGCCCAACACCATGGACGAGCTGGAGCGTCTGGCACGCATGGCCGAGGAGCGGCGCCGGCAGCTCATGGAGGAGCGGGCCGCCTCGCTCAAGAACGAGCTGGCGCGGCTCCATGTGCAGAGCATCATCGGCGGGCGCGTGCCCGCGGCCCGAATCAACGGGATGCCGGTCACGGTCGGGCGGGTGCTCGGCTCCTTCGAGGTCATCGAGATCGGCGGGCAGTCCGTGTTCGTGGCGGCCGACGAGATGGTCTGGGAGTTGCGGATCGGCCAGCCCGCGCGGCGCGTGGACGAATAAACCACGAGAACGGATCCGGATCACATGGCGGACATCGACGACATCCTCAACGAGCTCGGCGTGTCGTCGGAGGACGCCAAGCGTCCGCCGCGTCGGCTGCGCGAGCCGGAGCGCCGCCAGCGTCACTCGATCGACAGCCGCCCGTCGTCGTTCAGCCCGCTGCCGGCGATGCCGTCGGGCCAGCGCCGGTTCGGCGAGGACGGGCGCCCGATCGACGACGACCCCGCCGTGCCGAACGCCCCCGCGCCGGTCCGGGACACCGGGGTGGGCTCGTCGGTCGCCGAGATCTACCAGCCGGATGACGAGCCCTCCACGGAGCTGGCGGTAGTCGCCGGCGATCTGCGCGAGCGGCTGCTGTCGTCGGGGGTCATCAAGCCCGGCGAGATGACGGCGGCCGAGCAGGTCATCAAGCAGAGCCCGGGGCAGTCGCTGGTGCGGGTGCTGATCGACCAGGGCGCCGACGAGGTCGCGATCCAGCGGGTGGTGGCCGAGGTCGCCGGGGTGCCGTTCGAGCGGATCAACCTCGAGGCGGGGCTCGACGGGGGCTTCGACGGCAGGATGCTCCAGCGGCTCGGGGGCGAGTTCTGCAAGACCAACCTCGTGCTCCCACTGCGCATGGAGGGCTCCCGCGCGGTGGTCGGCAGCACGCGGCCGGACGACATCTTCGTGCTCGACGAGATGCGCAGCCGGCTCGGCGTGCCCAGCGTGAAGATCGTGCTGGTGACCATCTCGGACATCCGCGGCGCGCTCGAGATGATGGGCGAGAGCAGCGCGGAGGACGACGATCTCAACGAGATCCTCGCCGATGTCGACGAGGCCGATGTCGAGGTATCCAAGTCCGACAGCCACGAGGCGGTGGACCTCGAGGCCAGGGCAGGCGAGTCGCCGGTCATCCGCTATGTGAACTACATCATCCAGACCGCCGTCAAGGAGGGCGCGTCGGACATCCATGTCGAGCCGAACGAGAAGAAGCTCAAGGTGCGCTTCCGAATCGACGGCATCCTCTTCGAGATGATGAACCCGCCGCCCGGAATGTCCGCGGCGATCGTCTCCCGCCTGAAGATCATGGCCGATCTGGACATCTCCGAGCGCCGCATCCCGCAGGACGGACGCATCCGCTGCACCGTGCAGGGCCGCAAGCTCGACCTGCGCGTCTCGACGCTGCCCGCCGGCTACGGCGAGAAGGTCGTGATGCGTATCCTGGACACCAAGTCGATCAATGTGCAGCTCGAAGAGCTCGGTTTCGACGAACTCACCCTCGAGATCTGGAAGCAGCAGATCCACCAGCCGCACGGCATCGTTCTCGTCACCGGCCCGACCGGCTCGGGTAAGACGACCACGCTCTACTCCTCCCTCCGCCAGCTCGACAAGAACAAGCTGAACATCTCCACCGTCGAGGACCCGATCGAGTACCACCTCGACGGCATCACGCAGACGCAGACGCACGACCGGATCGGCATGTCCTTTGCCAAGGCGCTCAAGGCCCTGCTGCGTCAGGACCCGGACATCATCATGGTCGGTGAGATCCGCGACCAGGAGACGGCGCACACCGCCGTGCAGGCCGCGCTGACGGGCCACCTGGTGCTCTCCACGCTGCACACCAACGACGCCCCGAGCTCGGTGACGCGCCTGGTGAACATCGGCCTCGAGCCGTTTCTCGTCGGCGCCGCCCTCAACGCGGTGCTCGCCCAGCGCCTGCTCCGGCGCCTGTGCCAGCAATGCAAGGCCAAGGAGGCCCCCTCGGAGGAGATGGCCGAGTTCCTCGAGCTCCAGGGTCTGCCCAGCGGCGAGATGTGGGGCCCCCAGGGCTGCGACAAGTGCCGCAACACCGGGTACTCCGGGCGTGTGGGCGCGTACGAGCTGCTGGCCGTCGACGATGCCCTGCGCGATGTCATCGCCCGCAACCCGAATGTGTCCGAGTTCCGGCGGATGTGCCTGGAGCGGGGCATGCAGTCGCTCCGGCAGGACGGGATCAACAAGGCCATGTCCGGGCTGACCAGCATCCCCGAGGTCATCCGCGTCACAAGCTCGCACTAAACGACGCACGCCGCGGAGACGCAGAGAGAAAATTCCACCGCAATGAACAAGTCAGCGCCGCCCGGGTCACTGCTCCGGCGCGGTATATTCGCTGCATTTGACGCGCGAACGCGAGACTGTGTGCCGTGCCGCCGCCTGCACCACCCGCGCGGACCGGCTTGATCGGATATGATAATAAGCCTACGCTATTACATCACAGCCTATGTAAACACCCGCCGAGAACGGATCCGAAACAGAATCCGAAACGGGGAAACAAGAAGGAGCGAACGATGAATCGCATGCTCAGCACCACGCTCGTCGCGGCCGCAACCGCCGCCCTGCTGACGACGGCCGGCTGTTCCGATGAGCCGTCGCAGCCACACACCAACGGCGTGACCGCCGACAATGTCCGCCAGCAGGCCTCCGACGCCGCCGGCACCGCCGCGGATTACGCGCAGACACAAATGGCCGAGTACAGGCGCTCCATGCAGGACGGCATCGACGCCCTCAACGACGACATCCAGGCCCTCGAATCGAGGGCCGAGGAACTCACCGGCGAAGCGAGAGACCAGGCCCGCGCCGCCGCCGACGAACTCCGCGAACGCCGGGACGCCTTCTTCGACCAACTGCAAGAAGCCGGCTCCGACACCTCCGACGCGTGGGACGACATCAGGCGCGGCCTCGACCGGGCCTGGCAGAACCTCGACCAGGCACGCCAGGACGCCATGAACCGCTTCGGCGGCTGACCGGCCCCGCCGACGCTCGGTCACACCGCCCGGGCCCGGCACACCCACACCAACCGCGCTCAAAGAAACTCTGTTCACACCCACTTCAGACCAGGAGGCCGCGATGGACACCCGCAAACAGGAACTCAAGGACCGCGTCGAAGCCAAGGTCAAACGCGTCCAGGCCAGGATCCTTGAACTCAGGGCCGACAGCGCCGGAAAGTCCCGCGAGCAGGCGACCCGGCTCGAGGAAGAGCTGACCACAGTCCGCTCGCAGGTCTCCGAGGGCTACGAGAACCTCAAGGACCAGACCGTCGAGAAGCTCAACCAGTGGCTGAAGGACTGATCCTCCCCCCCGCCGCATCCGCCAGCCGACCACGCCCCCGCCCGCCGCAGACGCGGGCGTTTTTTTGCGCCCACCCGCGGCCCAACCCCCTAAACTAACCTCGCCACAACGAAACGCAACCGATCGGAGGCACCGATGTCACAGTCCATCGAATCCACGCTCCACGAGAACCGCGTCTTCCAGCCCCCGGCCCCCGAGGCCGTCGGCGCCCCCCGCTGGCTGATCAACTCGCTCGACGAGTACGACGCCCTCTACCGCAAGTCCATCGACGACCCCGAGCCCTTCTGGGACGGCATCGCCAAGGGCTTCGACTGGATAACGCCCTACACCAAGGTCCTCGAGTGGTCGCCCCCGGACGCCAGGTGGTTCGTGGGCGGCCAAACCAATGTGTGCCACAACTGCGTCGACCGCCAGGTCGAGACCGGCCACGCCGAGCACACCGCGATCATCTGGGAGGGCGAGCCGGCCGAGGGCGGGGAGGGAGGCACGCCGGAGATCCGCCGCCTCACCTACGCCGACCTCCAACGCGACACCGCCCGCCTCGCGAATGTCCTCAAGTCACTCGGCGTGCGCAAGGGCGATGTCGTCACCATCTACATGGGCATGGTGCCCGAGCTAGCCGTGGCCATGCTCGCCTGCGCCCGCATCGGCGCGCCGCACTCGGTCATCTTCGGCGGCTTCTCCGCCCAGGCCATCGCCGACCGCGTTCAGGACGCCGGCTCCAAGGTCATCCTCACCTGCGACGGCGCGTGGCGCCGCGGCAAGGTCGTGCCGCTCAAGGACAACGTCGACGACGCCATCAAGCAGATGGGCGACGCCAGCCCGGTCGAGCATGTGCTCTGCTTCGGGCGCTGCCACAACAAGATCTCGTGGGGCCAACTCGACCGCTGCTGGCACGAGGAAACAGAAAAGGCGTCCGACGACTGCCCCTGCGAGCCCATGGACAGCGAGGACATGCTCTTCCTCCTCTACACCTCCGGCTCCACCGGCAAGCCCAAGGGCATCGTCCACACCACCGCCGGCTACATGGTCCACACCGCCACCACCGCCCGCTACACCTTCAACCTCATCCCCGACCAGAACCAGGTCTTCTGGTGCACCGCCGACTGCGGCTGGATCACCGGCCACTCCTACATCGTCTACGGCATCCTGCCCAACCGCGTCCCCACCCTCATGTACGAGGGCGGCCCCGACTACCCCACCCCCGCCCGCTTCTGGCAGATCGTCGAGCGCCACAAGGTCACCCAGTTCTACACCGCGCCCACCGCCATCCGCGCCTTCATGAAGTGGGGCGACCAGCACCCCGCCACCGCCGATCTCTCCACCCTCCAGGTCCTCGGCACCGTCGGCGAACCGATCAACCCCGAGGCGTGGATGTGGTACCGCAAGCACATCGGCCGCGACGCCTGCCCCATCGTCGACACCTACTGGCAGACCGAGACCGGCGGCCACGCCATCACCCCCCTCCCCGGCGCCACCCCCTGCAAGCCCGGCTCCTGCACCCGCCCCTTCTTCGGCATCGACGCCGCCATCGTCGACACCGAAGGCAACGAGCAGCCCGCCGACGCCGGGGGCCTCATGGTCATCCGCAAGCCCTGGCCCGGCATGCTCCGCGGCATCCACGGCGACCGCCAGCGCTTCATCGACACCTACTGGTCCACCGTCATCAAGGACGGCGTCCCCTTCTACACCGCCGGCGACGGCGCCCGACGCGACGCCGACGGCAACTTCTGGATCATGGGCCGCATCGACGACGTCATCAACGTCTCCGGCCACCGCCTGGGCACCATGGAGGTCGAGTCCGCGCTCGTCGGGCACAGCAGCGTGGTCGAGGCTGCGGTCGTCGGCATGCCCCACGAGATCAAGGGCACCGGCATCGCCGCCTTCGTCACCCTGGCCAACGGCGTCGAGCCCGGCGAAGACCTGATCGCCGCCCTGCGCGAGCATGTGTCCAAGGAGATCGGCCCCATCGCCAAGCCCGACCAGATCCGCTTCGCCGCCGCCCTGCCCAAAACCCGCTCGGGCAAGATCATGCGCCGCCTGCTCCGCTCGATCGCCGCGGGCGAGACGGAACTCAACCAGGATACCTCCACGCTCGAGGATTTCTCGGTCGTCGCCAAACTCAAAGAGTCCGAGGAGTCCTGATCCGCTGAGGTGCCACGGCTTGCCCCGCAGGGCAAGCCGTGCCGGCCCCCCCCCCCCCCCCCCCCCCCGCGG
>JAFIFX010000022.1 GCA_020831805.1 Planctomycetota bacterium | reverse complement strand
CCACCCACACCCCCCCCCGCCCCCCCCCCCCCCCCCCCCCCCCCCCCCACGAGCCCCTCTCTCCCCGAACCGTTCAGTCCCCCGCGCCGCCGCACTCGCCGCACAGGTCGAGCCCCGCCGCATCGAGCATCTCCCGCCGCGCTGTGTTGACAAGCCGCCGGAACCGCTCCTCCCCCATCTCAGCGCCCGCCGCCATCTGCGTCAGCATCACGAGCACCGCCACATCGAGCTGCGCGAGCAGCACCGCGATCTCCGCCTCGTTGAGCGGTCCGACCGCGCCCGCCACGATCGCCTCCGCCCGCGCCGCCGGCACGGGCCCATCATCCTCACCCAGCATCGCGGCGACCGCCAACGCCCCGCGGTGCCTCTTCGCCCATTCGAGCAGATCCTCCGAGGCCGCCTTGATCTCCGCTTCCGTGTGCACGCTCTTGCCCGCCATGTCGTCGTCCTCCATGTACGCCGGAACGGCGTTGTGACGTACTTAGCGGTGCTGGAGCAACAAGGCAAGCCGCGGCCCGCGACAAAACACACAATTTTGTTCACACGGCGACCGCCGCACTGGAATCACGGCGAAACAGCCATAATCCTGCGGAAAAAAGCTAAAATAAAGGTACAGACAATGATAAGCGGTGTACCTGAAACAACGCAACACGGAGCTAGATATCGCTCAGGTACACACGAGCAGATTTGCATGGATTTGTTGTGGGAGGTACCGGCACTCGCGGCGAACACGCACGAGAGCCTTTGCATGTCGGGCGTGCGTCGTCGAGCCGATCTGATCCTCTAAGCCGTAGACAGGCCCGTCTGCTCCTCGCGAAGGCAGGCCTCATTCCGGACCGCGCAGATCATGGTGGCAGTGGGGGAGCGCCGCGGACACTTTGGAAGGTGACCGCTCGCAGCGACATCGACGCCTGACCGCGTACTCAGGCCACACTGGGATGGAGCAGAGCTTCCGACGACGAAACAGCTATGGCCCCCCGATCATCGTCCGTCGAGTCCGAAGAACTCGCCGAGCCTGTCAAGGGCGTCGTACAGAGCGGCCAGCTCCTGCTCGCGGTAGTGCCGCGCCAGTTTCTTGTCGCCGTGGGCGAGGTACTGATCGACGACGTGCGGAGCGATCCCGAGCACGATGCGTTCGAGCTCCTGCGCGCCGGTGGAACGGAACGACTTGGCCGTCCGACGCGGATCCTGGTTTTTTTCCTTCGTGAGGACCTTGTCCACGAAGGTCGTGAGCTCGCGGCCGATGTTGCTATAGCCCGCTCCGAACGGCCGATCGTCGGGCACCGCCTTCAGGTGAGCCTTCAGCAGCTTCGCGGTCACCGGCCAGAGCTTGTGGGCCTGTGCCGTGTTCCGTTTGCGACGCTGCCGGCGGATCTCGCCTTTATCGAGGTTGATCTCGCCGCGTTCAAGCGTGAGCAGATCGGCCTGCCGGTACCCGGCGTTCAACCCCAGAGCCATGATGAGGCGCAAACGATCATCGGCGGCGTCCCAGATCTTGTGGATCTCCTCGATCGTGAAGAACGTCGGCGACGGGTCGTCCACGCCGACGCGCGACCAGTGCCGGTCGATCGCCCGGGGCAGCATGCTCAGGTACGCGTTTTTGACAAGGTACTCGCAGAACAGCCGCGCCTTGTCGAGCCGGTGCTTCGACCACGCCTTCGACCGGTCCTTCTCGTTCGCGGTCTCGATCACGTGCTCGCGGTAGTCGGCGACGGCTCGCCAATTTGCTTCGAGGTCACGCGTGAGCAGGATCTGCGGGTCGTGTTCGGCGAGGAACTCGATGAACGGTTCGATGTTGGTCTTGAACGACCCGATGTAGTTGGGGCTCTGGCCCGCCGACTTCTTATCGTTCTTGACCGAATCGACCCACTTGGTCTTCAGGTCGGCGAGCGGCGCGGTCGAGTCCGTCACCGCGGCCCGCCCGTGGGCGGCGAGCATCGCCTCCAGCTCCGCGATGCGGGCGTCCTTCGCCTCCATGGCCTCTTCGAGGACCGCCGCCCGCCACGCCCGCCGGAGCAGGTCGGGGATCTCCTGGTCGACGACGATCCGTTCGAGCACCTCCCGGATGGGGCGGTTGAAGAAGCGGTGGAGATCTTCGACCTGCAGGGCGACTACCTCGATGTGCTCCGTGTGCCGGCCGGCGAAGGCGCGGAGTTCCTGCCCGGCGCCCAGCAGCTCCCCCTTGAGGAGGGCCTCCTGGACGGCCCGGGCGTAAGCAACCTCGTCGTCGGGGCCGTTGCCGCCCCGTCCGACCCAGAAGGCGTGTTCCTTGCCGTGGATCGTCTTCCGGAACCGCCAGCACCGTTCCCGGTCGTTCCACCGCAGTTTGGGTGCTTGGGCTCGCTGTTTGCTCGATCTTCCCCCGCGCCGCTTCGCCATCCGTCGTCCATCCGTTCTGCTCCGGATCGAGCCTGTGAGGGGCTCATCTCCCGCCACCGGATGGTAGGCCAAAACGGATGTCAAAACGGATGGAATGACCAATGACAGTGGGAGGCCTTGAAGCCCAGAAACACGCAAACCCCGGCGTTGCCGGGGTTTGCGTCAGCACGGGCGGAAGGATTCGAACCCTCAACCTCCTGATCCGTAGTCAGGTGCTCTATCCAGTTGAGCTACGCCCGCTCGGGTTGTGGCCCCTACGGTACGCCGGACCCCAGCGGCTGGCAAGCCGTCCGAGGCCCCTCCGCGGCACTTCCGGCCCATTTCCCAAGCCCCGGGCGCTTGATTCACGCCCTGACCCGGCAAGAATCACAGCCCGGGTCCGCCAAGGCCCCGGCCGCAACCCCGTCGGAACGAACGACTTCGGGCGAACCGCCCGCCGGACACGGATCCAGAGACCCCAAGGAACGCAGGCACCATGGCCCACTCGAACTCGGCGAAGAAGCGCGTCCGTCAGAACATCAAGCGTCGCGCCATCAACCGCTGGCGTCTCCGCTCCATGCGGATCGCCCTGAAGAACTTCACCGACAAGGTCGCCCACGGCTCCAACGACGAGGCCACCGCCGCCTGCCGCGAGGCCGCGAAGATCGTCGACCGCTCGGCCCAGAAGGGCGTGATCCACCGCAACCAGGCCGCCCGGCGCAAGAGCCGCATGAACGCCCGCCTCAAGGCCAAGGTCACCGCCTGAGCACGGGGCCGCACGCCCCGCCCGTTTGACAAGCAACGACCCGGCCGCGAACATCGGCCGGGTCTTTTCTTTCCTCCGCCCGGTCCATCGTCCGCCGCACCGGCCGCTCGCATCACCCCAGGACGCATGTCCAGACGAACCCATGAGCCCGGCCTTCATCCCACCCGGCCCGCCGGCCCGCTGCAGCGCGGCTATTTCTGGCTCTCCGCCCGGCCCCTGCACATCCTCGTCTTCCTCACCCCCGTCATCATCGCCGCCGAACTCGGGGCCCTCGGGCTGGGCGGCGACGGCATCGGCGCCCAGCTCGCCGCCCACCGGATGCTGGTCCGCTTCTTCGAACTCTTCGGCGTGCTTGGCCTACACCTGCCCGCCCTGGCCTTGGTCATCGCCCTCATCGTCCAGCATGTCCTCTCCAAGGACCGTTGGCGCATCGAGCCCATCGTCCCCGCAGCCATGGTCGTCGAGTCCGCCTTCCTCACCGGCCCCCTGCTGATCCTCGTCCTGATCCTCCAGCCCGGCAGCCCCGCCGCGGCCGCCCTTGAGGGCGGTCCGGACTTCCTGAGCCCCAAGTCCGGCATCCTCCTCGCCCTCGGCGCCGGGCTCTACGAGGAGATGCTCTTCCGCCTGGTGGTCATCACCGCCATGCACTTCGTGGCGGCCGACCTCCTCCGCCTGCCCGACACCGCGGCCAAGGTCATCGCGGTGCTGGTTTCCGCGGTCCTTTTCGCCCTGCACCACGACACGACGCTGCCCGCCATGATGGGCGGCGGGACCGACTGGCGGCTGTTCTCGTTCTACTTCATCGCCGGGGTCTATTTCGGCGTGCTGTTCCTGGCCCGGGGCCTGGGCATCGCGGTGGGGGTCCACGCCTGCTACGACTTGCTGGTCCTGGTCATCATGCCCGGTTTCGCGGGCTCGGAATAAGGCGTGCATCCCGGGTGGTCCTCTGGTACGCTGGGGTCACCGAAGGCAAGGGACCGGCACCATGGACACCGAGTTCGCCATCGACGAGCTGTACGCCGCCGGCTGGTGGCCCGGTGATGCCGACACCTGCCAGCGAGGCCCCGACGGGCGATGGTTCCCCGACGAAGCCGCGACCCGCACCGCCTTCGCGGCCCACGGCTGGAAGGTCCGATATGAGCCGGGACGCTGCTCCTGCGCCGTCCGAGCGGTCTGGCGCGCCCCGGACGGCTCCCACGGCGCGGCCATCGCGGCCGACGCGGTCGCCGCACGGATCATGGCCTATACCGCCCTGATTCGACTCCGCAAGACCCCCCAACCCCAGCCGGTTGACCCCGCAGGATGACCGGGTACAGTTCCAATCATCGATTCATCGGTGAAACGGCCCCATCGTCTAGTCCGGTCCAGGACGTCAGGTTCTCATCCTGAAAACACGGGTTCGAATCCCGTTGGGGTCATTGCCCGTTGGATATTCCGACGGGTTTTTTCTGCCCGTTCCGGATCCTCAGACCGCGAGCTGGTCAGAAATCACAATATACCGGACCATTGGATCCTCCTGAACTTCCCCCCCGTCCCAACCGATATCGCCGGGGAGGAGGCTCTTCATGGCGGTACCCGATCCCAAGACGCCCGATCCGGTTCTTCATGATCCGGAGTTCGCCGAGCTGATCGAGTACTTCCGGAGCGAGCTTCCCAACCGGGTCCGTGCGCTGGAGGCGACCGCCGCGGAGCAGGACGCCGAGGGGCTCCAGCGCCTGGCCCACCAGCTCAAGGGGGCGGCTCCCGGCTTTGGTTTTCAGGATGTCGGCGAGGCGGCCCGCAAGGTCGAAGAGTCCCTGCGCAGCGCCGAACCGACCGAGCGATCCATCGAGCGGGTCCGGGCCGAGCTGGATTCGCTCATCGTGCTTTGCCGTTCCTACTTCCCCTCCAGCGATCGCGCGGCCTGAGGACTGCACCCTGTGAACCCCGTCGATCCGAGCATGATCAACGACCAGGACCCGCTGGTGCTGGTGGTGGACGACTGCGAGTTCGTCCACCGGCTGTTGCACGCGCGCCTGCGGTCGGAATCGATCCGGATCGAGAGCCTCCTGCATGGCACTGAAGCCGTCGAGCACGCGATCCGCTCCGTGCCCGCGCTGATCCTGCTCGATCTGAACATGCCGGAGATGGACGGGTTCGAGATCCTCCGGCGGCTCAAGGACGAGCCGAAAACGATCCACATCCCGGTCATCGTTCTCTCCGGCCAGGACAGCGCCGAGGACAAGGTCACCGCCTTTGACCTGGGCGCGGTGGATTTCATCTCCAAGCCCTTCGACATGACCGAGCTGCGGGCTCGTATCCGGGTGGCCCTGCGCATGCAGGCTCTGCTCCAGATGCTCGCCCAGCGGGCTCAGATCGACGGCCTGACCGGCCTGTGCAACCGGGCCAGTTTCGACGCCCGCTGGCAGCAGGAGCACGAGCGGGCCAGCCGCTCGGGCTCATCGCTGTCGCTGGCGATGTTCGACCTCGACGAGTTCAAGAGCATCAACGACACCTACGGGCACCCCGCCGGTGACGCGGTGCTTGTGGGCCTCGCCCAGTTGATCAACAAGACGGTGCGCGTCTCCGATGTCGCCTGCCGCTACGGGGGCGAGGAGTTCGCCATCATCTTCCCCGAGACCTCGCCGAGCGAGGCCAACGCGATCTGCGAGCGGCTGCGGGTCGCCTGCGAGCAGATCATCTGGCCCAAGCACCCCGGCCGGGCCGTCACGCTGTCCATCGGCATCGCCGGAACCAACTGCGCCCAGGGCCTGCCCGGCGCCCAGTGGATCGAGACTGCCGACCGGAACCTCTACGCGGCCAAACGCGCGGGCCGAAACCGGATCGTCATGACCGATCTGGGCACCGGCAACCTGCGCGTGGCCTCCTGATCGGCTCTACCATGCCCGCATGGGCGAAAACCGGCCACAGCCCGATCCGGACCGGCTGACCCGGCTCGAGGAAGCCGTCGGCTTTATCGACCACACGGCCAACCAGCTCAGCGGCGAGATCGCGGCATTGAACCGCGAGGTCGCCCATCTGACGCGGCGTCTGGAGTCGCTGGAACGCCGGCTGGGCGAACTGCACGATGCGGTGGTCGACGCCCCGCCGGTGGTGCCCCCGCCCCACAGCGCCGGGCCGGATGTGCCCAGAGACCCGCTCTGATCCGCGCTGGGGATCAGCCCACCCACCTGATGCGTACAGTGGAGCTATGACCCAACGCCCGTCACAGAACCGTCGATCTGTGGTCCTGCCGGCGCTGCTCGCCGCCGGGCTTTGCCTGAGCGTTGCCGCGTGCGGCCAGCGTCGCCACCAGCCCTCGTCTCCGAGCATCGACGCCGAGACCCAGGCCCGCCTCGGCCTGACCGACGACGCGCGGGACCCGACGGCCCGCGAACGCGAGGCCGGCTACGGGCCGTGGAAGGCCAGACCCGAACCGACCGGCACGCACGATCCGCTGTCCCCCGAGCGACGCAAGTTCGGCGGCCCGGACTGGTGATCAGCCTGCGGCGGCGGTCAGGACCGCGTCGAAGTTCATCGCCTGGCCGGGCTCCCGGGCTTCGGCCCAGCGGACGACCGGCGAACCGCCCGGGCCCTGCTCGACGATGACCGTGCCCCGATGGGCCACATTCAGATCGGCCCAGTAGAGCCCATAGCCCTTGCAGACGGCCCGGTGCATGTCCGCCAGCAGGCGGTGCTTGTAGCCCGTCTGATCGGCCCAGGCCTTGAGCGTGGCGAAGCTGTCGCAGGACACGCCGACCACCTGCATGCCCTGCTTCGACCAGCGGTCGAAGTCGCGGCTGACACAGCCCATCTCCTCCGAGCAGACCGAGGTGAAGGCCAGCGGGAAGAAACAGAGCACGACGGGGCCACTCTTGAGCGCCTCGGACAGCGTCCACTCCTGGCGATCCTGATCCAGGAGGGTGAAGTCGGGGGCCTGGTCGCCGGAGTTGGGGGGGGCTTGGCGCTCGGGCATCGTGGCGGTGGGGGGCATGCAACACTCCTGGTGGTGATTTTCGGATCCGTTCGACGGGGCGGGCGAGACGGCCCGCCCGGGCGAGCGTTCGCGTGTATCCTACTGGTGGTTTCGCCGGCAGGATGCCAAGGAGGCGACATGAGCGAACTCGCGGAGCGGTTCACAGAGGTCAAGCAGCGGGTGGCCGACGCCGCCCAGCGGTCCGGGCGCACCCCGGAGTCGATCTATCTCGTCGCGGTGACCAAGACGGCGGAGCCGGAGGACATCCGCGAGCTGATCGAGATGGGCCACCGGGACTTCGGTGAGAACCGGGTCCAGCAGCTCGTCCAGCGGGCGTCGGTGGTGGACGAGTGGTTCGAACGGACGAAGCTGCTCCCCCGGTCGGCCGCCGAGAAGGCCCCCTTCGACGCGTCCAAGCCGGTCCGCTGGCACATGATCGGGCATCTCCAGCGGAACAAGGCTCGCAAGGTGGCCGACCTGTGCCGCCTGGTGCATTCCGTCGACTCGCTCCGGCTGGCCGAGGAACTACAGCAGTTCGCCAACCGCTATGACCGGGATATCGAGGTGCTCGTCCAGGTCAATGTGTCGGGCGAAGAGTCCAAGGAGGGCGTGCCGATCCCTGCCGCCGCGGCGTTGGTCGAGCAGATCGATTCGATGTTCAATGTGCACGCCCGGGGTCTGATGACCATGGCCCCGTACTCGGACAACCCCGAGGACGCCCGCTCGCACTTCACACGCTGCCGCGAGATCTTCGAGGAGCTGCAGTCTGAGGGCTACGGCGAGGGCCGGTTTGACCTGCTGTCGATGGGCATGTCGGGGGACTACGAGGTCGCGATCGAGGAAGGCGCCAACATCGTGCGTGTCGGCTCGGCCATCTTCGGTGAGGCGACACATCCCAGCGAGGAAGCCGCGGGCGTCTCGGACGATTAGTTTCAGGCCTATTGGACGGTCAACACGGGAGGTCAGCCGCGGTGGCTGCCGGCGGCCAGCGAGGCCAGGCGGCCGCCGATGGTCCGCGTGCGGTCCATCTCGCGCTGCAGGTTCAGGCCGGGGCAGGCGGTTGGCGAGAACTCGCGGTGCGTGCGGACCTCGGTGATCGGCACGCGGAAGCGTCGCATCTCGGCGGCGACCAGGCGGTCGAGCGTTTCGACCGCGGCCGGGGTCGGGCGCTGACGCTCGAAGTTGCCCAAGAGCATCACGCCGAGGTTGGCGTGATTGTGCTCTTTCACATGCGCGCCCTGCAGCGACAGCGGCCGGCCCTGCCAGACCCGCCCGGCGGGATCGATCGCGTAGTGGTAGCCGATATCGGCCCACTGGTTGTGATTGACATGGTACCGGCGGATGGCCTCAAGACGCTGGGCGACCTCGCCGTGTCCGGCGGCGGGGGACAGTTCCATCGCGTCGTGGTGGATGGTGATGCGTCGGATTGAACTCATCGGCTGAGCGCGGGCGATCACAGGTCCCGAGCGCGTCCACTGCTGCCGCGGGATGGACCCGGCGACCGGGTCGGACCCGGCGTGGCCCGGCGTGGTGGGGCGCGAGCCGCCATGGCTGGGAGACCAGGGCTCGCGCAGGACGATGGGATCTTCCGGGATCGGGTCGCCGATGTGCCCGCCACGCGATTTGACCCGGCGTTGGGCCTGGGTTTCGCAACCCCCGAGAACGGCGGCCAGGCCGAGGCTCGCCACGCCAACCCGTGCCAAGGAACGGATGGCGTCGCGGCGGGTGGGCTCGAGTTCGTGCTGCATCGGGCTGGCCTCGTTGAGCGGGGTTTAAAGGGAACTGAGCGAGCATCGGCAATCCGGTGCGGGCAAGTGTAATCACAAGCGGCCAGGTCCGCATGAGATATCGGCTGATCCCGGAAAAGTCCGTGTACCGATACCCAACTCGACTGGTGTTCCGGCACCGCTGCTGAGCCATTGAAGCGGAGGATCGCATGGGCCGATCGGCCGACGCGATGGGTGTACTTTTTGTGATTTTCTTGCTCGGCCCCCGGGTCTTGGGGGGTGATGCGCCCGTGCTCGACCGGCTCGCCGCCGCGGAAGCCGCGCACGCCGCCGCCATCGAGCGGTTGCTCGCGGCCGAGGCGGAACTCCGTGCCGCGGAATCTGCGATCGAGGATGCCGGATTGGATATCCGGACCTTGCTGCACGAGTCCGAGGCGGTCTCGGGTGAAATACCCCGCGCGTCGGGCGCCGAGTCGCCTGACCTTCCGGGCGGCCAGCCCGGTTTCTTCGACTGGGATAGTTGGACCAAGTCCTTCACGATCGGGGTCAACGGGGCGTCGGGCAACGCCACGTTTCTTTCGTCGGTCGTGACCGCAACGCTGGAGCGGAAAACGGATCGGCGTCAGACCCGGCTCGACGGCTGGTACCGCAGCAGGCAGCGGAGCGGCCAGCAGACGGAACATCGCGCCCGCCTGGACCTGCGTCACGATCGGCTCGCCGGCGATGAGCGTCGCTGGCGATGGTGGGTCAAGGGGACCTACGAGTATGACCAGACCCGGGCCTGGCGTCAGCGTGCCTCAGGGCACACCGGGCTGGGATACGACCTGATCAGCCGGCCTGACACCTCGCTGGGCTTGCGGATGGGGCTCGGCGGAACCCAGACCTTTGGGGGGGACGAAAGCCAGTTCGACGCGGAAGCCCTGCTGACCGGGCTCGACCTGTCCCATGACTTCGGCAAGGGCCGCAAGCTGACCGCCGGCACCGAACTGTTCATGGATCTTCAGGATGGGGAGGACTTCCGGATCAACTCCACGCTTCGGTACGAGGTGCTGCTCGATCCTGAGCGGGGGATGCTGCTCCGGGCGGGGTTGGACCACCGGTTCGAGTCGAGTCCGGAGGGCCATGGGGAGCGAAGTGACCTGCTGTATTCGCTGTCGCTGGGATGGCGATTCTGAGGGTCCGCCGGGGCCGCCAGACGTATTGCGGGGCGTTTGGCCCCCGTGCTGAAGGGGGCTACCCTCCGGCTCTTGTTTTTGTACATCGATGAAGAGGTATCAGCATGACACAGCAGATGTCCAGATACGCCGCCGGTCTCGTTGGGGCGTGGTTGATCGTTGGATCCGCGGGGACAGCTCTGGCCGCGGACGGCACGGAAGCGGCCGCCCGGCTCGCCGAGGCGCGTGCGGCGTACGAGCGTGCGCTGGCCGACCTGCATGCGGCGGAAGCCGAACTGTCCGCGGCTCAAGCCGCCGAGGCTCCGGCTCAGGCCGCTCCGGTGGTCGCAACCACCCAGCCGGCCGCGAACGCCGGGGGCGAGCCCCCGGCCGAAACGACCGCCCGCGAGCCGGGCTTCTTCTCCTGGGACGCATGGGAGAAGTCGATCGACATCGGCGTGAACGGCGCCTCGGGCAACTCGGAGAACCTGAACCTGCGCATCCGCCTGGCCGGCGAGCGGAATGCCGAGACCATGGAAACGCGGATGAGCGCGTTGTACCGCATGTCCAAGCAGGGCAGCGACACCACGGAGAACCGGTTCCGCTTCGATATCTTCAACGACTGGATCCCGCGTGATTCCAAGATCCGCTGGTGGGCCAAGGGCGCGTACGAGTACGACGAGTTCCAGGCGTGGGACCACCGCATCTCGGCCTCGGCGGGTATCGGCTATGAGTTCGTCGATACCGACAAGCACACCCTGATCGGTCGGGCCGGTTTCGGCGGTTCGCAGACATTCGGCGACGACGACGAGGACTTCCGCCCGGAACTGCTCCTCGGTCTGGATTACCGCTATCAGATCACCAGCAATCAACGGCTGACGGCCGGGACCGAGTATCTGCTGGATGTGTCCGAAACGGAGAACTGGCGGACCAACTCGTTCGCCCAGTACGAGGCGCTGATCGACGAGTCGAGCGGCATGAACTTCAAGACCGGCGTGAGCCACCGCTATGACTCCAATCCCGGCGGGACCGCGAAGAAGAACGACCTGGAGTACTTCGCGACCATCGGCTGGCGGTTCTGACGCCTAGCAGACTTGAAAGGGGAACATGATGCAGGAAGAAACCAACGCGACTCCGGAGGTCAACGGCGCCGAGCAAGCGGCCGAGAACGGCGGCTCTCCCGTCGCAGACGGCTTCGGCGAGTTCGTGAGCCGTGCCGTGGAGGGCGATCTCAGCGCGGGCACCTGGGTTCTGTTCTGGCAGTCCGTCGGCCAGCCGGTGCTCCTCGCGGTGGTGCTGATTGTCGCCGTTGTGCTCGCAGGGAGCTGGCTGCGCCGGGCGACCGAGCGATCGCTGGTCCGGGCCCGCGTGGAGCAGACCCTCGCCCGGTTCCTGGCCAATGTGGTCAAGGTGCTGGTGCTTGTGGCAGGCGGCATCACCATCCTCGGGACGCTGGGCCTCGAGACGACCAGCTTCGCCGCGGCGCTGGCGGCCGCCGGCTTCGCCATCGGCATGGCGCTTTCCGGGACCCTGGGCAATGTGGCGGCGGGCGTGATGCTGCTGCTGTTCCGGCCCTTCAAGGTCGGCGACGCGGTGACCGTCAACGGCATCACGGCGAAGGTCTTTCAGATCAACCTGTTCAACTCCGAGTTCGACACCTTCGACAACCGGCGCGTGATCATGCCGAACAGCGCGGTGTTCGGGAACACGATCGAGAACATCAGCCACCACGCGACCCGGCGCGTCGATGTCGGGGTGGGTACGACCTATGCCTCCGACATCGATAAAGCCCGCGAGGTGCTCATGGAGGCGGCCCGGTCGACGGAGAACATCCTGACGGACCCGGCGCCGGCCGTGGTGCTGACCGGGATGGGCGATTCGTCGATCGATTGGTCCGTCCGGGTCTGGGTCAACGCCGCGGACTTCTGGCCCGTCAAGGACCGGCTGACGCGCAATGTCAAGGTCGCCCTGGACAAGGCCGAAATCGGCATCCCCTTCCCGCAGATGGATGTGCACATCGACGGAATGGTCCGCAGGGACTGAGCCGCTCCAGCACGCTCCGCCTTTTCAACCCGCGCCCAACGGCGCGGGTTTTTCTTGGCCCTTCCGAACGCGGTCCAGCCACTTGGCCCAGATGGACAGAACGAGCAGCATGTAGAGCCGCTGGCTGTGGTCGCGCCCATGCCACGGGTTGAGCGATTTTTCGCCCGCGGCGTCGTGCTCTGCGAGCATCCGCTCGACGAAACGCATGTTGATTTCGACACCCGCATCGGCCAGACCCGGGAAGGGGTCGGCGGCGCGGAGGTGGTCATGGAGGAGTTGGCGCAGGCCGCCATAGTCGGCGCGGAACCAGTCGCCGATGGGGATGGCGAAGCCTTGCTTCGGTCGGTCGACGATGTGGTCGGGCAGGTACTGGCGGGCGACTTGTTTGAGGAGGCCCTTGCGTTCACCGCGGGGCATGAGGATGTCCAGCGGCGTGCGGAGGGCGGCGTCCACGAGTTCGCGGGCCAGGAACGGGGCGCGGACCTCGAGGGCGACGGCCATGGAGGCGGTGTCGGTCTTGCGGAGCAGGTCGTCGGGGAGGTAGTGCTCGAAATCATACCGGAGGGGGTCGTCGACGGGTTGGAAGGTGTCGTCGCCGGTGGGCTGGCCGTCGATCGTCGCGATCAGGCGACGCAGGTCGGGCGTGGGGAAGATGGCGAGCAGTTCGGAGTATCCGCCGTAGCGGGCGGCGGTCGCGAGGCGGGCGAGGTAGGTTGGGCGGCTGGAGGGTTGGCGCCGGTCGAGCAGATTGGTGGGGATCAGTCGCAGCAGGCGGCGCCAGCGGTTGAGGGTCAGGTTGATGGTGTGGCGTCGGTATCCGCCGAAGAGTTCGTCGCCGCCGTCGCCGGAGAGGGCGACCTTGACATGGGCGCGGGCGGCCTTGCAGACCCAGTAGGTGGGCAGGAGCGACGAATCGCCGAAGGGCAGGCCGAGCTGCTCAATGAGTGTGACAAGGTCGTCGGCGGGGTTGGGGTCGCAGTCCAGGACGGTGTGGTCAATTCCGATCGCCTTGGCGGTCTCGGCGGCGGCGGCGGACTCGTCGTAGTCCGGGTGGGGCATGCGGACGGTGAAGGCCCTGATGTCGGGACGAGATTGGTGGGCGATGGCGGCGATGAGGGCGGAATCGAGGCCGCCGGAGAGGAACAGGCCGAGGGGGGCGTCGGCTTCGAGTCGGGTAGTGACGGAACGCTGCAGTAGGTCCTGGGCTCGTTCGATCGTTAATCGAACTCCGGAGTCCGAACGGACGCTCAGTGTTCCCGATCGTCCGAGCACCTCAGAGTTGTACTTGTTGACAACCGAATCTTCCGAGGCCCCGCGAGTGGGGGATGGCGGTGTGACTTGCATTCGGAACGGCACACGCTGACTGGATATCGCTGTGGGCTGCTCGTACGCCGATCCGCCGGATACCCATTTAGCGACGCTGTAAGGAACGAGTCCACTTTGTTCTTGAGCCCAGCTAGGCCATTCGCGACCGAAGAGCTTGAGTAAGCCGGGTGGGCTGCTGCAAAAATGATGCGAGTGTATCGACCAACTCTCGTACAGCGGCTTCTCGCCAGCCAGACCACGCCCCCAACCCAACTGACCCGTTGAACGATCCCAAATGAGCTCGGCGTGCATCCCGTCCAGATCATCAACGATCCGCAATCCCCACGCGAGCCACCCATGCACCAGCACCTCGGTGTCCGAATGGTCCGTCTCGAACCGCCGCCCGCTCGTTTCCAGTTCCGCCCGCAGCTCGCGGTGGTTGTAGATGCATCCGTTGAACACCACCGCCACCAGCGGCACGCCCGGCGCGGCTTCGTGGGCCAGGATGGGGGTGTCACCGGGCCCGTAGGTCAGATCGGGCCGGAGGCGCTCCCCGTCATGGACCATGGGCTGGTGCCCGCCGGCGTGATCGATGATGCTCAGGCGGCGGTGGACGAGGGCGATGTCGACCACGGTGCCGTCGGGGCGGACGGCCCGGTCGCGGAAGCGTCCGGCCCCGTCGGGGCCGCGGTGTTTGATGGCGTCGTCGAGGATGTCCAGCCACGCCTCGGGGATGGCTTCCAGGGGGTGGGGGATCGGGGCGGACGCGCCTTCCGGGCCGGGCGGGTGGATCTTCAGGATGCCGGCGATGCCGCACATGGGAGGGCAGGATACCTCAGGCGGACTTCTGGCGGGCACGCCGCAGCCGTTTGAGTTCGATCAGACGGACGCGGCGGCTGTGCCGCCGGTCGTCGAAGGTGCCGGTGCGGTAGCCGATGATGGTGTGGAGGATCCGGGTGATGAAGATCGCCGTCAGGTAGGCGATCACGAAGGCCCAGCTTGCCGCGATGTCGGTCTGGGCCTGGAGCTGCCACATGCCCCCGATGGCGATGATCGCGAACAGGGGTACCAGCACGATGCGTTCGGCCTGGACCACGAGGGCGTCCTGCGCGAAATGGATGATTCTGGCGCGGTCGATGGGGGCGGGCGCGCCGGGTTTCCAGTGGTTGGCCATCCAGTGGAGGGTGAAATACACCATGAAATCGAAGACCATGTCGATGAAGTACGCCGCCAGCGAGATCAGGAAGGCGCGTTCCTCGCCGATCCAGCCCGCCACGAGCATGACCGGCCATTTCGCCAGGATGATGGCCACGAGGCCGGCGAAGGTGACATTGGCGTTGATGTTGACGACCCGCCTGGTCTGGTAGAGATGGAAGAGGCGCTGCCACATCGCCGGGATCGTACCCACCGCCGGCTCGGGCGGTTCATGCGCCCGGCGTGGTCCCCGCCTCGGTCAGGCGTGAACGGGTGATCTCCACCGCCTGCGGGTTCAGGTCGGCCCCGATCGCCCGGCGTCCGAGCCGATGGGCCGCCACGAGTGTGGTCCCGGAGCCGCAGCACGGGTCCACGACCAGCCCCCCCGGCGGGCAGCAGGCCCCGACGAGCAAATCCAGGAGGGCCAGCGGCTTCTGGGTCGGGTAGCCGGTCCGCTCGGTGGCCATGTTGTTGATCGCCGGGATCTCGATCACATCCGTCGCCTTCTTCAGCCGGCCCGCCATCCGCCGGCTGGTGGCCTCGACCATCGGTGGCTCGAACCAATAGCGGTTGGGGTCCAGGCAGTACCACAGGATGTCGTCGTGCTTGCGGGCGAAGCGCCGGGGGGAGGAGCCGCCCAGGCCGTAGGACCAGATCAGGTGATTGACGAAGCGGTCGGGGCCGAGCAGCTCGTCCAGAAGCAGGCGGGCGTGGTGGCTGGTCCGCCAGTCGAGGTGCAGCAGGACCGATCCGGTGGGCCGAATCTTCGGGAGCGATACGGCCAGGCGTTCACGCAGCCAGGCGATCCAGGCGGCGGTGTCCGGCCAGGCATCCTGGTAGGCCCCGGCCCGGCCGGTCTGGGTCTGGCCGGTGTTGAAGGGCGGGTCGGCGTAGAGCAGGTCGACGCTCGCGTCGCCCATGGTGGCGACGAGGCCGAGCCAGTCGGTCTGGGTGACCGTTGCGGTCACACCGGAACGACCGGCGCCCGGCCGACGGAGTAGTAGTGGAAGCCCATCTCGCCGAGCTGCTGGCGGCGGTACAGGTTCCGCCCGTCGAAGATGACCATGGACCTGAGCGCCTTGCCGAGCTTGTTGAAGTCCGGGCTCTTGAACTCGGCCCAGTCGGTGGAGATGACCAGCGCGTCGGCGCCCTCGGCGCACTCGTACATGTCGTCCACGAGACTCAGGATGTCGCCCATCTCGTGGCGGACATTCTCCATCGCGACCGGGTCGAAGCCGCGGCAGGTCGCGCCGTAGCCCAGGGCCTTGCGGATGAGGGTCAGGGCCGGTGCCTTGCGGATGTCGTCGGTCCGGGGCTTGAAGGCCAGGCCCCAGAAGGCGATGGTCTTGCCCTGCAGGCCCATCTCGCCGCCGAAGTGCTTGAGGATTTTGTTGAAGAACAGGTTGCGCTGGCGCTCGTTGGTGCCGTGGACGGCGTTGGAGACCTGCATGGTCACGCCGGCCTTGTCGCCCATCATGATGCAGGCGAGGGTGTCCTTGGGGAAGCACGAGCCGCCGTAGCCCAGGCCGGGGTGGAGGAAGGCGTGGCCGATGCGGCTGTCCGAGCACATGCCCTCGCGGACGCGGTTGATATTGGCCCCGTAGGCCTCGCAGAGGTTGGCCATCTCGTTGATGAACGAGATCTTGGTGGCCAGGAAGTTGTTCGAGGCGTATTTGACCATCTCGGCGCTGAGCACATCCATCACGAAGATCGGGTGGCCGTTGCGGACGAAGGGGTCGTAGAGGTCGCGGAAGACCTCGCCGACTTGCTCGGACTCCACGCCCACGACGACGCGGTCGGGCTTGTTGAAGTCGTTAATCGCGTCGCCTTCCTTGAGGAACTCGGGGTTGTCGGCCACATGGAAGGGGATGCCGTCGCCCGCGATGGCCTTGATCCGCTCCTTGACGCGGAAGGTCGTGCCGACCGGGACGGTGGATTTGAGCACGATGATCTTGGGCTTCTGGTCGGGGCCGAGCTCCTTGAGGACTTTCCCGATGTCGTCGGCCGCGCCGTCGACATAGGAGAGGTCCGTGTGGCCCTTGTCGTCGGAGGGGGTACCGACGCAGACGAAGATCATCTCGGCATCGCGGTACGCCGCGGCCTTGTCGGTCGTGTAGTGCAGCCGCCCCGCCTGCCGGTTCTTCGTGATCAGCTCGGTCAGGCCCGGCTCGTAGATCGGGCAGATGTCCTTCTCGAGCTTGGCGATCTTCTCGGCGTCCACATCGAGACAGGTCACATCGTTGCCGGTGTTGGCAAGACACACCCCCGTCACCAGCCCGACATACCCCGTCCCAACCATCGTCAAACGCATCGTGCGGCCCTTTCCGTTCGAGTCGCCGATCGTAGACCCCGCCCGGGCCTTGGTCCCGGCGGGGAGGGGGCTTCCCGGACGCCCGCGGGCAGGACCGCCGCGGTCGGGTCCGATACCATTGCGTTTGACCGAGACCGGAGAGACCCCGCATGCCCGACACCGCCGAGAAGCCCCGCACCAAGACCCGCAAGGCCCGACCCTCCAAGGGTCGGTCCAAGACCACGGCGTTCACGGCCGCCACCGCCGACCGGCATGAGCTGTACCAGCTCTCCGTTCAGAATGTCGAATCGGAAATCGATTTCGTCGACGCCACTTACAAAAGCCTGCGGGGGCGCCACGCCGTGCGGCTCCGGGAGGATTTCTGCGGCACCGGCAACACCTCCTGCGAGTGGGTGCGTCGCCGGGCGTCGAACCTGGCCTTCGGGTTGGATATCGACCAGCCGACGATGGACTGGGGCATCGAGCACAACCTCGGCTCCCTGAAGCCAGACCAGCGGTCACGCGTCCATATGCTCAACCGCAATGTCCTGACCCCGGGCGACGCGGTGAACATGGACTGCGTCCTCGCGATGAACTTCTCGTACTGGCTGTTCAAGACGCGCGACGAGATGCGGTCCTATTTCCGAGCCGCCCGAGAATCGCTGGCCGACGACGGGATCTTCTTCCTCGATCACTACGGCGGCTCCGAGTCCATGTCAGAGATGGTCGAGAAGCGTCCGATCGAGGGCAAGAAGGGCCGGAACTTCACCTACGAGTGGGACCAGGCCAGTTTCAACCCCATCACCGGGGAGATGACCTGCCGCATCCACTTCCGCTTCCCCGACAAGACCCGGATGAAGAACGCGTTCGAGTACCACTGGCGACTGTGGACCCTCCCGGAGATCCGCGAGCTGCTGGCCGAGGCGGGCTTCTCGAAGGTCACCGTCTACTGGGAGGGCGACGAGCTGGACGAGGACGGCGAGCCCACCGGCGACGGCAACGGCGAGTTCACGCCCTCCGAGGTCGGCACCGCCGATCCGGCCTACATCAGCTACATCACCGCGGAGAAATAGCCCGATGCGCGGCGTGCTCGACATCCCGGAACACCTCGGCGTGCTTCAGTCGGCGATCCTCGACGCGTTGAGCCGGGTCGAGGCCCGCTTCGACGCCCAGCTCGCCTCCGACCTGCCGCCGGTCGACGAGATGTGCCGCCATGTCGAGCGGTACCGGGGCAAGATGCTCCGCCCGACGCTGGTCGCGCTCTGCGGGGCGGCGGTGCGGGAGGATCTTGGCGAGCGGCTCGGCTCGGGCGACGCGGGCGTGATCACCGATGACCACATCGCGGCCGGGGCGGTCTGCGAGATGGTCCACATGGCCACCCTCGTCCACGACGATGTGCTCGACGAGGCGGAGATCCGCCGGCGCGGGGCCACCGTCAACTCCCTCCGCGGCAACGAGCAGGCGGTGATCCTGGGCGACTACCTGATCGCCTCGGCCTATGAGCTGTGCTCGACCTTCGACTCGCCCATCCCCGCCCGGATCGTCGGGCGCGCCAGCACCGTGATGTGCGCGGGCGAACTGCTCCAGCTCCACCACCGCGAGAACGCCTCCCTCGACGAGCGGACCTACTTCGAGATCCTCGAGCGTAAGACCGCGGCCCTGATCGGGGCGGCCTGCGAGCTCGGGGCGCTCTGCACGCTCGGGTTCGACCGGACCGATCACCCGGCGGTCGGGGCGGTGGGGCGGTTCGGCCGCCAACTCGGCATCGCCTTCCAGATCCAGGACGACCTGCTCGACCTGACCGGGGAGGAGTCGGTCGTGGGCAAGTCCGTCCGCAAGGACCTCGAGAAGGGCAAGCTGACCTACCCGCTGATCCACCACTTGGCCCACGCCGACCCGCGGGAACGGGGCCGGACGCTGCGGCTCATCGGCTCGCCGTCCCGGGCCGAGGACACCCGCGCCCTGCGGGAGCAACTGGCCGAGACGGGTTCCATGGACGCCACGCGGGACACCGCTCGCCGGCTCGTCGACGAGGCCAGGATCGCCCTGACCCCGCTGCCGGAAGGCCCCGGGCTGGACATGCTCCGCCTGATGGCCGACGCTGTCGTCGAACGGTCGTTCTGATTTCTTGGCGCACGAAAAACCGGGCGTTGCCGCCCGGTTTCGTGCTGTTCTGCCCGCGGATCAGGCTCGCCGGCGGCGAACGGCGGCCAGCCCGCCCAGGCCCAGCAGCGCCATCGCGCCCGGGGCCGGCACGATCGAGACATTGTCCAGGTCGAAGTTCGTCACCAGCGGGGTGGTCAGGCCGTCGACCCGGTCGACCAGGACCTGCACATTGCCGACCTGGGGCGCGACGGTGGCGTAGGAGCCACCGGCGAAGGTCAGCAGCGGGTTGTCCGGGCTGATGTCGAAGGACACATTGGTCCAGGTGTTGGCGGAGACCTCGACCTCGCTGAAGATCACGAACGCGGGGCTGTTGTTGGCGGTCGCGAACCGAACGATGAACGACAGGTTGATATCCGCGTCGTGGCGGATGTCGAACGAGATGCGGTCGATGCCGCTGGCGGCATAATCACCGACGAACGCGCCGCCCGAGGAGTTCTGGTTCGCCTGGGCCCGGAAAAGCAGCAGGCCGAAGGAGCCGGCGGAGGACACATCCGCGGTGGTCTGGAGGTAGCCGCCCGGGTTCCAGGTCGCGGGGTTCTGGGGGCCGTCGAGCCAGTTGGCGTTGCCGTTGTCGAAGGTCTCGGTGAACGGGGTGACGAGCGAGGCCGAGGCGAAGCCCGCCGCAAGGCCGAGCACGAGGATGGGGGTACGCATGGGATCTCTCCAGATGACGCGGTGCAAAGCCGCGGTTGGTGTGAAAAACGCGCCGGACGGCGTCGCCCGGCGCGGGGGAGACAGAATCAGGGGTTGTTGAACTCGTTGAGGAAGATAGAGATGTCGAAGAAGTTCAGCACGCAGTCGCCGTTCATGTCCGCGGCGAGGTTGCCCGCGTTGAAATCACGCAGGTAGTCCGAGATATCGAAGAAGTTCCGCACCCCGTCCCCGTTGTAGTCGCCCGCGTTGCCCACGCGGACTTCGAGTTCCAGGTGGGGAACGAAGCCGAGGATCTGGGCGATCGGGTTCTCGCGGGTGTACCAGATCGGGTACGCCACGGGCCCGGCCCCGCCGTCCGGCCCGCCGTCGGCCTCGTGCAGCGACGAGATGCCGAACCGCGGCTCGCCCGCGGCCAGACTCTGCTGCAAGTACGCACGCACGCCGGGCTGGCAGATGTCCACATCGAAGGTGAAGGTCGTGTCCGCCGGCACCAGCACACCGGGCGCGACGGCATCGGTCTGCCCGATCGCCATCGGCATCAGATCGATCTCCTGCTTCAGGTTGTTCGAGGCGTCGGTGGGCGTGCCGTCGGCGTCGAAGACCGCGATGTACGCGGTGCGGGCTTCCTGGGCCGGGGGGATGGTCGGATTGAAACCGAACGGGCTGGTTTCCTGCCAGGTTTCCAGGGTGAACCCGTCCCGATACCCCACGCCCCAGAGCTTGACGGGCCGGCCGGGGGTGGTGTCCGGCTGGAGGTGCGGGTAGTGGCCTTCCTGGTTCTGATAGGTGTAGTGGGGGTCGTAGGTGGCGTCGAAGCGGAACGCCTGATCGTTGCTGACCGTCGCCGAGACCCGGACGGAGATGATCCGGTACTGGGAGGCGTCCAGGCCGGTGGGGATGCCCGAGTCCGTCCGGAAGCCCAGGATGAACTGGGCGTCGTGGTCGTCAAAGCCGTCCAGGCGGGGGATGCCGAAGGTCGAGGCGCTCAGGCGGGTGCCGGGGGTCCCGTTGAAGGGGTACATCCAGCGATCGAGGGTGGCGTCGGTCGAAAAGTCGATCAGCTGGGCCTGGGCCGCCGGGCCCGCCATGGCGAGCAGTCCGAGGCCGAGGGCGGCGGTCTGGGGGAACATGGGACTCTCCTGTCAGTGGGGCGGCAGAAACTGCGCCTTTGACTGTGATCCGTTGCGGTTTTGCAGGAGTCCGGCTTGCCTGGCCGGACAGATCTGCCAAGGATCATTGCGACTGAGTCTCAGCCGCGTCAAGTGGACGTACCAGACTTTTCTGTCAAGAATGAGAAAATCAGCCTCTCTCCTGGGCCGATGAAAAATACAGATACAAAGATCCCGAAATGAGCCGACCCGCCCTTCAGTCCGCCTGCACGACCCGATCCGCCCGGTTTCGCCCCGGGTTCACGCTGATCGAGCTTCTGGTCGTCATCGCGATCATCGCGGTGCTGACGGGGGTCCTGCTGCCCGCCCTGGGCAACGCCCGGACCACCGCGCGGGCGGCCAAGGAACTGGCCTCAGCCCGGCAGGCCATGCTGAGCTACACCTTGTACGCCGACGCGAACCGGGGCCAGGTCATGGTCGGGTTCGTGCCCGACCCGATCTGGAATCAGATGGTCGCCCGGAACGAGCGGCCTCGCAACGCGGCCGGCATTCCCGTCCCCAAGATCGCCGCCCAGCGGTATCCCTGGCGGCTGGCCCCGTACCTCGATTACAACCTCGAAGGGCTGTACAACGACCGGCGTGTCGTCGAGGCCCTCGCGGACGCCCCGGGTGTTGACTCGCCCTCAGCCTCCACCGGGCACAGCGCGATGGAGTATGTCGTCTCGCTGTATCCCAGCCTGGGCCTGAACAGCTATTTCCTCGGCGGCGGGATGCCGGGCGACACCATCCCGTTCAGCGCCGCGGGGCGGCGGATCTTCGGTGACTTCCACATCCGGCGCATGGATCAGGCCCGGAACGCCTCGGGGCTGATGGTTTTCAGTTCCGCCCGTTCGATCGCCGAGCCGTCGCTGATGCCCGGCTACGGGATGATCGAGGGGTCCTTCGCGATCAAGCCGCCGTACCTGTACTCGACCTCCGGCCGCCAGTGGCAGGACCGGTACTCCGAGCGGACGAGCAGCCCGGACGCGAACTCGGGGCGGATCTCGCTGCGGTTCGCCGGCAAGGGCGCGGCGGCGATGCTCGATGGGCACGCCGAGATGCTCGGCTGGGACGAGTTCAACGACATGCGCCGCTGGGCCGATCAGGCCACCCACCCGGACTGGGTCATCCCGGCCCGGATGCCGTGACCGAGCCGCGGGATTGATCCCGCGCGGTTGTCGCATCAACCGGGCACCCCAGCGTCTCCGAAACCCGGGCAAAGCCGTCCCGCCATGGTGATGCGGGCGGGTCGGCGGAAGTTGGATCCGGAGGCCCGAGTCCCTCAGGCAGCCGCCGGGACCGCGCGGGCTGAAGCCCGCGGCTCAGTTTGGCTCCTACGCTGACGACCCATGGACACGCGTATCGATCTGATCGAGGAACTCAGGTGGCGCGGGCTGCTGCACCAGTGCACGGACGAGGAAGGCCTGCGCGAGCACCTGGCCGACCCCGTCAACCACCCCCGCAAGGTCTACGCCGGCTTCGACCCCACCGCCCCCTCGCTGACCATCGGCAACCTCGTTCCGATCATGCTGCTGGCCCATGTCAAAAGGGCCGGGCATGTCCCGGTGGTCCTCATGGGCGGCGGGACCGGGCTGATCGGCGACCCCTCGGGCAAATCCGCCGAGCGGACGCTGATGACCCCGGAAACCGTCGAGACCCACATCAACGCCCAACGCCCGATCTTCGAGCGGGTCCTCGGCGGCGAGAAGGTGGTCGGCTCGCACCCGCACACCGTCGTCAACAACGCCGACTGGCTGACCAAGATCAGCTACCTCGACGCGCTGCGCGACATCGGGAAGTTCTTCTCGGTGAACATGATGATGCAGAAGGAGTCGGTCAAGGCCCGGCTGGAGAACCGCGAGCAGGGGATTTCGTACACCGAGTTCTCGTACATGATCCTGCAGGCGTACGACTTCGCGCGTCTGTACATGGATGAGCATGTCACGGTCCAAATGGGAGGGAGTGATCAGTTCGGAAACATCGTTGCAGGACTAGATTTGGTCCGGAAGGTGAATGCTGTCGGTTTTGTCGTAGGACCCATAGAGGAGAGTCAAATCAGTAAACCCGACTTTGGAGGGTCTGAGTATGATGAAGATGGAGTCGTGGTTTATGCGGAGGATGAAGAAGCACTCCCGGCCTTCGGCCTCACCGCCCCCCTCGTCACCAAGGCCGACGGCGGCAAGTTCGGCAAGACCGAGACCGGCGCGGTGTGGCTGACCGCCGACCGCACCAGCCCCTACGCCTACTCGCAGTTCTGGCTCAACGCCTCCGACGCCGACGCGGCCAACTGGATCAAGATCTTCACCTTCCTCGACAAGCCCACCATTGATGCCCTGCTCGAACGCCACGCCGCCAACCCCGGCGCCCGGGAGCTGCAGCGGACGCTCGCCCGCGAGGCCACGGCCATCCTCCACGGCGAGGCCGCCATGGAGCAGGCCGAGGCCGCCGGCAAGGCCATGTTCTCAGGCGACATCGCCGGCCTGGACCGCCAGACCCTGGCCGAGGTGCTCTCGGATGTGCCCTCGTCCAACCGGGACCGGGTGGACCTGGGACCCGACGGCGTGGACCTGGTCGAGGTGCTGGTCGAGACCGAACTGGCCAAGAGCAAGCGGGAGGCCCGGGAGTTCCTGGCCAGCGGCTCGGTGAGCGTCAACGGCGAGAAGGTCGGCCCCGACGCCCGCCTGACCGAGGCCCACCTGCTCCACGGCAGCATGACCGCCATCCGGCGTGGCAAGAAGAACTGGCACCTGATCCGCTGGTCCTGAGCGGCTTGCGGCCGGGCAGGCTTGGGGCCGCTTGTTTGCAAGCACTTGCAGGAAAAAGACTTCCGTCCCTGACCGGTTTGTGGCATAATGGGTCTGTCCGAATTCCGCGGCCGTGCGCCGCCCGGTGCGGCGCTCTCCGCGGTCCAATCGCATTGGAGGCGACGCCATGGGTACCGTCCAAGACATCTTGTCCCGCAAGCCGCAGACCGTGCTGGCCGTCGATTCCAACGAATCTGTGCTGGAAGCGGCGAAGGTGATGAACGACCACAAGATCGGGTCGGTGGTGGTGATGAACGCCGGCCGCATGGCCGGGATCCTGACCGAGCGGGACATCCTGACCCGGGTGGTGGCCAGCCAGCGCCCCCCGGCGGAGACGCGCGTCGAGGAGGTCATGACGCGGGAGGTCCTGACCTGCCGCCCGGGCACCAAGCTGAACGAGGCGCGCCATGTCATGCGTGAACGCCGGATCCGCCACCTGCCGGTGGTCGAGAAGGACCTTGTTGTTGGGATGATCTCACTCGGCGACCTGAACAACGCCGAGCACGAAATCCTCGTGGAGACCATCCAGACGATGGAGTCCTACATCGCCGGAGGTTCGGCGAGCCTGATCTGATCGGGCGGGGGGCGGGGATCAGGCGGCCGAACGGGACGGCTGGTGGCGCCGGGTCATCCAGTGCGCGCAGGTTTCGATCAGGGCCGCGCGGTCGATCGGCTTGGTCGCGTAGTCGTCGCAGCCCGAATCGATGCAGCGCTGGCGGTCCTCGGGCATGGCGTGGGCGGTCAGGGCGACGATGGGCAGGTCCGAGCCGGACTCGCGCAGGATTCGTGCGAGGGTGTGGCCGTCCATCTCGGGCATCTGGATGTCGGTCAGCAGCAGGTCATAGGGCCGGCCCTCGGCCGCGGCGATGCGGACGAGCTCGAGCGCGACCGCGCCGTTGTCCGCGATGTCGACATCGGCCCCGGCCTTGCGCAGGTGGAAGGTGATCAGACGCTGATTGTCCGGGCCGTCCTCGGCCAGGAGGATGCGGCCCCGCAGGGCGTGTGAACCAGCCACGGCCGCCATCGGGGCCTGTGCGGCGGGCCTGGCCGGCGCCGGCACGGGGCTGGGTTCTTCGAGTGATTCGAGGCGTCCGGCCCCTTCGGCGGGTCGGAGCGGCAGGTCGATGCGGAAGCAGGACCCCTCCCCCGCACGCGACCAGAGCAGGCTGACATCGCCTCCCATCAGGTTGGCGAACCGCTTGCTGAGCACCAGGCCCAGCCCGGTGCCGCCGTGGCGGCGGGTCAGGCTGGCGTCGGCCTGGGAGAACTTGCAGAACAGGCGTCCGTGCTGATCCTCGGTGATGCCCGGCCCGGTGTCTTCGATGTCGATCAGGAGCCGATCCTCGCCCCCGGCCTGCTCACGGCCGATCCGCAGCGTGATCGAGCCGCACTCGGTGAACTTGACGGCGTTGCCGAGCAGGTTCATGAGGATCTGGCGCAGGCGTGTGGGATCAATGACGATGGTGTCGGGCACGGGGGCCGACAGGACGGCGTCGAGCCGGACGCGTTTAGCCTCGGCGCGGACGGAACTGATGCGCAACACCTCGCGGACGATGCGGGCCAGTTCGGTCGGCGTCTGGTCGACCGTCATCTGGCCGGCCTCGATCTTGGAGATATCGAGGATGTCGTTGATGACGGTCATCAGGTGATCGCCCGCCGCGAGGATCGTCTCGGCGGTCGTGCGGCGCCACTCGGCGGACTCGGCCTTGTCGTCGCCGTCGCGGATCAGTTCGGTGTAGCCGAGGATCGAGGTCAGCGGCGTGCGGATCTCGTGGCTCATGTTGGCGATGAACTCGCTCTTGGCCCGGTTGGCGGCCTCGGCCTCGTCGCGGAGGTGTTCGAGCTCCACCGCTCGCAGGGCCAGCTCCTCGCGCGACCGGTGCGCGTGCGTGATGTCCTGGATCGCGCCGCGTAGCCGGATCACCCGGCCACCCTCCCGGACGGCCTCGCACTGGGTATGCACCCAGATCTCACGCCCGGCCGCCGTGATTAGCGGGAGTTCCAGATCCCACGGCTCGCCGGTGCGCATGGCGTTCTCGATGGCGGCCGCGATCGTGGGCCGGGCGTCCTCGCGGTAAAAGTTGATCGCCCCCGGGAGACCCGGCATGTCGCCCGGTTCGAGGTCATAGATCCGGTAGACCTCGTCGGACCACCACATGTCGCCCGTGATCGCGTTGATCTCCCAGCCCCCGACATGGGCGATGGAGTTGGTCCGCTCCAGGATGGCGGCAAGACGTCGGTGGGCGTGCTCGACGCGTTTCTGCTCGGTCAGGTCGACGAGCATGCCGTGCCAGAGGACCGAGCCGTCCGGCTCGCGCTTCGGGTCGGACCGCCCGCCCAGCGTCAGACAGCTCCCGTCGGGGCGACGGACGCGGAACTCGCACTTCCAGGGCGTCATCTTCTCGGCCGATTCGATGATCGAACGGTCGAATGCTTCGAGATCCTCTTCCGGCACCTGGGCCCGGATCAGCAGCGGGTTGTGGTAGAGCTGCTCGGGGGTGATCTGGCAGAGTTCCGCGATGCCCTCGCTCATGTAGGGGATCTCGCACGATCCGTCGGGCTTGAGGCGGTACTGGTAGACCGCGCCGGGGACCTGCGCGGCGATGTCGCGGAGCTTGTTCTGGGTTTCCCGCAGGGCTTCTTCGGTCTGTTTGCGGTCGTGGATGTCCACGATGACGCCCTGGAGCGAGACGACATGCCCGTCCGCGTCGCGATCGATCACGGTCCGGTCGAGTGTCCAGCGGACCTGGCCGTCCTTGCAGACGATCCGATACTCCTGCTCGAAACCGCCCACGCCGGATTCGATGTACGCCTGCACCTCGGCGCCGATCCGCTCGCGGTCGTCGGGGTGCACCAGTTCGGCGAACTGCACCCGGTTGTTGAGCAGGTCCTCGGCGCTGTACCCGAACTGATCGACATTGTGCGACACCAGCTCGACCGGCCAGCCGGGCTCGGGCCGCCAGCGGAACAGGACCACGTTCGAGTTTTCGACAACAAGGTTGTGCTGGCGCAGGAGCTGCTCGGTGCGCCGGGTTTCGGTGACATCGCGGAGGAACCAGACACGTCCGAGATTCCCGGAGCCGTCGGTGGAGAGCGGTTCACTGATGATGTACAGATCGCGGCCGTCGGGCAGCGAGACATGCCGGTCGAACGCGCTCTGGGCCGGACCGCCGTCCAAAGCCGCGCGGTGGATCAGTTCTCCCGCGGCCTCGGAGCCGGCGAGCAGTGAAGAGAGCACGCCGAACGCGTCGAGCCCGTTGGGGTCGGGTTGCTCGCTGCCCAGCGCCCTGCGGAGCCTCGCGTTCGTGCGGATGACCCTGCCCTGCTGGTCGGTGACAAGGATGGCGTCGGGCGAGGCGTCCGCCTGGGCTTCGAGGAGCGTGGACTGGAACGCGATCTGCTCGGCGGCCTCGCGGCGTTCGGTCAGGTCGATGGCCGCCCCGAGGGCCCGGTACGCCTTGCCGTCCTCGTCCCGCATGATGAAACCGCGGTCCAGGACGACCGCGTAGGTCCCGTCCTTGCGGCGGAACCGGTATTCGGCGGACCAGTGCGTGTCCGTGCCCCGCAGTGCGGATTCGAACGATTCGGTCGCCGCCGCTCGGTCGTCCTCGTGCACCCATTCGGACCAGGCTTCGATCGGGGCTTGATCTCCATCGAGGTCGTGCCCGAATCGGATGCGGATGTTGTCGCCCCACCAGACCATGCCCGTGGTGATGTCGTAGTCCCAGACGATGTCTTCGGTGGCCTCGGTCAGGAGGCGGAACCGTTCATGACTCCGCTGGATCTCGAGCATCGACTCGTGCTGCATGGTCAGGTCGCTGAACGTGATGACGACGCCGTCGTTGAGCCTGGTGGCGGAGTTGCGGAACCAGCCGCGGATGTCCCGGTCCTCGTACTCGTTCTCCCAGGTGCAATGCTCGCCGCTCTCGATCACTTCGGTCAGTGTCTGGATGATCCCTGTCCGCGTATGGACCGGGTAACACTCGAGCAGTCGCCGGCCGATCAGCTCGTCCGAGGGCCTGTTGAGGATGCGTTCCGCGGAGCTGCTGACCAGCAGGTACTTCATGTCAATGATTGTGCCGTCCGCGTCTCGGACGGCCTCGAACATCACCACGCCCTCCAGGCACGAATCGAGCACACTCTTGATCATCGTGCGGTTCGATTCGAGCTCCTGGTTGCGCCGCTTCTCCTCGGTGATGTCGCGCTCGATCGCGATGAAGTTCGTGATCTCGCCCTGATCGTTCCGCACCGGCTGGACTTCGATGTCGAGCCAGTACTCGCGTCCGTCGCGTGCGTAGTTGAGGATCTCGGTCTTGAAACCCTCCCCCCGTCTGAGGCACGACCGCATTTGCTCGACGGTCGACGGGTCGGTCCCCGGGCCCTGAAGCACCGAGCCCGGCGTCCGGCCGAGGACCGCGGGCAGTTCGTAGCCGCTGACGCGGGTGAAACCCTCGTTCACCCATTCGATCCGTCCGGCGGGGTCCGTGATGATCACGGCGTTGTCCGTTCGCGCGGCCACATGCGAGAGCAGCGTCAGCCGGCCGTCGCTCTGCTCCAGGTCTCGCAGGAGCCCGTCGGCGCGGACCGAAGCGAGCCGGATGCGGATCAGTTCCCCGGTGGTCACCGCCAGGTCCTCGAGCACACGAAGATCAGCGGCGTCGATCTCGCGGGGCTCGGTATCGAGCACGCAGATGGTGCCGAGTGCGTGCCCGTCGGCGGTGACGATCGGCACGCCCGCGTAGAAGCGGAATCCGGCGTCTCTGACCAGGGGCAGATCGCGGAAGCGTTCGTCCTTAGCGATGTCCGAGAGCACGAGCGGCCCGCCGCCCGCGATGCAGTCCGAGCAGATCGACTCCTCCCGAGGCAGTTCGTTGCATGGCAGTCCCACCTGGGACTTCAGCCAGACCCGGTCGGCGTCCACCAGCGAGATCGCGGCGGCGGGGGTGCCCAGGTGAACCGATGCGATCCGTACGATCCGGTCGAACGCCTCCTCCGGAGACGAATCGAGGATCTGCAGCGAACGGAGATGACCGATCCGTTCGGTTTCCTGCCGGCCCTGGTGCTGGTCTTGATCCATGGTCCCCGCTCTCTGGGCATGCCGGTCATGACACGCAGATCCACCCATGTCGGTCCGATCCGGGGCCGATTTCGAGCCGAGTCCCGAACAAACGGGAGATCACCCGATGGTGATCCCCTGTGTCGGGGGTTGGGTTATCAAGAGCTGCGCGGCTGGCTAGGCGGTTCTCATCAGTCGGCGGATCGTGTCAGGGGCTTCACCCTGCCCTGTCCGGCAACTCAGCAGCGCGGCGTGGGCCATCGCAAGGACCGCGGGGTAATCGATGGGGGCATGGCTCGGGCCGACGCCGGCGCAGAGGTTGCTGAGCTGGCGGGTCATGGCCGCCTCGTTCGGATCGTCGCCCTCGGTCTCGATCGCGGTTTCGTCGAGCTGGCCGGTGGGGTGCTGCCAGGCGAGCCGGTCGGGGGTCAGGCTGATCAGGCCCTCGGTCCCGAGGATGCGGAGGTCAAACCCCCCGGTGGGACTCTGGTCCGAAAGATGGACCACGGCGGCGCGTCCGTCGGCGAAGCGCAGGTGGACCGTCATGTCGCCGGCCAGCCCGCGCAGCGACTCGCCGGGCACCTGGTGCAGGGCGCGCCCCTTGGCGGGCGAGACGGTGCACGCGTCGATGGTCTCCGGCACGCCCATCAGCGTGCGGATCATGTCCATGGCGTCGAAGAGCCGGGCGCCGAGGCTCCCGAGCGTCGCCGGACCCGTCATGCGCGCCGAGCAGGAGCGGGGGACCCCGAAGGTTTCCAGCGTCGCGTGGAGTTCGTCGAGCGCCCCGGTTCTCCGCGTTCGCGGCACGACCCGGATCAGTTCGGCCAGCGTGCCGTTGTGCAGGGCCTCGATCCACCGGGTGCCCCCCAGCTCCATGGCCGCCGCGGGGATCGGATCGATGGTGGCGACGGGCACGGCCCGCTGCTTAGCGAGCTGCAGGGCGGTCAGATCCTGGTCGACATCGCGGTGCCCGAACTCACCGGCCGAGGCGATGAAGACCAGGTCGACCTCCAGCGATGTCATCGCCGAACGGAGGTCATCGCATGCTTCGCAGCCCAGGGCCCTGGCGACCTGGCCGGTGTGCGTCGGCTCGGGCGATCCCGCGAAGGCCGGTTGGATGCCCGCCCCGCTGAGCACCCGGGCGATGGCCTCGGCCTGCTCGGGCGCGAGCCAGCAGGCGGCCTTGGGGATGGTCGGGGGCTCGGCCATGAGCGAATGCTACCCGATTTCGGGCCGAACCGGGCGGACCCCCGGCCGATACAATGTGTCGAGGCGCAGCCAGACGGTCGCTCGCCGGGGACCGGTTTCGGTCGGGACCCGTCGGGAGGAAAGTCCGGGCACGGCAGGACACGGTGGTGGGTCACGCCCACCCGCCCGCAAGGCTCCGGAAGGAGGCGGCTGAGGGCGAGGGAAAGTGCCACAGAAAGCAAACCGCCGATGGCCCGGTTCGCCGGGATCAGGTAAGGGTGAAAGGGTGCGGTAAGAGCGCACCGCCCGTCTGGTGACAGACGGGGCACGGTAAACCCCGCCGCGTGCAAGCCCAAGCAGGCCCCCGCATCTTTCGGGATGCGTCCCCGGTCCGGGGATCGTGGGGTCGGGTCGGGTGCTGGGGACGAATGTCCCCCCGGCGTCGGCAACGGCGTCCGGCAGAGAAATGGCCGTCCGAGGCCCGAAGGTCCGGCCCGGGCCCCCGTCAGGATTGGGGCCGGAAACCGCGGGACGAGACAGAACCCGGCTTACCGGCCGCGCCCAGCCGCAAGACGCACCCCCGCGGGACACCCCCGCGGGGGTGCGGCCATTTTGGAGATCAGATCAGCATCCCGTACATCACCATCGCCAGGGTCACCGTGGTGACGACCACCCCCGGTACGCACATCCAGAAACCCACCCGGGCGACGGTCATGCTGTCCCTCGAGTAGCGGTACCCGTCCGACCGGATCTGCGCCCGGCACACCATCGCGCACACGAGCCCGGCCCACGAGGTGCCCAGGAACACGAACCACAGCGGCCAGGCCCCGCAGCAGCCGATGAACACCAGCAGGTATGACACGGACCCGAGGATCACCGCCGCGTTGGCCGTGCCGGCGCGTGGGGGGTTCTCGTAGAGCACGCGGATGACCTTGCCGCACTCCGGGCAGGTGTCCCCGACCGCGAAGCCGGTCAGTTCGTACCGGCAGTGAAAGCACTCGGGCGGGCGGCGGCGTTCGTGGCTGGCTTCGAGGGGCATGCGAAAACCCTTAAATGGCCAGCAGGAACATGACGCCAGCAGCGATGGAGATCAGAAGCGCGATGGCCGAAAGGATCAGCGACACAAAGGGCATGTTCCTCGCGTGCACTGGGCGTACCCCATGCCCCCGGTCACGAACGGCCATCCAACTCTGGATCAGCGCCCATACGGCCATCAGCACGCCGAACGGGCCGCACGCGAAGGACATGAGCAACGCAAGCAGGGCCGCGTAGAACGAGGTCTCGAACCGGGCGTACGAGGGGATCAGCGATTGGACCCGTGCCTCGATGTCGGACCAGACGGGCTCGCCGCACTCCGGACATCGATCCTCCACGCGCAGGCCGGTCAGGTCGTAGCGGCAGTGCTGGCAGGCTGGAGTGTTCGGGATGGTGTCCATGCGTGGTGAAGAGTCTACCACAGCGGGCATCCGTCAGGCCATCACTCTGATGATCAGCACCGCTCCGATCGCCAGGATCACGGCGATGCCGGGGACGCAGAGCCAGAATCCCAGCCGGGCGACGCGCATCGGAATACGCAACGCATGGGCGCGATCGTTCCCTGCCGAGCCCCTTGCGATGAGTGAGAAGATCATCCCGATCACAGAGAAAAAGAACCAGAGCAAGCCAGTGCCCAGCGGCTCAAACCCGGCCATCCCTACCGCGAAGAACAGCCAGGCGAACAGCCCAAAGAGGACCGCGCAGAACGCCGTGCTCGCGACATCATCTCGATCCGAAGTGCAGGCGTAGGACCGGCCGCATTCCGGGCACAAGGCATCCCGGACCAGTCCGGTCCGGTCGTAGCCGCATGAGACACAGAGGTACTCGGTGGGCGTCTTGCTCAACGCGTGTCTATTCGTGCCTCCGGGCGATGCGGTTCTCAGGCGTTCCTGCTCACCACCCGCACCTGGCAGAACTGGCGGTGGCCCATCGGCCCGGCGTGATAGCCGATGCCCGACTGGCGGGCGCCGACCCACGGCATGCCCGGGGCCCCGCCGATGCCCCGGTTGACGCCGATCATGCCCGCGGTCAGGCGCCGGGCGGCGGACCGGGCCAGAGACTCCTCCCCGTAGACCGCCGCCCCGAGGCCGTACTCGGAGTCGTTGGCCAGCTCAACGGCTTCGTCGGATGAGTCCACGGCCATCACGCAGGCGACCGGGCCGAAGGTCTCGGTGGTCATGATGTCCATGGCGTGGGTCACGCCGTCGAGGACGGTGGGGGTGATGAAGTTGCCATCGCGTGGTTGGTTCCCAAAGACGACCTTCGCGCCCTTGGACACCGCGTCGGCGATCTGGGCCGTGACATGCGCTTTCTGCTTCGCGTGGATCATCGGGCCGATCACGGCCGACTCGTCGTCGCACGGGCCGACGGTGAACGCCGCGGCCTGCTCTACAAGCTTGGCGATAAACTCGGCGTGCAGCCGGCGGTCCACATAGATCCGCTCGGTCGAGACGCAGACCTGCCCGCAGTTGCGGAACGAGTTGCGGGCGGCGAACTCCGCGGCCTTGTCGAGGTCCGCGCCCTCCAGCACCAGCAGCGGGTCTTTGGAGCCCAGTTCCAGGATCACCCGCTTGAGCCCGTCCGCGGCGGCCCGCATGATCGCCTGGCCGGTCGCCTTCGAGCCGGTGAACGCGATCAGGTCCACATCGGCGTGGACCAGCGCCGGTCCCTGCTCACGCCCGTGGACAACCTGCAGCACGCCGACGGGCAGGAACTCGCTGAGTACATCCGCATACGCCTGGGCGATCAGCGGCGTCTCCTCGCTGGGCTTGAGGATGACCGTGTTGCCCGTGACCAAGGCGGGCAGCGCCATCCAGTGCGGCATGAGCATCGGGAAGTTCCACGGCGTGATGGCCGCACACACGCCGTAGGGGTCGTGGTGGATGGTGCTCTCGACGCCCTCGCCCGTGAGCACCTGCGGCTGGACGGCAGCGGCGATCTCATCGACCTCGTCGGAGAGCCGGTGGCCGCAGCCCTGGACCTCGCCGATCCCGTCCTTGAACGGCTTGCCCTGCTCGCGGCTGAGCAGGCGGCCGAGTTTCTCGGACCGGTCCATCAGAGCCTGCCCGGCGGGCCGGAGGATGTCGGCCCGCTGGGCGGGGGTCAGGGCGGCCCAGTCCTTCGCGGCGGCCCGGGCGCGGGCAACGATGGCGGGGATCTCGGCGATAGGGGTCAGGGGGACCGTGCCGACGACTTCGCCGGTGGCGGGGTTGATCGAGTCGAGGGTGGTCGAGGCGCTGGCGGGGGTCAGGGTGGTCATGGGGGAGGGTAGGGCCGGCATCGTTCCGCTTCATAAAGGCGAGCCGTGCCGAATCCAGTCAATGAAGTTGTGCAGATACTGCATCAAGCGAAAACCGAGAACGGCGACGAGCCCGCACATAGTCACGAAAAACATCGCGTGCACAACGGGTGCAGTCGCTCGGCGGGTCACCCGGTAACGGCTGGAATCACCCGGCACGAACATATGCTTGATTGACAGAAGCACAATGAGAAGTAACAGATAGTAAACGGGGCGGATAAAAAGCAATGCGAGCAGGCTGATGTACAAAACGGATGCCATCATCCATGCCCGTTGCCTTGCGGTCGGATGGTCGGGTCTTGTGTCTAAAAGGCTGTGACACTCTGGGCATTCTGATCCGGCGATGCCGACTCCGAGATCGTGTCCGCATCGTCGGCAGATCGTGTTCGGCGGGATGGGGGCAGCTCCCCGCATCACACCCGCCCCGCGACCATCACAATAAAACTCTCGTCCAGTTCGTCCTCCGCGTCCTTCACCGGCTCAACATACGCGTTGCCCTCGTCGTCCCACGCGTCGGCGAGTTTGGCGTAGACCTGTGTCTTGGCGAACCCCGCCTCGTCCATCGCGTCGCGCAGTTCGGGGACCGACCACAGCCGCCACTCATAGACGAACGCGTCGAACATCTCGTGCTCGATCACGCCGGCCTTCTCCAGGCGGAAGTGGATGACATCCGTGACCATGCCGGTCAGCGGGTCGGCGTGGCGCTGCTCCCATGTGTAGCGACAGAGATAGCCGCCGGGCATGGGATGGGGCCGGTGGACCTCGCCGGTCAGGAACGCCGACTCGCCGCCGTAGGTGTCGCAGACGAACACGCCGCCGGGGTTCAGGCGCTCGCGGGCGTGGCGGAGGTACTCGACCAGCTCACGCCGCGTGTGGAGGTAGCCGATCGAGAAGTTGCCCACGAACAGCACATCACACGCGTCCGGGACGGTGCGGACATCCGAGACGACCTTGGAGACCGCGGGGTGGTCGGGGTGCTTGGCCAGGGCCTCGGTGTCCAGGTCCACGGCGACGGCGCGGGCGCCATCCCGCTTAACCCACTCGTAGGACAGCGCGGCCGTGCCCGCGAAGTCCTCGCCCAGGACGACCGGGTCCTTGGCGTGGACGGCACGGAGCAGCGGGGCCAGATGCCTGGGCGACTGGACGCATGTCTCGTACAGATCGTGCTTGTCGAATGGCGGGGTCATGGCGATGTGGGCAGCGGGGCCGGGCCGGCGGGGAATGAATGGGTCGCACTGAAAAAGCCCAGGCCGATCATCCCGATGATCAGCAGGAGCATCAGTGCGCTGATCGCCAGGCCGATCCAGCCGCAGATATTGCCCGCCGTGGCCATGCCCAGCGAGCTGACCGGAGCCTGCCCGTCCTGCACGGCCAGCCTGGCCTTCCGGGCGAACACGATCGCGAGGATCCCGCACGGCAGGCCGATCACGCCGTAGGTCATGCAGCCGAGGACCAACGCGCAGATGCCCAGCACCAAGGCCGCGATGGCCGTGCCTTGCGTTTGTCCACCCGTCCCGGAAAACTGGCGGACGACCGAGCCGCACTCGGGGCAGAAGCCGCCGAGCTGAACCCCGATGAGGTCATAGCCGCAGGACAGGCAGCGCGTCCCGTTGGGTGCGTGCGGCAGTGGTTGCTGGGCAGGTTCGTGCATCAGGGGCCTCCGGGCGTGGCCCCATCATAACAGGACGGCCAGCCCGACAAGCACGACGATGCCCATCACCGCGGCCCCAGCCCCGAGCGCGTATGCGGCGACGATGATCGAGCGGACCCGGCTTTCCGGGTCCGCCTGCTCGGCTTGGGCCGCGGCGGCGCGGGCGGCCAAGGCGCACGCGCTGAAGCCGAGGATGATCGCCGGGATCCCGAAGCCGGCCAGCCCGATCCACGCGAGCACGGACATGCCCAGAGCGATCATCGCCCGCGAGGACGCCAGCTCGTTGAGATCGAGGCGTCCGGGCTTGGGCGGTTTCTCGCCGCACTCGGGGCAGCGCGTCCCGGGCGGCAAACCCGTGCGGTCGTAGCGGCAGGAGGGGCAGCGCCGCCGTTCGGCCCGGCGGGACCCGCGTGCCCCGGGCGCACGCTCGACGCCAAGCCCGTCCGGTGGAGACATTGAGCCGTCCTGATGCACGATCTCGCCCACGGGAAAGCCTACGGCCCGCCGGGACCGACCGGCTCAGGCCATCCGCACCCACCGGATCAGGGTGCGGAAGTTCGGGGGCTTGCCGTACATCAGCAGCCCGACCCGGAACACCTTGGCCGCGAGCCACAGCATCAGGACCACCCCGAGCAGGTTGACGAGCACCGCGGCCGCCACCTGCCAGCCGGGCACCGGCTCGGGGCTGGCGATCCGCATGATGACGATGAACGGGCTGATCGGCGGGACGAAAGTCAGCACCGTGCTGAGCATGCTGTTGGGCGCACGGACGACGGGGAAGAACAGGAAGTAGGGCACCATGCTGAGCAGCATGACCGGCGTCATGAGGCTCTGGGCCTCGCGCAGGTCGTTGACGGCTGATCCGATCGCCGCCATCATGGCCGCGAACATGAAGTACGCCAGCGCGAAGAAGACGAAGAACGAGAGCAGCAGATGCCAGCTCACCAGCCCGGTCACCGAGAAGGCCACCAGCGCGAAGATGCCGATCGCGTTGTAGATCACCAGCAGGCTCAGCCCCACGCCCATCTGGCCGAGGATCTTGCCGGTCATCAGCTCCATCGGCGAGACCGCGCTGAGCAGCACCTCGACCACGCGGCTGGACTTCTCCTCGATGGTCGTCGTCAGCAGGTACTGCCCGCCGGTGAAGGTCGCGATGAGCATCAGGATCATCGCGGCCACCGGGATGCCCATGCTCGCCAGGCCCGAGGTGTCCCGCTGGACGCCCGTTCGGGTGACCTGCTGGGCGGACCGTTGCTCGACCGAGTCGATCCTGCGGATCAGGTCGCGGTCCATGCCCGCCTCGGCGTAGCGGCGTTCGCGGATCGACCAGGCCACGCCGGCCCGGATCTCCTCGGCCGCCTCATTGTTCAGTCGCGGCCGGAAGAACGGCTGCCACCCGCCGTACGCATCCTCCGTGGACGATCGCACGACCGCGTCGGCGTCGATCTCGACTACGGCGAGCACACGGTCAGGCCCGGCGGGCCCTTCGTCCGCACCGCCAGGGAGTTGCTGGCGGATCCGCTCCTGGGCCTGCTCGGGATCGGAATCGGGGTCGAGCAGCTCGAATCGGAATGTGGGCGTCGGGATGGCGTCCGCGACCTGATCGCTGCTTCCCGCCATCCTCGAGCCGAAGGCGCCAAGGGTCCCCTCGGCGAACTCCGCCGCACGCCTCGCGGCGGCCAGGCGACGCTCACGGATCGCCTCGTCGCTCAGCCGTTCGGTCATCGTGTCGTAGACCTCACCCGAGCGGTCGATCACAAGGATGGTCCCCGTTACCGCCGGCGGCTTGGCCGTCGCGGCCAGCACCCCGATCAGCGGGATGATCGCCACGAGGGCCGCGGGGACGACGAGCGCCCCGATGATGAACCCCTTGGTCAACGCGGTCGAAGCGAACTCGCGCCCGGCCACTCGCATCACCTTGGAGAAACTGAATCCCTGCCGCATCACGCGTCACCCCCGATGTCCCGCAAGGCGGCGCGAAGCTGGGCCCGGTCGTCCGCCGACGCCTGCCCGTCGGTCACGATCTGGATGAAGATGTCTTCCAGCCCGGGCCGGTGCAGATCGACCGATGCCATCGACGCCGCGGAGGCGACCAGCCGCACCGCCTCGTCCGGGCGGACACCCTCGCCCAGCAGCGCTTCGAGCTTGCCGTCGATCCGTCGGACATTCGCGATGCCCGGCAGCCCCCGCACGGCGTCGATCGACTGCTCCTCGGAGATCGCTTCGAACGGCTCGAACCACACCCCCGTCGGCTTGTGCCGGGAGCGGATCGTCTGGACCGGGTCGTCGAGCACCTTCCTGCCGTCATGGATCATCACGATGTGGTCGCAGAGCTGCTCGGCCTGCGACATGACATGGGTGGAAAAGATCACCGTCCGGCCGGCGTCGTGCTGCTCGCGGATCAGATCCCGCAGCAGCCGCATGTTCACCGGGTCCAGCCCGCTGAAGGGTTCGTCCAAAATGATCAGGTCCGGCTCGTGCAGCACGCAGGAGACGAACTGCACCTTCTGCTGCATGCCCTTGGACAGCTCCTCGCACTTTTTCTTGGCGACATCCGGCAGCCCGATCTTTTCCAGCCAGTCATGAACCGATTTCTTCAGCGCCGGCCCGGCGTCGATCCCCTTGAGCCGTCCCATGTGGATCAGGAACGAGGCGACCTTCATCTTTTTATAGACGCCGCGTTCCTCGGGCAGGTAGCCGATCCGGTCCTTGCTCTCGACCGCCGATCGCCGCCCGAGCACGCTCAGCTCGCCCGTGTCGGGGAACAGAATCGACATGATCATCCGGATCGTGGTGCTCTTGCCCGCCCCGTTCGGCCCGATGAACCCGTGCAGCGACCCCGTGGGCACATCGAGATCCATTCCCTCGACGGCCACCTTCGACCCGAAGGCCTTGCGCACCCCCCTCATCCGAATCGCCGAATCCATGCACACCCTCCAAGCGGAGCATCAAATGCCGAGCAACGAGCGAGTATACGGTGAACTCAGGTCGGGGTGGCACCGTTCCCTGCGGTATTATCCGCCACTCGAACTCCCAACACGCCACCCGGCGGCGAACCCTCAGCACAGGAATACCCATGCAGACCACCCGCGCCGTACTCGCCGCCTTGATCGCGTTGCCTTTCGCCGGTGTGCTCGCCGCCGTGCCGTTGCGGGCCGCCGCCGCGCAACCGGAGGCCCCCGTCCGGCCCGTCCCCCAGCCCAGCATGGGCCAACAGATCATCAACGGCCTGCTCGCGACGGAGGGTTGCCTCGGCGCCGACGCCGCCGAACTCCAATCCGGCAAACTCGCGATCATCGCGTGGTTCAAGGATGTCGAATCCGTCAAGCGCTGGTACTACTCCGAGACCCACACCCGCTTCATGAGCATGGCCGGGGCCGACCCGCAGGCCCGCGAGCCCATGCAGCACATCGAGAACCCCGACGCACCCGTCATGGTCATCGCCGCGTTGACGCTCGGCCCCGTGCCGCCCCGCGGCGGCTCACCGCTCAACCAGATCTCCATCGAGATGTACACGCCCCTGCCCGGCGGGGCGGCCATCAACGGCCGGCTCGCACCGGCCGGCTTCGTGATCCCGCATTTCCGCGACCTAAGCCCCGGCCTGGCCGACTGATCGGGCCCCCTTTCCTCCTACCCTTCTCCGTGCCCGACCTCGCTTCCATCCTTCCGGACACCGTCCGCGCCAAGCTCGACCAGATCGACGCCCAGCACCGCGAACTGACTGCGGCGCTCGCCGATCCCGAAGCCGCGTCGGACCACCGGCGGGCGTCATCCATGGCCATCCGCCGCGCCGCCCTTGACGAGCTGGCGGGCGCGTACCGGCGTTTGCGAAAACTGATCGCGGACGCCGATGAGATGCGCGGCGCCCTGGCCGCCGGCGACCCCGATCTCGCCGGGCTCGCCCGGGAGGAACTGCCCGTCCTCGAGGCGACCGCCGCGGACACCGCCGAGCACATCAAGTCCCTCCTCGTCATGTCCGACGACCGCCAGATCGGCTCGGTCATCCTCGAGATCCGCGCCGGCACCGGCGGCGACGAGGCAGGCCTCTGGGCCCGCGACCTCCTCAGCGCCTACACCCGCTACGCCGCCAAACGCGGCTGGAAGGTCGAGGAGATGGAACTCGACGCCGACCCGTCGGTGGGGGGGATCCGCAAGGCCATCGTCAACATCGCCGGCGAGGGCGTCTGGCAGGAGCTGTCGTTCGAGGCCGGCGTCCACTCCGTCAAGCGCGTGCCCGCCACCGAGACCCAGGGCCGCATCCACACCTCCACCTGCACCGTGGCCGTGCTGCCCGAGCCCCAGGCCGTCGAGGTCACCATCGACTGGGCCAGCGATGTCACCGAGCATGTGACCACTTCGCAGGGCCCCGGCGGCCAGAATGTCAACAAGGTTGCCACCGCGGTCCACATGGTGCATCACCCCACCGGGGTCGAGGTCCGCATGCAGGAGACCAAGAGCCAGGCCCAGAACCGCGAGAAGGCCCGCCGCCTCCTGACCGCCCGGGTCTACGAGATCGAGCGCCGACGCGTGGAGGCCGAGCGGGCGGGCCAGCGGGCCGGCCAGATCGGCACGGCCCAGCGGAGCGAGAAGATCCGCACCTACCGCTACCAGGACAACATCGTCTCCGACGAACGCCTCGACCAGAAGTTCGCCAAGTCCAAGATCCTCGACGACGCCGACCTCAAGCCGCTCTTTGAAGCCCTGATTGAGCAGGAGACGGCCAGAAGGTTGGCCGCGTTGTGAACGGCGATCAACCCAACATGAAAGCGGAAACTGATCAGTTGATCGGGCTGATCGCGGTCGTTCGGACTCAACTGGATGGGATGGGCGGTGACCTTCCTCCGTGGGACACCACTGAGGTGGATGCCCTACTGAGCCAAGCCCGGCAGTGGCTGAAGGAAGACGACGCCCGAGGGCTGGGGATCCTGACTGGTCGGTTACACCCGCGATCAGGATGGGGAGAGCAGTTGGGCTTGTCAGCCCCAACATCAGGTCCAATGGGCGAAGTGTGGCGGTTGGCCTTCTTGATCGAGCGGTGGCTCGCAACGCGGCCGAGGTCCCCCAGAGACAACCTGGATGGCTGATCCCTGATGACCTGCGGATGGTTCACTCCCTCGCCCCCCCCGTTTGCTCGGGCTAGCATCCCCGCCGGGCCCGCAGGCACCCAGGGCCGCACGGATTGCCCCTTCAGGAACCAATCACCCATGGAACGATCCGAAATCTTCGACAAGGTCCAGGAAGTGCTCGTCGACGCCCTCGCGGTGGACGAGGACGAGGTCACCCCCGAGGCGACCCTGATCGACGACCTCGGCGCCGAGTCGATCGACATCCTGGACATCTCCTTCAAACTCGAGCAGACCTTCGGCTTCAAGATCGCCCAGGGCGAGTTGTTCCCCGAGGGCGTCACCCAGGACCCCGAGTATGTCCACGAAGGCAAGGTGACCCCCAAGGGCCTCGACGCCCTGCGCCAGCGCCTGCCGCACTTCGACTTCGCGGCCGTCGAGGCCGACCCCTCCGTGGGCAACATCCGCAAGATCTTCACCGTCGACGCGCTGGTCAACTTCTGCGAGCAGAAGCTCCAGACCGCCTGATACTCTCTTGGTGGGGCCGGCTTCCAGCCGGTCTCGGGGTGGCACCGGCTTCCAGCCGGTCTCGGGCCGCCCCGTCCGCCCGAGGAACCTCTCCATGCGCTGGATGTGGATCGATCGCATCGTCGAACTGGTCCCCCGCCAGCGCCTGGTCGCGATCAAGCATGTCTCCATGGCCGAGGGACACATCCACGACCACTTCCCCTCCTCCCCCGCGCCTGCGGGGGAGGTGGCCGGCGCAGCCGGTCGGAGGGGGTCCGGCCCCCCCCCCCCCCCCCCCCAAAAACCACCCCCCCCAAGA
>JAFIFX010000030.1 GCA_020831805.1 Planctomycetota bacterium | reverse complement strand
GGAGACGAAGAGCACAGCACCGGTCACGCCCGAGTTTCGAGGCTGATTCGTATGATCCCCCAGTTTTCAGCCGCGTGTTCTTTCCCGCCGGCTCAGGCCTGCCCGGCCGCCTCGGGGAACATCGGGATCTGGTTCTTGGCGACCACCTCGTCGGCGACGGGGTGCTCCACATCGATCCGGTAATCGCCCGAGAAGCAGGCCGTGCAGTACGAGCCCGACTCGTGCCGCATGACCGAGAGCATGCCCTCCTGCGAGAGGAACGCCAGCGAATCCACCCCAAGGAAGCGCCGGATGTCCTCGACCGTGCGCTCGTGGGCGATGAGCTGGTCGCGGGTGGCGAAGTCCACGCCGAAGTGGCACGGGTGTCGGATGGGCGGGCATGAGATCCGCAGGTGGATCTCCTTGGCGCCGGCGTCGCGGATCTGCTTCATCTTCTCGCGCGTGGTCGTGCCGCGCACGATCGAGTCATCGACCACGACCACGCGCTGCCCGGACACGATCTCGGCGACGACATTGAGCTTCAGCCGCACCGCGGCCCGACGCTCCTGCTGGGTCGGCTTGATGAAGGTCCGCCCGACATAGCGGTTGGGCACGATCCCCTCGCGGTACGGCAGTCCGGAGGCGCGGGCGTAGCCGTTGGCGGCCGAACGCCCCGAGTCGGGCATCGGCATCACGAAGTCGGCCTGGACCGGGGCCTCCTTGGCCAGGGCGGCGCCGAGGTTCTCGCGGGCCAACTGCACGGACTGCCCGAATACGCTGCTGGCGGGCGAGGCGAAGTAGACATGCTCGAAGACGCACATTGCCAGGCGTTCGGCCGGGGGGGCGAAATGGCGCGATTCCACCCCGGCGTCGGAGAGCGTCACGATCTCGCCGGGCTCCACTTCGCGCACGAACTCGGCGCCCATCACATCCAGCGCCACGGTCTCGGAGGCCACGCAGTCCCGCCCGCCGGGCAGCTTGCCCAGCACCAGTGGACGCCAGCCCCAGGGGTCCCGGGCGGCCTCGATGCGGTCAGGAAACAACACGACCAGCGAGAACGCGCCCTGGAGCTTGCGGAGTGTGGCGGCCAGCGGATCCGGCGTCGCCCGCTGCTCGGGAGAGGCGAGCAGGTGGACGATGACCTCGGTGTCCGAGGTGGTGTGAAACAACCGACCCTGCTCGGCGAAGACCCGACGCCAGGCCTCGCCGTTGACGAGGTTGCCGTTGTGGCCGATCGCGACAGGCCCGTCGACCGTGGTCTCGAGCAGCGGCTGGGCGTTGCAGCTCTTCGAGCCGCCGGTGGTGGAATAGCGGTTGTGGCCGATGGCCCCGCCCGTCGCGGTGGCGGCGCGCTCGCCCTCGGGAACCTGCCGGGCCCGTTCGAGGCGTTCGATCTCGCGGGGGGTGAAAACCTCGGGAACCAGGCCCATGCCGGCGTAGTTCTCCAGGTCGATGCCGTTCGACACGGCGATGCCGGCGGACTCCTGTCCGCGGTGCTGCTGGGCGTAGAGACCGAGGTAGACGAGGCGGACGGCGTCTGGATCGCCCCAGACCCCGATCACGCCGCATTTGTCCTTCGGTCTGTCGTCGAGGATCGGGAGGTGGATCCGGCTGGCCATGGACGGGAAGGGTATGCCGCGGGGAACGCGGGCGGGTGCGCGCGGGCGTCGATCAGGGCATCATCCGCTCAAGGATGGCCGACTCGGCCTTGTCGACCACCTCGCTCAGGGGGACCAGGTCGCCCTTGCCCGCGTCGGCGCGGAGCTTGAACTCAGCGGCGCCCTCGGCGAGCGACTTGGGCGACACCGTCAGACGCACGGGGATGCCGACCAGGTCGGCGTCCTTGAACTTGGGCCCGGGCCGCTCGTCGCGGTCGTCGATCAGCACATCCAGGCCCCGAGCGGCCAGCTCGGCGGCCAGCGCGCGGGCCCGGTCAAGTGTGCCGTCTTCCTCCGGCTTGATCGTGACGATGTGGATGTGGTACGGGGCGATGGCGGGGGGCATGACAATCCCGTGGTCGTCATGGGACATCTCAACGCAGGCCGCCAGGGTGCGGGAGACGCCGATCCCGTAGCAGCCCATGATGACGGAACGCTTCTGCTGCGACTTGTCGAGCACGGACAGGCCCATGGCGTCGGAGTACTTGGTGCCGAGCTTGAAGATGTGCCCGACCTCGATGCCGCGCCGGGCCTCGAGCAGCGAGCCGGCGGCGCGCGGCGAGGGGTCGCCCGCCTCGGCGTTGCGGATCCCCGCGACGGTGACCTTGCCGGCGTCGATGGCGGCGCTGAGATCGCGCTGCCAGTTGAAGCCGGTGTCGTGATGGTCCTTCTCGTCCGAGCCGGTGGCCCACGCCGAACCGTTGACGGCGTCGGGATCAACGACCATCGTCAGCTCCACGCGGTCGATCATGCGCGGCGAGACATAGCCGATGGCGAAGCCGGCCTTGCGGGCCTCGGCCTCCGGCGCGAGTTCGACCGGGGCCCCCACCGCGTCGCGGACCTTGCCCTCGTTGACCTCGTGGTCGCCGCGGACGACGGCCACGACCCAGCGAGGGTCCTTGCCGGTGGTGCGCATCACGATGGACTTGAGCATCTGGGCGGGCGTGACGCCGAGGTGCTCGGCCACGCCCTCGATGCCGGGCATGTTCGGCGTGTGGTGCTTCTTGACCGGCTCGGTCGCGGCGTGGTCCCAGGTCCATTCACGCTCGCCGATCTCCGCCTTCTCCACATTGGCGGCGTACCCCGACGCGGGGCAGACCAGGATCGTGTCCTCGCCGTTGACGCAGTTGACCATGAACTCGTGGGAGGCCGAGCCGCCGATGGGGCCGGCCTCGGCCTCGACCGCGGAGAAATCCAGCCCGCAGCGTCGGAAGATGTTGGTGTACGCCTGGTACATCTTGTCGTAGGTGGCGTTCAGACCCGCGTCGCCGTCGAGATCCAGGTGGAAGGAGTAGGCGTCCTTCATGATGAACTCGCGGCAGCGGAGCAGCCCGGCCCGCGGCCGCGCCTCGTCACGGAACTTCGTCTGGATCTGGTACAGGTTCAGCGGGAACTGCTTGTAACTGGTCAGCGCGCCCGCCATCAGGTCGGTGATGACCTCCTCGTGCGTCGGACCGAGGGCGGCCAGCCGCCCGTGCCGGTCCTCGACACGGAAGAGCAGGTCGCCGTAATCGACATCACGCTTGGTGCCGGCGAACAACTCGATCGGCTCGAGCGTGGGCATGAGCAGCTCGGAGGCGCCCGCGGCGTCCATCTCCTCCCGGACGATCTGGCTGATCTTCCGCAGCGACCGCCACGCCAGGGGCAGGTAGTTGTAGATGCCCGCGCCGACCCGCCGGATGTATCCCGCCCGAACGAGGTAGATGTGGCTGGGCATCTCCGCGTCGGCCGGGGCCTCGCGGGTGGTCGGGATCAAGGTCTGGGACCAGTGATGGACCTCGCCCGTGCGGGGGGCGGCAAGCGACGATCGGGTGGCGGTGGTCATGGTCGCGGATCGTACGCCGCGGAGCGGGAAAAGCCCGCGCGATCAGGCCGTTCGGGTGAGCCTGCGGACCGGCTCGGCCGGCCCGGCGGGCATCGCCCGCACGGCCGCCCACCGCTCGGCGGCCCGGGACGCCGTCGGATCATCCCGGACGCCGGACCACCAGCAGGCCTCGATCGGCGCCGACAGGTCCCTGGCCAGGTCGATCAGTTGCTCGTCATCAAAGTCGACCAGCGGGGTGACCACGGTGCATCCGGCCGCGTGGTGATCCAGCGCGGCCAGGCGGCTGACCAACGCGGCACGGTCAATCTCCCGGGCGACCTGATCAACCCCCACGATCCCCGCCCCCGACAGGTCGGCGGCGCGAACCGGGAAGAGGACCGCATCGCAGGCATGGCGGGCGGCCAGGTCGATCGCGCGAAGGAGCATGGCCGATCGCTCGGGATGGGTGTCGTCGTCCGCACCGGCCTCGGCGAGCAGCTCGTCAGGCACGAACTCCGAGCCGAAGATCGAGGAGTGGCGCTCGGCGGCCGTGTGGACCAGCGGCATGGCCAAGTCCGCGTCCGGACGCCACCAGCACGGGACGACCACCGGCGGGCGGCCCCGGCCCCCCCACCGCTCCGCGGCGAGCGCAACCGATACCAACGACGCAAGATCCGCGTCGTCGAGAATCAGGTAACGGGCCTCGGGCAGGGTCGGCACGAGCATGACCCCGAGTCTATCGGACCATCCGAGCAGCGGGCATGAAACTGCCCCGTTGAGGGGGTATTGTCCTACGGATCCGACACCGAATGGGGCGAAATTCCTGCGCTAGAGCGGCTCTAGATCTCGCGTAGCGCAGGTTCGGCGCATGTCCGGTTGCGCT
>JAFIFX010000021.1 GCA_020831805.1 Planctomycetota bacterium | reverse complement strand
CGTCGTCGTCGGGCGCGCCGACCGTCCAGCCCTGATCGGTCGAGAAGTCGTCGGCGAAGACCTCGACGGCGGCATCGGCGACGGTGAACTCAAGGGCCTGATCGGGCGCGCCGGCGGGGTAGACGGCGGTGCGTCCGTCGGCGACCTCGGCGCGGAAGTAGGCGCGGACGGTGGTGTCGCAGGCCGCGGGCGGGGTCTGGGCGGTCCAGTGGCCGTCGGCGTCGAGGAACGCGGGCGCCGGCTGGAAGCCCGAGCCGGCGTCGACCATCAGATCGACGGAAACGACGGGGTTGGACTCGGAGCGGACGAAGACGGCCGCGGTGAGTTCCGCACCGCCGGCGGGCGGGACCAGGGCGGGCGGTGTGCCGAGGGCGCGGATGGCGACGGCGCGGGGCTCGGCGTCGACGCGGGCGACGAACAGGCCGCGCTCGATGTCGGAGACGATCACGGTGCCCGAGGGGAAGAAGGGGTAGTTCGACCAGGCCCCGTTGAACTCCGGTGCGATCGTGCCGGGGTAGGTGTCGAGGTAGGCGATCTCGACGGGGTTCTCGGGGTCGAGCTTGTCGAAGACGCGCAGGCCGGAGCGGTAGTTGGCCTGGAAGATGAGCCCGTCGCGGGTGTAGAGGTTGTGGGCGACGGCGGGCAGGCCGGAGGTGAAGGTGCCAACATAGAAAGCGTTGGCGGGGTCATCGACATTGAAGATGCGGGTGGTGGTGGTCTCGGAGGTGTCGCCGACATCGAGCTCGTCGTTGAGGTACAGGTAGCGGCGGTCCTCGGACAGCCAGACCTGGTGGGCGTAGCGGGCGCCGGGGTAGAAGACGGTGGAGATGACCTGCGGGCTCGATGGGTTGGTGACATCGACGATCCGAAGGCCGGTCTCGGAGAATCCGAAGTTGAACCCGGCGGCGCAGAAGGCCAGGCGTCGGCCGGCCAGGTCGCCGCGGTCCCACACGACGACCTGGGCGTCGTGGACATACATCTGCGTCCACCCTCCGTTGAGGGCGGGCAGCGTGGGGTTGGTGATGTCGATGTTGATCAGGCCGCCGTTGCCGATGTTGGCGCCGCAGATCCAGAGGGATCCGTCGTCGTCGCCGGCGATGATGTTGTGGGTGGTGGAGTAGCCGCCGCTGGTCCAGTTGCGCACGAGGGTGACCTGGCCGTTGTCGATGTTGGACAGGTCCATGACCTGGATGCCCGAGCCGCCCTCGGAGACGCCGTAGGCGTAGTGGCCGACGACCTTGACATCGCGCCATACGGAGGAGGGCCCGGGGATGGTGGCGAGGATCTGGGGGTTGGTGGGGTCGGTGATCTCGACATAGCCGAACCCGCCCTCGAGGCCCATGATGGCGTATTCGCGTCCGGAGGGCGCCGTGTAGCCCCAGCAGTCGTTGCCCATCGCGCGGGCGACCCCGGTGAACTGGTTGAGGGGGATGTGGCTGAGCAGGGTGACGCCCTGGGCGTCGAAGCCGCCGGAGCGGGGGGTGGGGTCGCCGAGACGCCAGATCTCGCCGAAGGCCGGCGGCTCGCGCTCCTGGAGCTTGCGCAGGTCCGGGTCCGCCGCCGCGGCGCCCGGGGCGAGCAAGAGTCCGAGAACGAGCGCGGGACGAACCACCTTCCGGTGCGCGGCCTGGGTCAACGCCATGATGCGAATCCTCTCTGGTGCGTGCAGGGCACAGAACGCGCCGCTGCGGGGGGTCTGAGACTTATCCGGGTTGGTGGTGGTCGCGGTTGCAGTTTCTCTGAAACAGAGCGGCAACCTTCCGGCGATCGGGGCGAAGAATGTGGCATGCTGGCATCGATCGGAGCCATCCTGGTGTGCGTGCTTGGGGGGATCTCGGGGGGGACATTTCTTGCTGACAAGGGTGATTTTGAACAGCCCGCACGAATGATGCTGCTGGCCGACGACGCGTCCGAGCCGGTGATGATCGTCCGGTGGCGATCGGGAGGCGTGCTGGTCGAGCACCGCGCGGACCGGGCGCTGGCCTCACCGGGCGAGGCGGTGGCGATCCAGGGGACCAACCTGCTCGCGTACGCCGCCTTGGGGGGGACGCGGCTGAAGATGGGGGTCGGGCACCCGGACGGGGTCGGCCTGCGGGTGGGGCTGGCGAAGCGCGAAGCGGGCCGGGCGTTGTTCAAGCGGATCGACCCCGGTTCTGATGTGGAACTGGAGCTGCGGGGCGTGGCGTTCAACCAGCCGGTGCGGGTGGACGGCGCGGGGGTGCTGGTGCACCTGGGTTACGCGATGTCGGACATCGAGGCGTGCTCGCTGCCGGCGTCGGCGGCGAGCCTGTTCTTGACGGCGGATCCGGGTGAAACCATGGCCGGGATCATTGAGCCGGGTTTCAACGGTCGCCCGGGGGCGATCGCGGGGGATCGCTCGTCGGCGGTGCCGGTCGACGAGCGCGGGGTGACGCTGCGGGTGGTGATCCCGTACGGGATGCTGCGGCATGTGCTGGACCCATGGGACAGCGAGCTACCGGGCACCTTCTTCGAGCCGGTGCGGCTGCACGCGGAGGTGGAGGTGCTGCCGGCGTGGGCCGAGCCGCTGGCTCGGGAAGCGGCTCCGGACTGAACTCAGGCCGAGGGCCGGGCGGGGGGGTCGGGGGGGATGCCGATGTCCTCGTCCCAGAGGTCGGGGCGTGCGGCGATGAAGTCGCGCATCAGGGCGATGCATCGGGGGTCGTGGGCGAGGACGACCTCGACGCCCTCGGCGCGGAGCCAGTCCTCACGGCCCATGAATGTCTCGTGCTCGCCGATGACGACGCGGGGGATGCGGTGGAGCACGGCCGTGCCGGTGCACATGGCGCACGGGGAGAGGGTGGAGGCGAGGGTGAGGGTGTGCCAGTCGCGTCGGCGGCCGGCGTTGCGGATGCAGACGGTCTCGGCGTGGGCGGTGGGGTCGCCGGTCTGGACGCGGAGGTTGTGGCCTCGGGCGAGGATCGTGCCGTCGGGGGCGGCCAGGGCGGATCCGATGGGGATGCCCCCTTCATCGAGGCCGGCAAGGGCCTCTTCGTAGGCGGCGTCGAGTGCGGCGCGGTCGGCGGGGGTGAGTCCGTGGGCCATGCGACGACGGTACGCGCGGTGGCGGTATCGGGCTGGCGGGGCGGGATCGGGGCCGGATTGAAAATGATTTTCGATTCACGCGGGCTTCACGCGGGGTGCGGAAGTGGTTGTGTATCTGTATGCGTAATCCGGCGGGGCGCTCGATGACCCAGCGGACGCCCAGATGACCACGCCGGGTCGAACAAAGGAGGATTGACATGCTTGTTTCGAGTCTCATCGTTTCCTGCTCCCTTCTCGTCGCCCCGGCCGGCCTGAGCGCGGCCCCCGCCGACGCCCCGTCGATCATGGTGATGGACGAGCGTGTGAGTGGTGCTGTCGGCACCGTCGACTGGGAGAACCAGACCTTCACCGTGCGGACCGGCGGCGAGCGCAGCCAATCCGTGACCTGGAACTCCGAGACCGCCTTTACCATCGACGGCGAGCGTTCGACCGCCCGTGCGGTGCTCATGGCCAACGCGAAGGTGGAGGTCAAGATGGACGAGGACGGCGTTGCGGCCAGCGTGGAGCGCCGCAGCGAGTGAGGGCTGACGCCCTCGGGCTCCCCCCTGACCGGGTCGTGTGACGCGACCCGATCGCGGCCCGGGTCGGTTTGCGCGGCGTTTCGGTGGAGGAACGGACGCCGCGGGCATGGTTTCGGGTGCCCTCTCAACCATGTCGGCCGGCCCGGGCTCTTTGGTGTTGGTGGATTGTCCCGCTGGAACGGCCCGGGGCGGTGTGCTCTCTCGTGCGGCCACCGGGTGCGGGATGACACAAGCGACCGGGCGGGCCCTGCACCACAGGGACCCGCCCGGTCGTGCCGATGGCCGAAGCGGGGGTACACTGGCGGCATGAACGAGACCCGACCCGGCGGGGTGATCGTGTTCGATCACCCGCTGATCCGGCACAAGATGACGATCATCCGCGACGAGGCCACCGGCCACCGGCTGTTCCGCGCGACGCTGGCGCAGATCGCCGGGCTGATGGTCTACGAGTTCACCCGGTCGTTCGAGACCGAGACCTACCGCGTCCGCACGCCGATGACCGAGACCGTGGGGCACCGGCTGCGCGGGCTGGTGACGGTGGTGCCCGTGCTGCGGGCGGGGCTGGGGATGATCGACGGCATCCTGGACATCATGCCCGAGGCGCGGGTCGGGCACCTGGGGATGGCGCGGGACGAATCGACGCTGGAACCGAAGACCTACCTGAGCAAGCTGCCCCACGACCTCGACGCCGGGCCCGTGGTGCTGGTGGACCCGATGCTGGCCACGGGGGGCAGCGCGTCGGCGGCGGTGTCTCTGCTGCGTCAGGCGGGGGCGACGGACCTGCGGATGATCTGCCTGGTGGCCGCGCCCGAGGGCGTGGCGCGGCTGCGCCGGGACCACCCGGACCTGCGTGTCTACGCGGCGGCGATGGACGAGCGGCTCAACGACAAGGGTTACATCCTGCCGGGCCTGGGCGACGCGGGGGACCGGATGTACGGGACGACCTGACCGGCCGTGCGCTATTCGGGGGACGCACGAAAAAAGGCCCCGCATGATGCGGGGCCTTTGGGGTTCACCGTTTGAGTGGTGGGTGGCTTACGGGCAGCCGGCGTTGTAGGCGTCCATGAACGCGGCGACATCGAAGAAGTTCCACACGCCGAAGGGTTCGGCGATGTCGGCCGCCGGGTCCTGGGCGTTGAAGGCGTCCATGAACGCCGAGATATCGAAGAAGTTGACCTGGCCGTCGCCGTTGAAGTCCGCCAGGCAGGCGTCCTCAAGGGTGGGCACGGTGGCCGAGGCCATGACGCTGGAGGGCGAGCCGGGGCGGAAGAGGCCGATCTCGATGTCGCCGGTGGTCGGCGCCGCATCGGTCTCGAACCAGAAGTTGTACATGGTGCCCCAGCGGATGGCGTTCGCGTTGGGGTTCACAGCGTAGTCGACGGTGGACCAGGTGATGCTGGAGCCGTTGTCCTCGGGCGTCCACGGCGAGCTGTCGATCGGCTCGCCGGAGTGATAGAAGATGCCGTGGAAGCCGGGCTCGGCCGAGCCGGTGTTGACCGGGATCGAGATCGAACCGGCGGAGCGGTGGGAGTTGTAGTTGTGCAGGCCGTACTCGTAGCGCCAGGTGCCGTCGCCGAGGTCGACGGCCTTGGAGGCGAGGAAGAAGCGTCCCTCGCCGGGCACATCGATCTGTGAGATGGTCACGGAGGGGTCGGGGATACCGACGCCCAGGCCGTGGTCGCGCCAGGCGAAGATCGCGGGGATCTCGCGGAAGGTCTGGCCGATGCCGGACATGGTGAAGTTGGACTGGTTGACGACCATGCGCCGGTAGGAGGCGTTGTTGTAGTTGTTGCCGGCGAGCGTGTCGTCGCGGGCGACATACATGCCCTCGACGAAGAACAGCGTGTCGGACGAGCTGGCGACCATCTCGTGGTTGGGCACCTGGAGGCGCTTGAAGATCTGGTTGCCGGTCTGGTTGATGAACGCGGGCGGCCAGGGGAACTCGCCGGTGTAGGCGTTGATCTCGAAGCGGGGTCCGAGGTCGGTCTGTGCCGCGTTGAGGTTCGCGCTGTAGGGGTCGGAACAGCCCGGGCCGAGCGCCTGCCAGTTGCCGCCGCTCTGGCAGCCGAAGCCGCAGGCGTTGCCCTGGATCGCGCCCCACGAGTGCTTGACGAAGGAGACGCCGATCTGGCGCAGGCGTCCGTCCTCGAGCTTGAACAGGGTGGTCGAGATGACCGGGTGGTTGACGCTGTTGGCGATCCAGTTGGCGTTGCTGGTGCCCTTGTTGCAGGCCGTGGTGCCGACCGCGTAGGCGCGGATGTCACCAACGGGCGAGTATGAGTTCACATTGGTCAGTTCGCCGCAGATGATGTCCGGCGAAGCGTTGGCGATTCCCGCGCTGACGGCGAGCGCCGCGGCGGTGGCAAAACGATGCATGATGTTCCTCCGACAATCGTGGTTTGAGGTGTCCGGGCTGAGCATACACGAAAGCCGCACGGGTTGGAACCGAGAATCGGCTGATTTGACAGAATAAACGAACAAAAACCTTCCAGATCAGGGGCAGCCTGCGTTGAACTGCCTGAGGTATTCGGCCACATCGAAGAAGTTCCACTCACCGAATGGCGGAGCCAGGTCGGCGGCGGGGTCCTGGGCGTTGAAGAGGGCCATGTAGGCCGCGAAGTCGAAGAAGTTCAGCTCGCCGTAGGGCGGGGCCAGATCGGCCGGGCAATCGGATCCGACGATGCGGGACCAGGCCGAGGCGGGGATGGGCTGGTACGCCAGGCCCTGACCGAAGTAGCGGGCGATGAGCCCGGCGGCGCCCTGGTTCTCGAAGAAGTCGATGCGGACCGGGTGCTTTCCGGCTTCGAGGGCGACGACCGCGCCGCGTTCCTGCATGCCGTGGAGGCCGTCGTTGTCGATGATCATCTCATCGCCCATATAGAGGATGGAGCCGTCATCGGACTCGATGGTCAGTCGGTACCAGCCGGTCTTGGGCACCTCGATCACGCCGCGGAAGACCGCGCCGACGTTGTTGGTGCGTCCGGAGGTGGCGAAGACGCCGTTGGTGGCCGGGAAGTTGATGTCGGGCACGACATCGGACAGGTAGGGCGTCATGGAGTCGTAGTCGGGCATCGTGCTCGGGTTGTTGAGGACGAAGTAGTCGACATCGACGCCCGGCTCGGTAATCACGCCTGAGACGGCCTGGCGCAGGGGTTCGACCTCGATGCTGACCATCGCGGTACCGGCGGAGGTCGAGTAGGTGAAGCCGTCAACGCCGGCGAAGCCGGGCGCGGGTGTGTAGAGCACGCGCTGGAAGGTGGTGTTCTCGCCGTGCACGATAGCGAGCGTGCCGCCCGCCGCGGAGTTCGTGGGCAGGTTTGTGATCATCAGGGTGACGTCGTCGCAGGCGGCGGCGGCGTCGTTGCTGAGCACATCGAGTTCGGTGGACATCCCGCCCATCACGATGAAGCTGTCGTCCCTGGCGATGGGCTCGGGGCCCGCGGTCAGGTCGCAGTTCGCGCCGTCGAGGAACTGGAGCATCCGCGTCTGCACGCGGGGGTGGAAGCGCATGTCGATGTTCGAAAGGCCGCCGGGGCAGAGGTGGCAGTAGGACATGATGGTCGAGTTGGGTGCGAGCGAGCAGTCGCTGTTGCCGCAGCCGTCGATGGGCGGGTTGTAGCCGTCGTGGGTGTGGCCGGAGCCGAAGTTGTGGCCGAGTTCGTGGGCGACGACCATCAGGTCCCAGTTCTGGTGGGAGTTGTCGATCACGGGCATCGGGAACGAGCCGTTGAGGTTGGCCGAGACGCCGTGGCCCCAGGGCATGCTGCAGAGGGCGTTGAGGTAGGCGACCCCGCCGCCGAGCCCGCGGCCGGAGAGGCCCTGGACGGCCTCGCGCGGCACATGGCGCATGTTCAGGTTCCAGTGGTCGCGCATCTCGAAGAGGAAGCCGATGGTGCCGTCGTTGGCCTGGTAGGGGTTGTCGGTGGTGGTCCAGACGCGGAGGTAGGGGATCTGGAGGCGGACATTGACATCGCGCTCGTAGATCATGCTGATCGCGCCCATCAGGATCTGGGCGTAGGCGGCGGACATGCTGGGGTTGCCGCCGAAGAGGTTGGCGGTGAACTCATAATCGGTGTCGATGGCGATGCGGGCGACACGGCAGGGCGCCGAGCCGCGGAGGTCGGCCCCGGCGGTCGGGCGGCGCTGGGGGATGATGTGGTTGGGATAGAAGACGGGGTTGTCGGGGTCGACGGCGCAGAACTGGTCGCCGTCGGGCGCGAAGCGGATGTCTTCCAGCAACGCGGCGGAGATGGCCCCGGCCTCGCCCGCCTCGCCCGAGCTGATCACGCGGACGCCCTGGTCGGACTGCACGAAGCCGCTGACCTGGTGTGGGGTGATGCCGAGGAAGACCATGGAATCAGGGTCGTTGGCCAGGGTCCCGCGGAGCAGGACGACCCCGGACTGATCGAGGTGATTCTCGTGCCCCAGCTCGTCGACATGGATGACGGCGGCGCCGGGCGCGAGGTTCGTAAAGCGGGTCAGGTCGAGCAGCTCCTCGCCACCGGGCACCGGGAGGGCCAGGCGGACCTGAGCGCCCATGGGCATGTCCGCGAGCCGGACCAGATCGGCGACGGTCCGGATCGTGGCCTGGACCTGGGCTTGCGCCTGGGCGGTCGGCTGGGACCAGCCCGTGGGTGCGGATTCAGAAGCCAGCACCGTCCCTGCGGTCAGGACGGAAAGGCACAGCGCGGGGAACGCTCGCATGGGCGTGTCTCCAATTCGTACGGGGCCTGGATGGATCAGCCGCCGGGGAGGCGACGGGTCAACCCCCAGAACGGGGGGTGACTTACAAACAGATTACCACAGCGGGCGAACCCGCCAACGCCAATCTATCCGCATGGAATGGAAAACGGTTCAAAAAAACGGGGATCCGTCCGCAAACCGGCCGGTTCAGGCGGCGGCTTGATTCTCGGACCTTGCCCCGGGCGTCAGCCATTTGCGGCAGACCTTGGCCAAGTCCTTGCTGGATATGGGCTTGCTGGCGTAGTCGTCGCAGCCGGCCTCGATGCACAGCGACCGGTCGCCGTCCATGGCGTTGGCGGTCAGGGCGACGATGGGCAGCGTGTGGCCTTGGGCACGCAGGTGCCGGGCGGTCTGGTAGCCGTCGATCTCGGGCATCTGCATGTCGAGCAGCAGCAGGTCGTATCGGACGGAGTTCTCGGTGATGGTTTCGATGGCCTGGGCTCCGTCGGACACCACATCGACCTGGGCCCCCAGGCGCGTGAGCATGAAGGCGATCAGCCGCTGGTTGTCCGGACCGTCCTCGGCCAGCAGGATGCGTGCGCCGTCCATCGGGTCCGACGCGTCGGCGTCAGAGGCGGGGCCGGGGGCTCGTTCGGGCCTGGGGGCCGGCGTGGCGGCGGGCCGGCCCGCGTCGATGGTCAGGCGCATGGTGGTGCCCCGGCCCGGGGCGGTCTTGGCGACGACGAGTGAGCCGCCGAGGATCTCGGCCAAGCGGGCGCAGATGGTCAGTCCCAGCCCGGTGCCGCCGAACCGGCGGGTGGTCGATTCGTCGGCCTGGACGAAGGGCTGGAAGACCCGCTCGGCCTGCTCGGGCGTCATGCCGATGCCGGTGTCGCGGACCTCGAAGACGCAGCGGTTCCCGGTGTCGGCCCGGGCGGAGACGAAGATCGAGCCGCCCTCGTCGGTGAACTTGACGGCGTTGGCCAGCAGGTTGACGAGGATCTGACGCAGCCGGGTGGGGTCGGTGGCGATCAGGCCTGGCACGGAGTCGTCGGTCTCGACGGACAGGTCGATGCCCTTGCGGTCGGCCAGGGCCCGGACGAGCTTGACCGACTCGCGAAGGACGACGCGCGGGTCGCTGCCGATGCGTTCGACGCGCATGCCCCCGGCCTCGATCTTGGACAGGTCGAGGATGTCGTTGATCAGCGCGATGAGGTGCTCGCCGTTGCGCCGGATGGTGGCGACGGCCTCGGCCCGCGCGTCCCCGTCGGCGCCGTGGTCCTCGAGGATCTCGGTGTAGCCGAGGATGGAGGTCATCGGCGTGCGGATCTCGTGGCTCATGTTGGCCAGGAAGCGGGACTTGGCCTGGTTGGCCTCCTCCGCCTGCAGGCGTGCCCGCTCGGCGACGGCGCCGGCCTCGATCAGATCCTGAGCCTGCTGTTCGAGGATGGCCCGGGCGTCGTCCAGGTCGGCCATCTGACGCTGGGAAAGCAGGTCGAGGCGTTTGCGCTCGTCGATGTCGATGATCAGGCCGAGCAGGCGTGGGGTCCGGCCGTCCGCCCCCCGCTCGGCGGCCTGCCCGTGGATGGTGAACCAGCGTTCCGACCCGTCAGCGTGCCGGACGCGGCCGTCATGGCGGATCTCGCGGATGCCCCCCTCGGCCAGGGCCTCGCAGCGTTCGCGCAGGGTTTCGGCGTCCTCGGGGTTGACCAGCGACCAGACCTCCTCGGCCGGGAGGGCGGTCCGGCCGTCCTCACGCCCGATCAGGGCGAGCCACTCGCCGGAGACGGCGATGGTCCCGCCCTGCAAATCCCATTCCCAGTAGCCGGCGTTGGCGGCCCGGATGGCCATGTCCAGGCGGGCGGTCATGCTCGCCAGGTTCTGGGCGCGGAGGACGGCCTCCGTGATGATCTCGGTGAACATGATCAGGCCGGCGATCCGGCCGTCGGCGTCGTGCCAGGGCACGAGCTTCCAGCGGATGTGCTGGACGGATCCGTCGGCCCGCTCGAAGACATCGTGCTCGGACTCGATGTCCTCCCCGGCGAGGCAGCGCCGGTGGTCGTGCTTCCATCGCTCTGGGATGTCCGGGAACACCTCGTAGTGGCAACGCCCGATGATCTCCGCGTCCGGCAGGTCGTAGTCCCGGTTCCAGCGGTTCGAGACGGCGAGGTATCGCATGTCACGGTCGAGCATGGCGATGGCCGCGGGCGTGTGGGCGATCATCATCCGGAGCTGGTCCTCGCGGATCCGGTGGTTTTTCTCGATCTCGCTGAATCGGCGTGCGAGCCGGAGCTCCTCGGTGACCATGTCGGCCAGCCGCTTGAGCAGGCCGATCTCCAGCTCGCTCGGCTCGCGGGGCTCGGGGCCGTGGACGCACAGGGCGCCGGCGACATGGCCCTCCGGGGTGTAGACCGGGGCGCCGTAATAAAACCGGATGTCGCCGGAGGTGACAAACTCGTTGTCGGCGAAGCGGGGGTCCTTGGTCGCGTCGGGGACGACGACCGGGGCGTCGCTGTGGACGACATAGCCGCAGAAGGCGTTCGCCCGCGGCGTGGACTCCGGTCCGTCGGGGTTGCACAGGAACGGGTGCTGGGTGGTCTCGTTGACGATGTTGATGAAGGCGCGGCTGACGGCGAACTGCTCGCGGAGGGTCGTCAGGATGGTTTCTGTGGCGCGGTGGGCGTGTCCGAGTTCCCCCAGTCGGCGGACCGATTCGAGGCGTTCGCGATCGTTCGGGGGTGTGGGTGCCGGCGGCATAGAGTGTGTCCTCCCTCGGGCTTGACCCCTCTGCATCGGAGCAAGTCGTCTCCAATCCGATGCGGAAAGCCTCCCTACATTGAAAGATCAGCGAAATGCCCCACGAAATCCGTTCGGATCAGACCGCTCAGAAACCCGATTCGGCCCTGGCGGTGCGAGACCTGACATTCGCTTATCCCGGTTCAAGGGAGCCGATCGTGCGATTGCGACGGCTGGAGCTGGCGTCGGGTGAGCAGGTGGTGCTCACGGGGTCGTCCGGCTCGGGCAAGAGCACGCTTTTGCACCTGATCGCGGGCCTGATGGACCCCGACATGGGCGAGATCCGCATCGCGGGCACGGCGATGGGCTCGCTGCGTGGTTCGGCGCGGGACCGGTTCCGCGGGCGCCAGATCGGCATGGTGTTCCAGACCTTCCACCTGCTCCACGGGTTCAGCGCCTTGGAGAATGTGCTCGCGGCGATGATGTTCTCCGACCTGCCCAAGGGCGAGCACCGGGGGCGTGCGGTGGGGCTGCTGGAGCGGCTGGGCATCGAGCGCGTCCACGCCCCGGCGGAAGAGCTGAGCGTGGGCCAGCAGCAGCGGGTCGCGGTGGCGCGGGCGTTGGCCTGCCGCCCGACGCTGGTGCTGGCGGATGAGCCGACGGCCAGCCTGGATCCGGAGAACGCCGCCGAGGCGGTGGGGCTGCTCAAGGAAGCCTGCCGCGAGAGCGGCGCGGCGTTGTTGTGCGTGACGCACGATCCCTCGCTGGTCGGGTCGTTCGACCGGCACGAGACCCTGGAAGCGCTGTCGCGGATGCCCGCGGGCGCGGGAGCGTGACATGGCGTTGACGGATTGGGGCATCGTGAGCCGTTCGATGTCGGGGCGCCGGTTCTCGACGGGCGTGACGGTGGCGTCGGTGGCGGTGGCTGTGGCGTTGATGACGCTGCTTGTGTCGATGAAGACCTCGGGCCGGCAGGCCTTCGAGCGAGGCACGGGCAACGCGCAGATGCTGATCTCGCGGGAGCCGGGGCCGCTGGCCAGCGTGCTCAACAGCATGTTCTACGCCGATGTGCCGGGCAACGACATCCCCTGGGCGGACTTCGAGCGTCTGCGGGCGTCGTACCCCTTCGCGTGGGCGGTGCCGACCGCGTTCGGCGACTCGTACCGCGGGCTGCCGGTGATGGCGACGACGCGGGAGTTCTTCACCGAGTTCCAGCCAGCGCCGAACGAGCCGTTTGTGGTGCGCGAGGGCCGGCTGTTCGAGGACAACTTCGAGCTGGTGATCGGGGCGGAGGCGGCGCGGCGGACGAGCCTGCGGGTCGGGTCGGTGATCAATGTCTTCCACGGCGCGCCGCGCTCGCCGGATGCGCATGTGCATAACGAGTTCGATTACACGGTGGTGGGGATCCTCGCGCCGACCGGCTCGGCGCACGACCGGGCGCTGTTCAGCGACCTGGAGAGTTCGTGGGTCCTGCACGCGCACGACCGACGGGTGGACGAGCTCGGTCGCGACATCACGACCACCGTCGCGGACCTGATCGACGCCGACCGGAGGATCACGGCGGTCTACGCCAGCATCGGGCGGCGGACCGCGGCGCTCACCCAGGTGCTTAGCTCGCTCCGCCGGGATCCGGAATGGACCGTGGCCCAGCCGGCGGATACGGTGCGCGGGCTGTTCCGGATCGTCTCCGGGGTGGACCAGATCCTGGTGGCGATGGCGGCGGCGGTGCTGGTTTCCTCGGGCGTGTCGATCATGCTGGCGCTCTACAACTCGATGGAGCAGCGGCGAAAGCAGGTGGCGGTGCTCCGGGTGCTCGGGGCCAGCCGCTGGCGGGTGTCGAACCTGGTGCTGACCGAGTCGGCCGCGATCGGGCTGATGGGCGGGGCCATCGGGGTGCTGCTGGGGATCGCGCTGGGGGTGGTGGTCTCGGGGGTGCTCGAGGCGCGCCTGGGGCTGGTCGTGCGGCCGCGTCTGCCCATCGACGGGTACCTGGCGATGGTGCTGGCGACGGTGGCCCTGTCGATGGCGGCGGGGGTGGCCCCGGCGGTGCTGGCCTACCGGACTGCGGTGGTCCGGCACCTCCGCCCGATCGGGTAGGTTGGACCGGCCCGGGCGGAACAATTCCGGGCCGGTGTTTGTAAGATAGTGTGGAGGCTTCCATGCGCTACTTCTGGTCATTGATCGTGCTGCTGGCCCTCGTGACGGCCGGGTTGTTCACCCTGCGTGTCGCCCAGGAGCGGGTCGAGGTGGTGCCCGTGGCGGGCGAGCCCGTCCCGAGCCCGGCCCCGGCGTTTGGTCGTTCGGGCTCGCCGGCGCCCGCGCCCGAGACACTGGCATCAACCCCGCAAGCCACACCGGAGCCGGAACGGACCCGCGACGAACCGAGCGCGATCGCTCCCGAGCCCGTGCCGGCCCCGATCGTGGCCGCCGAGCCGGAGGCGATCCAGCCGCCCGAGCCCGAGGCTCCCGAGCCGATGCGCGAGGCGGTTGCCGAGGTGATCGTCGATGCCGAGCCGCCCGTGGTCGAGATCGCGTCGGACGCACCCGCCGAGTCGCCCGACGCGGCGCTCGCCGAGCCGGAGGCGGATCCGGTCGTGGTCGCGGCCGAGCCGGAACCAGTGCGGCGCTCGTCCTTCTCGATCGACGAGTTGCTCGGGCTGGTGTCCGAGTCGGCCGAGCAGGTCCGGCGCGAGGACAGCAACCTGGCGATGGCCCCCATGGATGAGGACGGCGCTGTCCCGGCCGACCCGATGCTCGCCGCGGCCGCGGCGGCGCAGACCGAGAACGCCGGTGTGAACGGTGACGAGGCGCATGATCAGGCGGTGTCCTCGCCGGCTGGCCCGGCCTTCCAGCGTCGGTCGGACGGCTCGATCGAGATCGAAGGGGTGGGCGTGGTGCGCGGTCAGGGCACGCCGCAGCGTCCGTTCGTGCTGAGCTGGGATGTGCTGCGTTCGCTCTCGCGCGATTACAACCCGCGGCAGGGCAACGCGGAGCTGCCCGCATGGATCCTGGAGCTGCACGACAAGCATGTGCGGATCGAGGGCAACACGCTGCTGCCGGTGGTGGCCCAGTCGACCGACGAGCTGCTGCTGATGCAGAACCCGTGGGACGGCTGCTGCTTGGGCATGCCCCCGACACCCTACGACGCGATCGAGGTCAAGCTGGTGCGGGCCCAGCCGCTGGGCAACTCGCCGACGGGGTACGGGCAGGTCGAGGGCGTGTTCAAGATCGACCCGTACATCGTGTCGGGCTGGCTGCTCGGGCTGTACCTGATCGAGGATGCGTCGTTCGAGTCGGCCGCGGGCATCACGCTGCCGGACTTCTGAGCCCGGCGACGCTCACCGCTGGAACGGGTACAGGTCGGGCAGGCCGAGGATGCCGGTCAGCTCGTCGAGCGCGTCGAGGCAGTTCCGGGCGAGGCGCGGGTCGGTCAGATCCTTGAGCGTGAGCGTGTCCGGGTAGTGCTTCTCGATCCAGGCCGTCAGCCGCCGGTCGAGATCGTCGGTGAAGAGCACGGACCGGTTGACCGCGGCGAGTTCCTCGTCGGTCATGACCACACGGAGGCGCAGGCAGGCGGGGCCGCCGCCGTTGCGCATGGACTCGCGGACATCGATGTACTCGACGCGTGCGATGGGGTTAGACGGGTCGTCGATGACGCGGTCGACGAAGGCGTGGACGCGTTTGTGCTCGCGGACTTCCTCCGGCGCGACCAGGGTCATCGACCCGTCGGGCATGGTGACGATCTGCGAGTTGAAGATGTAGCTTGAGACGGCTTCCCTGATCGAGAAATCGACGCCCCTGGCCTCGACAGGGTGCGGCCGGCAGTCGAGCGGGCCGGCCACATCGGTGATCATCGAGCGCGGGGTGGCGAAGGCCTGCTCGTGGAAGAGGAACACATTGGCGTTGGAGGTCGCGATCACATCGTTGTGGAACACGCCGGCGTCGATGGCGTCGGGGTGCTGGCGGGCGAAGACGACGCGCTCCGGGTCTAGCCGGTGGAGCCGGGCGATGGCCTCGCAGGCGGCGCGGGTCTGGCGGGTGGGGAAGCGACGGGTGGTGATGGTCGGGTCGTGGCCATCGATGCCGTAGACGAACAGCTCGACGCCGGGCTTGCCGTGCTCGGGCGCGAAGCGCATGTGGTTGGCGGCGCCCTCGTCGGAGTAGCGGGCCTGGCACGGCAGCGGGTCGTGGACGGTGAAGCGGCGCTCGTCGGCGAAGATCATGCGCAGGGCGCGCGTCGTGGTGGCGGGTTCGAGGCTGCGGTGGAAGTTGCTGGCCAGGTTGGCAGGGGTGAAGTGGACCTTGGCGTCTGCTGTGTCCGCGGAGGGGGAGACGGTCGCGGCGTTGGCGGCCCACATGCTCGAGGCGCTCCAGACCGCGGCCAGCAGCGTCGGATCGGCCTCCTCGGCGTCGCGGAGGATCTTCTGGTCGTCGCCGGTGAACCCGAGCCGACGCAGGACGCCCAGGTCCGGGCGTTGCTGCGGCGGCAGGACCCCCTGCTTGAGGCCAAGGCCGGCCATGAACCGCATCTTGGCCAGGCCCTGCAGGGCGGCCTGTTTCGGACTGGAAGCCCCGCCGGCGTTGGACGCGCTGGCGACATTGCCCCGGCTCAGGCCGGCGTAGTTGTGGGTGGGGCCGATCAGCCCGTCGAAGTTGACCTCGTGCGCCATGGGGTGAGGGTAGGCGGGCGCACGAAAAAGGACGCCCTTGCGGGCGTCCCTTGGTTGAACGGGAGGGGTTGGTTACGGGCAGCCCTGGTTGAAGATGGCCAGGTAGGTGGCCAGGTCGAAGAAGTTCAGCTCGCCGAAGGGGGCGGCCAGGTCCGCGGCGGGGTCGCCCGCGTTGAACAGGGTCAGGTAGGCCGCGACATCGAAGAAGTTGAGCACGCCGAAGGGCTCGGCGATGTCCGCGGCGTTGCAGGGCCCGCCGCCGAGCAGCGCGACGAGCACGGCGCGATCGGCCTGGGTGACGGTGGGGGCGTTGGAGCCGCCGACGCCGTCGTTGGGGTCGAGGTTGGTCGCGGCGAGGAAGGCGTTGGCCAGGCGACCCTGGAAGACATAACGCTCCAGGGGCATGTTGGTGACGGGGTTGATGATCGGCAGGCCGAAGTCATCGGTGATGATCTCGGTCGCGTCGAAATCAGCGCCGAGCAGCAGGGCGTCGAGCAGGAACAGGTCGTTCTGATCGACCACGCCGTCGAAGTTCAGGTCGCCGGGGATGAAGCGGAACTGGGTGTGGTTCGCGCTGCCGCCGTCGTTGAAGTCGCCCGGGGTGAGCTGGAAGCCGGTGATGTCGATGTCCTGGAAGCGGTAGATGCCGTTGGGGTTGGGCAGGCAGTTGGGGTCGGTGTCGGGATCGCAGGACCCGTCGTAGAGCGGGCCGTCGGGGTCGGTCGGTCCCTTGGAGCGGGGGTTGCCCACGACGCCGGTGAACTCGTAGTTGAACCGGGGGTTCTGGGTGGTGATCGTGCCCTGGATCCACTCCTCGTCGGCCAGGCGGGTGAAGGTGATGTTGCCCGAGCCGGTGAAACGGTGGCCGATCTGGGGGTTCTGGCCGAGGTAGTACAGGCGGCTGATGGCGTCGGGGTTGTAGTTGGGCGTGTCGGAGATCTGGTTCTGGTTGGAGCGGACATACTCCTTGCCCGAGCGGTGGGACCAGGCGATCTCGTCGATCATCTGGTAGGGCTCCATGACGCTGGGCGGCTCGATCGGCCAGAGCGGGTAGTTCACGGGCGTCTCGAAGCCGAAGTCGACCACGCCGTCGAAATCGACATCGTGCTGGACATCCTTGCGCCACGAGTAGCCGGGCCCGTACACGCTCACACCGTTGCTGTTGATGCTGTGGTTCGGGCGGCGGCGGACGAGGACATAGGTCGAGGACCCGTCGTTCGCCAGGCGGCCGACATTGTCCACGGTTGGGATGTGGGTCTGCTGGAAGGTGGCGACATTGGTCTCGGGCGGGAAGAAGGGGGGCAGGAAGCTGGAGGGGTTCAGGTCGGGGTTGGTGTTGTAGATCACCAGGAACCCGTTCGAGCCCAGGCTGAGCCCGTCGAGGCTGAAGGCCTCGTCGATCTCGGGGACTTCCTCGCCGGGATCGAACCCGGGGGGACGCGGGCCGGGGATGCCGTCGCCGTCGAGGTCCGAGCCGCCCTTGAGCAGGGCGATGGCGTAGCCGGTCAGGTCCATGCCGGGGAAGCCGTAGAGCTCGATGTACTCGTAGCGGCTGTCGAACTGGGCGCCGCTGCCGGGTGGGTTCTCGTAGATCTCGTTGAGGACGACCTGCCCTTGGGCCGCGGTCGCGGCCGCGCCGGCAAGGGCGGCGAGGATCAGTGCGTTGGTCTTCACGGTTCTCTCCTGCTGTTGGTCGGGGTTCGGGTCGGTGGATGCGTGCGGAGCCGGGCCGTGCCCGGATCAGGGTTGGTTGAGCCAGAGGCCGCGGCGGAGGATGCCGCCGAAGACCTTGTCGCCGAGGTCGGGGTAGCTGTAATCGCCGTTGGCCGGGTCGGCGAAGTCGAAGGCCTTGTCGCCGTCGGTGTCGGCGAAGGACGCGACATGCCCGTCGGCGAAGGCGATGTTCCCGGTGGTGCCGTCGGAGCCCCGGGCCTGGCTGCCCGAGAGGATGCCGCGGCGCTGGCCGCCGTGGGCGGGGCCGAAGTCGGAATAGTCCTGCTTGCCGAACCAGCCGTTGATGGTGGGCGCCGGCCCGTCGCCGAAGGCCTTGCTGAGCAGCAGGCCGGGCTCACCGTCGATGACGAACGGGGATGTCTCGTTGGCCCGGCTGCTCGAGTCGCCAAAGAGGGGCACATAGCCGGGGGCCACCTGGCCCATGTGGCGTGCGTTGAGCGGGCCGATGACATCGGAAACGCGCTTGGGGTCGCCGCCGCCGTAGATGCCCGGGCGGACATCCCTCATCTCGGTGTAGCCCATGAACCAGGACTGGCAGTAGTTGCTGTTGAACCCGCGGCGCCAGAGGTCGTTGATGTCCTCCTCGGTCAGGACCTTCCAGGCCTGGGAGGCGCTGCCGGAGCGGACGAGGTTCTGGCTGATGCGGGCGGGGTTGTCGGGGCAGAGCAGGTTGCCGGGGATGGTGTAGCCGCCGTTGACGAAATCGGCGATCCAGCCGGCCTCGTCGAGCGCGCCGAGGCTCTTGCGCCGGTCGTTCTCCCACTGCCCGCTGGAATAGAAGCCGCGGTTGTCGTTGGAGTAGGTCAGGCTGGCCAGCGCGAGCTGGCGGAGGTTGCTCGCGCAGACGACCTGGCGCGCGGTGCGCCGGGCCGAGCCGAGCGCGGGGAGCAGGATACCGATCAGCAGCGCGATGATCGCGATGACGACCAGCAGCTCGATGAGCGTGAAGGCCCTGCGGGCGGTTGGGTTGTGAGGCATGCCGGCTGTGCTCCGGGTGGTTGCTTCGGGAAGTCCCGAATCACAGCAAGGTTACTGAGCACCCCCGCGATCGCAAAGAATCGGGACGATCAAGATTCGGTTCAGAACTGTTTCAAAGTCCGCCGCCATCGCGCACGGCCGGTCTGAACGAACTCTGAACGATTCGTTGACAGAATCATGATCCGAAGGAAGCGGGCCATGGGCTACTTTCTATTGGTCTTACGCGAACACCGCGACGGTCGGCCCGTTGGCCGCGCCGCCGTGGTTCCTGCCCGATGGGCCAGGCGTGAGCACAACAGGAGAGAGTCATGGACAAGTCTGTTTCGATTCTGGCGGCCGCCCTCGTGGCGGGTTCCGCGGGTCTTGCCTCCGGCAGCATCCGCATCACCGAGTACATGTACCAGGGCACGGGAGGCACGGGCGAGTTCTTCGAGCTGACCAACCTGGGCAACACGGCCATCGACCTGACCGGCTGGCGGATGCTCGACGACCGTCCCTTCAACGAGGCCGGCCCGTCCGACTTCTTCGACCTGAGTTTCTTCGGTCTCGTCGCCGCAGGCGAGAGCATCATCATCACCGAGGACACCGCCGACTTCTTCCGGACCAACTGGAACCTGGACAGCTCCGTCCGCGTGCTCGGCGGCCTCGGCGATCTCAGCGGCCGCAACCTCGGCCGCAACGATGCGGTCGTCATCTTCGACGCCAACGACGCGGTCGCGGACCAGCTGTTCTACGGCGACCAGAACTTCCCCGGCACCATCCGTACGCGGTTCGCCAGCGGCAACCCGCTCGCCGGGGCCATCGGCGCCAACGACCCCTTCGGCTGGGTGCTCTCGGTCATCGGCGATGAGTTCGGCTCCTACGAGGCCCTCTCGGGCGATGTCGGCAACCCCGGCTTCTACATCCCCGCCCCCGGCGCGGTCGCGCTGCTGGGCTTCGGCGGCCTGATGGCCGGCCGCCGGCGCCGCTGATCCGCAGCGGAAGGTCAGAACCACGCCCGCGTCCCATCTTCTGGGGCGCGGGTTCTTCATTGGCCGGTTTATCCGGTGGACTGCATGGCGGCGGCGATGCCGTTGATGCTCGCCTGGATGACGGGCCGCAGCCGCGTCCGCTCTTCCTCGCCCGCCTCGCGCCAGCGGGTCAGCAGCTCGATCTGGGCGAGGTTGAGCACATCGGTCCACGGGTTGCGGTCCTCGATCGAGCGGCCCACGACCGGGGCGTGGGCCATCAGGTCCTCGCGTCCGGTCAGGTTCAGCACGGCGGCCCGGGTGCGCTCGTGCTCGGTGCGGAGCCGCTCGTACATTTCCGATCCTCCGGGCGCGCCGGCGGCGTAGCGCTGCAGGATCGCCATGCGGGCGCGGGCCAGTTCCTGGCTGGCGTTCTCGAGGATCGTCGCGACGAACGGGCGGGTGCGCACCGCCTCGCGCAGGGCGGCGCGCTCGTCCTCGCTCGCCTGGGCGACCGCGCTGCCCACACCGTACCAGCCCGGCACGAGGGCCCGCATCTGCACCCACGAGAACACCCAGGGGATGGCGCGGATGCGGTCGAAGGTCAGGTCGGCGCCGGTCGCGCGGGAGACGGGGCGGGAGGCGATCGGCATGCCGCCGATGTGCTCGACCGGGCTGGCCTGGGTGAACCAGGGCCAGAAGCCGGGGTCGTCGATCAGGTCCCGGTAGGCGACGCGGGCCGTGCCCGCCAGGCGCATCGTGAGGTCCTCGAAGCCCCGGTCCGGGTCGGTTGTGTCGATGCCAGACGCGGCCAGCAGCGAGGCGTGGACGATCTGCTCGAGGTGACGCCTGGCCATGTCGGGCAGGGCGTAGCGGAAGGTGATGACCTCGCCCTGCTCGGTAAAGCGGATGCGCCCCGTGCGCGCCCCGGGGGGCGCCGCAAGGATCGCCCGGCCCGCGCGCCCGCCGCCGCGCCCGATGGTGCCGCCCCGGCCGTGGAAGTAGCGCAGGCGCACGGCGTGCTTCTCGAACACCTCGGCGACGCGGCGCTGGGCGGTGTGCAGGGCCACATTGGCCATCAGGAACCCGCCGTCCTTGTTCGAGTCCGAGTAGCCGAGCATGACCTCCTGCTCGGGCGGCTCACCGGCGTTGACGGCATCGAGGTGGGCGCGGTAGACCGGGTCGGTCAGCGTCTCGTCCATCAGCGCGGGGGCGTGCTCGAGGTCGTCGACCGTTTCGAACAGCGGCACGACATGCACCGCGCTCGACGCGGCGTGGCCCGGACGGGCCGGGCGGTACAGCCCGACCTCCTTCATGAGCAGCAGCAGGCCGAGCATGTCGCTGACGCGGTGGGTCATCGAGATCACCCAGGAGCGGACGCTCTCCGGCTCCTTGCCCACGGCCTCGCGGACCACGCGCAGCGTCTCGAGCAGCTCGGCGCTCGGCTCGCTCAGTTCGGCATCCGCGGGCGTGAGCGGGCGGGCGTTGGCCAGCTCGCGGCGCAGCAGCGCGACCTTCGCCGGCTCCTCGAGGCGCTCGTACTCCGCCTCGACCCCCGCCGCGGCCAGCAGCTCGGCGATCGCCCCGGCGTGCACGCCCGAGTGCTGGCGGATGTCCATCGTGGCCAGGTGCAGGCCGAACACGCGGGCACGGACGATCGCGTCGGAGAGCATGCCCTCCTCGGCGACCTTGGGCAGCCCGGCGTGGTGCAGGGCGCGCCGGATGGACAGCAGGTCCTCCAGCAGCGTGCGCCCGTCGTAGGCGTCGTCGCGGGCGATGCGGGCGCGCATCTGGGAGAGCCTGACGCGGATCGGCTCGTAGCGCCGCTGCTCAAGATGGGTGTCCTCGCCGATCCACGCGCCGTCGCGGTCGATGGCCTCGTGGATCTCCGGGCCCATCTCGGCGCGGCGGGTGGAGACGGAGAGCACATGCCGGAGCTGCCCGAGTTCGGCGTCCCACAGGTCGCGCGCGGCGTCGCGCATCATCGCCATCGTGCGCTTGGTGACCTGGGCAGTGACATTTGGGTTGCCGTCGCGGTCGCCGCCGATCCAGGTGCGGTAGCGGAGCAGGGCGGGCAGGTCGTTGGCGACGATCCCGGCCGCCTCCTCGCCGTAGATACGGCGTGCGGCCCAGACGATGTCGCGGACGAGCCGCGGCACGGTCCGCCAGATGGTGGTGGAGAGAAAGTAAATCCCGTTGCGCACCTCGTCGGGCACATCGAGCCGCTTGATCCGCACATCGTCGGTCATCAGCAGGACCGAGATGACCCGGTCGAGCCGGGCCATGGCCTCGGCCCGTTCGCGCTCGGTCAGCCCAGGGTCGCGCAGGCGGACGACGCTGGCCGCGGTCTCGTTCTGTTTCTCCAGGACCGTGCGGCGTCGGGCCTCGGTGGGGTGGGCAGTCAGCGTGGGCTGGATGTCCAGCCCGGCGAGCAGGTCGCGGACGCGCCCGGGCGTGACGCCGGCCTCGCGCAGTCGGTGCATCGCCTCGTCGATCGATTCGGGCCGGGGCGGGCCGTCCTGCGAGCGGATCTCCCGCTCGCGGTTGACGCGGATGATGTTGAGCTGCTCGGCCTTGTTGAGCAGGTGAAAGCGGGCCGTGCCCACGCGGACCATCGCCGCGATCTCGCCGGTGTCCATCGCGCGGATCAGCTCCCCGGCCTGGTCCCAGGCGGGGTGGCCCGGCTCGTTGTTCGAGCCGCGGCAGATGGATGCGATGCGTTCGGTCTGGTCGAGGGCGGGCCCGAGCCCGACGCCGTCGCAGGCGGTTCTCAGTGCGTCTTCGAGTATCCGGCGGTCGTGGTCGTGCATGCTGGATTCTTGTGCGCCGGAACGGTCCGACCCACCGGGTGGTTGCAGGTCCGCTCGATCTCGGCCAGCCGCAGCTTCGTGCGTCGGCCCTGGCGGGCGATGCACCATGTCCCGACGAGACCGGCCGAGATCACCAGCACGGGGATCCACAGCGGCGTCTCGGCCAGGGAAAACATCCAGCACGAGATGGCGATGGCCGTCCACATCATGGCGGCGGCGATGATCTTGGCCTTGCGGGGCATCACCGTGCCCGGCTGGATGTACTTGAGGAACGGCCCGAAGAAGCGGTTGTGGATCAGCCGCTCGGTCAGCGACGGGAACGAGCGGGCGAAGCACCACGACGCGATGATCAGGAAGATCGTCGTCGGCAGCCCGGGCACGACCACGCCCAAGGCGCCCATGCCCACGCAGCCCAGACCGAGGCCGGCCAGGCTGTACCGGGCCACCCCGGTCGGGTAGACCCGGGCGGTCTGATCCGCGCCGGGGCCGATCGCGTCGGGTTTGGTCTGGATCGCGGTCAAATTCGGGCCCGACCCTTTCGGAACGGGCCCGATGGATGATTGGCCCGGCCGCCTCGGAAGTCACGCGCGTTGAGACTGAATCTCAATTGGCGACCCCGGGGGCCGATTTCGGCGTGTCAGTTCGCATCGCGGGTGGCCTGGACGGCCTGCCCGGCCATCATGGACTCCACATCCATGCCCAGCTTCTCCGCCACGCGCCGGCCGTAGTCCTCGTCGGCCCGGAAGAAGTGGCAGAGCTGACGCATCTGGACCTCCTTGCGGGCCTGGCCGAGCACCCCCGCGATCCGCGTGGCGAGCCGGTCGCGGTGGGTGTCATCGAACATGCGGAAGAGGTTGCCGGCCTGGGTGTAGTCGTCGTGATCAACGGTCGAGTCGTAGCGGTCGACCACGGACTGGCCGAGGTCCCATGCCGGGTCGTGGTACTTCTCATCGGGCATGGGGGCGCCTTGGCGGGTGTTGGGCCAGTAGTTGGGGGCCGAGCCGTAGGTCTCGGCGGTGGCGCCCTGGCCGTCACGCATGTAATGCATGACGGGGCAGCGGGGCTTGTTGACCGGGATCTGGTGGTGGTTGACGCCCACGCGGTGCAGGTGCGTGTCGGCGTAGGACATCAGGCGGGCCTGGAGCATCTTGTCCGGGCTGGGACCGATGCCGGGGACGAGCGCGCTCGGCTTGAAGGCCGCCTGCTCGACATCAGCGTGGTAGTTCTCGGGGTTGCGGTTGAGTTCGAGCTGCCCGACCTCGTGCAGCGGGAAGTCCGCGTGCGGCCAGACCTTGGTCAGGTCGAACGGGTTCCAGCCGGTCCTGGCCGACCATTCGTCCGCCTGGGCCTGGGTCATGATCTGGACCTTGAGCGTCCAACTCGGGAAATCGCCCTTCTCGATGGCCTGAAACAGGTCGCGCTGGTGGCTCTCGCGGTCCTGCCCGATGACCTCCGCGCCCTTGTCGTCCATCCAGTTCTTGATGCCTTGGTTGGTCTTGAAGTGGAACTTGACCCACACACGCTCGTTCTCTGCGTTGATGAACGAGTAGGTGTGGCTGCCGTAGCCGTTGATGTTGCGGTACGACGCGGGCAGGCCGCGGTCGGAGAAGAGGATGGTGACCTGGTGGAGGCTCTCGGGGCACTGGCTCCAGAAGTCCCACTGCATGTCCATGTCGCGCAGGTTGGTCTTGGGGTCTCGCTTCTGGGTGTGGATGAAGTTCTGGAACTTATAAGGATCGCGGACGAAGAACACGGGGGTGTTGTTGCCCACCATGTCCCAGTTGCCCTCGTCGGTGTAGAACTTGATGGCGAAGCCGCGCACGTCGCGCTCGGCGTCCGCCGCGCCGCGCTCGCCCGCGACGGTCGAGAAGCGCAGGAAGCACTCGGTCTTCTTGCCGACCTTGGAGAAGATCGAGGCCTTGGTGTGCTTGCTGATGTCGTGCGTGACGGTGAAGGTGCCGAACGCCCCGCTGCCCTTGGCGTGGACGACGCGCTCGGGGATCCGCTCGCGGTTGAAGTGCTGCATCTGCTCGATCAGCGCGACATCCTGCATCAGCAGGGGCCCCTTGGGCCCGGCGGTCAGGGCGTGCTGGCGCCCGATGGGAGCGCCCTCGGCGGTGGTCAGCACGGGGCATTTGCCGTTCGGGCCGTTCGTGTTGGTCATGGGTGCCTCCTTCAGCGATTGGTTTGCGTGGACACGGCCGGGGCCCGCGTCGAATGCGGGCAGTTAGAACCGTTCCAAGACAGTAGGTTCCCGGACCAGATGGATCGAAAGGAGTGGCAGACTTTTCAGCGATCAATTCCATAGGATTTGACTATGGAACTGCACCAACTCCGCTACTTCGTCGCCGCGGCCGAGGCGGGCTCGATGACCCTGGCCGCCAAACGCTGCCGCGTGGCGCAACCCTCGCTTTCACAGCAGGTTCGTAGGCTGGAAGAAACGCTCGGCGTCGCCCTGTTCGACCGGCTCGGGCGGGGCGTGGTCCTGACCGACGCCGGCCGGGCCTTGCTGCCCCGGGCGCGACGGATCCTCGCCGAGGTCCACGAAACCACGGAAAACCTCCGGATCGAGGTTCACGGCGGGGCCGGGCGGCTGTCCATCGGGGCCATCCCGACAATGGCCCCGTACCTGCTCCCGCCGCTGCTGGCCTCGCTGCGGGCGGAGTTTCCGGCGTGCGAACTGCTGGTCCGTGAAGACCTGACGGGGGCGCTGGTCGAGGCCGTCGTCGATCACGAGCTGGATGTGGCCATCACCAGCACGCCGATCGACCACAAACTCGTCGAGGTCGAGGTGGTCGGACGGGAGGAACTGCTCGTCGTCACCCCCGAGGGCCACCCGCTGGCCGGTCTGCCCCGCCTGACCCCGGACGATCTGCGCGGCCAGGCCACCGTCACCCTGCACGAGATGCACTGCCTGGGCGAGCAGATCGGCGCATTCTGCGCCCGCGCGGGCGTCCGGCCGGACATCGTCTGCCGCACGACGCAGCTCGCCACGGTGCTCGAGATGGTGCGATTGGGCATGGGCGTGTCGCTGGTGCCGTCGATGGCGGCGGCCACCGCCCGGGATCACGGGCTTGCCTGCCGGCCGCTGGATCTTGACCGCCCAACACGCGAGATCGCGGTGACCTGGCGTCTGGGCCGCACGCGACCGGTTATCGGTCGAGGGCTGGCTCGGCGGCTGGGCCATATCCCGTTCTTTGAGGGTTTGCTCTGAGTCAGGGTCCGGGCGCGGATTCGCGGTTGACATGCCCGCCGGTAAGTGTTAGGTTGGCAACCGGTTAAGTGCTAGGTGAGGGTGAATCCTCCGAGCATGGGGCAGTTCAGCAGAATCGGGCGGGATTTTGACGGCAGGGGCCAGTTTTCGCGCTTCTACCCATGGAAGCCGCGTGTGCGGACCCGGCACGGCCGGCTGGCCCATCGTCAGGTATACAGGTTGGTCTTGTCCCGAGGCGGGGGCGGGTGGAGTCATGTCAAGCGCTGAGCGACCGAGCATTCACACGATCGTTGAGGAAGCGCGTCAGCGTTCCGGGGCGGAACGCGAGTCGTACCTGCGCGCCGTGTGCGGCGATGACGACACGCTGCTGAGCGAAGTCAAATCGCTGCTGATGATGGAAGAAGAAACGCATTTCAGCGCTTCGACGCCGGGTCCCACGCCGCTGGGCGGCGCGGCGAGACTGCTCGATGAAGATTTTCCGGAGATACCTGGTTACAAGATCGTGCGAGAGATCGGGCGCGGCGGGATGGGTGTGGTGTACAAGGCCATGCGCCAGTTCCCGCACCAGATCGTCGCGCTGAAGGTGCTCGGGCCGACGATGATGAGCCAGGCGGCCTTCGCGCGATTCAAGTTCGAAACCGAGGTGCTCGCCAAACTCCAGCACGACGGGATCGCGCGGATCTATGACGCGGGCATCGCGGCCGGCAATGGTCCCGAGCGTCCATGGTTCGCGATGGAGTTCATCAGCGGCAAGCCGCTGAACGAGTGGATCAAGACGCACGATCCTTCACTCTCCGAGCGGCTCGTGCTCATGGAAAGAATCGCCGAGGCGGTGCATCACGCCCACACGCGCGGTGTGGTCCACCGTGACCTCAAGCCGGCGAACATTCTTGTGCAGGAAGACGGCCACCCAAAGATACTCGACTTCGGCGTGGCGAAGTCCACCGGGTCGGACCGGCGCGAGTCGATGTACCTGACGCAGATCGGCCAGCTGATCGGTACCATTCCCTACATGTCGCCCGAGCAGGTGGAGGGCGATCCTGACGAGATCGACGCGCGGAGCGATGTGTACTCGCTCGGTGTCATTCTGTATGAGCTGCTGGCGAACGAGTTGCCGTACAAGCTCGATCGGATGATCCTGACCGAGGCGGCGCGGATTATCCGGGAGGTCGAGCCGACGAGTCTTTCGAGCATCTCGAAAGTTTATCGCGGTGACATCGAAACCATTGCTCGCAAAGCGCTTGAGAAGAACCGGCTCCGGCGCTATCAGTCCGCGCACGAGTTTTCTTCGGACATCCAGCGGTATCTGAACAACGAGCCGATCATCGCCCGGGCACCAAGCTCGTTCTACCAGATCCGCAAGATGGTGCGACGCAACAAGCCGCTCTTCACGGGGGTCGCGGCCGGCCTGATCGCGTTGGTCGTCTCGTCGGTTGTGGTGCTGGTTGCGTGGCAGAACCAGCGATCCTTGAATGTCAGACTCGCCGAAACGCTGCAGGAACGGGACGGCGCGCTGGTGCAGGCCACCGACGCTTCGCTTGAGGCCGACGCGGCACGCCGCGAGGCCGAGGCGAGCCTCGCCATCGCCAACGAGCGTTTGGACAAGATCCGCGAGCTGATCGGCGTGTACCGCGGGTACGAGCGCAGCGTCCGCCGGGTCGAGGGCGCCACGGCGGCGCGGAGTCAGCTCGTCGAGACAACACTGGGCGTGCTCGGGACGCTGACCCGAGGGACGCAGAGCGAGGCTTGGATCGATTCGGAGCTCGCGGCGTCCTATCTGGCCATGGGCGAGATCGCGTTGGTTGAGAACAAGTCGATCGAAGCGGTCGAAGAGGCATTCCGGCAGGCTCTGAATCTGTATGCCGCTCTGCTCACCAAACGCCCGGACGATCGAGATATCCAGCTCGGGCACGTGAACGCGCTGGCTGGCATGGCCCGGTTTCTCGGATCCCAGGGCTCTGTGAACCAGGCCGAGCTGAGGGTTTCGAGCGCAGAACGGGCGGCGCGCGTGCTGGGGACAGGCCTGGAAGCCAAGGCCGCGCGAGCCGGGATCGACCTGGTCCGAGCCCAGCTGGCGATGATGAACCGGGAGGCGGCCGAGGCCGACCGGATTGCACGAGAGGTCTACGAGGAGCTGGAGCGCGGGTTCGGCAGCACGGATGTCGCTCCGGACATCACCGATTTGTTCCTGCGTTCCCTGGCGATCCAGGCGGAGAGTGCGCGTGAGTCGGGCGAACACGCTCGCACCAAAGAGATCCACGATCGGCTGCTGAGCGCCAGGCGCAGGGCCGTCGAACGATGGCCGGCCGATGCCATCCTGCGGCGTGCGCTGGTCATCGATCTGCGGCAGGTCGGGCGATTTGAAGCCTATGAGATGCAGGATCCTGATTCCGCGATCGGCCGGTATCGCGATTCCTTGTCCCACGCGCAGCGACTTGTGGAGGCCGATCCGATGGACGGCTACTCCCAGGAACTGTTGCTCGAGTCGCGCAACGCGCTGGTCGCGGCGTACCGGCGTGCCGGCATGACCGACCGTGTCCTCGAGGAAGCCGAGATCATGCTGCGGCTTGCCAGGCAGTACAGCGCGGCGGATCCGGGCGATCAACGCAAGCAGCGCCGTCTCGCGGCGACGATCTTCAACTACGCGCGGGTGCTCCAGGAGATGGCCGCCGAACGGAGTGACCCGGTCGAGCAGCAGGCGATGATGGACCGGGCCCTGGACAAGTACCGAGAAGCCGCTCGGGGGTATCGGCTCGTGCTGGGCGTTGAGGCCGCGGGCGGGCCGCAGATGTACCGGGGCGAGTACGCGGACATCCTGATGCAGAGCGCGAGTGCCTTCGAACGGATGCAGCGAACAGGAAGACCCGGTGACTGGCTCCAGGAAGCCATCCGGATGTACACCGATGCGGCGGCGCAATACGAGATCCTACGTGAAGCACAGCAGCTCTCCGATACGAGAACCTCGCACCTGGCCGTTGCTTATCGGAACATCGGGATTCTCGCGTTGAACCAGGGTATCGCCGAGAAAGCGGTCGAGTACATGGCCCGTGCGGACAGCGTGCGCCCGCTCGAATCGATGCTCAACTACGCCAGGCGGGCTGCTGCGTATCAGATGGTCGGGCAGTGCGAGGAGGCCGTCATTTTCGCCCGCAAGGCACTCGATGCAATGTCAGGCATGGAGATGCCGGACCAGCGAAGGCAAGCTATCCAAGCCCAGATGCAGTCAGTCATTGATGACTGCAGCGGAGAAGATTGACTGATTTGTAAGGAATCCGTTCATGTGTACAAAAAATCATGGTAAACCCTTGAACGGGGTGATCGCTTGCGTTAGTTTGGCACCACATTCTTTGCCAAAGGCTCGGCTGAGGGCTTGCTCGATGCCGGTATGCCTCTGGTGAAGACCTGAGTAGATCTGATCCTGCCGAAGGCGGCACGGGGGGAAGTCATGCGTGCATATGTACCGACTCGTGGGCGTACACACGCCATTCTGGGCGTGATTCTCGGGGTTCTCGGCTTGGGCGGCGCAGACGCATCAGCCCAGATCTGCTTTCAGAACACCATCCTGACCACCAGCGAGAACGGTGCTCGCGCGGTCTTTGCCGCGGATATGACCGGGAACGGTGCGACCGACATCATCACTGGCCGCCGCAACGGCTCGGTCACGATCTGGGAGAACGACGGTGCGCCGATCCCGACATTCACGCCGCGGATCATCAACAGTGCTTCGGACTTCATCCGCTCGTTGTATGTCGCGGATCTGAACGGGAACGGGCTCCCGGACATCCTGTCGGCCTCGATCAACGACAACACGATCGCCTGGTACCGGAACAACGGCAACAACACCTACACAAGAATTGTCATTACGAACCAGGCCTTCGGCGCCCGATCCGTGTTCGCGGCCGACATGAACGGGAACGGACACATGGATGTGCTCTCCGCGTCCGAGAGCGACAACTCGATCCGCTGGTACAAGAACGACGGGGCGACCAACCCGACATTCGACGCCAGGCTGGTGACGAACCAGGCGAGTGGGGCGTCGTCCGTGTATGCCGCGGACATCAACGGCAATGGCCGCATGGACATCCTGTCTTCCGCGCGGCTCGGGTTCGAGGTCGCCTGGTACGAGAACACCGGGGGAGACAATCCGACCTTCACCCGGCGCGTCATCTCGACCTCGCAGCGACGGACCGAATCGTCCGTTGCCGTGGACATGACCGGCAACGGCCGGATGGATATCGTCGTGGCCGCGACCAACGACGACCGGGTTTCCTGGTTCGAGAATCTGGGCGGATCGCCTCCGAACTTTGCAGAGCATCTGGTCAGTGACGACATCGGCTTCCCGGTCGCCGTGCAGGCCGTCGACCTCGACGGTGACGGCCATGTGGATGTGCTCGCCGCGGCGTTGGTGGAAGACGCCATCATCTGGTTCCAGAACAACGGGGACTCACCGCCGACATTCACCAAGCATGTCATCCTCGGCGATCTGGACGGAGCCTCGGATGTGTTTTCTGCGGATGTCACCGGCGACGGCGTGCCGGATGTGCTCTCGGTCTCCGCCAACGACAACACCGTCGCCGTGCATCGCCAGCCGCGTGTCTTCAACCAGACAACGGGTAACAGCTACATACGCCTTTCGCAGGCCATCATGCAGGCCGGTTCAGACGATGTGCTGATCGCGGATCCGATCCACTTCGACGATTCGTGCGGTCTGTTTATCAACTTCCTCGGCAAGGCGATCGAGGTTCGCTCTACCGGGGCGATCCAGCGGTCGGCGCTGACTTCAACCGTCATGGCCGACGGAGCGGTTCTGGAGGCCGCCCCTGGCTACGGCGTTGAGTTCTTCGGCACGCTCGATGTCCCGCCCGGCGCGTACGCGTCCTTGATCGGAGACCAGGTCGTCGTTGCCGGACCGGTGTCGGTCGGAGTCAACGGCACGCTCGACGGCGGACCCGAGCTCGTTCTGGCGGGCCTTCCGAGTTTGACCCAGCGGATCATCACGGAACAGGCCAACGGTGTTTGGTCCGTTCGGGCGGGCGATATCAACGGGAACGGCCGGCTGGATCTGGTTTCCGCGGAACGCCTGGATAATCGGGTCGCATGGTACGAGAACCTCGGCGGGCTGAACCCGACATTCCAGCGTCGGGTCATCCCGATCGTGGCCATCGATGCACGCGCTGTCCATCTCGCCGACATGAACAACAATGGCCATCTCGACATCCTTGTGGCGTCGTTCGGCGACAACACGGTCGCCTGGTACCAGAACAGCGGCAGCAACCCCCCGGTCTTCACGAAACGCACGCTGACAACACAGGCCAACGGAGCCAGATCGGTTTTCGCGGCGGATCTGACCGGCAACGGGTACATGGATGTCATCTCGGCCTCCGAGAACGACAACACGGTCGCCTGGTACCGAAACAGCGGAGGTCCGAACCCAACCTTCACGCGGCACGTGATCACCGATCAGGCGATCGGAGCCTCCTCGGTGTTCGCCGCGGACATCAACGGCAACGGCCTGATCGACATCGTTTCTGCGGCCAGGCTCGGGTTCGAGATCGCTTGGTACGAGAACAGCGGCGGATCGAATCCCAACTTCACCAGACGGGTGATCTCGACCACACAGAACCGGGCAGAGTTTGTCGTGGCCGCCGACATCGACAACGATGGCGACATCGACATTCTTTCGGCCAGCACCACGGCCCGTGAGATCGTCTGGTTCTCCAACAACGGCGGATCGGTGCCATCGTTCACCGAATATGTCATCGATCCTGATATCGGCCAGCCCGTGTCGCTCGCGGTTGCGGACATCAACGAGAACGGGTACCTGGATGTTGTGGCCGCGGCGTTGATCGACAACAAGGTCTTCTGGTACGAGAACGACGGGACCCGCATCCCCAACTTCACCAAGCGGGTTGTGGACGAGTTCCGTGATGCGGCCCGTACGGTCGAGATCGCCGATCTCGATGGCGATGGCGATCTGGACATCATCGCGGGCTCATCGCGCGATGATGTGATCGCGTGGTACCAGAGCGGTCTGATCACGAACATCGTGATGGATCGCCTCGGCTCAACCATCCGTTCACCCGGCCCGTTGCTGGTCAGCAATAAGTCCATCCGCATGGAGCAGACGACCCGGCTCGGGTCCGACGCCATCCTGTCCATCGAGGGTTCCAGCGATATCAGCGGGCGCGGCACATTCGAGGCGCCGCTGGTGTCCGTCGGCGGCCGTCTCCGTCCGGACCAGGGTGGATCCATGTTCGTGGAGGGCAACTTCCTAAACTCGTACCTGAACCCGGTGCTCGGCCGGGAAGCGGGATCGCTCCGCATCGATCTATCTGCTGGTCCAACCCCGACATCGCTGCAGGTCTCGCAGATCGCCGCGCTCGGCGGCGGGCTTCAGGTCACGGCCCCGCCGGGTCTGGTCCCGCAGGTGGACCAGCAGTTCCCCCCGTTGCTCACGGCCGCGGCGCTGGACCCATCCTCGCCGAGGTTTGATGTGGTCTTCTCGCCGGTCCTCGATGTTGAGGCTCCCGGCGGCATCGTCCAGGGAACCTTGGTCGCAAGGTACAGCCAACTGGGTGAGCCGGGCAGTGTCAGCATGGTGGCCATCCCGCTCGATGAACTGCTCTTCACGACAAGCACCTTTGACAGCCAGGGTGTCCCGAACGATGCTGTCCTGGCGGACATCACGGGCGGGCCGAACGGGCTTCCAAACGGGGTCCTGGACCTGGTCATCGCGGTGCCGTTCATCGAAGACATCGCCCCGAACGGCGCCATCGCAGTCCTCGTGGGGAGCGACGATGCGGACGGATTCGGCTTCGAATCAGTCACCCTCTACCTAGGCCCCAATGTGGACGCGCCGACCTCGGTCGAGGTCGGTGATTTCAACCAGAGCGGAAGGCCGGAGATCGCGTACGCCAACCGGGGCGATAACAACGGGAACAACAACATCTACTTCCTGAATGTCAACAGCTCCGCGACGAATAAGATCACGCCATCGAACATCGATACGATCCAGATCGACCCCGGATTCCAGGTGACCGATCTCGCGGTCGGGGAAATCCTCCTCATCGGGTTCCAGCGTGACGACCTGATTTATGGTGTTCGTGGCGGCAATACCGCCAGGCTGTTCGTCTCGACCCTGACCGGAGCCAACTTCGTCTGGGAAACCTGCGAGGTGGATGTCGACGATATCGACTCCATCGTGCCATTCGACCGGGCGCTGCCCGGCCTTGGACAGAACGGGCTTGCGGCGACAAACCCGTCCAACAGGACCGTCCGCGTCTTTAACATCGTCAACGGCGATGTGGACAACGCGACCTTCGTCGATATCCCGACCGGCGACCGCCCGCGTCAGGTGCTGGCAGGCCGCCTGGATGACGATTTCTTCACGGATCTGGTCGTGCTCAATGAGGGCGACGCCGACGGTAATCCGGGCTCCATCACGCTGATCCGAGGGCTTGCCACGGGCTTCGCACCCCCGGTGAACATCGAGATCACCTCGAACCCCGACATCCCGCCGCTGCCGACCTCGATCGCCCTTGCCGACCTTGACAACGACGGCGATCTCGACATTGTCATCGTGGCGGTCAACGAGCAGGGCGAGCGGACCGTCCGTCAACTGCGGAATGTGTCCGCCGACGCCGGGTCCATCGGTCTGAACTTCACCGCCGCGACCGACCTTCCGGACCAGCCCGGGGGCAAGCCGCTGCTCGTCCTCTCCGCGGATCTGGATGGTGACAATGACGGCGTTCCGGACGACCTGATCGTCCTGGTCGACCCAACCGCGAACGGCCGCGGCATGGGGCAGACGCAGAACCGCATCACCCTCTCCGTCCCGCCGGACGACTGCATCGCGGACTTCAACAACGACGGCTCGGTCGACTTCTTTGACCTGGCGGCGTTCCTGAAGGCGTTCAACAACCAGGATCCCGCAGCGGATCTGGCGCCGCCGTTCGGCGAGTGGAACTTCTTTGATGTAGCGGCTTATCTGGCACTGTTCAACAAGGGCTGCCCCTGAGGCAGGCCGCCCTTGGGCGGTCGACAACTCAGCTGTCACCCACGGGCCCCGGCGCTTCGGCCGAGCCCGCCAGCATGCCGCCGTCGATGTTGAACTCGGCGCCGGTGGTGAAGGCTGATTCGTCGCTCGCCAGGTGGACGGCCAGCGCGGCGACCTCCTCGGGCGTGCCGAACCGGTGGAGCGGGGCCGACGCGGCGAAGCGGGCGAGGTTGGCTTCGCGCTGCGGACCTTCGCCGAGCACCGGGTCCCACATCGGGGTCAGGATGGCGGCGGGCTGGATGCAGTTGCACCGGAGATCCGCAGGGCATGGGCTGACCTTGTCCCCGGCGATGTGAGTGGGCATAGCGGCGATGGTCGAAGCAAGTCAGGGGAAGTCATCGTGATACGGGTCATCCTGATAGAGGATGCCAAAGGCCCGATTCCAACGCCCATCCCATGGGTCAACGGGTACCCACGCATCATCCCATTTCACCATCCAAGAGCCTCGGCCATACATGAACTGGAGTCTGTATCGCTCGTTGGAGCCGAATCCCCACCACCGGCGTTGAACGAGATTCAGGTTCGAGTCTTCCGGCGACGCCTCGATGTACCAAGCGTGCGGTTTTACTGCAGTGCTGATAAGCCAGAGCACGCCGATCACAGCGAACCATCGCCACCAACCGTCGTGAAATACAATTTTACGAACCCGAGCGGCGAAGGAGAGTCGTTTCATACGGAAGCATTTTACTGGGTATCGGTTTTGTAGCAACCCCAACGCAACACAGACACACAACCTCGGCCCACAGTGATTCCGTCTGAAAAAGCGAACGGTGCGGGTGGGATTCGAACCCACGAAGGTCTTTCGACCTTGCACGATTTCAAGTCGTGTGCCTTCAACCGCTCGGCCACCGCACCTGCGAAAAAACGGGCACGCCGCGGCGTGCCCGTCATCATACGGTGGCTGTGGTCCCGCGTCCCTTGACGCGGGGTGGGTCAGGCGCGGTCCGTGGCGGGCCGCTGGACGCCGCTGCCGGGGCGGTTGGCCTTCGTGCGCGAGCGTGGGGCGTAGCCGGCTTCGGGGCGGGCGGGTCCGCCGCGCCGGGGTCCGCCGGGGGCGCCGGGCTTGCGGGGGCGGCCGTTGCGCGGGGCGTGCTTGCCCGAGCCGGGGCGGGGCTGGCCTTCCGAGCGGGGGGCGTGGCGGTGCTCGCCGACGCTGGGCACCTTGGCCCCGATCTGTCGTTCGATGGCCCGCAGCAGGCCGCGCTCCTCGGGCGTGCAGAAGGCGACGGCGATGCCGGTCGCGCCCGCGCGGCCTGTGCGCCCGATGCGGTGGACATAGGCCTCCGGCTCGAGCGGCAGGTCGAAGTTGAACACATGGCTCACGCCGTCGACATCCAGCCCGCGGGCCGCCACATCGGTCGCGACCAGCACGCGGAACCGGCCGCGCTTGAACGCGTCGAGCGCCTTGTTGCGCTGGTTCTGGTTCTTGTTGCCGTGGATGGCCACGGCGTCGATGCCGGCGATCTCGAGCCTGCGGGCCACGCGGTCGGCCCCGTGCTTGGTCTTGGTGAAGACCACCGCCCGCTGGATGTCCGACGCGCCGATCATCCGCTCGAGCAGGCCCTGCTTGTCGCCGGTCTCGATCAGGTGGACGGACTGCTCGATCTTGGGGGTGTTCTTCTCTTCCTGCGGCACCTCGACCCGGGTCGGGTGCTTGAGGAGGGACGCGGCGAGCTTGGCGATCGCCGGGGGCATCGTCGCGCTGAACAGCATGGTCTGGCGGGGCTCGGGCAGGGCCGCGGCGATGTGGCGGATGGGGTTGATAAAGCCCATGTCCAGCATGCGGTCGGCCTCGTCGAGCACGAGCGTGCGTACGGCCGAGAGGTCGACCACGCCCTGCTCCATCAGGTCCATCAGGCGGCCGGGCGTGGCGACGATGACATCGACGCCGCGTTCGAGGGCCTTCTCCTGGCGGAACTGGGACACCCCGCCGTAGATCGCGGTGTGGCGCAGCTTGCAGTGCCGGGTGTAGTCATTGAACGACTCGCAGATCTGGGTGGCCAGCTCGCGGGTGGGTGAGAGGATCAGGACGCGGGGCAGGAACGCGGGGCCGACGCGGCCGCGGCGACCCCGGTGGCCGCGCTGGTCGCGGTCCTCGTGGTGCGCCTCGGGGCGGGGTGCGGGCCCGTCCTTGAGCAGGCGGTGGATGATGGGCAGCGCGAACGCGGCGGTCTTGCCCGTGCCGGTCTGGGCGACGGCGAGCACATCGTGCCCGCTCATCGCCGGGGTGATGGCCATGGCCTGCACGGGCGTGGGCGTGCGGTACCCGGCCTCGTCCAGGGCCTTGAGGATGGGTTCAGCGAGTTTGAGTTTGGCGAAAGTTGTGTCGGCAGCGACGGCCTTGGCGGCCTTGGGCGCGGGGGTCGAGTCAGAATACAAAGGTTGCATCTCCGGTGTGATGCCCGCCGGCGTGTTGCCGGTTGCGGGCGGGGAACGGGGTGCTGGGATCGGGAGTGGTCCCGCCGACGCTCGTTGCGCCGTTTTCGGGTACTGCCGGTTGTCCGAGCAGGGTCAGCCCGTTCATCACGCCGGTTGCGATCCCCGGGATCGTCCGTTTCGGTCGCGTGCGCCGAGCTGCTGTCGAGGGGAAGGGCGTGCGTCGCGGTCGGGCGACGCACGCCGGATGTTCATCGCGGGATAGTGTGCTTAGTAGCGATCACCACGACCGCCGCCGCCGCCACCGTAGCCGCCGCGGCTGCCGCCGCCGCCGCCACCGTAGCCGCCGCGACCACCGCCGCCGCCGCCACCGTAGCCACCACCGCCGCCGCCGCCGCGGTTCTCGCGGGGCTTGGCCTCATTGATGTTCAGGGTGCGGCCGCCGAAATCCTGGCCGTTGAGGGCCTCGAGGGCCTTGTTGGCCTCGCTGGAGTCGGGCATTTCCACGAAGCCGAAGCCGCGGGGGCGTCCGGTCTCGCGGTCGTTGATGAGGGTGACCTCACCGACCTGACCGTACTGGCTGAACAGTTCCTCGACGCTGGACTGGGTGGCGTCGAAAGGCAGATTGCCTACATAAATCTTCATCACAGAAACCTCGCCCCGAAATGCTGAATCCGAGAGAGATCTTCAGGGCGGATCTATGACGGATGCCCGGCCCGGAGCGATGCCGCTCCAGCGAAGGCCGGAGCAAGAGCCTAGCACACCGGGGCTTACGAAAAGCGAGGGATGGGCGCAAATTCCGACCGTCCGGGTCGGAATTGGCCTTGGCGCATCGGAAAAGCCATTGTCTACGAAACTTTCGTGGACGAATTTTCGGCTATTCATCCCCAGCAAACAGCCGCGATGGCCCAACGCGGACCGCGCAGAGCCCTTCGAGCAGCCCCGGGGCCTGCCCGTGCCGGCCTTCCAGCACCGCCCGTTCCAGATCGAGACTCGCCCCGAGCGCATCGATCAGGGCGAGGTGGAGGCGGCGTGCGTGCGTGCCGTCGTCGTCGGCTCCCGGCGGGACCGGCGCGGTGTCGTGGCTCTCCTTCGCATCCACGAGCGACCGTTGCAGGGACTGAAGGTTGGCCAGGTCCATCTCACGCGATGTGGCGTCAAGCGCGCTCCGACGCAGAGCGTGCAGCGCGTGGCCGGCGGTGCGCATGGCCGTGGGATAGGCGTCGCCCTGTCCGCCCGGGCGTGGCGTGATGCCGGGCGGGTGGTCGCTGTCGGGGCTGAGCAGACGCATGGTCGTCACTCCGTGGTGGTCATCGTCGGCAGCGGGTATCCCGGCCGCGCCGGCGAGAAACACGAGCATACCGGCCAGGATCAGGCGGCAGGCGGTCCGATGCATCGTGCACCTCCTCACGGGGACGATACGGCCCCGGGGGGTGGGGGCGTGGTGGGGGGCGGACGAGCGGACCGGTCGGTCAGCCGCGGATCTGCTCGAAGGCTTCCAGGGCTTTTTCGCGGGCGCGGGCGTGGTCGACGATCCGCTCCGGATAGTCCTCGCCCAGCACAACGCCCGCCGCGGACAGCTCGATCTCGCCGGCCTCCCACGGCTTGTGGATCACCCGCTTGTCCAGCTTGGCCAGCTCGGGCACCCAGCGCCGGACATAATCGCCGTCGGGGTCGAACTTCTCGCCCTGGGAGACCGGGTTGAACACACGGAAGTAGGGGGCCGCGTCCGCGCCGCAGCCCGCGGTCCACTGCCAGCCAAGCGTGTTGCTGCCCAGGTCCGCGTCGACGAGCGTGTCCCAGAACCACTCGGCCCCGCGCTGCCACGGGATCAGCAGGTCCTTGCACAGGAACGAGGCGACGATCATGCGGGCGCGGTTCGGCATCCAGCCCTCGGCCCAGAGGTTCCGCATGGCCGCGTCCACCACGGGGTAGCCCGTCCGCCCGCGTTGCCAGGCGCGCAGGTGGTCGTCGTTGTCCGACCACGGGAAGCGGCTGAAGCTGTCGCGAAGGGCCTTGTCGGTGGTCTGCGGGAAGTGGGTGAGCAGGTGCTGTGCAAACTCGCGCCAGCCGACCTCGCGCAGGTAGTGCTCGCGTCCCTGGTCCTTCTCCCAATCAAGTCCGCCCGAGACGGCGTGCCAGACCCGGCGCACCGAGACCTCGCCGAAGTGGATGTGCGGCGACATCGCCGACCAGCCGGGGATGTCCAGCCGGTTGCGTGCGTCGTGGTACTCGTCCAGCCGGTCGCGGATGAACGCGCTGAGCGCGCCCCACGCGCCGGGCTCGCCGGGGTTCCATCGATCGCGCATGCCTCCGGCCCAGTCGATCTGCGGCAGCAGCCCCAGATCGTCCAGTTCGAGCGATTTCGGCGCGGTTTCCGGCCCTTTGAGTGACTTCGGCGCGGGCTGCGGCTTGTCCGGCTCGCCCGACCGCACCCCGGCCTTCCAGAACGGGCTGAACACCTGGTACGGCTCGCCCGCCTTCGTCAGCACCGACCCCACCGGCCAGATCAGGTTCGCCGCGAAGCGTTCGATCTCAACGCCAGCGCGGCCTAACGCGTGCTCGACACGATCGTCGTGCTCCTGCGCGTGCGGCTCGATCGACTCGGTGAACACCACACGGTCCGCCCCGGTCGCCCTGGCGATCTGTTCCAGCTCGTCCGCGGCCCGGCCCCGGCGGAACACCATTGGCGAGCCGAGTTCGGAGAGCTTGTCCGCCAGCGACCGCAGGCTGTGGTGCCGCCACCAGTCCGACGCGCCGCCGGGGGCCCAGCGGCCGCCCAGCTCCGATTCGTGGACATAGACCGGCACCACGCGGCCGCACTCGGCGGCACGAAGCAGGGCCGGGTGGTCGTCGACCCGCAGGTCGCGCCGGTACCAGACGATGGTCGTGGGCATGGGATCCGTTCCTCGCGCGGTTCGGGCCGAGTTCGAGCGGATCCGGGCGCTGGTTTCAGACGGGCCAGCCTTGGTTCGGGTACTTGGCGGGTTCAGCGGACCGGACTGATCCCGAGGCCCCGGGTTGACGATGCTGGGTGCCATGAGCCCAAGCACGACGCTGGAAGAGACGCAAGTGGGGAATAATCCCGTGGCCAACTACGACCTGAACGCCCGATCCGGCACGGACGCGGCGGCGGGGGTCTCGCGGTATGTCATCGTGGAGGTCAACACCAGTTCGTACGGCTTCATCACCGACGCGACCGTCGAACTGCGGGCCTGCTCCGAGGTCCAGCTCACCCGCGTGCCGGGCAGCCCGGCCTATGTCCGTGGGGTGATCAACCACCGTGGCTCGATCATCCCCGTCGTCGACACCCGGGTGCTGCTCGGTCTGCCGACGGCCGCGGAGCAGACCGCCCGGCTTGGCGAGACGCTGTCGGACCTCTCGCGCGAGCCGTCCGAGCTGATCGAATCGATCGAGCGGGCCGTGCGCGCGGGCGAAACCCCGCCGAAGCCCCAGGACCACGGCCCGCTGGCCCGCTGGTGCCGCGATGTCGCGGCCGATCCGCGCAAGCTGCGCCAGCTGATCCGCCTCAACCAGTCGGCCGGCACGCACATCGAGGAGCTGGCGCGCCTGCAGCGCACGATGCACCTGCGGATCGGCGAGGTGCTGTCGGTCGCCGCCCGTGGCCGCGCCGACGAAGCGCTCAACGCGATCGAACGCCTGCGTGAGGGCGAACTCGCCTCGATCGGGCGCATCCTCCAGACGCTGTCGGACGCGGCGACGGAGGGCATCCGCTCCATGATGGTCATCACCGAGGTCGGCGAACGCAGGGCCGCGTTCGTCGTCGATGCGATCCACACCGTCGAGGACTGCGCCGACCGCGGCGTCGCGCCGCTGCCGGACTCGGCCGGCGGAAGCCGCTACCTCAGCGGCATGTTCCTCCGCCCGGACGGGAGCTACATCCTGATCTGCGACATCGAGCGGATGTACGAGCAGGCCTGCCCGCGCTGAGGATCAGGCCTCGGCCGGGTCCGGCGGCTTGGACCAGGCGGTGTCCTTGTCCTTGTGCAGCACGCCGGCGGACTGCTTGACGCACCGGCGGCAGGCCAGCACGCCGTCGCGGGTCGGGCTCTCCCAGTGCGGGTCCTCGCGCCCCTCCTCCAGGCACAGCACGCACTTCTCGCCCGGCTGGCACGGGCGACCGGACCTGAGATGGACCAGCTCGGCGTACGCGACGGACAGGCACCGCCCGCAGATGATCGAACCGCGATGGCCCTCGACCATCGCCAGCTCCTCATCCCACGCCGCGCGGCAGAAGTCGCAGTGGAAGGAGATTGTGCCGTCTGTACCGGTTTCCTGCATCAGCGCGGCCCCCCGGCCCCGGCCAGATGGCCCGTCGCGAGCTGGCGGTAGAGCTGGCAACTTTCCAGCAGCTCGTCGTGCGTGCCGCTGTCGACGACCTTGCCGGCGTCCATCACCACGATCCGGTCGGCGCTGAGCACCGTGCGCAGGCGGTGGGCGACCACCAGCGTGGTGCGGCCCTCGCAGTAGTTGCGCAGCACCTCGCCGATGTGGCTCTCGCTGTCCGCGTCGACCATGCTGGTCGCCTCGTCGAGGATCAGGATCTTCGGGTCGCGGAGCAGCGCGCGGGCGATGGCGATCCGCTGGCGCTGCCCGCCGGAGAGCGTCAGGCCCTGCTCGCCGACCGGGGTCTCATAACCCTGCGGCATGGCGGTGATGAACTCGTGGGCCCGGGCTTTCTCCGCGGCGGCGATGATCGATTCCGGCGTGGCGTTGGGGTTGCCGTAGGTGATATTCTCCCGGATGGTGCCCTTGAAAAGGATGACCTCCTGGGTCACCACGCCGATCTGACGCCGGAGCGAGCGGACGCGCACCCGGGTGATGTCGGTCCCGTCGACCAGCACGCGTCCCTCGTCGGGGTCGAACAGGCGGGGCACAAGGGAGAGCAGCGTGGTCTTGCCGCAGCCGTTGGGCCCGACGAACGCGACGGTCTCCCCGTGCCGGATCTCCAGCGACACGCCGTCGACCGCCGGGGTGGTCTGGCCGGGATAGACCACGCGGACCTGGTCGAAGGTCAGCGAGCGTGTGTGCGTCGCCAGGCGCGGCAGGCGCGTGTCGTGGCCGGGCTCGGACTCGTTGCCGAGCAGCTTCTGCAGCCGGTCCGCCGCGGCGCCGGAGGCCTGGATGTCGTTGAGCAGCCCGGTCAGCGGCTTGATGCTCGCCCCCGCGATCCCCAGGGCGGCCAGCGTGGAGAAGAACACGCTCTTGGAAAGCTGCCCGTCGAGGATCAGCTTGGCCGAGATGATGATCAGCACCCCGAGCACGAAGACCGTGATGAGTTCGACCAGCGGCGAGGCGACCGCCCGGGCCGTGCGCACCTTCAGCTGCTGGCGCAGCAACTCCTTGTTGATCCGCCCGAACCGCCCGGCCTCGTAGCGCTCGGTGGTGTGGACCTTGACCACGCGCAGCCCCTGCAGCGACTCGGTCGCCGCCCGGAACAGGCCGGCCCGGGCCGACAACGCCCGGTTCGACGCCTTGCGGATCCGCTTGCCCAGCTTGCGGATCACGGTGGCCAGCAGCGGCATGACGATCAGCGCGGCCAGCGCGAGCTGCCAGTGGATCACGAACGCCGCGACCAGCGCCGCCAGCCCCTTGGTGACCTGCGCCACCGCCTTGCTGAGCATCGCGATGAAGCCCTGGGCCAGCGCTTCCGTGTCGTTGACCACGCGCGAGATCGCGTCGGTCGGCCCCTCCGACACAACCGTCTTGAGCGGCAGGTGCAGCACCCGCCCGTACGCCTGACGCCGGATCAGCGCCACCGTCCGCTGCACCACCGTCAGGGCGAAGTACTGGTGCAGGAAGTTCGCCGTCGCCCCGATCAGGGTCAGGATCCCCAGCGCGACCATGATCCACACCACGCCGACGAACGCCCCCTCCGGCAGCCCATCGATGACCGCCTGGGGGATCCGCCCGTTGACCAGGGCGTGCGCGTTCAACTCCGCCGCGATCCGGGGAAGGCCCGGGTGATCGGGCTCCAGCACCGTGTCCAGCACAGGCCGGACCGCCACCAGACCGGCCCCCAGCCCGCCCGCGGAAATCGCGGCGAACAGGAAGCCGAGGAGCAGCAAGCCTCTATAGCGGTCCAACTGCTTGGCGAAATGCCAGAACGAGTCCATGTGACCCCAAGTATTCGCCCCCGCCCCGCCCCGGTCATCCGGATCGGGCCGGACCGGCCGATTTCCCGTTCGCACGCTCAGATCTCCAGCCGGTCGCGGGTCAGCCGGATCGTTTCCGGCGCGGTCAGCGGCCCGGTGTCGATCCCGGGGCACCCGCGCCCCGCCCGCTCCCAGTGGCGCGGGCTGGCCAGGTTCGATTCCCAGAACGGCCATGTGCGGCACTGCAGCGGCCGCGCCTCGTACAACGAGCACACCGCCTTGCCCGGAACCGTGTCCCGATCCAGGAACACGCAGTCCTGCCCGAACCGGCTGGGCGTTTCCTCCAGCGACCGGCCGAGCACCGTGTCCCGCGTGTACACGCGCAGGAACTCGTCCAGGCCGACGCCGACCTTGGCGGCCATCGCCCGGGCCTCCTCATCGGTGAAGAGCACATACCCCGACGGCCCCGTGCAGCAGTTGCCGCACATCGTGCACGAGAAGCGCAGCCCGCGCTCGCCCGTGCCCGTCCGGCCGGTCGGGTCGGGCCGGTCGAACCAGTCGGTGCCCGCGCGGACCCCCCCGGGCCCCGGGGGGGGGCGCCGCCCCGCGGGAGGTCGGGCCGGGGGGGGAAGGGCCCCGGTAAAGCGGGGCAAGCCCC
>JAFIFX010000020.1 GCA_020831805.1 Planctomycetota bacterium | reverse complement strand
CCGCGATGCGCCGAGCCCGAAAGAAGCCCTGAGCGTCAGCGACGGGGACGAGCGCGGCGAACACCGGCCATGCGTTCCTCCGATCGCTCGAACCAACGCCCTTGAACCTCCGGGCGCCCGCCGCGATCCACCGCGCGGAACGCACAGCGATCAAACGCAGAGAACTCGAGGGGCGCAGAGGAGCGCAGAGAGATCCAGGGATCCTGTTCCGATCCTCTGCGGACCTCTGCGCCCCTCGGCGATCCTCTGCGTTGAACCAGGCCGACACACAGGAACGCGCCGCCCTCATGTCGCGCTGGGGCCACGCCCTCGGCCTTGCAAGAGCGCGTCCGCGACAACGGGCGTGCGCTCCGGAGACGAAGAGCACAGAACCGGTCACGCCCGAGTTTCAGATGGGATCCGTATGAGCAGGTGTGCGTGCATGGTTCGTGCCACGACCGCGCGGGCTCAAGCCCGCGGCTCAGACCCTCACCGCGTCCCCGCCAGCTTGCGCACCGTGAAGTCGAATCCCTTCACCATCGTGGTATGGATCGCGTAGACGATCGCGAGGTACACCACCGCGCTGATGACGGCGCCGATGGCCAGGGAGATCCGCGCGGTGTTCAGGCCCGAGTCCGCCGCGGTCTGGTTCATGCGGCTGACCGGCACGACCACCGCGTCGAGCAGGCTGGCCGGGGAGAGCGCCGCCACCGCCGGGCCGACCACCGGCAGGTCCGCGCCCGCCGCCCAGCCGCACAGGCCGATGATCCCGCTGATCACGCCCACCACGCCCACCGTGCCCACCACCGATCCCAGCGTGCCCCGGCTCTTGAGCGACCACTGCAGCCCGACCATCACGCAGAACGCCGTGAACGGCACCAGCACCAGCGCCGCCAGCAGCCCCGCCTCGGGGAGCACCACCGGCACATCGACCGTCGCCGCGCCGACCATCTCGGCCACCGTCGTCCCGCCCGGGCGCGTGTCGCGGAACAGCATCGCGTACAGCCCGGCGATTCCGACCGTGAACACCGGCACCGCGATCAGCGGCAGCAGGTACGACACCAGCCCGCGCAGCTTGCCCGCCAGGTACATCCCCGGCGTGATCGGCGTGGTCAGGATCAGGTCCAGCGTGCCGTCTTCGCGCTCGCGGCTCACCGCGGTCGCGGCCATGTTGATCGCCACCAGCGCGATCACGAACACCTCGGTGAACACCACCGACCGGACCACGAAGCGGAAGTCGGCCTCGTCCAGGCGCTGTGTGTGGTAGAGGATCACGATGATCAGCCCGGCGATCAGCCCGGCCGCGATGAACGACCACCGGGCGAGGATCCGCCAGAAGGTGGCGTTGCGGGCCGCGGCCTCACGCCAGGCGATCGGGTTGACCCAGACCGTCCGGGGCGGCCGGTGCTCGGCGCCCTTCGCTCCCAGACCCATCATCCGCCGGTACCAGGGGATCCCGCTGGCCCCCGCCGCGATCTGACGCAGCCCCCCGGCCCGCACGGTCAGCGTGCTGGCCAGCACCAGCACCGCGCTGATCAGCACCGTCGCCCAGGTCCACGCCCGCACCGGGGTCTCCAGGGCGATCGCCTTCAGGCCCGTGTAGGTGCCGATCTCCGCGGCCGGGTAGGTCGTCGGGCTCAGCAACGACCGCAGGGCCAGGAACGGGTTGGCCGCGGTCATCGAGGTCACGCCCTGACCCCCGACCCCGGCCCCCTGGCCGCGGGAGCGCAGCCACGCGTCGATGGCGATGGTGGCGGCCAGGTAGGTCACCACGCTGACATAGAACGCGAACACGGCCCGCTGCCCGACCAGGCGCGACACGGACAGGGCGATGGCGATCGATCCGACCAGCAGGGCCGCCCCGGCCGCCACCAGATAGCTGGCCAGGATCGACCGGCCCGGCACCCCGCCGAAGAACTGCGTCAGCGCGAAGAGCGGCAAACTCGCGAACAGCAGGGCCAGCACGAACCACAGCCGCCCGAACAGGTTGCCCAGCACGATCTCCAGCCGGGACATCGGCGTGGTCAGTAGGATGTCCCAGGTGCGGGGGTTGGCCTCCTGGGCGATGGCCCCGGCCATGAAGACGGGCGAGAGGATGCAGATCAGGAACACCTGGAGATAGGCCACCCACGCGAAGCTGGTCGCCCCGGAGGACGCCAGCTCGCGGTACGACACCTGCCCGCCCTGGGTGTTCCCCAGCACCGCCCAGAGCAGCACCAGGATCAGGACCGCCAGGTAGGCGGATCGGACCAGGTTGTGCTTGGATCGCCGGCTGGCGTTCTGCACCAGGCGCACCGCGATGGGGTTCATCGGACCGAGCCGGAGCAGCCATCGGAGGAAGACGGGCATGGGCCCATGGTATTCCGGGACAGGCCGCAAGCCGTTGCGTTCAAAAATGACCGATAACTAAAATCGTTCGTGTGCGAAAACTATTTGTGAGAAATTGTGGCAAATGACACTAGCGTTGTTCCGGGTGGTGTTGGTATAGTTCCCTCACCCTGGACCATCGTGGTGCCAGCCGCGGGGGACCGAGAGAACCCCAAGGAATCCGAGTATGCCGCGACCCGGATGCGTTTCCGGATCGCGTGTGTGACCGGTGTGTTTCAAAGAGAGAAGAGGAAAGCAATGAGTCTCAAGACCCGTCTGACCCAGCACTTCGCCCTGGCCGCCGTCGCCACCGTCGCCGTCTCCTCGGCCAACGCCCAGATCGTTCACAGCGGCATCGTGAACATCGAGATCCCCGCCACCACCAACGGCCTGTACCTCAATGTCGTCACCGGCGCGAGCAACCTGCCGGCCGGCGGCACGGGCTCGACCGTGCCCGGTTGGGACATCAACCCGTGGGGCGCCTCGGGCTTCGGTCTGTTCAGCCCCGGCAACCCCACCGGCGGCGCGTATGTCATCACCGCCCCCAGCACCGCCGCGAACATGGCCTTCGGTGATCTGATCGGCGCCGCCAACACCTACGGCTCAAACACCTCCTCCGGCACCGCCGCGGCCACCGCGCAGTGGAACCTTAACAGCGACCAGAACCTGGTCGGCTTCCGCTTCTTCAACGAGGCCAACAGCCAGATCCACTACGGCTGGGCCCGCTTCTCCTTCGGTTCGACCGTGGTCAACCGTACCCTGGTCGAGTACGCCTTCGACGCCACCCCCGGCGCCTCCATCGGCGCGGGCGTGGTCCCGGCCCCCTCGGCCATGGCCCTGCTCGGCCTGGGCGGTCTGGTCGCCGGCCGTCGTCGCCGCTGATCCCGCCCCGCGCCGTGAACCCCACGACGCGGACAGCCTGACATCGGTAGCATGGGCGGCCGCAAGGCCGCCCATGTTCTTTTCCGCCCCGGACCGCCCTGCTCCACGCATCCCATGACCCCACGACCCGCCCGCAAACTGCTCATCCTCGGCTGGGACGCGGCCGACTGGATCATGATCCTGCGGCTCGCCGACAAGGGCGGCATGCCCAACCTCCGCCGGCTCATGCGGGCCGGGGTCCACGCCGACCTGGCCACGCTCGAGCCGCGCCTGTCTCCCCTGCTCTGGTCAACCGTCGCCACCGGCAAAACCGCCGACAAGCACGGCATCCTCAACTTCATCGAGCCCGACGCGGACAATCAGAACCTGCGCCCGGCTTCGAGCACGACCCGCCGCACCAAGGCCCTGTGGAACATTCTCCACCAGTCCGGCCTGCGCACCCATGTGGTCGGCTGGTACGCCTCCCACCCGGCCGAGCCGGTCCGCGGCGGCGTCGTCACCAACCTCCTCTGCGAGTCCCAGCCCGCGAGCCCCGGGCAGCCGTGGCCGCTCCGCCCGGGCACGGTCCACCCCCCGGAACTCGCCGACCGCGTCGCGGCCGCCCGCGTGCACCCGTCGGCGGTGCCCGAACGGGTGCTGACCAAGCTGGCGCCGCAATGGGCCAGGCTCGGACGCGACCACGACCGCATGCGGACGCTCGCACGCCTGGTGGCCCAGTGTCTGTCCGTCCACAACGCCGCAAAGGCGGTGATGCAGGCCGACCCCGCGTGGGACTGCGCGATGGTCTTCCACGAGGCCATCGACACCATCGGGCATCACTTCATGCAGTTCTTCCCGCCGAAGATGAAGCATGTCCAGCAGAAGGAGTTCGAGCTGTTCTCCAGGGTCATGCCCGGCGTGTACGAGCTGCACGACGAGCTGCTCGGCGAGATGCTGCGCCTGGCCGGGCCCGACGCCACGGTGATGCTGCTCTCCGACCACGGCTTCCATTGCGGCGATCAGCGCCCCGTGACCGAGGGGCTCAGCGACATCGAGCGGGCGGCGACCGAGGCCGCCTGGCACCGCGAGCACGGCGTCCTGGTCCTCCAGGGCCCGGGCGTGCGCGCGGACGCCGGCGTCCGCGCCCCCAGCCTGCTGGACATCGCGCCCACGGCGTTGGCGCTGCTGGGCCTGCCCGCCGGGCGCGACATGGACGGGCGCGTGCTGGAGGAAGCGATCGAACACCCCGCCCCGGACCGCATCGAGAGCTGGGACGCCGAAGACGGCGACGACGCCCGTCACCCGACGGACATGCGCCAGGACCCGTTCGAGGCCCACGACGCCATCCGCCAACTGATCGACCTGGGATACATGGCCGCGCTGCCCGAGGACGCCCAGGCCCGCATCGACCTGACCCGCCGCGAGACGGCCTTCAACCTCGGGATGGTGCTGGCCCACCGTGGCCGGGCGGCCGAGGCCGCGGCGACCCTCGCCCCGCTGGCCGAGGCGCACCCGGACGAGGCACGCTACGCCCTGTCGCTGGCGCGGGCGTTGCTGACCTGCGCCCGCTTCGACGAAGCCGACGCCGTCCTCACCCGCCTGCTGTCGCTCGATCCGTCGCACACCGAGTGCGCGATGCTCCGCGTCAGCGTGCTGGCCGCCGCGGGGCGCACCGACGACGCGTGGTCCTTGCTCGGGCCCCGCCTGACCGACCCGTCGGTCTCCCCGCTGACCCTGGCCGACCTGTGCGCATCCGCGGGGCGGTGGGAGGAGTCCGAGCGGCAGGCCCGGCGCGCGCTCGGGGCCGCCCCGAAGAATCCGGCCGCGGCCATCGCGTTGGCCCGGGCCGAGATCGTGCTCGGCCGGTTCGAGCCCGCCGCCGAGCGGTGCCTGGATGTGCTCGAAGCGCACCCGGTTCACCCGGAAGCCCATCACCAGCTCGGCCTGGCGCTGGCCTGGCTGGGCGAACTCGGGCACGCGGCCAGCTCGTTCGCGGCGGTCATCGCCGTGCAGCCCGGTCGCATCGAGGCCCACCGTTTCCTGGCCGCCCTCCGACGCCTCGGCGGCGACGAGCCGGGCGCCCGTGAGGCCGAACACCGCGCCGAATCGATGCTGAACACCCTCGCCCCCGATCCCGCCCAGCGCGCCCTGGCCGAGCGTCAATCCCCCCGCGGCCCGGCGGCCTGGAGCGCGAGCCCGCACGCCGCGGGCGGGGCGCCGTGATGGGTGCCGAGGACCGCATCGTGGTCGTCACCGGCCTGCCCCGCTCGGGCACCAGCCTGGCGATGCAGATGCTCGCCGCGGGCGGCGTCCCGCCGATGACCGACGACGAACGCCGCCCGGACGACGACAACCCGCGGGGCTACTACGAGTTCGAACGCGTCAAACAGCTCCGCACCGACAAGGCCTGGCTCGGCGATGCCCCGGGCCGGGCGGTGAAGGTCATCCACATGCTCGTGACCGAACTGCCCGACGACCGCCCCTACTCGGTGATCTTCATGCGTCGGGACATCGGCGAGGTGGTGCGTTCCCAGGCGGTCATGCTCGAACGGTCCGGCAGAACAGGCGGGGCCATGCCGCCGGACCGGCTGGCGTCGATCTACGAGCAGCAACTGGCCGGCGTCGACCGCTGGCTGGCCTTACGCCCCTGCTTCCGGGTATTGGATGTGCCCTACGCCGAACTGATCTCCGATCCGCGGCCCTGGCCCGCTCGGATCGGCGATCTGGTCGGGCGGGCGCTTAACGCCGAGGCGATGGTCGCGGCGGTGGACCCGGGGCTGTACCGCAACCGGTCCACCTGAACCCGCCGCCCCGGAGCGGGGCCTGTACTTGACCGGCTCCCTGACGAAATCCCCTAAATAGGTGTGAGGCTTGAATCGCTCCGGCCGCCGGATTGGCCCGGTTGTCCTTGTGCCGGTCACTGCATCTGGTATCCTGCGAAGTGGCGTGGTCCGGACCACGCCCCGCCCGGGTGGCGTCGCACGGTTCGCCCGGGACGGCCTGTCGAAGAGAGAAGCACAGAGAGAACAAGGAGAGCAGCATGCACACACGCACCATGGTGGCCTGCGCGGTCATCGCATCGTTCGGGACGGCGTCGGCCGTGCTCGCGGACGGCTTCGACCCCAACCTCGACTACGGCGTGGCCCTGGGCAACTTCACGGTGGTCGCGGACGCGGGCGGGAACCCGTCGACCGTTGAGTTCAGCACCAGCGGCCCCGGCGGCGTGGTGGGGTTCACATTCGCCGGCGACGCCTCCGGGCTGACCGGCAACGGGACCTGGGCCTCGGACACCCGGCTCTCGGTCCGGGTCGACGGCGTCGAGGTGTTCAACATCGGCGGCCTGGTCGGGCGGAACAACGACTGGGACTTCCAGGGGTCCGGCTCGACCAGCGACGGGTTCTACACCAGCGGCCCGCACATCTTCGCCAAGGACAACCCCATCGCGGCCGGCGCGAACTGGAGCTTCGTGTTCTTCCATAACTGGAACTCCAGCGCCGCCGCCCCGATCACCTGGAGCGAGACCGGGATCATCCTCCACCGGATCCCGTCGCCCAGCGTGCTGGGCCTGCTGGGCATCGGTGGTCTGGCGGCCGCACGCCGCCGGCGTTGACCGGCTCGTCGTCCGAACGCATCCACGGAACGCGGCGTCGCTGTGACGCCGCGTTCTCTTTGCGCGGACCATGAAAAACGCCCGCGTCCGGGGACGCGGGCGTGCGGGCGATCTGGGTCGATCGGTCAGGTGGACTGGGTCTCGGAGCCGTTGGCGCTGGCCGCGGGCTCCTCGTTCTTGTCCTGCTTCGCGGGCTTCTCGGGCTTGGAGCCGGAGGCCTCGAAGGAGAGCTTGTCCTCGGTCCCCACGCGGGTGGCGCTGATGTGGGTCTTGCCGTGGAGTTCACCCGAGAGGAGCATCTCGGAGAGCGGGTCCTCAATGTAGGTCCCGATGGCGCGACGCAGGGGGCGGGCGCCGAAATCGGGGTTGTAGCCCTTGTCGATCAGGAAGTCCTTGGACGGCTGATCCAGCGTCAGGATCAGGCCCTGCTGCTTGATGCGGTCGGCCACCTTGGCGGTCTCGAACTCGACGATCTGGATCAGGTCGTCGCGGTTGAGCGGGCGGAAGACGATCACATCGTCCAGACGATTGATGAACTCGGGGCGGAAGAACCGCTCGATCTCTTTCATCAGGACGGACTTGATGTTCTCGAACTGGTTGTCGGAGGTGTGCTTGCCGAAGCCGAAGCCCCCGCCGCCCTTGATCAGGTCCGCGCCGATGTTGCTGGTCATGATCATGATGGTGTTGCGGAAGTCGACATGGCGTCCGAACGAGTCGGTCAGGCGGCCTTCCTCCATGATCTGGAGCAGCATGTTGAAGACATCGGGGTGGGCCTTCTCGACCTCGTCGAGCAGGACGACGGCGTAGGGGCGCCGGCGGATCTGCTCGGTGAGCTGGCCGCCCTCCTCATAGCCGACATAGCCGGGGGGCGCGCCGACGAGGCGGGAGACGGTGTGCTTCTCCATGTACTCGGACATGTCCAGGTGGACGAGCGCGTCGGCGTCGCCGAACATGAACTCGGCCAGGGCCTTGGACAGCAGCGTCTTACCCACGCCGGACGGGCCGACGAAGATGAAGCTGCCCATGGGGCGCTTGGGGTCCTTCAGGCCGGCGCGGGCGCGCCGGATGGAGCGGGAGACGGCCTTGATGGCCTCGTCCTGGCTGATGACCTTCTTGTGCAGCTCGGCCTCGAGCTGGAGCAGGCGCTGGGCTTCTTCCTTCTCGAGCTTCTGGAGCGGCACGCCGGTCATCTTGGACACGACCTCGGCGATGACTTCCTCGTCGACGACGCCGCTGGCCTCCTGCTGGCGGGCGCGCCACTCGGTCTGGATGGATTCCTTCTTGCGCTTGAGCTGCTCGGCCTTGTCGCGAAGCTCGGCCGCCTTCTCGTAGTCCGCGCCCTTGACGGCGTCGTCCTTCGCGATGGTCAACTTCTCGATCTCGGCCTCGATGTCGGCCAGATCCGGCGGCTTGCTCATGCTGCGGATGCGCACGCGGGCGCCGGCCTCGTCGAGCACGTCGATGGACTTGTCCGGCTGGACGCGCCCGGTGATGTAGCGTCCGGAGAGTTCGACCGCGGAACGGATCGCCTCGTCGGTGATCTTGACGCGGTGGTGCTCCTCGTACTTGTCGCGAACGCCCTTGAGAATCTCGACGGCCTGCTCGTTGTTGGGCGGGTCGACGGGGATGGACTGGAATCGGCGGGCCAGGGCGGCGTCCTTCTCGATGTACTTGCGGTACTCGTCGAAGGTGGTGGCGCCGATGCACTGGATCTCGCCGCGGGCCAGCGCGGGCTTGAGCACATTGGACGCGTCGATCGCGCCCTCGGCCCCGCCGGCGCCGACCAGGGTGTGCAGCTCGTCGATGAAGAGGATGACATTGCCGGCGCGCCGGACCTCGTTCATCACGGCCTTGATGCGCTCCTCGAACTGGCCGCGGTACTTGGTTCCGGCGACCATCATGGCCAGGTCGAGAACCACCAACCGCTTGTCGTGGAGGATCTCGGGGACCTCGCCGGCGATGATGCGCTGGGCCAGGCCCTCGACGATGGCCGACTTGCCCACGCCGGCCTCGCCGAGCAGGACGGGGTTGTTCTTGGTGCGGCGGCAGAGCACCTGGGTCAGGCGCTCGATCTCATTGGCCCGGCCGATGACCGGGTCCAGGGTGCTCTCCTTGGCCAGCTCGGTCAGGTCGCGCCCGAACGAGTCAAGGGCCGGGGTCTTGCTCTTGCCCTTGGCCTTGCCCTCGCCCGAAGGCCCGGAGCCGGGCTCGGCGCCGACGGATTCGGCGTCGGTGTCCGCGCCCGCGCCGAGCAGGTTGAGAACCTCCTCGCGGACCTCCTCGAGCTTGAGGCCAAGGTTCATGAGCACCTGGGCGGCCACGCCGTCGTGCTCACGCAGCAGGCCGAGCAGCAGGTGCTCGGTGCCCACATAGTTGTGGTTGAGGTTGCGCGCCTCCTCGATGGCGTACTCGATGACCTTCTTGGCGCGCGGCGTCTGGGGCAGCTTGCCCATCGTGACCATTTCGGGTCCGGCACGCACCAGCTTCTCGACCTCGAGCCGGACCTTGCGCAGGTCGACATCGAGGTTCTTGAGGACATTGGCGCCCACGCCCGAGCCTTCCTTCACCAGGCCGAGCAGGATGTGCTCGGTCCCGATGTACTCGTGGTTGAAACGCTGGGCTTCCTGATTGGCCAGGGCCATCACCTTGCGGGCCCGGTCTGTGAATCGCTCGAACATGCCTGTCTCCCAACGGGCTTCTGCCCGCCCTGATCCGGGGCTCCTGCCGGTTCCCCAAAGAGAGGAACACCGTTCCTCCCGGGTCTGTTCGTTCCCCAGCTCCGCCCGGATCGTTGATCCGCGCCGACTCGGGAATCATCCCGAAGTATCGGTTGCACGGGGCATGCCAGTTGCCAGAAGAACCCAAACAGGCCTGAATCAGGCTAACACGATGCCAATGAAGGGTTTGCGCACGAAGCCCGGATGGGGGGACCTCCGCAGCGCTGTGCCGTTCTGGCAGGCGGCCCGCCGAACTGGCCGGTTTCCCGGGGTTTTCGCGCCGTACAAAATCTGACTATCGGCGCCCGCCGGCGGACCCGCCCGCGACAATTTCGATCGGGATGATCGTCTCGGCCATGTTCCCGGTGACCAGATCCCGCATGACCACCTTGAGGTGGTACTTGCCGATGCTCAGGTTCGAGGGCAGGGTCACCTGGTTGATCAGGTAATAGTCCCGCACGCGATTACGGGAGGTTGTCTTGTCGACTTCCGCGGCCCGGTTCCAGGTGTTCAGGTCGTCGGCGACATGGTACAACTCGAGGCGCTGGGACAGTTCGATCTCGAAACGGGGCGCGCCGTCCGGCCCGGTGCTTTCCCGGTGCCCGAAGCGGTCGACCTCGGTATAGACGATGACCGCCTGGGGCCGCCCGGCGATGAAGCGGTTCTCGGGGAAGGTTTCGTACCGCCCGAAGCCGGTCACGCGGGTGCACAGCTCGGCCCGGGTGATGCGCAGCCCGGCGCGGGCGTCGAGGTCCCGTCGGATCCGGTCGAGCACCGCGGACACATCGCCGGGGTCGCTGATGCCGCCCTGGGAGGAGAGGGAGCGGAACAGTTCGCGGGCCGCGTCGAGCGAGGCGATCTCGGCCTCGGATAGGACGCCCTGGCTCTTGAGCGGGTCCATGGCCGCGGGGCTCAGGGTCTCCAGCCCGGCCAAGGCCAGGGCCGAGGCGCCGGGGCCTTCGCCGGAGTGGGCCAGCTCGCCGAGCACGCCGACGAGTTCCTCGACGAGTTGGCGTTTGCGCTGCTCGGGGTCCTGCGGGCGTGGTGGGGGAGCCGGCTCGGGGGCCGCCGGGCCGGGGTCGAACTCCGGCGTTTCCGCGTCGTCGGTGATCTCGGTGTTGGCTTCCTCGCTGTCGGCGAAGGCGGCCAGGGAGAACCGGGTCGACTCCCGCTCGGGTTCGGGCTCGTCGGCCTCGGGCGGGTCGATGCGGGTGATCGGGTCGGAGCCGTTGCGTCCGCCGGTGCCGCTGCGGCCGGCGGGTTCCCAGGCCTCGGCCGGGGCTGCGGGCGGGGGCTGGCTGTCGGTTCGGGCCATGATCTCCTCGAGCATGGCCGCGGACTCGAGCACCCGGCGCCGGGTGGCCTCGAAATCGTCCGCCGGGGGCGGCTGGATGGTCAGGCCGGGGTCGTTGCGGCTGAGGGTGGCCAGGCCGGCGCTGGTGGGGCGGGCTTCGCCGGGCTGCTCCCGGCGCTCGCCGCAGCCGGGGGCGAGGAGCACGGCCGCGCCCATCAGCACGGCCGGCACCAAAGCCGGAGCGGGCCGTGCCATGGCGTGTCGTGCCGGTCTGTTCGGTCCTCGATCCATCCGGTCAGAGCCTCCTGCTCCCGGTCCAAGGATACGAACGCGGTCCCCGCGCTTCCTGTTTCATCGTCCCGAGGCGTGTTCCGGCTCGAATCGGGGTTGGGCGGCCCGCCGAGCCCATCATGGGCGGGCCACGAACCGCAGCGCCAGCGTTTCCAGAGCGATCTCCGGATCCATGCCGGACTTGATCCCGGCGTCGACGCCGATCGCCGCGTCGAAGAGCGCCCGGGCCCGGGCGGGGCCGAGCCGGCGGGCGTTGTCGAAGACCAGGCGCTCGGAGTCGCCCCAGAGCTTGAGCGCCGAGCGGAGCTTGCCCGGCGGCGTGCCCGCGGCCATGCCCTCGGCGGCGCCCACCAGCTTGCGCGCCAGGTCGCAGCACGCGTAGCTGACCGGCACGCCGGCGTCCTTGGCGCCGTTGCCCATGATCACCCGCAGCTCGCGGAGCGCCCGCTCCGGGTCGCCCGAGAGCAGCAGGGCCTGGATGGCCCAGGCTTCCTCTTCACGGGTCAGGCCGACCAGCTCGGCGATCAGGGCGGTGGTGATGGCCGCGCCCTCGCCCGCGGCCGAGGCCAGCTTGGCCAGCTCGCCGTCGAGGCGGCCCAGGTCGCTGCCGGTGCGGTCGATGAGCATGGCGGCGGCGTCCGGGGCGAGCCTGACGCCGTGGGTCCGCTCGGCCCGGCGCACGGCCCACCTGGCGGCCTGGGCCGGGGGGACCTCGTCGCACTTGATCACCACGCCGACCTTCGCCGCGGCCTTGTCGAGGTTGCCGGCGCGCCAGGTCGGGGCGCGCAGCACCAGCGTGGCCTGGTCCGCGGGGGCCTCGCAGTACCGCTCGAACATCGGGCGGGTGTCCTGGGTCAGCAGTTGGTCCGCGTCGTCGACCACGACGAGCTTGTGGGTGGCCATCAGGCCGAACGAGCGGCACTCGTCGAGGATCTCGGCCGGCTGGGCGCTCGCGCCGTCGAACTTGACGAACTCGCACTCGCCGTGGGCCTGGCGGAGCAGCTTGCGGAGGTGGTCGGTGTATTCGGTCCGCAGGAACAGCTCCTTGCCGTGGAGGATCACGACCCGGTCCTCGGGGGCGGGCATGCGGGCTGCGGGGGGCTTTTTGGCCATCGGCGGGATCGTACGCGCGGATCCGGGCGGCCCGTTGGCGTCGTATCCTCCGGGATGCTGTCGCTGCTGGTCATCCAAGGCCCCGACGCGGGCAAGCGGTTCGCCCTGCCCAAGGATGTGCCCCAGTTGCTGGGTCGCTCGTCCGAGGCGCTGCCCATGACCGACACCACGGTCTCGCGCCGGCACGCCGAGCTGACGCCGGACGGGGACACCTGGTTCATCCGCGACCTGAAGAGCCAGAACGGCACCTGGATCAACGGCGTGCAGATCCGCGAGCGGATCCGGCTCGAGCCAGGGGACCAGATCCGCGTGGGGGCGACGGTGCTGCTGTTCGGGCCCGACGCGGTGGGCAACGGCCCGGCGGTGACCATCACCGAGGACGGGGAGCAGCAGACCGAGGTCGAGGCGCGGATGCACTCGGGTGACACGGGGTACAGCGCCGAGGCCGCCGCCGAGCACCTGCGCGTGATCTACCAGCTCACGGCGCTGACCGCGCGCCTGGCCAACAAGCGCGAGCTGCTCGAGGCGGTGATGGAGCTGGTGTTCAAGGAGTTCAAGCCCGAGCGCGGCGTGATCATGATCCCGGGCGAGACGCCCGACGCGGACATGGTCCCCGGCGTGATCAAGTACCGCGACCCGCCCAAGACCGAGGACGACGCCCGCATCCATGTCTCGCGGACCATCCTGGGCGTGGCGATGAACGGCGAGGGGGTGCTGTCCTCCAACGCCATGACTGACCCGCGCTTCGCCATGGGCGACTCGGTCCAGCGCTACCAGATCCGCAGCGCGATCTGCTCGCCGATCACCTTCGGCGAGCAGCGGTTCGGGGCGATCTACATCGACTCTTCGTCGGTCAACCACGCCTTCACGGAGGAGCAGCTCGCCCTGCTCAACGCCGTCGGCCAGCACACCGGCCTGGCGCTGGCCAACGCCGACGAGCACCTGATGCGGATGAACAACGAGCGCCTGGCCGCCATCGGCGAGACGGTCGCCAGCCTGTCGCACTCGATCAAGAACATCCTCCAGGGCCTGCGCGGCGGGGCCGATGTGGTCGAGATCGGCCTGGACAAGGGCGACCTGGCCATCGCCCGCAACGGCTGGGGCATCCTGCGGCGCAACCTCGACCGCATCGTCGGGCTGACCATGAACATGCTCGCCTTCGGGCGCAAGCTGCAGTTGAATCTTGAGCTGACCCGCATCAACACCATCGCCGAGGAGTGCGCCCAGCTCGCCGAGCCGACCTGCCAGGAAAAGAACATCGCCCTGATCATCGACGCCGACCCGGAGATGCCCCCCATCGCGGTGGACCCCGGCCTGATCCACCAGGCGCTGATGAACCTGCTGATGAACGCGGTCGAGGCTGTGGAGAAGGACACCGGCGCGGTCACCATCCGCGTGGCCTTCCACGAGGCCAGGCCGTTGATGGACCCCAAGCGCCCCAGCGCCACCACCCCGCCCCATGTGGAGATCCGCGTGATCGACAACGGCCCGGGCATCCCGCAGGACAAGCTCGCGTGGATCTTCGAGCCGTTCAACACCACCAAGGGCATTCGCGGCACGGGCCTGGGCCTGGCCGTGACCAAGCGGATCATCTACGAGCACCGCGGGCGCATCCGCGTCGAATCCAAGCCCAACCAGGGCTCGGTCTTCCGCGTGCTCCTGCCGGCGGATCTGGACGCCCAGATCGACCCGTCGGCGACGGCCAACGACAAGCCGGCGATGAAGTCGATGTTCCCAGGGGGGTGAGGGCTACCGGGCCCGCACGGTCGAGGCGACCCTCTACACCCCCCGCTCTGCAGCCCCGCCAGCGAGACCGTCGGCCGCGCCTGGTTCGACCCCGAGGGCCTGCTGGTCCGATCCCAACTGGACCTCAGCTACGGCACGCTCCGGGCCGAGATCGCCGCGGGGTAAGCCCGAAGAAATCGCCCTGCCGGCCTTGGCCCGCGAGACCCCCACGGCCATCGACAGGGCCGTCACGCGCCGTCGCTGGAGCTGGCCTTCCGCATCGCCCGGGCGTTCGGGGAGCCGATCGAGTCGGTGTTCGGGTTCAGTGAGCGTGTGTGAGACCCTTCGGATGTAAAACCACCAAAATAGGGGGAGTTACACATAAATTGTGCAAGAGAAATGGCTGATTTGCCTTAATGGATACAACCCTTTTCAGAGTTTTACCGTACTATGTTCAAGACCATTTTCGCGCACTTGGATCTTCCCAAAGGAAATCACCCATGCTGAAACACGCACTCTGTCTGATGCTGTTCATGACCAGCCTCAGCATCGGTTCAATGACCACTGAGCTGGATGATCTGATCTATCCGCCGTACTCGAACGACTACCAGTTCGGTGCCGATGGCACGGCCGACGACCCGAACGGGAAAGACGGTTGGCCAGCCGACCATCCAAACAACCCCACTCCGGGTCAGGCCGGCAAAGGCGGCAACGGCATCGGAGCCGGCAATGGAGGCAAGGGCGGCAATGGCCATAACGGTAGCTCGGGCGGAGAGGGCGGCAAGAGCGGGCCCGCTGGCGGCTGCGGCGGTGCGGGCGGCCGAGGCGGCGACAACCCGAACGGCCCCGGGGGCGCTGGAGGGAAGGGGGGGGATGGTGTCGATTGCGGCGGTGCGGGCGGCCGGGGTGGTGACGGATCCACCTCCGGTGGCAACGGGGGCTGCGGCGGTATCTCGACCGGGGGTGGTCAGGGCGGCCAAGGCGGCAACGGAGGCTCGGTCACCGGCCCCGGAGGATTTGGGGGAACTGGTGGTTGCGGCGGTAACAGTCTTGGCACGGGCGGTTGCGGGGGTAAGAGCGGCAACGGCGGGAACTATGCACCCGGCTCCAGCCCGGGCTTGCCCAGTGCTCCAGGCTATGGGACTGACGCCAATGGCAACCCCTGTACGAAAGGGATGGGCGAGGTTGGAAAGCCTTTGCTTCAAGCCCACAATGGCCCGGTTTCCATCAAATACATCGCGGGCTTGGAACAACTCGCGTTCCGCGGCGATGATCCGCTCGAAGAGATTGTGCCGTTCATCAACATTTTCTGGCACGCCATTCCGGGCTCCCAACTCGACACCGCGACCTGGCACATCGGAAGCCCCTTCCTCCCCAACGGGCTCATCCGGCACAAGCTGCTGCTCCACCCCGAGTCGCTGGACGCCGAGCGGGTTCAGATCGGCATCGAGTTCCGGGTGACGGGTGCGAATCCGCTCCTCTCGATCGTCTTCGGGATCGACGATGTGATGCACCCCCACCCGTCCGTGCCCGTGCCGCTGGGCGATGGCTGGTTCCGCACGGCGTTCACGGCCATCCGCCCCGAGCCGGGCGTGCCGATGGGCAACCACCTCGACATGTTCGTGTACGAGACGAAGGACATTGAGGTGAGGTTCTTCGAAGCCCACGACATCGGCCCGAAGGCCGATGTGAATATGGACGGCGTGGTCGATGTGCTCGATCTCCAGATCGTTCTGGCCAATATGTTCGCGGCCGGGGACTTGGCGATCGAGGATGGGGACACGAACCTCGACGGTGTCGTGGACATGCAGGATCTGCTGACCGTCCTCGAAGGCCTGTCCGACTGAGATCACGGGAACTATCCACCAACGCAAGCGGGCCGCGTCCGAGGACGCGGCCCGTTGTGCTTTGCGGTGATGACAATCTCAGCTCTTGCGGAGCAGCGCCCAGCCGATCGCGCCGAAGAGGATCAGGGCGACGGCCCCGCTGTCGGGGATGAAGTCGATGTTCCCCGGGGGGTGAGGGCTACGGTTCGCCTTTCCCTCGCGCTCGAAAGGATGGAATCATGCGTCAACGCCCCCTCGGCCGCTCCGGCCTGACCGTGTCCGAGATCGGTTTCGGTTGCTGGACCATGGGCGGGCCGAACTGGTCCGAGGGTCGGCCGGTCGGTTGGACCGAGGTCGATGAAGACGAGATTCTCGCCGGCGTCCGGGCCGGGCTCGACGCGGGGGTGACGCATTTCGACAACGCCGATGTCTACGGCAACGGGCGGGCCGAGCGGATGCTGCGGGATTGCCTGAAGAGGCTCGGCGTCAAGCCTTCCGCTCTGACCATCGCCACCAAGGTCGGCTGGCACCGCGGCACGGGCGAGCACGCCTACGAGCCGCACAACATCCGCCACCAGTGCGAGACCTCCCTCCGCAACCTTGGCGTGGAAGCCATCGACCTGTACTACCTGCACAACGACCTTTGGGCCCCCGACGGCCAGCCCGGCAACCTGCCCGACGCGGCCGAGACGATGCACGCCCTCCAGGCCGAGGGCAAGGTCCGCGTGATCGGGCAGAGCGCGTACTCTGACGCGGGCTTCGAGCGCTCGGTCGCGTTGCTCAAACCCCAGGTGTTCCAGAGTTGGGCGAGCATGCTGTTCGACAACTTCATCCGCCCCGGGTCGAGGGTCCAGGCGCTGATGGCCGAGCACGGCATCTCGTTCGTGGCCTTCTCGCCGCTGGCGCAGGGGCTGCTGCTGGACAAGTTCGACCCCGAGAAGCCGCTGCCGGTGGGCGAGGGCGATGTGCGGGCGGGGTCCAAGGATTTTCAGCCCGAGACCCTGCGCAGGATCAAGCCCGCGTGCCGGGACCTCAAGGCCCGCTTCGGCGACTCGACCGAAGCCCTGGCGTCGGCCGCCCTGCGATTCGTGCTCGGGCACGACCGGGTGGCCTGCGCCATCCCCGGTTTTCGCAACGAGCGCCAGGCCCGGTGCAATGTCCGAGCGGCGGCCGACCCGGCGTTTACTGCTGAGGATCTGGCGTTCTGCCGGGGGTTGTTCGGGGACCTGCAGTTGCGGGGCTCAGGTGTTCGGTGAGGTTTTGCTCCCATTTTGAGAACTGGGGCGGCCGGTTTGCGGGCGGATCACCGGGAGAACACCCATAGTATGGTGAATACAGGGGTGAATGCATGCGCTTGTCGGAGTTCATACGGACGCACACCGAGCTGATCCTCGAGGATTGGGAGCAGTTCGCGCGCAGCATCTCGCCCAACCCCGGGCTGACCGCGTCCCAGCTCCGTGACAACGCGGAGAACATGCTCGAAGCCATCGCGGACGACATGGATTCCGAACAGAGCGAGCGGGAGCGCCATGAGAAGTCGCAGGGCGAAGAATGCTCCAGCGGGGAATGCGAAGAGGTCGACACCGAGTCCAAAGTCCACGCCCGGGAGCGGGCGCACTCCGGGTTCGACCTGGTGGAGATGGTGTCCGAGTACCGCGCCCTGCGGGCCAGCGTGACCCGCCGGTGGTACGAGCGGGGCCCGGCGGACACCGCGGAGACCCGCGAGGATCTCCGGCGCTTCCACGAGGCGATCGACCAGTCGATGGACATGGCGATCCGGCACTACGCCCAACTCGTGGATCGGTCCCGACAGATCTTCCTGGCCATGCTGGGCCACGATCTGCGGAACCCGCTCTGCGCGATCGGCATCAACGCGTCGCTGCTCACCGAGCCGGGCCGCTCGGACCTGGCCGAGATCGGCAAGGACATCGCGTCGTGCGTGCGGGCGATGCAAGGGATCATCCAGGACCTGCTGACCTACGCCGGCGGGAGCCTGGGCGCAACGATACCCGTCACCAAGAGAGACGCGGACATGGGCGTGCTGGTGCGCGAAGTTGTCCGGGAGGCGCAGACGAACTGTTCGTCGTGCACGATCCGGGTCGGGGATCTTGCCGGTGATCTGAGCGGCTAGTGGGACCCGGTCCGCATTCGCCAGATGCTCTCCAACCTGATCGGCAACGCCGTCCAGCACGGCGACGGCACGATCGACATCCACGCGGCAACCGAAGGGGAGAGCGTGCTGCTGACCATCCGAAACGGCGGGAAGACCATCCCGCAGGACCAGTTGGCGATGATCTTCAACCCGCTGTTCCGGTCCGACCAGTCGGACCAGCGCGTCTCGGGCAGCCTGGGCCTGGGCCTCTACATCGTCAAGGAGGTCGCCATGGCGCACGGCGGAACGGTCGGTGTCAGCTCGTCAGAAGGAACGGGAACGGTCTTCACGGTGCGTATTCCCCGGCATGACGGAGGCGACGCCGCGCACGCCGAGGCCGGGACATCCGAGGCGAAGAAGACCGCAGCTCTTTGATGATCGCCCTTGCTCGGGATCCACTCCAGCACCTGGTCGAGACGCCCAAGCCTGACGGTGCGATGCCGGCCTGGGCTGTTCTCGCGGGCGCGTGTGTGGTTTGGCGTGATCTGTCCCATGTGAGGCTCGGACGCCCGGACCCCATACGATCCGCCATGACGCCCGACCGCCACCTGATCGTCATTCTGCTGATCCCGTTGATCCTGCTGGCGTCTTGCGGTCGTGAACCGCCGCCCGCCGAGCCTACCCCCCAACCAACAACCCAGCCGACCCCCGACCCACAGCAGGTCGAGGCCGCCCAGCGCTGGGTCACCTACCAGTACCTCATCCAGGAGCCAGAGCGCGCGCCGGAGATGGTGCACGGGCTGATCGCGGGCGGCTGGCACCTGGTCAATCCGGACGCGAACCCCCTCGGCGTGCTCAGCGTGTTCCTCGGGCGGCTCGGGGCCGTTCATCCGGATGTGCTCGACGCGTGGACCGACGCCGCGGCCGCGGCCGGCACGACCGACGAGGTCCGGTTCGTGATCGGCTACGCGGTCTGGGACGCCGAGCCGGCGCGTGCGGGCGAGCGGCTGTCGCGCATCGCCGGCGCCCTGCCGCCGGAGGAGGCCGAGGCGCTGCTGGACATGACCGAGGGCGAGCCGCCGGACCTGGCGCGGCTCGTGCCCGAATCGCCGGGCGTGCTGGACTTCTGGTGGTCCGCCTTCATGGCCGACGGCGACACGCGGTGGGTTGACCTGGTGCTGGGCGTGATCCCGCCGCCGGGGATGAGCTTCGAGGAGTCCGGCCTGGACGACCCCCAGCGTCTGGAGATCGCCCGGGCGGCGGTCTGGTCGCTGGCGTCCAACGCCGCCCAGCATCCCCGCGTGATGGACCGGATCCGCGAACGCCTCGCCGAGGCGGACGGCGACTGGCCCACCATCGCGGAGGTTGTCCGCATGGGCGAGCAGGAGGCGGCGGAGAACCCGCCGCAACTGCCGTAGAACAGCGGTCATCGTGGAGCCCGGAGCCGTGAATCCCGCCCGGACCATCCTGCATGTCGACATGGACGCCTTCTTCGCGTCGGTCGAGCAGCGTGACCGCCCGGAGCTGCGGGGCAAGCCCGTGCTCGTGGGCGGGATCGGCCCGCGGGGCGTGGTGGCGGCGGCGTCCTACGAGGCGCGGAAGTACGGCTGCCGCAGCGCGATGCCCTCGGCGGTGGCCAGGCGGTTGTGCCCGCACGCCGTCTTCGTCAAAGGGTCGTTCGCGCAGTATAAAAAAGATTCTGAACGGATCATGGACATCCTCGAATCGTTCAGCCCGCTCGTCCAGCCGGTGTCGATCGACGAGGCGTTCGTGGATGTCACCGGCTCACGCGGGCTGTTCGGGTCGGGCCAGGCCATCGCGGCAGAGATCCGGCGCCGCGTGCACGCGGAACTGTCGCTGACCTGCTCGGTCGGCGTCGCGCCGAACAAGTTCCTGGCCAAGCTCGCGTCGGACTTGAACAAGCCCGACGGCCTGACGGTCATCACGCCGGAGACCGTCCGGGCGACGCTGGACCCGCTGCCGGTGTCGCGTCTGTGGGGCGTGGGCCCGGCCGCGGAGAAATCCCTGCACCGGCTCGGCGTGCGGACCATCGCCGACCTGCACGCCCTGCCGCTGGAGGTGCTGCGCTCGCGGTTCGACGACTTCGGGGAGCACCTGTGGAACCTCGCCCGCGGCCTGGACGACAGGCCGGTCCACACCGACCGGGAGGCCAAGTCCATCTCCCACGAGCACACCTTCGCCCAGGACCTCGAGGACGCCGACGCGGTGCGGGCCGTGCTGGCCGACGAGGCCGAGCAGGTGGCCCGGCGCCTGCGCAAGCACGCCCGCTTCGCGCGGACGGTCACCATCAAGGTCCGCTACGGCGACTTCGAGACCGTGACGCGTTCGGTCACTCTGGAGTCCCCGACCGATCGGACGGACGAGATCACCGCGGCCGCCCGGGGGCTCTTCGACGCGTGGGCCCGGTCGTTCCGGCCCGTCCGTCTCATCGGCGTGGGCGTGTCGGGCCTGACCGAGGCGCCGGGCGAGGCGGGCCTGTTCGACACGGGCGAGGGCGAGCGCCGCCGGGCGGTGGACCGGGCCACCGACGCCATCGCGGAGAAGTTCGGAAAGCGAGCTGTGCGCCGGGCCAGCACGCTGCGCCGGCAGGACCCCCACGGCGCGCACGGACCGGGATCGGACACGCCCCCGGCGTGACGGTCAGGGGATCTGGTCGAGGAGGCGCACGGCTTCGTCGTGGTCCACGGCCGGCTCGGGGAACTGTGGGTCCATCCGCTCCAGCGCCGCCCGCACGATCTCGGACACGATCAGGAGGCGGTTCCACTTGCGGTCCGTCGGGACGATGTGCCACGGCGCGTAGCTGGTCGAGCAGCGGCCGAGCGCGTCCCCGTATGCTTCCATGTACTCGTCCCACTTGGCGCGCGACGAGAAGTCCTCCGGCTCGAACTTCCACCGCTTGTGCGGCTGCTCGAGCCGCTCGGCCAGCTTGTCCCGCTGGGTCTGCTTCGACAGATGCAGGAAGATCTTGACGATCGTCGTGCCCGCCTGGGACAGCGTCCGCTCGAACTCGTTGATGATGGCGTACCGCTCGGACCAGACGGACCGGTCCACCAGCCCGTTCACCCGCACGATCAGGACATCCTCGTAGTGCGAGCGGTTGAAGACCTGCACATGGCCCTTGCGCGGCGTGTGCTGGTGGATGCGCCAGAGAAAGTCCCGGGCCAGCTCGTCGGGCGTCGGGCGCCCGAAGCTCTCGACCCGAACTCCTTGCGGGTTCAGCGGCCCGAACACATGCCGGATCGTCGAGTCTTTCCCGCCGGCGTCCATCGCCTGCAGCACGACCAGCAGCGACTGCTTGCGCTCGGCGTAGAGGGTGTGCTGCAGGTGCGTCATCGCGAGGATGTTCTCGCTCAGACGCTTCTCCGCCTCCGAGCGATCGACGCCCTCGGCGTCATCCGTCTTCCAATCGGCGAGATTGACCCGGGTCCCGGGCGCGACGCGGTATTGATCAGAGAGCGGCATCCGTCCAGCATACACGCCTCCGCGAAGAAAAACCGGCCCGCGTGGGCCGGTGGCGCTTGTGGAACACGGTCTGCTCAGTTCAGATCGAACAACAGCACCTCGCTGTCGTCGGTGAAGATCAGCTCGAGTGTGGATTCGTCGGAGATCGCCGCGCCGTCGCCGGCGGACAGTTCCGTGGCGTTGACGGACAGCGAGCCGCGGACCACCTGGATCCAGGCGTGCCGGCCCGGGCCCAGGGCGACCGTCTCGGCGTGGCCCTTGCTGAAGATCCCCGCGTGCATGCGGGCGTCCTGCTGGATGACCAGCGAGTTGTCGGCCCCGTCCGGGGACACGATCTGGTGGAAGCGCCCGGGCTGCTCCGCGATGGGGAAGGATCGCGACGCGTGCGACGGCTCGAGCCCCCTGGCGCGCGGGAGGATCCAGATCTGCAGCAGGTGGACCGGCTCGGCGTGGGGGTTGGACTCGGCGTGGCGGATGCCGCTGCCGGCGGTCATGGTCTGGATGGTGCCGTGGGCGATGTCTTCCTGGTGCCCCAGCGAGTCCCCGTGGCGCAGCGCACCGGAGATCGGGTAGGTGATGATCTCCATGTCGTGGTGGGGGTGCTCGGGGAAGCCGGTGCGCGGGGCGACGACATCCTCGTTGATGACGCGCAGGCTGCGGAAGCTCATGTGCTCGCGGTCGCGGTAGTCGCCGAAGCTGAAAGTGTGGCGGGCGTTGAGCCAGCCGTGATCGATGTGGCCCCGGTCCTTGCTCTTTCGGATGGTGATCATGCATGCCTCCTGTGGCTATTAGTTGTGACAACAAATAAAAGCCGCCCGCGATTCTCTTTGTTCCCAATCGCCGCAAAAATCTGCGGAGGCAACAGGACCTGGGCTGATCACCCCTGCTCGTCCCAGCCTGTTGGCGTGGAATCAGGCCTGCCCGTTGGATTCGCACTCCTGGCGGGCGATTTCCAGCAGGGTGTTGAACTGCTCCAGGCTCTCCGGAGACATGTGCCCCAGGGTGCGGCGGTGGAGTTCGAGCACCGGCCCGTCGAGCTGCTCGAGCAGGCGCAGGCCCGGCTTCGTGATGCAGACATAGACGACCCTTCGGTCGGTCTCGCAGGCGTTGCGCTCGGCCAGGCCCATGTCCACCAGGCGGTCCACCAGCCGCGTGACATCGGGCACGCGGACGACCATTTCCTCCCCGATGCGCGAAGCGCGGACGCCTTTGGTCTCGCCGGCGAGGTGGTGGCCGCGGAGGATACGCAGGGTGTTGTAACTGGCCTCGGTCAGGCGGTGGCGTTTGAAGAGGGCGTGGAAGGGCCCACTGAGGACCGCCGCGGTCCGGAGCAGGTTGAGGTAGACCTCCTGCGAGGCCGACTCGAACGGGTTCCGCTTGCCGACCTGTTCCTTGAGTTTGGCGGCGGTCATGGTGCATCTCCAACTACTGTCGCCACAGAGAATAGCCGGGATAGGGGGTTTCAGGAAGGAGGAAATCTCAATATGCCCCCCGGCGTCGTGGTAGGCTGTGCGTCCGAAGGAGCCTTGCCCATGCTGATCGCCCGCGCCGCCGTTGCTGTCACCGCTGTTTCGATCTCTTGGGTGTATGCCCAGGATGCGATCGTCCTTCATGTCGGCACGCTCCACGCCGTGCCGGGGGAGGCCCCGATCAGCCCGGCGACGGTGGTGGTGATCGACGGCCGGTTCGACCGGGTGCTGGAGGGCTACCACGATCCGTCGAGGCTGTTCGAGCCGGGGGTCGAGGCGCGGGTGATCGACCTGCGGGACCGGCACGCGGTGCCCGGGCTGATCGACTGCCACACGCACCTGACCGGCCAGTCGCTGCCGGCGTTCGAGCGGATGCGCCGGCGCATGCAGGAGACGGAGGCCTACGCCGCGATCGACGGCGTGGCCTACGCGAAGATCACGCTGATGGCGGGGTTCACGACGGTGCGGAATGTCGGCTCGCCGGGCAGCGCGGGGCTGGCGCTGCGCGACCGGATCGCGCAGGGCGTGGTGCCGGGGCCGCGGGTGTTCGAGTCCGGCCCGAGCATCAGCGTGACGGGCGGGCACGCGGACTGGACCAACTCGATGTCCCCGGTGCTGCGTCCGGAGCAGGGGCCGGAGACCGCGCCGGCCGACGGCCCGGCCGAGGCGAGGCGTGCGGTGCGGGCCCGGGTTCGTGAGGGGGTGGACCTGATCAAGATCACGGCCACGGGCGGCGTGCTCTCGCCCACGGCCGCGGGCGTCGACCAGCAGTTCTTTCAGGACGAGCTGGACGCGATCGTGGAGGCGGCGCGGATGATGGGCCGCCGGGTCGCCGCCCACGCGCACGGGGCGGACGGGATCAAGGCCGCCCTTCGCGCGGGGGTGCATTCGATCGACCACGGGACGTATCTTGATGACGAGGCCATCGAGCTGTTCCTGGAAACGGGCGCGTACCTGGTGCCCACGATCCACGCGGGCAAGTTCGTGGAGGAGCGTGCAAAGGAGCCGGGCTACTTCCCCGAAGCCGTGCGCGCCAAGGCGGCCGCGGTCGGACCGCTGATCCAGGACGCGTTCGGGCGTGCGTACAAGGCGGGCGTGAAGATCGCCTTCGGGACGGATGTCGGCGTGGGGCGGCACGGCACGAACGCGCTGGAGTTCGTCTACATGCACGAGGCCGGGATGACGCCGCAGGATTGTTTGATAGCGGCGACGATGCACGCGGCGGACTTGATCGGCGTGGCCGACAAGCTGGGCAGCGTGGAGTCGGGCAAGCTGGCCGATCTGGTCGCGCTGGACGGCGACCCGATGGCGGATGTCACGGCCTACCAGCGGGTGGTGTTCGTGATGAAGGACGGGGTGGTGTACAGGGAATAACAGCCGGTCCCAGCGCGGGATTCGAGTGAATCTTTCTTCATTCGTGCGCTTGCGTCGGGTGGATGCTGGAACACAAGTGCCCGGCGGGGGAAATATCCCGGTTCGAGCCCTCGGCGCGACCTGGTCCGTGGCGTTGTAGCGAAAACTCGTTTCAACAGGCTTGAACGCAACCGTGTTCTGACGCACAATCGTGGTATGGCCCGGTCCCGTTTGATGTTGCTGTGTGGTGCGTCGTTCCTTGCGTTGGCGGGGTTGGTGTCGTGCTCGTTCCCCGAACACCAGGCTCCCCCGGCGGAAGCCCCCGAGCCGTCCGTCCCGGCCGAGCCCGGCACGGCCGCGCCCCTCCCGACTCCGGTTCCGACACCGGCCGCGGCGCAGGTTTCCGCGGTGATGACGCTTGCGGACGCACGCCGGGTGCAGGCGGAGGTGATGGACTTCGCCGACGACATGACCGTGCGGCTGGCCGAGGCGGTCGACATGATCGAGATGGTCGATCATACGATCGAGGCCCGGACCGTGGCCCACCGGCTCAAGTACACGATTGCGCACGGCGCGACGGTCATCGCGGCGGCACAGAACCCGCGGATCGCGCTGGTGGACATGCTGGTGATGATCACGCTGCAGCGGGCTCTGATCGAGCGGAACATCGTGCCGCGCTACTTCGGCCCGGAGGCCGATCGGCTGCGCCACATCTTCGAGGTGTCCGAGCAGCAGATCCGCGCGCTGGCCGTGCGCTCGCTGACCGCCGAGCAGCTCGCGGAGATCGACCGGCTGATCGAGCGGTGGCTGGAGGAGAACCCGGACCGCCGGTACGCGGCGTATGTCCGTTTTTCCGAGTTTGCCGCGGCCAGGCAGGTGACGACGGGCCAGGCCCCGTCCGGTCGGGCTTCCAATGTGCTCGGGTTCCTGTTCATCGATCCGCTGTCCGGGCTGGACCCCACGACCCGCGAGATCGAGCAGATCCGCCTGTTCGGTGAGCGGGCGTTCTTCTATCTGCAGCGCATGCCCTTGCTGATCAGCTGGCAGGCCGAGTTGCTGTACATTGACACGGTGGGGGAGCCGGAGGTCCGCCAGTTGCTCGAGAACGCGGCCGCGGCGACCGAGTCGGTCGAGCGGATCACCGCGGAGATGGAGGCGCTCCGCGCCCAGTTGCCCGAGCTGATCACCGCCGAGCGCACCGCGACGATCGATCAGATCGGCGAGATCATCGACGAGCAGCGTCAGGCCGCAATCGACCAGGCTTTCGCGGGCTTTCGCGCCGAGCGGGAGGCGATGATCGACCAGCTCGCGGCGGAGCAGGAGCGGATCGGCTCGCTGGTGGTGGATCTGCGGGAAACGATCGAGGCGAGCACGGTGCTGTCCGATTCGGTCCGGGAGACCGCCGGTGGGTTTTCCGAGTTGGCCCGCCAGCTCCGCCTCGACGAGCCGCGCGACCCGGACGCCGAGCCGTTCCGCATCCAGGACTACACCGAGGCGATCCGCGAGACGACGCAGGCCGCCATCGAGCTGGCCAATCTCGCCGATTCGCTCAGTGCGGCCACTTCCCCCGAACTGCTCGAGGAGCGGCTGGCGTTGATCGAGCAGCGCCTCGTGGAGGCCGAGGCGTCCGCCGAGCGGCTCATGGACCGGGCCTTTCGTTTGGGCGTGATCCTGATCGTGGTCTTGGTCGTGGGGTTGGCCGGGGTGGTGATCCTGTCCGCGCGGATGCGTCGGGCGTAACTTCACGCCGCCCGGCGGTCGTCCGCCGCTTCGCCGAGCAGTGCCCGGATCTTTCCGAGCAATGAGGCGCGGTTGATCGGCTTGGTCTCGTAGTCATCGCACCCGGCCTGTATGCACCGTTCGCGGTCACCCTCCATGGCGTGGGCGGTCAGCGCGAGGATGGGCAGCGTGTGCCCGTCCTCGCGCAAGATCCGTGCGGTCTCGTAGCCGTCCAGTTCGGGCATCTGCATGTCGGTGATGAACAGGTCGTAGCGCTCGCCCGCGTCGAACCGCTCGACGGCCTGGCGCCCGTTGGAGACGACCTCAACCTCGAGGCCCGCGCGTCGGAGGATGAAGGAGATCAGGTGCTGGTTGTCCGGGCCGTCCTCCGCGAGCAGGACGCGTCCGCGGATCGGCGCGTCATCGCTCGGGGCGGCGCTCGCCGGGGTGGGTAGGGCGTGTCGCGTGTGCGGGGGCGCCGCATCGAGGGTGCGGATCCGCTCGGATGTTCCTTCGCAGGCCGGCGCGGGGATGGTCAGTGTGAAGCTCGACCCGACCCCGACGGTGGACCGGGCGCACAGCGTGCCGCCGAGCAGCCCCGCGAGGCGGCGGCTGATCGTCAGGCCCAGACCGGTGCCCTCGTAGCGCCTGGAGCTGGAGTTGTCGGCCTGCTCGAATGGTTGGAAGATCGCTTCGAGCTTGCTCTTGTGGATGCCGTTCCCGGTGTCCGACACCTCAATGCTCAGCGTCTCGTCGGCGTGCTGGATCCGCATCCGCACGGACCCGTGGTCGGTGAACTTGACGGCGTTGCCGACCAGGTTGATGAGGATCTGCCGGACACGGTGCGTGTCCGTGCGGACGGCGGTGGGGATGGATCCGTCCAGCTCGGCGTGCAGGTCAAGCCCCTTGGCCGCGGCCTGGGGCTGCAGCCCGTTGAGCACTTCCCGCAGCAGCGCCGGGAGGTCGCATTGTTCCTCGACGATCTGCATGTGGCCGGACTCGATCTTGGAGATATCCAGCACATCGTTGATGATCGTCAGCAGGTGCCGCCCGGCTCGCCGGATGGCGGCGACCGCCTCGTCGCGGGTCCGGTCTTCGGTCTCGGGCGATTCGACGATATCCGCGTACCCGAGGATGGCGGTCATCGGCGTGCGGATCTCGTGGCTCATGTTGGCCAGGAACTCGCTCTTGGCGTGGTTGGCCTCGTCGGCGCGCCGGGCGAGCTCTCGCTGGCGCTGCTCGCTCATCCGCAGCGACTCGGTCATCTGTCGCGCGATGGCGACCGCGTGCTGTCTGGTCCGCGTGGCGGTCCAGGTGATCAGCGTCAGCAGGGCGGAGGCCATGAGGCCCAGCAGCAGCAGGAGCCGGGCGTCGCTCATGTCGGCTCTGACCAGCTCGGGCGCGGCCGGATCGATCCGCACGCGGATCGTCCGACCGAACAGATCCAGCTCCCGGACGAGTTCATCGCGCCGCCCGGCCAGCGTCGGGTCCGAGCCGTGGGCGCCCAGGTTCGAAGCGGCCATTTCGATGGTTCGGCCCGCCTCGTCGGTCTCGATGCTCACCAGGAACCCGTCCCAGCGCCGGTCCCAGGCGGACTCGAGGAATCGTTCGAGCACCACGGCGGTGGTGACCCAGCCGTGCAGTTCACCCTCACGGTGGTTGCGGCGGTGGTAAACGGGCAGCGCCATCACCATTCCCGTGCTGTCCTCCCCGGCCTGGGTCAGCGGGAACCCGGTCGCGATGCGCGTCTCGCCCGCGGCGGCCGAGCGGTCGTAGGTCTGGCGGTTCAGGCCGTTGGTCGCAACATCCACGCCCCAGGCGTGCCGGTTACGCTCGGCGGGACCGGAGTACTTGATGATGTACAAGACATCGAGCGGCTCGTCCACATCCGCGTGCCGGTGCGGACGAACGCGGAAGTCGGGCGCCCCGTTGGCCCGTTCCTGCCGGACAAAGTCGGCGAGTTCACCGGCTTCGACCCGCTGGACAAAGCCGAGCGCGAGCACGCCCGGCGTGTTCTCGTCCAGAGCGAGTTGCTCGACGAAGATCTCCCAGTCCTCGCGCGTCACATCGTCGCTGGCGTCGAACAGCGCCCGGGAGATGTGCAGCAGGCGCTCGTGCGCACGGAAGTGCTGCTCGATCGATTCGGCGATCATGGTCGCGGATTGGTCGAGCGTTCTCGCGAGACGGAACTCGGCGTAGCGGCTGGACCGGACCCAGACCATGGCCACCACGGCCAGGCAGACGCCCAGCACGACCAGGCATTGCTGGTGCTGGCGAACCCAGAGCAGCACAAATCCCCGGCGCTTTGCCGGGGCATGCTGGGTCGTCAACGATGGACGGTGAGACCGCCGCATGAGGCGTTTGATCGACCGATACGAGTTCGGAAATCAGTGAATATCCCTACGGTGGGGAGAATTTGTCACGGGACTTGTACGGGTTGACTGCGTCCTCCCACCGGACGGCGTTCGTGGGCGGATTGGTGCGGTCCTGGGACGAATCGTGGGCGTCGGCGCGATGGTTCTCGGACCTCGCGGGGCCGGGGGGGTGAGGGGAGCCGCGAAGGTGTTCAGACCCGGGCGGGGGTCAGGCCCATGGCCTCGGCCATGGCCTTGCCCATGTCGGCCGGGCTCATGGCGATGGTGGCGCCTGCGGCCCGCAGGGCTTCGATCTTGGAGTCGGCGGTCCCGGTGGGCTTGCCTCCCGCGCCGGAGGAGATGATCGCGCCGGCGTGGCCCATGCGCTTGCCGGGGGGGGCGGTGCGTCCGGCGATGAACGCGGCGACTGGCTTGGTGACATGGTCCTTGATGTACTCGGCCGCGGCTTCCTCGTCCTCGCCGCCGATCTCCCCGATCATCAGGATCCCGTGGGTGTCGGGGTCTTCCTCGAAGAGGCGCAGGCAGTCGGTGTGGTTGAGCCCGCGGACGGGATCGCCCCCGATGCCGATGCAGGTCGACTGGCCCAGGCCGAGCTGGCTGGTCTGCCAGACGGCCTCGTAGGTCAGCGTGCCGGAGCGGGAGACGATGCCGACGGCCTTGCCGGTCTTGGCCTCGGACACATGGGTGTGGATGTAGCCGGGCATGATCCCGATCTTGCAGCCGGCGTTGGTGTACTTGCTCTGGGCCGAGCCGTCGCCGGTCTTGGGCCCGGGGGTGATGATGCCCGGACAGTTCGGCCCGATCAGGGTGAACAGCTCCCGGGCGTGGGCCGAGTCCATGCCGCGGGCGGCGGCGTTGCGGTCGTCGAGGACCTTGCGGACCATGATCATGTCGTTGACCGGCACGCCCTCGGTGATGCAGCAGATGAGGCGAACCCCGGCGTCCATGGCCTCGAGGATCGCGTCGGCGCAGAAGGCCGGCGGGACGAAGATCATGGTCGAGTCGGCCCCGGTGGCGTCGACGGCCTGGCGGACGGTGTCGAAGATGGGCAGTCCGTTGGGGTCCTTTTTCCCCCCCTTGCCCGGGGTGACCCCGCCGACCATCTTCGTGCCGTACTCGAAGCAGCCCTTGGTGTGGAGGGCTCCGAAGCTGCCGGTGATGCCCTGGCAGATCACGCGGGTGTCTTTGTTGACGAGGACGGCCATTGGGTAGTTCCTTTCCGGGATCGCGGGAGGGGGGATGATCTTAGGCTGGGCGGGCCTATCCACGGATCGGGCGCGGGCGGCGTTGCCGGTGGCCGGGCCCTCGGAGATTGGTGAGATCGCGGCCGCCATGGGCCCCGGGCCGTGACCGGCGCCGCGCCGTGGGCGGCGGGTTTGTCGGTGGCGGTTGGCCAGGAGGCCACCGAGTGTGCCGTCGGAACGGCGCGCCCGAACCCGGGTGCTTCGGGTGCTTTGATCCACCGTTTTTGCTCCGCTCGATCAAACCGAATCTCCGGTGCGGTTTGTTGTTGTTCATGGGGTTCGGACCCTGTTTTGAACGCCCGCCCCAGCCTTGAGAAATCCAAACCGGAAAACGGGACGATGAGCGGGAGCCCCCCGGCGTGTCTGACGCCGGGGGGTTTTCTTTTTGCCACCGAGGGCCAAGACAGGTCGCTCAGGCGCTCCCTTGATCAAGGGAATTTCTTAGCATACCCATGGGTAATCTGCCGGTCCATAAACAGGGCGGTCCGACGCACAACGCGACCGTTAGGACATTTTCAAGGGGCTTCACCTCGCCGCGTCATCCGGGCTGTCCGATCAATGGCCCTGTTCAAAAGCACACGCCCCACACTGCCGAGGGCGCCAAACGCAGGGAGTTTGTCCGATGATGTTCACACAAAGCGTTCGAGCAAAGTTGCTGGGGGTGGTGCTGCTGCTCTCCGGCGTGGCCGCGGTGCTCAGCCTGATCGGCTGGAACCGGATCGGGTCGATCAACGATCGCTTGGCTTACATCGTGGATTACAGATCTGAAGCAGAGGTGCAAGCGACGCGTGTGCGCGTATACATGACGGCTGTCCACCGGTACGAAAAGGATATCCTGCTCGCCGACACGCCCGAGGAGTTCGCGAGTCACAGCCAGGCGATGGCCGCGACCGAGCGCACCATGTTCAACGCGCTCGACCAGCTCGAGCAGGTCGCCGACGAGCAGGGCCTGCGCCACATCGCCAGCTTCCGCGAGGAGTACCGGCGTTTCGGGGCTGTCTCGGCCCGCGTGGTCGATCTGGCCCGCCAGGACACCGATGGCCGGGCCGCGAGGCTTTCCGCGACGCGCAGCGAGGAGATGTACCGCCGCGCCGCCCAGGTGATCGATCAGATCGCCGAGGAGAACCAGGCCAATGCGGAGCGGTTGCTGGCCGAGCTGCAGAGCGGCGCGAACGAAACGCAGCGCAACATGCTCGAGCAGGTTTCTCAGGCGTCCACCGCGGTCGCCCGCTCGGAGCGGATCGTCCAGGATGTGATCCGTCTTCTGCGCACGGAGAAGAACTATGTGCTCTCCAGCGACCCGGCGGAGATGGACGAGTTCGGGCGTGAGATCGAGCGCCTCCTGACGAGTGTGCAGGAGCGGACCGAGCAGCTCCGTCCGCTGCTCAATGATGACGCCCGCGCCCGTCTCAACGAGTTCACCAACACCATGAACGAATGGGTGGCCGTGAACCGGGAGATCCGCCAGCTCAGCCGCGAGGCGACCCGCGCGGTGGCCGCCGATCTTTCCGCGGGCGAGGGCCGCGACATCTTCGAGCGGGCTGAGGCCGAGATGGAGAGCATCATGCGGCTTTCAGAGGACGCCATGGAGGCGGAGAAGGAGGCCGCCGACCGGGCCTACGCCCAGGCGATCCTGCTCATGATCACCGCCGCGGTGACGGGCATCGCCTCGGCCGTGATCTTCGCCATGCTGATCATCAACAAGATCGTCAAGACGCTGACCGCGGTGGTCGAGCGGATGCGGAGCGTTGCCGCGGGCGACCTGACGGGCGATCCGATCCCGGTGACCACCAAGGACGAGATCGGCCAGCTCGCCGAGGCGACCAACGAGATGCAGCAGGGCCTGCGCGAGATCGTCTCGAGCATCAACAGCAACTCCGAGCAGGTCTCGGCGGCCGCGACGGAGGTCGCCGCGACGAGCGAGCAGATGGCGACTTCGACCGAGCACCAGCGTTCGCAGCTCACCCAGGTCGCCGCGGCGATCGAGGAGATGGCCGCGACCGTCACCGAGGTCTCGGGACGCACCGGCGAGGTCTCCCGCCAGTCCACCGAGGCCGGCAACCAGGCGACCGAGGGCGGCAGCATCGTCCGCCGTACGGTCGAGGAGATGGGCCAGATCGCCAGCCAGGTCGAGTCGACGGCGGCGGCGGTGGGCACGCTGTCCGAGAAGGCGGTGCAGATCGGCGAGATCCTGACGGTGATCAATGACATCGCGGATCAGACGAACCTGCTGGCGCTCAACGCCGCGATCGAGGCGGCGCGGGCCGGCGAGCACGGCCGGGGCTTCGCGGTGGTGGCCGACGAGGTCCGCAAGCTGGCCGAGCGGACGCAGGAAGCGACCCAGGAAGTCTCCAAGTCCATCGGCGAGATCCAGAACTCGACCGGCGAGGCGACGGAGATGATGGGCGCCAGCAAGGAGCGCGTCTCCAGCGGCGTTGAACTGGCCCAGCAGGCCGGGCACTCGCTCGAGAGCATCGTGCAGGGCTCGACCACCGTGGCCCAGAGCATCGATTCGATCGCCGCGGCGGTCGAGGAGCAGTCGGCCACCAGCGCGGAGATCGCGCGGTCGATCGAGGCGATCTCCTGCTCGGCGGACGAGTCGACCCAGGGCGCCAACCAGGCGGCGGCGGCGGCGACGCAGTTGTCCGGCAACGCCGAGGCGCTGCGCGAGCTGGTGACCCGCTTCAAGGTCTGAACCCGCCCGATATCGTGACCAACACACGGCCCCCCGGCGTAATCACGCGTCGGGGGGCCTTTTTCGTTGGTTTGGCCGCGCTCACGGCCGGGGCCGCTGCGTGCGAAACGCCGGGTGGATGTCGTGCTCCTGAACCGAAGGCCCGTCGCGCAGGGCGCGGACGGCGTCGAGCTCGGCCTGGGTCGGTGGCCTTGGCGCCGAGGCGGTCATCGCGCGAAGGCCGAGCCCGAGCAACAGCGCCAACGCGATCACGCCGAGCCAGGCGGCGGCCCGTTGCGCCGAGGCCGCGTCGATGTCGTGGCGGGACCAGCGCTCCCGCGCGGCGTCTCCCGCCCGCTCGGCCTTATCGCGGGCGGCCCGTTTGGCCTCTCCGACCCGATCTCGGATCGCGTCGAAGCTCTGCGCGTGGCGCCGCCGGTCGGCGAGGTTCCGACTTCGCTCAGCGACCAGCGCGGCCCCCGCGTCCATCGCGCGGCCCAACGCACCGAGTTTGTCTTCGAAGAACCCCACGGTCCGCCCGCCTCCTGCTCGTCAGGGGGCCAGGTCACGGCCACGCACGCCGTGGCGCGTCGCCCAGAAGAACGCGGGGTAGTTCAGGTCCGAGCCCCCCAGGCGCCCGTACCCCGGCACGATGTCCTCCCCGGCCTCGTTCCCGAGGATGTGGAGTTCGTCCGGCACCGAAACGCCGCCGGAGGGGTTCAGGCTGTGGTCCTGGCTTGCGGCCTCATACAGCCTCGACATCTGGACCTTGCGGACGCTTCCGTCGGAGAGGGCGACCGCCGGGTTGGCGCGAAGGTTGTTCCACGCGGGCGGCATCGGCTCGGTCCGTCCGGCATCCTCGTCGCACATCAGGGAACGCTCACGCTGGAGAAAATCCATCCGCTCCCAGACCAGCACCTTGCGTTCGGGGTAGGTCACCGCCGAGAGCGTCTGGGTCCGCACGAAGGGGGCGTCCATGGGCAGCCGGGCGCCGCCGGGGTAGCGGGCCGAATCACTCCACAGCGTCGGGGAGAGCAGATAACTGGACGGCCAGAGCAGTTCCTGGCGGAGCATCTCGCGGCGATTTCGCATGTCCCTCGCCAGCGAGACAAGCGTGGCGTCCGCCGGCGCGATCTGCTCCTCTCGGATCCGCGACTGGCCGTCGAGTTCGGCCAGGTAGCTGTACCAGTACACCGCAAAGTACTCGGTCGTGCACTGCGGCGTGATCGGGTGCGCGTTGAAGTTCCAGCGGGTCACCTTGTCCGTGGACAGGGCGTCGTTGTAGTCCAGGGCGCCCTGGTCGTTGTACTGCTTACCGTGGCCGAAGGGGTTCAGGAAGGCGTCCTGGTTCTGCTGGGTGTATATCACGAGGACCTGCGACATGGTCCGCAGGTTGGCGTTGCCGACGGCCGACTGGGCCGTCCGGCGCGCGGCGCCGATCGCCGGGATCAGGATCCCCATCAGGATCGCGATGATCGCGATCACCACCAGCAGCTCGATGAGCGTGAAGCCTCGTCTCATAACATGTCCCCTGGCCGGCGGTTTCGGGCCGGCGTGTCGGCGGCGTCCCCGGCCGCGTCCCCTGTGCAGCCCCCGCCCGCGGCGAGGGGGGCCCGCTCTTCCGGCGGGCCGCTTGGCGTGACGGTCCATCCGCAGGACCCCCGTGGCCGGTTCCCTGATTCGGTCTTGGTTCAGAGTCGCCCGACCCGCTGGCCGCGGCCGGGGACCGCCATCTATCATCCCGCCCGCCAAGGAGATACCACATGCGCGCGATCGTCACCGGCCAGGTCGGCATGGACAAGAAGCCTTACCTTAACGCCGTGGCCCGCTTCGCCGGGTCGCAGGGCGAGTCCATCCCCCTGTTCCACCTCGGCGACATGATGTACGCCGAGGCGCGCGATGTCCGCCCGGGCCGCATCCTCGACCTGCCGCTCTCCCGCCTGACCAGCCTCCGCCGGGCCGCGTTCAAGGACATCATCGCCGACTCGCGCGACATGGAGACGATGGTCGTCAACACCCACGCCACCTTCCGCTGGCGCCACGGCCTGTTCAGCGCTTTCGACTTCGATCAGATGGCCAAGCTCCGCCCCGACCTGTTCATCTGCCTAGTCGACAACATCGAGGTCGTCCACCAGCGCCTGCACGACGAGCACGACATCGACGCGACCCTCAAGGACTGCATGGTCTGGCGCGAGGAGGAGATCCTCGCCACCGAGATCATGAGCCAGGCCATCCCCGGCAGCAAGTTCTACATCGTCTCCCGCGGCCGCTTCGCCAGCACCGAGCGCACCATGTTCCGCCTGCTCTGCCGACCGGAGATGCGCAAGGTCTACCCGTCCTTCCCCATGTCCCATGTCGTCGACATGCCCGAGGTCATGGCCGAGATCGACGCCTTCCGCGCCGAGCTGGCCGAGCACTTCATCACCTTCGACCCCGGCGATGTCGACGAGAAGCTCCTGCTCGACCGCGCCCTCGACGCCGTCAAGGAGGGCAAGGACTTCTTCGATCACATGCCCCACCAGCTCGGCGGCGTCCAGCACGACACCAAGCCCATCCGCATGCGCACCCGCGAGGTGCTCGACATCGCCGGCGACATCGACGGCCAGATCTACATGCGCGACTTCAAGCTCATCGACCAGTCCGACATGATCATCTCCTTCGTCCCCGAGCTGACCAGCGAGTCCGGCAAGATCATCCCCGGCCTGTCCAGCGGCGTGGAGCGCGAGCTCCAGCACGCCTGGGAGCACGCCAAGGAGGTCTATGTCGTCTGGAAGCCCAAGAAGAACCCTTCGCCCTTCATCACCGAGACGGCCACCAAGGTCTTCGACTCCGTCGCCGACGCCCTGACCTACTTCGAGGAGCAGGGGATGTTCGGGGCGAAGAACCTGTTCGGGCAGTGATCCGGCCCGGTCGGAGGGGCTGGGTGAAATCCGCCCGGCCCCGCACCCAATCAGCCCACGGGCCGGACCGTGGCGGCCCGACCACGCAGGGGTTTCTTGATGATGGCCGACCCTTCCCAGCACGCACCGACCTATCCCGTCAACGCCCGGGGCCGGCTCTACGACCCGGCCGTCACCGACGACGAGCGGACCTGGGCCATGCTCGCCCACCTCTCCGTGCTGGCCCACCTGATCGCGCCCGTGGTCGCCCTGGCCGCCCCGCTGGTCATCTGGCTGGTCAAGCGCGAGCAGTCCGCCTACCTCGATGACCACGCCCGCGAATCGCTCAACTTCCACATCACCCTGGTGCTCTACAGCGTGCTGGCCATCCCGCTGGCGATCATCACCTGCGGCATCGGCGGGTTGCTGCTGCTGCTGGTCTACCCGCTCGGTCTGATCGGCATGATCATGGCCTCCATCGCCGCGAACCGGGGCGAGTTCTACCGCTACCCGATGACCTTCCGGTTCATCAACTAAACCCCAGACCCCCCCAATCAGGGCCAGGAAGAAACCTCGCCCGGGTGAACCCGGCACCCGGGCGTGTTATGATTTGAACAAGATGTGGACCCCAGCGGCCCATTTCACGGTCCTGACGGTGGCGGATCTGCCCGGGCTGCCCCCGCCGCCGGTGCTCTGGGAGATTGGGTTGCGTCTGGTGGTGGCGGGGGTGCTCGGCATCCTGATCGGCTGGGAGCGCGGCCGGGCGGACAAGCCCGCCGATTCGCGCACGATGATGCTCATCTCGGTCGGTGCCGCCGCGTTCGCCCTGACCGGCGTCCGCGTGATCGAGGACTACGCCTCCGGCGGGGCGACCATCGCCGACCCCACCCGCGTGCTCAGCTACATCATCTCGGGCGTGGGCTTCCTGGGCGCGGGGGCGATCCTGCACTCCAAGAAGTCCGTCCGCGGCCTGACCACCGCCTCCTCGGTCTGGTGCACCGCCGCCGTCGGCGCGGCCTGCGGCATGGGCCAGTACTTCGTCGCCGCCGTCGTCACGATCATCGTGATGGTCGCGCTGTGGACGCCCTGGTTCTACTACGAGCTGACCGGCCGCGCCGGCCCCGGCGGCAGCTCGGACGACGACGATTCCCGGGGCATCTTCGCCGAGCACAGGGAGCAGTAGCCCCCCGCCCCCCGCCCCCCGCCCCCGGGTGGAGCCTACACGCCGCGGTCGGACGAGCCGAGGCTCGCCAGTTCGTCGGCGTACCGCTCGCGCAGCGGATCGACGACTTCCCGGATGAACCGCTCCGTCTGCTCGACGCTGCGCCCGACATACTGCATGGGGTCCATCAGGTTGTCCCAGTTCAGGTCGTGGTCGAGTTGGCCGCCGCGGGCCTTGCTCTTGAACGCGGGATCTTTCTTCAGCCGGTCGAGCAGGTCGTTGTCGAGGCCTTCCTGCTTGACGCGGTGTCCCGCGGCCTGGGCGTGGACGCGGATGGCCTCGTGCAGGTCCTGGCGGTCGCCGCCGGCCTTGACGGCCTCCATCAGGATGTTCTCAGTGGCCAGGAAGGGCAGTTCTTCCATCAGGTTCTTGCGGACCATGGCCTCGTTGACGACCAGGCCGGACGCGACCTCGTGCATCAGGTCGAGGCAGCCGTCGAGGGCGAGGAAGGACTCGGGCAGCGACAGGCGCCGGTTGGCCGAGTCGTCGAGCGTGCGTTCGAGCCACTGGGTGGCGGCGGTGTCGTAGGCGTTGCCGACCATGTTCATGACGAAGCGGGCCAGGCCGCAGATGCGCTCGCACTTCATCGGGTTGCGCTTGTAGGGCATGGCGGACGAGCCGATCTGGCTCTTGCCGAACGGCTCGTCGAGCTCCTTGCGGTTGGAGAGCAGGCGGATGTCGGTGGCGATCTTGTGGAGTACGGAGGCGACGGAGGCGAGGTCGGCGAGCGTGATGGCGTCGATCACGCGCGGATAAGTTTGGCCAGTGATGCTGAAAGTCGTGCTTTCGAGGTGTGCTTGGCGTGCATGACTGATCCGTTGGTCTATTGGCTCAGCGAGTGCCCGCTCTCTCGAAACCTTGATCTTCTCCAGCATGTCTTCGGGGCCAAACGCTTGAGTAACCGCGAGGTGTAGCTTGTGATCGTGCTCAATAGCGTCATCTGTCTTCACAAAACTCTCGAATCCGGCGTCGTTTCCTCGTCCGGTATACTCCAAAATTCGTTCGATAAATCGTGATTCGAACTCGTCGACGGAGTCGAGGTCTCCCCCGAAGAGAGAAACAAACGATGCTTGTGTCCCCGTCGCGCCACGAATGCCACGCAGCTGCGAAAGGTAAAACAGGCGGGCATGCTCGAACAGAGAAAGGTCATATCCCCATTGAACGAATCGTCGGCCGACAGTCAGCGGCTGGGCCGTCTGATAGTGCGTGAAGCCGAGCGTCGGCATGGAGGTGTATGACCGAGCCCGCTCACCGAACGCGATCACGACTCGGAACAGCTTCGACTCGATGAGTGACGCGGCAAGATAGAGACTTGTCAGATCCGCATTGCACACCACATCCTGGCTCGTACACCCCAGATGGATGATCGGCTTGGCCTTGGGGCACTGCTCGCCCAGGCAGTGGACATGGGCCATGACATCGTGGCGGAGGTCGCGTTCGAGTTCGGCGGCCCGGGCCAGTTCTTCGTCGGTGATGCCGCGTTCGACCACGGCGCGGAGTTCGGCGATCTGCTCGTCGGTGATGGGCAGGCCGCAGGCTTGTTGGGCCTCGGCCACGGCCAGCCAGATGCGCCGCCAGGTGTTGAACTTGTGGCGCGGCGACCAGATCCGCAGCATCTCGGGGCTGGCGTTGCGGCTGGCCAGGGGGGAGGTGTAGGTGTCGTGGGGGCTCGGGTTGGGCATGGGCAAGGTTAGGAAGAAAGAGCCCCGAACGCGCGTGCGGGGATGGGGCTTGGTCTTGTCCGCGGAGGGCGTGCTCCGCGCGGACGAGGAGCACAACACCCGGCGAGAGAAGCTGTGGCCGGGGTCCGGATCCGGGTTTGCTCCGGCCTCTGTGTTTCTCTGTGTGCTCCGTGTGCTCTGTGGTGACCTCGGGTCGGAAGGCGTGCTCTTCGCGGACGAAGAGCACGGCACCGGGCGCCGGGATACGCTCACGCCATGCCCATCGTCGAGATCGCCGCACTGCCCCAGCCCGCGTCCGTGGACATCCCCAAGGTGCTCGACCGCGTCGCCCTCGCGCTCGCGTCGGCCATCGAGTGCGAGCCCGGCGTGGTCTGGGCCGTCTGGAAGCCCATCGCGCCGGGCGGCTATGTCGTCCGCGGCCACGCCCCCGCGACCCAGCCGCAGGAATCCCACGACCCCATCGCCCGCATCTCCGCCTTCCACGGGCGCTCCGACGAGGTGATCGCCCGCACCGTCGAGGCCGTCGGGCGCACGCTGGCCGGCTGCCTGGGGCTCGAGCCCGGCCAGGTCTTCGTGTGCTACGACGAGCTGTACCCCGGCCGGGTCTTCACCGGCGGCCGCGTGCGCGAGTGAGCACCGCAACCCAAAAAAGCCGCGCACGGTTTGAGCGGGCCACGCGCCGCGAAGCCGCTCCGCTCACAGCGTCGCGGCCACACTCGTGAGCAGACGCATCCCCGCCAGCAGCAGCCCGAGCAGGGCCAGGGTCAGCCCGGCGATCGCGAAAGCCTCTGTCCCGCTTGTCGCCCGTTCTGGCGCCCTGCACGATGCCGATGACGCCGATCACGATCACGACCGGCGCGATGTACCAGAAGCAGAACGCCGGGATCCCGATCCCGAGCGCCCACGCGCCCGCGCCGCGGTACCTCGCGGCGGGCCGGGCCGGGTCGACGCCGGGCCGCGTGCCGGACACCTCGGTTTCGGACGGCCTCGACATCTTCGGGGCGTTCTCGAATCCCATGTCAATCCTCATCCAGCGCGGCGTGGTAGCGGGCCATCACCTTCGCCCGCGTGATCAGCGCGATCGGGCGCGTCCCCTCGAACGCGTCGACCAGGCACAGGCTGGACACATCGTGGCTGGCGAACTTCTCCAGCGCCGCGTCCAGCGTCTCGTCCGCCCGCACGGTCGGCAGGTCGGTGCGCATCAGCTCGGCCACCAGCAGGAGCGGGATCGCCTCGCGGTCGATCAGCGCGGTGCGCATGTCCGCGCCGGTCACCATGCCGATGTACCGCCCCGCGTCGTCGACCACCGGGAAATCCGGGATGTTGTGGTACGCGTGCAGCGTGATCAGCTTGCTCAACGGGTCCGAGGCGTAGATCGGCTCGCGCGGCAGCGAGGTCGACGCGACCGACGACACATGCACATGCCGCAGCACCGAGAGGTCCCGCCCCGTGCCGATCCGCACGCCCTGCTGGCGCAGCTTGGCGGTGTAGATCGAGTCGCGCATCAGCTTGCGGCTGAGCATCGTCGAGACGATCGCCGCCAGCATGATCGGCGCCAGCACCTTCGGCTCGCGCGTGATCTCGAACAGCAGCAGGATCGCCGTCATCGGCGCGAAGGTGGTCCCCGCGACCAGGGCGGCCATGCCCACCAGCGCGTACTGCGCCGGCGTGGCCGATTCGGGCATCAGCCCCAGCGTGTCCAGCGCGATGCCAAAGCCCCCGCCGATGGTCGCCCCCACGAACAGGCTCGGCGCGAACACCCCGCCCGAGCCGCCCGTCCCCAGCGTCAGCGTCGTCGCGAGGATCTTGAAGCCCGTGAGCACCAGCAGCAGCCCCGCCGCCCCCCACGCCAGCCCGCTCAGGTACGCGCCGGGCTCGAGCAACTGGCGGATCGTCGCGTACCCGTTGCCGAAGAAGCTCGGCACCGCCCCGGTCTCCAGCCCCGGCGTCGTCGTGCCCGCCCCGCGGAAGAGCATCAGCCCCGCGATCCCCAGCAGGCCGAGCAGGAACGCACCGGCCACCGGCCGGAAGATCGGGTGCACGCGGATGTGGCGCTCGGCCAGATCCTCGCCCCTGTGCAGCACCCAGGTGAACAGCCACGACCCCACCGCGCACAGCAGCCCGAGCACGATGAACGCCGGCAGCTCCGCCGGCGTGAACACATACCGCGGCAGCTCGACCGCGAAGATCGCCTCGTTCTCCGCGAAGATCACCTGCGTCAGCCCGGTCGCGAACACGCTGGCGATCACGATCGGCGTGAACACACGCAGGGAGAAGTCCCGCAGCAGGATCTCCACCGCGAAAAACACCCCGGCGATGGGCGCGTTGAAGATCGACGCGATCCCCGCCGCCGCCCCGCAGCCCACCAGCGTGCCCACCTGCGCCCGCGCGATGCCCAGCGCCCGCGCGATCACCGAGCCGATCATCGACCCGATCTGGATGATCGGCCCCTCCGCCCCGCCCGAACCGCCCGAGCCCACCGTCGCGATCGACGCGAGCACCTTGACGATCCCCGTCTTCGCACGGATCTCCCCGCCCCGGCGCACGATCGCGTCGAGTACCTGCGGCACGCCGTGCCCCGCCGCGTCCCGCGCGAAAAAGTACACCAGGACCCCCGTGATCAACGCCCCGAGCATCGGGATCAGCGGCAGCACCCAGATGCCCCGCCCCTCCATCTGCAGCACGCCCTGATAATGCTCGCTCGTGTGCTCGGCCCAGGTCAGCCCCGCATCGAACGCGATCGCGCCGACGGCCGTCGCCACGCCGATCAACGCGCCGATGATGTTCAGCCAGGCGTCCGGGTGCTCGCGCGTCCACCGACGCAAAAAATGAGGCCCGACAGGCAGGCCGCGGGCCCCGATGTGGTGTGTCGGATCGTCCACAAGGCCCGATGGTACCGCCCGCGGCCCGCCCCCGCGCCCGAATCCGGGACATCCGCCCGAACCACGCCCCGCCCGCCGACGCACAGATAGGCTCAGCAGCCGCCCGGGCGTCCGGGCCGATGGCCCGTCGGAACCGTCCCATGCCCAGAGTCAGCGCACCCAGGACCGAGGTCATCGCCGAGCTGGGCGAGCAGCTCCGATTCGGCTCGCGCCGCTCCCTCGTGCGCCACCTCGACCGCATCGACGAGCTGGCCGCCCAGATCGAGGACGACGGGCTCTACCCCGAGGACTTCATCGTCTTCCGCATCACCGGCTACCGCCCGGAGATCGCCACCCCCCGCATGCTGCCCGGCGCCGCCCTGCGGGGCGACCTCTCCGCCCTGGCCGAGCGGCTCTCGGAGTCCGCCGGTCTGACCCAGGCGGACCTGTCCGAGCCCTGCGAGACCGTCGTCACGCTGACCAAGCGGTGGGGGATCACCCGACGCACGCTCGAACGCTACCGGCGGCTCGGCCTGGTCGCCCGCCGGGTCGACCTCGGTTCGGGCCACCGGGCCCTGGTCTTCTCGCGGGCCGGGGTCGAGGCCTTCGAGCGGCGCCACGCCGACCGGCTGGGCAAGGCGGCCCGCTTCTCCAGGCTCGAACCGACCGACGCCGACCGCCTGCTCCGCCGCGCCGAACGCTACCGCGGCCGCTTCGGCTGGTCGCTCAACCGCGTGGCCCAGCGCCTCGCCGCCCGGACCGGGCGCAGCCACGAGGGCGTGCGTCGCCTGCTCCGCCGGGCCGACGAGTCCCGGTCCGACCCGCTCTTCCCCGAGCCCGGCCCCCCGACCCGGCGCGAGCGCCTGCTGGCGGTCCGCGCCGTCGCCCGCGGCATCGAACCCGCCCGGCTCGCCCAGCGGGCCGGGCGGCGCAAGAGCGCCGTCATCCGGGCCCTCAACGAGGGCCGCGCCGACCTGCTCCGCGATCTGAGCCTCCCGGCGGACGGTTCCTCGGACCCCGGCCCCGCCTGCGAGCAGCCCGCCGCCCGGATCGACCGGCTGACCGACGCGCCGACCGAGCTGGCCGCCCTCATCGAGCGGATGCGCGTGCGCCACGCCGTCCCCCCGGCCGCCGAGCGGGCCCGGATGCAGGCCTACCGCGCCCTCGTCACCGCCGCCGGGGCCCGCATCGGCGCCCTGCCCACCGCCTCGGTCTCCGGCGCGGACCTGGACGAGATCGAGACCCTGCTCCGCCGGGCCGCCATGATCAAGGCCGTGCTGGCCGAGTCCCAGTTCCGGCTGGCGATCGACACCCTCGAGCAGCGCCTCGGCGGGCCGCTCGACGCGCTCGGGCCCGCCCGCTCGCGCGACCTGGCGATGGGCGCGATCGCGGTGGTGGCCGACGCCATCGACCGCCACGACCCGGCCCGCGGCGGGCGCCTGGCCGCGCCCGTCTCGCTGGCCCTGAGCCGCTGGGCCGCCGGCATCCCCGACATCGCCCGCACCGCCGAGCCCGGCCGGGCCGCCCGACGCACCCCCGCGGGCGTCCCCGTGCCCGATTGGACCCGGCGGATCGCGCCCTGGCAGGCCTGGCTCGGTCCCGATCCGCGCATAGCGGGCGTGCTGGGCCGGCTCGAGCCCGACGACCGGGACCTGCTCGCCCGCCGGTTCGGGTTCAGCGGCGACCCGCCCCAAACACTCGAAGCGGTCGCGTCGAGCATGGGCAAGCGGGCCCTGCACCTGGCCCGGGCCGAACGCCGGGCCATCCGCCAGGCCCTCATGCTGGTGCGGGAAAGCCTCCACCCTGCGCCGAAGCCCGCCGCGCCCCCCGTGAATCCTGGCGGGAATAATCCGGACACGAAGCGGGGTGATCCGAACCGATGACGGCCCACTGGTTCCTGATCCTGTTGCTGCTGATCCACCCCCTGCGGGGCGTGGTGATGCTGTCGCCGGAGCCGAGCCGGTTCGTCTCGCAGCAGACGGCGTCCTGCCCGCTGGCCGGCGACTGCTGCCCGCTGTGCTCGGCGTTCGACGCCTGCCCGTGCACGATCAACGACCCCGGCCCGGACCGGGACCCCGCCCCGGCGGTCCCGCCGACCAAGAGCGATCTGCCGCGGCCGGTCGGTGTCAGCGCCGGCCCCGTCTGGCGCGAGGCCCTCACTCCCGTGACGCTGCTCCGCGACGCTGCCCCCCGCGCCCCGCCGAGCCACGCTGCTCCTGTCGGTGACTTCCTTTCCGTGGTGTGCGTCTGGACGACCTAGCCCGCGCGGTCCCCGCGCGTGCATCCATCGTCCGTGACAGAACACCCACCCGCGCGCCGCCCGGCGCGCCGGAACCGAAAGGAATCACCATGTTTTCTCTGAATCACCGTGCCGCCCGCCTCGCCGCCGCGGCCCTCTCCGGCTTCGCGTTGTCCGCGGCCCTGCTCGCCACCGGCTGCGGCTCGACCCAGACCCGCGCCGAACTCGACCAGGACCTGCCCGAGCAGATCACCGGCCCCGGCGTGGTCATGTCCGTCGAGGGTCTCGGCTGCCCGATGTGCGCCGAGTCGATCTATGTGCTGCTGACCGATGTCGACGGCGTGACCGACTCGAAGGTCAACCTCGACAGCGGCACCGTCGATGTCACCTTCGCCGAGGGCGCCACCGTCTCGCGACGGGCGCTGACCCGCGCGGTGACCAACGGCGGCTTCTCGTACCGCGGCATGCGCATCAAGGAGTAAGCCCATGACCACCGGCACCCACGCCCGGCGGGCCCTCGCGCTCGCCGGGTGGCTTGCACTGGGCCTGGCCGCTCCGGGCGCGCACGCCCAGGAGGCCAACCTGTCCGAGGCCGCCACCCAGCCGCCCAAGGGCCGCATCACCTTCCGCGAGCAGGTGCGCTTCACCCGCTACGAACTCGACGACCGCGACATCGACCGGCTCGTCCTCAACACACGCCTGACGCTGGGGCTGACCGGTGCGCTGGCCGCGGTCGCGGACATCCCGGCTGTGCGCGAGCGGGACCGGAGCGACAGCGCCGCGAACGCGGCCGGGCTGGGCGACATCAGCCTGGGCCTCAAGTGGCGCTTCTGGCAGCACGACACCGGCCCGATCGAGACGCGTCGCCTGGCCGCCCTCGGCGGCGTGCGCCTGCCCACCGGCTCGGGCGATCTTTCCACCGACGGCGTCGACCCGTTCCTCGGGCTGGTCTTCACCATGGTCGAGGGCCGCCACGGCGTCAACGCCGCGGCACGCTACCAGTTCGCCACCGACGGGCTGGAGAACCCGGTCAGCGCCGGCATGGGCCGCGACGACCTGCTGACCATCGAGACCAGCTACCTCTACCGGCTCAGCCCCGCCGCCTACACCAGCGACACCGCCGGCTCCTTCTATGCGGTCATCGAGTCGTTCGTCGACTACGAGACCAACGGCGACACGGAGTGGCGGCTGGCCCCGGGCCTGCTGTGGGAGGCCCGACGCTGGGCCGCCGAGGCCTCGGTCATCCTGCCCGCCGCCCGTGACATCGATCACCGCGCGGAGACCAAGTGGGGCCTGGCCCTGGGCGTCCGCGTGCTGTTCTAACCCCCGTCCTCCCCCGCCGGGCGCGGCCGGAAGGCCCGCCCGGTGATTCCCGATCTGCGATCGCCCATAGACTTTGTCATGCTCCGCACGAGCCCCGCCATCCTGCTCGGCATCGTCGCAACGGTGCTGCTCGCCGGCTGCAGCACCTGGGATATCGACCCGCTCCCGCCCGGCGAGCGCGGCCCGCAGGTCTCCCGCCCCCCCGCCCCCCCGCCCCCCCCGACTTCACCCGGGGATCAGACCCCGACGCCCCGGCCCGGCGAGACCATCACCCTGCGTGTGGATGGCGTGGACTGCCCCGTCTGCGCCGACATGCTCGCCGGACGCCTGCGCACCGTCAGCGGTGTGTCCGAGGCCCGCGTCGTGCTCCGCGCCGGACGGGTCTTCATCACCCCCACCAGCGGCGCGGCCGTCGCCCCGGCGTCGCTCGAGCACATCGTCACCGACGCCGGCTTCACCTACCGCGGCATGGTCGAATCGCCCTGACGCCCGGATCCCCGCCCCCCCGCCCCCCCCGGCGGATCAGACGGATCCCGCGTGAAACTCGTGCGTGGACCGCGGCAGGGAGACGGCCGAGAGCCGCGATGCGCCGAGCCCGAAAGAAGCCCTGAGCGTCAGCGACGGGGACGAG
>JAFIFX010000002.1 GCA_020831805.1 Planctomycetota bacterium | reverse complement strand
GGGGGGGTTTCTCGCAGGGCACTAGTTTCGGGCCGGTTTTGCGCGGGGGCGGCCCCCCGCCCGCCCCCTAATCGGGGGGGGGGGGGCCGCCCGCCCCCCCTCGGCCCGCAGGGCCGAGCACATCCACCACCCCACGATCCCCTCACCCCGCCGCCGCCGCCAACGCCCCCGGCCTGGGCACATCCCGCCCCCGCGCGCCCGTCCGCAGGAAGTTCCACAGCATCGCCGGCCCCTCCGGCGTCATGAAGCTCTCCGGGTGGAACTGCACGCCCTCCAGCGGCTGCCGGCCCGCGTCCGCCCAAACCCGGCGCAGGCCCATCACCACCTCGGTCTGAACCCCGCCCACCAGGTCCGTGCACCACGCCGAGACTTCCCACCGGTTCCCCTCATCGTCAGGCCCCGACGGCACCGTCTCCCGCGCCACCACCAGCGAGTGGTACCGCGCCACCACCGTTGGGCTGGGGATCCCGGCGAACACCCCCCGCCCGTCGTGCCGGATCGGGCTGGTCTTGCCGTGCATCAGCACCGGGTGCCGCCCCACCGTCATCCCATGCAGGTCCGCCATGCACTGGTGCCCCAGGCACACGCCCAGAACCGGCACCCGCCCCGCGTACCCCCGGATCACATCGCTCGAAATCCCCGCCTCCTTGGGCGTGCAAGGGCCCGGCGAGATCAGGATGTGGCTCGGCCCCCGCCCCCCGTCCATCGCGTCGATCGACGCCGGATCGATCTCGTCGTTGCGCACCACCACCAGGTCCCGGCCCGGCTCGAGCGTGCGGTCCATCTCCCCCAGCCGCTGGACCAGGTTCCAGGTGAAGCTGTCGTAGTTGTCGATGAGCAGGATCACGGGCCAAGCGTATCCGCCGCCCGGCCCGGAGTGTCGGGCACGCCGCGATCCCCCTCAACAGCAAGGCCGATGCGTCCGATACCCACGGGGCACGCCCGGCGTGGCCCCCGCCACGCCCGAACGGGAAAGGCCATCCATGCTCCTGCCCTTGCTCCTCGCCTCCGTTCTGGTGCTGCCGCCCGCCGCCCTGATCGCGACCCAGGTCTTGATCCACCGCCGGATCACGCGGCATGCCGCCCTCGGCCCGGACGCCTGCCGCGGCTGCGCCTATGACCGAAGCGGCCTGCCTTCCCCCGCCGCCCCCTGCCCCGAGTGCGGCCTCCCCGGCCTGACCGCGCCCACCCAGCCGGCCACGGAAGGGCCGCCCCGTCGCGTGCCGTGGTGGCTGCCCGCGCTCCCGATCGTCCTGGCGCTGCTCTCGCTCACGCCCGCCATCTGGGCCCACCCCGCCAACCAGCGCGACCTGCCGATCCTGATCGGCATGGCGATGATCCTGGCGCTCGGGTCGGCGGCGTTGGCCTGGTGGAACGCCCGCCGCGTCGGCCTCGGCTTTCTCCTGAGCATCAAGCTGCCCGCGTGGATCGGGCACGCCCTGCCGATCGCCTACACCGCGGGCGCGTTGTCCGGCGCGGACCCCCTCCACAGCATCCTCATCCTGCTCATCGCCCCGCTCGCGCTCCCGCTGGGCGCGGCCGCCTCGCTCCTCGCCCTGCCGATCGCGATGGCGGTCTTCCCCCAGCGCACGGCGACGCCGACGCGGGCCTCCCCTTCGCCCGCGCCGGCCGCCGAGGCCGCCTGAAACTCAGGCGGCTTTCTTGCGCATCCAGGTCGTCCCCGCGACGCCGTCTCGCGTCACCAGGAACAGGTCCTTGGTGATCGGATAGGGCAGGCGCGAGAAGTCCTCGTTGACCCGATCCTTCAGCCGCGTGACGAACTCCTCCGGCTCGCAGCTCATCGCGATGAACATGTCCCGCGCCGGCGTGGCCACATAGAAATCCTTGCCGAGCTTGGCCGCCAGCCGGATGTGCAGATCACTCAGCAACAACCGGGCCGCGTCGTACCCGTCCTGCTCGGCCACGATCACCGCCCGGCCGCCCTCGGCCGAGTCGATCACCTGCATGTCCAGTTCCGGGGCGTACAGCTCCAGGTTCTCCCGCGCCAGGTCGTCCAGCTCCTCCACGGTGATGCCCCACCGCAGCACCTGGTCGGTCGTGATGCTCACCGTCATGTGCGGCATGTCCAGCACGAACACCACCACCGTGTCGTTCACGAACGGCACATGGGCCACCAGATCCCGGCTGAGGTGCTGGAAGATCGATTCCGGCTGGATCCGCGGCATCACCCGCGCCCGGGCCACCTCGAACGGCGTGTCCCCCACTTCCAGTGACTCGCCCGTGAAGAGCTGGTCCAGGAAGTGCTCGACGATATCGGTCCCACGATCCGGCTCATGCGCAACCATCCGGAACAGGTTCTCCAGGTCCAGCCGTCGTCCGTTGACGAGCAGCTCCCTGGGCCCCACCCGGTCGATCCGGTACCCCGGCTGCATCCGCTGGATGAGCCGGGCGACCTGTTCGGCGAACGCTTCGGGCTCCTTGGGCATCGCTCCCATCCCTGTCCTCCCAGACCGGCCCGTGGTCCAGACGGGGCCGTGCGACTGCATCGACCGTTCCGGCCCAGTCCTCGCCGCCAGAGGGCCTTTCGACGCGTCTTGCGGGACTCTCCCCGGCTGAACCCGACGCTTGGTGGGAATGATCCGGTCCGCGAACACCACCCGGCCAACCAAGTCCCCCTGTTTAGGGGTGTCGAGGGCCGTTCGTGGCGGTTTGGCAGCGTGGGCAGGAGCGGCTAGAATCGCGGCCTGCGATCGAGGGGGTCCGATCAGGACGCGCCGTGCGTCCTGCACTCCCCCCGGACGCACACCCGGAGACGACCCAGTGACCGAACAGGAAATTGAATCGAAGGTGATCGAGATCGTCGCCGAGCAGATGGGCGCCGACAAGGCCAAGATCACCCGCGACACCCACTTCGTCGACGACCTCAACGCCGACTCGCTCGACACCGTCGAACTGGTCATGGAGTTCGAGGACGAGTTCGAGACCTCCATCCCCGACGAGCAGGCCGAGAAGATCCAGACCGTCGGCCAGGCCATCGACTTCATCAAACAGGCCCAGGGCGTCGAGTAAGACCGCTCCCAGGACCCCGACGGGCCCGGACCCCGCCCCCCGGCAACCCCCCGCCCCGGCGGGGCCCGCGCCCGCGTCACCCGGAGCCAGACCCACCATGACCCACTCGCACGGACGACGCGTCGTGATCACCGGGTACGGCGCGCTGACCGATCTGGCCCATACCGCGCCCGGATCGTGGGCTGCCATGCGCGACGGACGCTCCGGCATCCGTTCCATCGACCTGCCCAACTTCGATGATTTCCAGGGCTGGACCGTCCGCATCGCCGGCCAGGTCCGGGACTGGACCCCCGACTTCCTCGAGCACCGGGAAGCCAAACGCATCGACCGGTGCACCCTGCTTGGCATGGGCGCGGCCGAGGAAGCCGTCCGCCACTGCGGCCTGGACTTCACCGCGGGCGACCCTACCCGGCGGGGCATCGTCATTGGCTCGGGCATCGGCGGCATCCAGACCATCGAGGACGGCGTCGTCGTCCTCCACAGCAAGGGCCCCGCCCGGCTCTCCCCCTTCACCGTGCCCCGGCTGATGGTCAACGCCGTCACGGGCAACATCTCCATCCGCTTCAACCTCCAGGGCCCCGCCTCCGCCCACGCCACCGCCTGCGCCTCCTCGGGCCACGCCATCGGCGACGCCATGGGCTACATCCGCCGGGGCCACGCCGATGTCATGATCGCCGGCGGCGCCGAGGCCGCCGTCACGCCCCTGTGCGTCGGCGCCTTCATGACCATGAAGGCCCTGTCCACCCGCAACGACGCCCCGGAGAAGGCCAGCCGCCCCTTCGATGTCGACCGCGACGGCTTCGTCCTCGCCGAGGGCGCCGCCATGTTCGTCCTTGAGTCCGAGGAGCACGCCCGGGCCCGTGGCGCGACCATCCTCGGCGAACTCGTCGGCTTCGGCAACTCCTCCGACGCGGGCCACATCACCGCCCCCGACGCCGAGGGACGCGGCGCCGGCAACGCCATGAAATGGGCCCTGGAGGACGCCGGCCTCAACCAGGACCAGATCGACTACATCAACGCCCACGGCACCTCCACCCCCCTGGGCGACAAGGCCGAGGTCGCCGCCGTCAAGAAGATCTTCGGCGAACGCTCCCGCCTCGGCGGGGGCCTGGTCATGTCCTCCACCAAGTCGATCCACGGCCACACCCTGGGCGCCTCCGGCGCGGTCGAGATGATCGCCTGCCTCCACGCCATCAACGACTCGATCGTCGCCCCCACCATCAACCTCGACACCATCGACCCCGACTGCGACGGCATCGACCTGGTCCCCAACACCGCCCGCGAGATGCCCGTCCGCTACGCCATGAACAACACCTTCGGCTTCGGCGGGCACAATGTCACCCTGATCTGCGGCAAGTACCAGGGCTAACCCCCCCCTCCCCCCCCCCCGCCGGGGGGGGGGCCCCCGCCCCCCCCCGGGGGGGGGGGGGCGGCGGGCCCCCCCCCCCCCCCCCCCCCCCGCCCCCCCCCCGCGCGCCGGCGGCCCCGCCGCCGGCCCCCCCCCCCCCCCCCCCCCCCCCCCCGGGGGCGGGCCTCTTCCTCGAACCCCCGCCACCCCCCCCTCTCACCGAATCCTCCCACCCGGCACGCCCCTTGCTTTCCTCCCTCTGAAGGCAAGCAGGGCCCGAAGCCACGCGCAGATCCTACCGATATGGAGGACGCATGACCACCGAAATCGACACCATCCTGCGCCTCGAAGTCCCGCTTGTGGTCGTCCTCGGCGAGCGGGTCATGCGCGTCCGGGATGTCCGCGACTTCGTCCCCGGCACGATCATCGAGCTGGCCAAGAGCGCGGAAGAAGACCTGGAGATCCGGATCAACAACCGGCCCATCGGCAACGGGCGCGCGGTCAAGATCGGCGAGAACTTCGGCGTGCGCGTCGGCTATGTCGGCGACCCGGCGGCCCGGATCCAGGCGATGGGCCCGGCCGCGGAAAGCGGGTCGGAAGACAACGACGGCATGAGCCCCGAGGACCTCGCCGAGGCCCTGTTGTCGGGGCAGTGACCTAGACCCTGCGGTTCAGTTGCTCGAGAAATCGCGCCCCTGCATGCCGTCGCGCGTGGCCCAAAACAGCGCGGGGTAGAGACCTTGGCCGCTGGGCTGATAGCCGATCTCCATGCCATCCTTGTCCATGGAGTAGGTTCGCATCATGCCGACGCCGGGCGTGAAATCATCGGTCGGACGGAACGCGATGCCGCGATCCTCCTCCTCCCACATCCGAGCGTAGATATCTCGGATCGAGATCCGGCGGACGCTCCCGTCGATCGAGGCCACCGCGGGCTCGGCCTGCGGGTTGTTCCACTGCGGGGGATTCTTCTCGGTGCCGATCGAGATATTGAAGTTGAAATGCACCGTGTGCGTTGATGCTTCACGCGTTGACTTTCCCCAGTCAAACCGCTCCCACAGCAAAACCTTCTCGGCCGGGAAACGGACATCCGAAAACCGCATGCGCCGGGTTTGCGACAGGTTCGCATCAAACCGAGCGCTCGGTGTCCGGTTGTTGGTGCGGTACCGTTCCGGCGAATACCAGGCTGTTGGCGTCAGAACATACGAGCAGTCCCAGATGAGCCGATCGATGGTGAGGGTTGGGTTGTTGATCCAGATGTCGTGTACCCGAGTCATCAGCGTCTTGTCGAGCGGCGAGAACTGGATCTCTGACTGGTAGTCGCCCGGGCTGAGCCAGTCCGCCGTCAGACTGTACCAGTGAAACCCGTACATCTCCGAGTACCACGCGGCGGGAGCCTGCTGGGCCGTGAACTCAAACCGGAAGTTGTTGCCCTGTTTGCGGGCCTGAGCCCAGCCGAGGTTCATCACGCCGCCCTGCCGCACATATCCGGGGATGGGGAACGGGTTCGTGAAGCTGTCCATATGGTCGTACGCGTACAGCGCCTGGATCTGCGACAGCGACCGGAGGTTGGCCTGGCTCTTGACGAGCTGGGCGCTCGTCCGGGCTTTGGAGATCGCCGGGATGAGAATGCCGACCAGGATCGCGATGATCGCGATGACCACCAACAACTCAATCAGGGTAAACGCGCGCCCACGCAACTTCGCTCCACGCACGGCGGGCTCCTTTTGCCGAATCGCGATGTGATGGTCCGGGCGATCAGGGGCGCCGCACGGACGAAGACCCACCCCGGAACCGGGGCATACCAGATCAGGAGCCTACCACAAACCGGCCCGGCTCACCACACCGTTCGCCGCTTTGGCGGCGCCGGTTGCCGTCGGGACGGGCAGCGGCTGGGTAATACTCCGGAAGATCCAGCCGAATCCGCCGGATTTCACGAGGTTTTCGGCCTTCCGGCGGGCCGGGCCGCCCGATCCGACCGATGATGCTGGGTGCCATCTCATCCGTTCCGGCCCCGCCGGGCCGCCCGCACCCGCACCCCACCCACCCCGCGAGCCTGCCATGCCCCGTGACATCCCCGTCGGCAACGGCGACCTGCTGATCACCTTCGACGACCGCTACCGCGTCCGCGACCTCTACTACCCCCGCGTCGGTCGCCACAACCACACCGACGGCCATGTCCAGCGCTTCGGCGTCTGGGCCGACGGCAAGTTCGCCTGGATCGAGGACCACGGCTGGGAGCGCGACCTGCGCTACAAGGCCGACACCCTGACGACCGAGGTCCGCCTGGTCCACAAGGGCATGGCCCTGGAGATCATCTCCAACGATGTCGTCGATTACAGCGACCCGGTCTACTTCCGGCGCTGCACCATCCGCGATCTCGCCGGGCGGCCCCGCGATGTCCGCCTGTTCTTCCACATGGACCTGTCCATCAACGGCTCGCCCGTGGGCGACACCGCCAACTACGACCCCTCCACCTCCGCCGTCGTCATGTACAAGGACGACTCGTACTTCCTCGTCAACGCCTGCGACCAGCACAAGTGCGGCATCGACCACTGGGCTATCGGCGCCAAGCGCGTCGGCGGCGCCGAGGGCACCTGGCGCGACGCCGAGGACGGCCAGCTCGGACGCAACGCCATCAGCCAGGGATCCGTCGACGCCACCGTCGGCTTCAACCTCCAGCTCGCACCCAACGGCGAGAGCCATGTCACGAGCTGGATCGCCTGCGGCCACTCGTACGACGATGTCAAGAACCTCAACCAGCGCATCTGGCGCAAGGGCCCGGACCGCCTGATCGCCCGCACCGAGGCCTACTGGAAGCTCTGGTGCCGCAAGGAGCCGATCGACACCACCCCGCTGCCCGAGCCGGTCCGGGACCTGTTCTACCGCAGCCAGCTCATCCTGCGCACGCAGATCGACAACGGCGGGGCGATCATCGCCGCCAACGACAGCGACATCACCCACTTCGCCGGCGACCACTACTCCTACTGCTGGATGCGTGACGGCGCGCTGGTCGCCCACGGCCTGATCCTCTCGGGCCAGAGCGAGCTGAGCCGCTCGTTCTTCCGCTTCGCGCAGTCCTGCATCCGGGACGAGCCGTACTTCCTGCACAAGTACACGCCCGAGGGCCACCTGGCCAGCTCGTGGCACCCCTGGATGATCGACGGCCAGAAGATCCTGCCCATCCAGCAGGACGAGACCGCCCTGACGCTCTGGGCGCTGCGTCGCCACTTCGAGCAGTTCCGCGATGTCGAGTTCGTCAAGACGCTGTACCAGTCCCTGATCGTCCGCCCGGCCGACTGGATGCTCCAGCACCGCGACCACAACGGGCTGCCCCTGCCGAGCTGGGACCTGTGGGAGGAACGGCGCGGCGTGCACACCTTCACGATCGCGTCGACGATCGGCGCGCTCCAGGCCGCCGCCGCCTTCGCCCGCGACTTCGGCGAGCCGGACCGCGCCGCCGCATACCGCGAGGGGGCCGAGCGGATGAAGGGCGCCCTGCGCCGCCACCTCTGGCACCCCGAGCGCCGCGCCTTCGCCCGCATGGCCGTCCCGCTCGACGACGGGACCTACAGACTGGATATGACCCGCGACAGCGCGAACTACGCGCTTTTCGCCATCGCCGGGCTGGACCCCCGCGACCCCATCATCCGCGACGAGATGGACTCGCTCCGCGACCGCCTCTGGGTCAAGACCTCCATCGGCGGCTGCGCCCGCTACGAGCGCGACTACTACCACCAGGTCGAGAGCCAGAAGACCGACGATGTGCCCGGCAACCCCTGGGTGATCTGCACGCTGTGGCAGGCCATGTACCACATCGAGGCCGCCGACACCGTCGAGGAACTCCGCCAGGCCCTCCCGCTGCTGGAATGGTGCGTCAAACGGGCCCTGCCCAGCGGCGTCATGGCCGAGCAGTTCGACCCCTACACCGGCGCGCCGATCTCCGTCTCGCCGCTGACCTGGTCCCACGCGACCTATGTCACGGTCTGTATCCAGTACCTGCGCCGGCTCGAGATGATCCGGGAAAAATCCCGCAACCGCAAGAACGCGCCGAACCAGCAGACGCCGATCTGAACGCCGCGATCACACTCCGGGCACGCCGCGCGGGGTGACCGGGCCCGGCCGGTGGTTTACCATCCCCGCGATGACCGCCGCGACCACCCAGACCGACCCGACCGCGACCGAGCCGCTCGCGCCGAATCAGGCCCAGAACGCCGGTGACGCCACGCCCGCGGGGGCGGACGGGGCGGACGCCGACCCGCAGCCGGTCATTGTCAATGAACTGGCCGAGTTCAGCGAGAATCTCAAGTCACTGATCGAAGAGCCGTCCTGGGGCAACGCCGTCAGCACCTTCCTGCCGGTCCTGCTCGAGGTCGGGCGGATCATCTTCATCGTCGTTGTTCTTCTCCTCATCGTTTCGTTCATCTCCCGGTGGGCGCAGAAGGCGGTGGGCAAGGCGCTTGAACGCCCGAAGATGGACCTGACGCTCAAGCGGTTCTTTGTCCGGCTGACCAAGTATGTCGTCTGGATCCTGGCGATCCCGGTCGCGCTGAGCGTGCTGGGCGTGCAGGCGACCTCGCTGGCCGCCGTCATCGGCGCCGCCGGCATCGCCATCGGCCTGGGCCTGCAGGGCGCGCTGGCCAACATTTCCGCCGGCATCCTGCTGCTGATGCTCCGGCCCGTGCGCGTCGGCGACTTCGTGGTCATCCAGGGCGAATGGGGCGAGGTCCGAGAGCTCGGCCTCTTCTACGCCACCATCAACACCTTCGCCAACGAGGTCGTCTCCATCCCCAACCAGCAGATCCTCTCCGACAAGGTCCAGAACCTCACCGGCAACACCACCCGGCGCGTCGAGATCGAGATCGGCGTGGCCTACGGCACCGACCTGCGCGTGGCCGAGCAGGCCCTGCTCGAAGCCGCCAACAGCGTCGAATCGCGCGTCAAGGAGATCGAGCCGCGGGTCTGGCTGGCCGGCTTCGGGGACTCGAGCATCGACTTTCTGGTCCACCTCCACTGCCCTGCCCGGAGCTTCTTCGGCGTCCGCCACCATTGCATCCACGCCATCAACGACGCCCTGGCCAAGGCCGACATCGAGATCCCGTTCCCGCAGCGGACCATCTCCGGCAACCTCCGCGTCGTCCGCGACGAGGCCGACTGACCCGCCCGCCGCCCCGACCCCCCTCCGATCCCCCTGAAAGACCCGCGACACGGGGCGTGCGGCATAACATTCCGGCCCGACCCGGAGGAATCCCCGCGTGGACCGCACCCGCACCGCCTGGACCCTGATCATCTCGCTCGCGATGGCCCTGTCGTGCGCCCTGGCGACGGCCCAGCCCGCCGCCGATCAGACCGACACGGACCAGTCCGACGGGGCCGCGGCGGCCATCGCCACCCCCCCCACCCCCGCCGCCAACGCGGAGGCCCCGGACACCGCCGTCACCTTCGAGTCCGTCCTGGAGAGCTTCGGGACCATCTTCGAGCAGACGCCGTACTGGGCCTGGCTGGCGCTGTTTCTGTCCATCCTCGCCGGCCTGATCATCGGCAAGAGCATCCAGCTGCTCCTTCGTCGCCTGGCCGAGTCGGCCACCAAGCACGGGCGGGAGATGCGGTACACCCTCTTCCACGGCGCGGCCGGGCCGGTCTACCTGCTGATGCTCGCCGTCGGCGTCCAGGTCGGCCTGCTCAACCTCCGCATGCCCGAGGAGATCTTCGGGTTCATGCGCTCCGTGCTGAGCCTGTTCTTCATCCTCTCCATCGGCTGGTTCATCTTCAACCTCGTCGACCTGGTCCACCTCGCCATCATGAACCGGGTCAGCCAGAGCGAGAGCAAGCTCGCGCGGCAGATCGCGCCGCTGATCCGCAAGGCGTTCCGGATCTTCATCGTCATCGTCTTCGTGCTCTTCACCGCCCAGAACATCTTCGGGGTCAACATCAGCGCCTGGCTCGCGGGCCTGGGCATCGCCGGCCTGGCCATCTCGCTGGCCAGCCAGAACTCCGTCGCCAACCTCTTCGGCTCCATCACGGTGATGCTCGACAAGCCCTTCGTCGTGGGCGATCGGATCACCTTCAACGGGGCCGACGGCTTCGTCGAGGAGATCGGCCTGCGCTCCACCCGCATCCGCACCTTCACCGGCCACCTCGTCACGGTGCCCAACATGCGCTTCATCGACGGCACCGTCGAGAATGTGTCCAGCCGCCCGTTCATCCGGCGCAACATGAGCATCACCATCACCTACGACACCCCGCCCGAGAAGATCGAGGAGGCCGTCTCGATCCTCAAGGGCCTGCTCGACGCGGATGACATCAAGGAAACCTTCCGGATCGAGGACCGCCCGCCGCGGGTCTTCTTCAACGAGTTCAACGCGGACAGCCTGAACATCGCCGTCAGCTACTGGTACTTCCTCGACGCCGACAAGGGCCACGACTGGTGGCACTACCAGGAGCACGCCCAGCGGCTCAACCTGCGCCTCTTCCACGCCTTCAAGCAGGCCGGCATCGACTTCGCCTTCCCCACCCAGACGCTCTACCTCGCCGGCGACCCCGACCGCCAGCTCTCCGTCCGCCTGCTCAACGAGAACCCGGCAGGGGCGGACAAACCCGGCGCGTAGCCGCCGGGGCGTTTATCCGGAAACCTTCACCACCACGAAGGTCACATCGTCCTCCGGCCGCCGGGCGCCGCAGTGCGCATCGAGCGCCGAACGCAGCGCCGACGAGATCGCCTCGGCGCTCTCCGACGCGTTGGCCTCGATCACCGCACGCACACGCTCGATCTCGAACTGCTCCCCGACCTCGTTGTGCGCTTCCCACAGGCCGTCCGTCCCCAGCAGCACCACGCAGCCCGGACGCAGCACCGGCTCGGCGTGCTCCTCATATCGCTCCTCCTCGACCAGGCCCAGCGGCATGCCGCCCTGGCCGAACCCCACCCACGAGCCCGTGCCCGGGTCATACAGCATCGGCGGCCCCTGCCCCGCCGACGCCCACCGCAGCACGCCGCGCCTGGGGTCCAGCAGCACCAGCAGCATGGTCATGAACCGTCGCCCGCCCGTGTCGCGCACGAGCTGCGCGTTGGTGTGGTCGAGCAGCTCGGCCAGCGAGCCCGCCTCGTCGGCGCGGGACCGGATCACCCCGCGGGCCGTCGCCATCAGCAACGCCGCCGCGATGCCGTGGCCCATCACATCCCCCAGCACCACCGCCAGCCCGCCCGGCGCGATCTCCGTGACCTCGAGGTAGTCGTAGTAGTCCCCGCCCGTCTCGTCGCAATAGGTGCTGTGCCCGGCGACATCCAGCCCCTCCACCCGCGGCGGGCCATCCGGCAGCAACGCCTGCTGCACATCCATCGCCAGCTCCAGGCTCTGCCGCAGACGCATCCGGTCCTTCAGCCCCGCCTGCATCGCGTTGATTGCCCGACCAAGCTCGGCGTACTCGCTCGCGCCGCCCAGCGAGAGCGGCGTGTCCAGATCCCCCTCCCCCACCGCGTGCGCATGACGCCGCAGCTTCAGGATCGGCCGCGTCAGCCACACGGCCCCCAGCATCCCGATCAGCACCGCCAAGCCCGACGCGGCCATCCCCGCGTGCAGGGCCCTCCGCTGCGTGGCACGCACCCCGCCGGTCAGGTCCGACTCGGGCACCGCCACGATCAGCACCCAATCCAGCCCGCCCCCAATCCCCACCCGCACCGGCGAGACCTGCACCCACCACGCCTCGCCCCGGACATCGCTCCGCGCCAACCCCGCCCCGTTGCCCGATCCGATGCGACGCTGTACCGCCGCCCCCAGCGCCCGCGTGCGCTCGTCCTCCGCCGCCCACACGGCGCGCCGCGCACCGTCCGAACCCAGCAAGCCCTGCGGCCGGCTGGCCGCCACCATCCCCCCGTCCCGCTCCACGATCACCGCCAGGCCGGTCTCCCCGATTCGCAGTGTGGAAAGAAACGACGACAGCCCGACCAGCTCGATCTCGGTATCAAGCACGCCCACGAACGCCTTGCCCGCGCCGTAAACCGGCCGGGCATAACTCACGCCGAGGGTGTCGCCGGTGCCGTCGGGGCGGGACCAGCTGTAGATCGGGCTCCACGACGGCTCATACCGCGAGCCCGGAAAGTTCCCGATCGCCCCCTCCGCACCGGCGATGTACCACGGCCGGCTGAACAGGTCGTACGCCACCCGCCGGTCCGGCTCGGTCCCGAGCTGACCATACTCGTCCAGATCGAACTGCTCGACCAGTTCGCCGGTCGCGTCGTCCTTGATCGCAAACTCCGGCGCCGCGTCCCCCGGGTACTGCGCGATCCACACCACGCCGCCGTCCGTCCGTCCGAACGCGATCCCGCTCAGCCCGTCGAACGCACGCCACAGCCGCGGCAGCATCCCGGCCCACGACCGCAGGTCGCCGATGTCCAGCACCCCGTCCTCGACCAGCACCATCGCGGCATCGCTGGCCGTGCCCGCCACCCCCAGGTGGGTCTCCACCTGCCGCCCGGCCCGCGCCCCGATCTGACCGACAATCCGCGACGCCAGATCCTCAACCGAATCCCGCGACGACCGCACCCCGATCCATCCCAGCGCGGCGGCCACCCCCGCGACAGGGACCACCACCATCACCGGCACCAGCACCCGAACCGAAAGCCGCGGCATCATGGCCCCAGCCTACCCGTTCCGGCCGTCGCCCGGGGGCGCGGGCTCCCGCCGGAGGAACCCCATGTGCATACGGCAGTGGTCCAGGTGCAACACCACCCACCGCTCATGCGACATCCGCCCGAGCAGCGGCGAGTCCGCCTCCATCCGCTCCCCGGCCTCCAGCCGGGCCAACTGCGATCGCATCGCCGCCAGCCCCTCCGCGAACGAAACGCCCTCCCGCGGCAGTAGACCCCGGGCCCCACGCGGCAGCCGCACACCGGGGCGCAACTGGACCTTGCCCACGAGCGGACGCATCAGCGGCCCCGCCGCACGCATCAACCGGGGCATCCGGACCCCGCCAAACCCATCGAAGCTGCACCGCATCAGCGTCGCGCAGTGATCCAGGATCTGCCCCGGCGACCATTGCCCGGTCGCCCGCAGCACCCCGGCCCGCTCCTCGTCCTCCATTGCGTCCAACTCCGCCCCGAGTTCATCCAGGGATCGGAACCCCGCCGGGGACCAGTCTCGCCGCTTCGCCATCCGTACCTCCCTGCCGGCACGGTCCATCGGGACCGCCAACGATCACGCACGATACACCCGCCCGGATGCACCGGAGCATCCGGGGAACCCGATCCGACACCGCCCACGCGACCACGGACCCGACATGAAACCCAACCAAGGCCCACGCTCCGAGATGCTCGTCGGCATGCGCATCACCGACGAGGCCGGCTACGCCCGCTACCGCGCCGCCATGACCCCCATCCTCGAATCCATGGGCGGCTTCTTCCGCTACGACATGCGCGTGTCCGAACTGCTCAAGGGCGAGGCCGACGAGCCCTTCAACCGCGTCTTCATCCTCTCGTTTCCCGACGACGCGACAAAGGACCGCTTCTTCACGGACCCCGCATACCTCCGCGCCAAGGAAGTGCACTTCGCCGGGTCCGTCAGCTCCTTCACGCTCATCGCGTCGTACAGCACGCCCTGACGACTTCACCAACTAAAAAAACCCCGCCGGAGCGGGGTTCGAGGATCGATCGGAAACCGGCGTTCCGGCTCAGGCCTTCGCGGCGGCTGCGGCGGCTTTCTTCTTCGCGTCGTCCAGCGTGCCGACATACATGAACGCGGACTCGGGCAGTTCGTCGCCCTCGCCGTCGCACAGACGCTCGAATGAGTCGATCGTCTCCTCCAGCGTCGAGTTCACACCCGGGAAGCCCGTGAACACCTCGGCCACATAGAACGGCTGGGAAAGGAACCGCTCGATGCGGCGGGCGCGGTTCACGATCCGCTTGTCCTCTTCGCTCAGCTCGTCGACGCCGAGGATCGCGATGATGTCCTGCAGGTCCTTGTACCGCTGCAGGATCTTCTGCACCCGCTGCGCCACCGCGTAGTGGCGCTCGCCGATGATCGCCGGGTCGAGGATCCGCGAGGTCGAGGCCAGCGGGTCCACCGCCGGGTAGATGCCCTTCTCGGCGATGCCGCGGGCCAGCGTCACGAACGCGTCCAAGTGGGCGAACGCGGTGGCCGGGGCCGGGTCGGTCAGGTCGTCGGCCGGCACATAAATCGCCTGCACCGAGGTGATGGCGCCCTTCGCCGTCGAGGTGATCCGCTCCTGCAGCTCGCCCATCTCGGTCGACAGCGTCGGCTGGTAACCCACGGCCGACGGCATACGCCCGAGCAGCGCGGACACTTCCGAACCCGCCTGGGTGAAGCGGAAGATGTTGTCCACAAACATCATGGTTTCCTTGCCCGACGCGTCGCGGAACTCCTCGGCCATGGTCAGGCCGGACAGAGCCACACGCATACGCGCTCCGGGGGGCTCGTTCATCTGACCGAACACCATGGCGACCTTGTCGAGCACATGGGCGGTCTTGCCCTCGGCGTCGGTGTACTCGGCCTCGGCCATTTCGCGCCACAGGTCGTTGCCCTCGCGGGTCCGCTCGCCCACGCCGCAGAACACGGAGTAGCCGCCGAACTCACGGGCCACGCGGGCGATCATCTCCTGGATGATGACGGTCTTTCCGACGCCGGCGCCGCCGAACAGGCCGATCTTGCCGCCGCGAACGAAGGGGCAGAGCAGGTCGATGACCTTGATGCCCGTCGCCAGGATCTCAGTCTTGGGGTTCAGCTCGGAAAACTCCGGCGGCTCGCGGTGGATCGGACGACGCGGCGCGTCGGTCACGGGCGGCTTGTTGTCGATCGGGTCGCCCAGCAGGTTGAACACCCGCCCGAGCACCTTCTCGCCCACCGGCACGGACACCGGCCCGCCCTGGTCGACCGCCACCATGCCGCGGGTCATGCCGTCGGTCGAGCCGAGGGCCACCGCACGGACCTGCCCGCCGCCGAGGTGCTGCTGGACCTCGCCGACCAGCTTGCGGGCCTGCCCGTCCTGGGTCCACTCGATGACGACGGCGTTGTAGATATCGGGCAGCTCGCCCTCAGGAAACTTCGCGTCGAAGGTCGAACCGATGACCTGGGAAACTGTGCCCTTGGTGCCTTGCGCCATACCAGCGGTACCTCAGTTGAAGGGTCGGAATCTGCGAAAAAAGCCCCGTCTGGGGGAGCGAAGGGTATGCCGCCACCGCCCACACGACCACCCGAGAACTCCCCGCACAAATCCAAAAAGAATCCGAATATACTGCACACCGGTCGCTATCCGCAGCCAACCCCCTGCCAAGCGGGATCCAACCGATATGGATGATTGGCCACCCTTGACCAGGTATCCGACCTAGGAACCATCCGTGCACGGCGAGCAGACCGCCATCCCGTCCCACCACACCCCGCGCCACGGGCCCCCGGACGCGCTCCGTGTCGGCATGATCTTCCTGACAGACCCCGACAGCCCCACCCAGCTCTCCGGAATGCCCTTCCGCATGGCCGAGGCCCTCCGGGCGCAGGGTGTCGAGGTCGTCCCCCTGCTCGGGCGTGACCCGCTCGGGGCGCGCCCGGACCTCTCGGCCCGCATCGCCAGCCGGATCCGGCGGGAACGCCGCAAGCTCGTGCCCCCCGCCGCCCGGGCCGCCCTTCGGGACCTGTTCCCCGGCAGAACCCGCCGCTCGGTGCTCCGACGCGCCCGGACCCTGTCCGAGCGCATCGGCGCCCAGATCGACCCCGAGCGGATGGACCTGCTCTTCGGCGTGTGCATCTCCACCGCCCTCTTTGAACTTGAGACCGACCTGCCCATCGTCTACTTCTCCGACGCGACCAGCCGCATCATCAACGAGACCTACCCCAAGGCCGCCGCCCGTGGCCGCGCCCGGCGCGACGCCCTGCTCGAGATGGAACGAACCTCGCTGGAGCGCGTCCGGTTCGCCGCCTTCGCCGCGCCCCGCACGCTCGAATCGGCCCTGAGCGATCTCGGCGTGCCCCCCGAGCGGACCGCCCTGATCCCGATGGGCGCCCATGTCGTCCCGCCCGACCCCGCCGCCGTCCGCGCCCCCGCCGACCCGCCCACCGTCCGCGATTGCCGCCTGCTGATCTCCGCCGCCGATCCGGTCCGCAAACGCGTGGACCTGGCCGTGCGGACCGCGGAAACGCTCCGCGCCCGCGGCGTCCAGGCCACGCTCTCCGTCATCGGCCCCGGCACCAAACGCTCCCGAGGGTCACGCGCCGTCGAATCCGTCGGCCCGCTGCGCCTCGGCCACCCCGACGACGCCCAGACCCACCGGCGCCTCCTGCGCACCTGCCACCTCCAGCTCCTGCCCTCGCTCGGCGAGGCCTACGGCATCGCACCCGCCGAATCCGCCCACTACGCCCGCCCGGCCGTCGTCTCCGACACCGGCGGCCTGCCCTCCGTGGTCCTCCACGATCAGACCGGCCTGGTCCTGCCCGTCGAGGCCGACCACAACCAGTGGGCCGACGCCATCACCCAACTCGTCCAGGACCCCGCCCGCTACCGACGCTACTCCACCGCCGCCCTCGCCCGCGCCCGCGACGAGCTCAACTGGTCCGCCTGGGCCACGAGCATCATCGCCCTGATGCACCAGGCCATCACTGAGCCGCGGGCTTCAGCCCGCGCGGTCTGAGCGATCCGTCACGCCTCACCGATCCCGGATCACCTCCACCACCCGCGGCGCCACCTCGTTCGGCACCGTGAAGGTCAGCGAGTAGTGCGCGATCCGCCACACGCCGCGCCCGTCGCGCCGCACCACCCCCGTGCCGCGCAGCTCGCCGTAGCGGTCGTGGTCCAGCAGCTCGTCGAACCAACCCGTCCGCCCGTCCGGGCTGAACATCAGCCGCCGGTCCCGCGGCCGGTAGGTCCACGCCTCCACCCCGTCGAAGTGCGGCCGGGCGAACACCTCGAACTCGGCCCGCCCCCACCGCTCCGTGGCGTCCGTCCCCAGGAACACCGCGTCCGGCGTCATCCGCCCGAAGTAGCCCTGAAAATCCCCCGAAGCCGCCGCGCCGTGCCAGGCATCGATCATCGCCGACACCCGTCCGCGCTCATCCACCTCCACCCACGACCCCCGCTGCACCGCGCACCCCGCGAGCAACCACAGCGCCACGCCAGCCGCCATCACCCCACGCATCCGATACCCTCCAAAGACCACCCAACCCCCAACGCCCAACTCCGAGTGCCCAGCAGTGCCCAGTTCTCACTCCGTCTCTGCGTCTCTCCGTCTCTCCGTCTCTTCCCCACCCGTCTCTTCTCCCTTGCTGTTCACCATCCACCCCGAAAAATCGTCGTAAAACTTCTCCACCGCCGCGACATGCTCCGCCGGCATCCCGTACTGCTCCGGCGCCTCCGCGAGCGTCTCCCGGAAGCACCGCATCCACTCCCGACGCCCCGCCTCGTCGATCACGAACGGGATGTGCCGCATCCGCAGCCGCGGCGGCCCGTGCCGCTGCTGGTACAGGTGCGGCCCGCCCATCAAAAACACATTCAGCGCCGCCGACTTGTCCGCCGCCGCCATCAGGTTCCGCTCCCCCCGCGGGAACAAGTGGGCCACCGACGAGGCCGCCAGCCGCAGATAGAACGCCCGCGTGAAGGCGAAGATGTTCTCCTCCCCCATCGCCTCGTACACCGCCGCCGGAATCCGATCCGTCTGCGGCGGCCCCCCCGGCGGCGTCCAGATCTCACGGTCCGGGTTGTAGTTCATCAGGTCCATCCACAACCCTAGCCACGGCGCACGACACTGAATGCCACGCCATTCAGTCCCGGATCCGCCGCCAGGCGTACCAACGCCGCCGCAGGCGGTCGAACCGGACGCGGGCCCGGGACCGCCGCCGGTCGTCGTAACTGGGAAACAACCCATTCCCATCGATCGCCCGCGATTGATAGAAGTTCGGGACCATCCCGCGGTCCTCCATCGGCAGATGGAACACCGGGCACGCCGACGATGCCTGCGGCGGGACAACCCACGACCAGTCCCCCGACGCCCGGCGTCCCTCGGAAGCCTCACGCTGGATAAACCGCATGTACTGCTCGCTGGCGTCGTGGTGATCCACGATCGTCACGCCCTCCCTGCGGAACGAGTGCAGCACCGCCGCGTTGAGTTCGGTCAACGCCCGATCCTTCCAGAGCAGATCACGCGCGCGATCGATGCCAAGCGCCTCCGCCACCTCCGGCAGCAGGTTGTAGCGGCGCGGGTCCGCGAGGTTCCGGCTCGCGATCTCCGTGCACATGTAATGGCCGTTGAAGGGCGCGCACGGGTACTCCACACCGCCGATGGTCAGAATCATCGAGGAAACGCAAGGGACTGCGTACCACCGCAGGCCCAGCCCGGCGACCCCCGGCTCGCTCGGGTGTTCGATCCCGACCTGACGCACCGCGTCCTCGGGCGTCGGGAACACGAGCCGACGCTCCCGGCCGTCCCGCACCAGCAGGGGCAACGGATCGAACCGCCCCGGCTCCGCGGGCGGCCGCCACCCCAGCGCCACGGCGGACCGCGTCGCCTCCGCGTTGATCGGGTCCCCCAGGATCCCGCCCCCGGGCGCCGGGTAGCCGGCGTATTGAAAGAGCTGGCGGCTCTCGACATACGCCGGCGTCGCCGCCTCGTTCGGCCGGAACGGCGCGAAGACCGAGATCATCGACCGGATCGCGCCCCGCCCCCCCGCCTCGCGCAGGTGCTGGAAGCACCGACCGGCGACCTCGTCCGGTTCGGTGACGGCCCGGCAATCCGCCACGACCAGCGAATCCCACGTTAGCCGCCCGATACACCGCGCGTGGTTCCGCCAGGCGACCCTGGCCCCGAACGCCAGCTCCTCCGGCGTGTGCTCATAGAACCCATGCCGCAGCAGGTCCCGGACCACCGCACGCCGACGCACGCCCACGCCGGAAACGCCGAGTTCTCGCTCCAGCTGAGCGAGGAACGCCGCGGCTTCCTCGGCGCGCTCCAGCCGGCCCAGCCGGCGCAGCCGCCGCCGCAGCGGGCTCGAGCGGACCTTCGTATCCACACGCATCAGAGGACCCCGCTTCACATCAGCCCGTCGAAGGCGCGGGCGGACCGCCGGACGGGCCGCCGGTTGATCTCGTAGGTCGCCGCCAGCACGCGCGCCTTGGCCTTTCTGTACGCGGCGCCCGTCGTTTCGGTGTTGACATGGCGCGCGATCGCGTTCCGCCGGTCGGGGTAGATGATCTTCAACTCGGGGAAGCGCGGCGGATCCTGGGACATCCCCTCGAAGACCGGCGTCCCTTCGAGCACGGCGAACTCGTTGAACCGCAACCGGTCGATGTACTCCATGTGCTTCTCAAGAAAATCGGCTGTTTGTTCGAGGTCCCCGGCGGTCTCCCCCGGGTATCCCTTGAACATCGTGCACCGCACGCTCAGCCCCGCCTCGTAGGCCTGCCGGACAAACTCCGAGTTGGCCTCGACCGTGCAACCCTTTTTCATCGCGTCGAGCATCCGCTGGCTGCCGGACTCGAGGCCGAAGCTGACCCGGCGCATCCCCGCGGCGACCGCCGACCGCAGATCCTTGCGCGTCAGCCCGTTGTCCTTTCGCTGATCGACATGCACCGTGCCGATCCATTGCGCGCCCGGCGCGTTCTCCTGGATGCGCTCGATGATCCCGCGCCAGGTCGCGGGGTCCGAGTTGAGCTTGAGGTCCAGGAACACGAAGTTGCTGCTCTCGTGCCGCCGGGACAACTCCCGGATCTCGTGCATGATCGCGTCGATGGAGCGGACGCGGAATGTCCGCCCGCTCGCACTGACGATGTCGCTGCAGAAGGTGCACTTGTTCCACTGGCAGCCCCGCCCCGCCATGATCGGCAGCACGCGCATCCGGTACCGGTCCCACGGAAAATCCGAGAAATCCGGCACCGGGATCCGGTCCAGGTTCCGGAGCGGGGCGGCCTCCGGGCTGCGCCGGCCGTCCGGCAGCGTGATCCCAGCAAACGCCATCAGGTCCGCCCCGTCGATCGCCGCCGAGACGATGTCCGGCAGATCCAGGTCCACCTCGCCCCCCACGATCGCCGTCAGCCCCGGGATCGATCGCCACGCCTCCGCCGTGAGCCGCTGATTGAACGCCGGCCCGCCCAGAATCAGCGGCACACCCCGATCCCCGGCGAGCCTGCCCAACTCGTACACCGTCCTGTAGTGCTGCAGGTACGCCGAAAGCAGCATCGCGTCAGGCCCGGTGTCCAGCACCCGCTCCGCCTCCCGCAGCACCCGGGGGTGCGGCCGCTCGCTCCACCACCGTCGCGCCCGCCGGCTCGCCTCGCGCACGGTCGTCACGGACGGGCGCGTGGACAGCCTGATCCGCCGCTGCCAGTGGTCGGTGACCCGCTCCCGCCGCTCCCGCTCGAACGCCGGCACATCATGGGCCAGCGGGCAGATGACCTCCGCCTCGAACCCGGCGTTCCGCAGGCTCGCCACCAGCAGCCCGACCGCCAAGGTCGGGAATGTCGCGAAGTTGTTCAGATCCACAATCGCGACGCGTCGCCCCGGCCGACGGAGCAATGCGTCCTCCCCCGCCGTGACGCGGGAATCCGTGTTCGCACGACCTCCGATGTCATGAATCATGCGGACCCCCTGTGTTCAATGCGCCGCCCGCCGGCGCTCGCGACTGGATCCAGCCCCCACCGGACGCCGCGGGGGCATCACACGCCGGACCGATCGACGCCCGGATCACGCCATCAAGCCGCCGGGCCGCACAAGCAATGTCGTGCCGCTCGCGAACCTGCCGGCTCGCTTCCATTCCCATGGCCCCAAGCGTACCGGCGTCGCAGTGCGCAAACACACGCAACGCCCCCGCCAGAGCTTCCCGATCGCCCGGCGGCACCAGCCACCCATGAAGACCGTCTTCGACCAACTCCGGCACGCCGTCCACCCGGCTGGCGATGACGGGCCGACCGAGGCCCATCGCCTCCATCAGCACGACCGGCAAGCCCTCACGCAGGCTCGGCAGCACCAGCCCATGGCTGGCGATCATGGTTTCCCGCACCCGTTCCTCACCCAACGCCCCCCGGAACGACACCCGCTCCCCCAAGCCGCGTTTCTCCACGGCCGAGATCAACTCCTCCATGAGTTCCCCGTCCCCGATCACCTCCAGCCCGAGGTCCGCCCCGGACACCACCTCGTCCGCCATCGCCTCGATCAGCAAGCCCAACCCCTTCCGGGCCGTCAGCCGCGCGACAACGCACAGCATCCGCCGGCCCGGCCCCGGCAGCGGCTCCGGCCGCAGAAACGGCTCACCCACACCGCAGGGCACGATGTGAATCTTGTCCCAGATCGCCCGGGGCGATGCCCGACGAACCGCCTCGCACGCGTGCTCCGAGATCGCCGTGACGAACGCCGACTCGGCCACCGTTCCCGCGATGTCCCACCGCCCCGGCTCCTCGAACTCCTCCGGCCCGTGGTAGGCGACCGCGTAGGCCGGCCCGCCCATTCGCCGCGCCAGCCGCGCGATCACCGCGCCGTTGCCCCCGAAATGCACCCGCAGCAGCCGCGACCCGTGCGCCCGACACAGCTCGCACAGCACCATCGCTTCCAGCAGGTACGCCAGCATCTTCAGCAGGCCCGTCCCCGTCCGCGCCCGCAGCCGCAGGCCGAACACCCAGCAACGCACGCAGGCCGACGGCCTTCGAACGAAGCAACTGAGCATGTGGATAGCCATCCGCGGCCAAGCAAGCCGGAGCATCGCCGTCGTTTGTCCCGCCTCGAACACATCCCGCGGGTGGGTCAGCCCGGGCGCAGTGCGCAGGGACAGCCGCTGCACCGCGTACCCCATCAATTCCAGGGCTTCCAACTCGCGCCGGACGAAGGTGTGGCTGACCGCGGGATACAGGTTTGTGAAATATGTCACTCGCACAAGGACCCCTGCCTGTCGCCCGGCAGGCCTCCCTCGGCCCCGGTCATGCCGTACTTGAGACGGGCGGCCATCATAACAGGCCGAGTACGGGGCAGTTACAAAATTGCCTCCGGTAAAAATACCCAAATCCAACCGACCGTCTGGCGCGGCTGCTGCCACGCCGCCCGACACCGTCACTTCGGGACCGACACCGACCGACGGCCAAGAACTTTCTTCAGTTTCCTGCGCCGGCCTCCCCGGATCCGGGCCTCATTTTTGCGCGGAACTGTTATCAATGACGCAGTCATCCACAAGAAACAACATAGCAAGTGCATTCGTGCAGAAACCCCCGTGCAAAATCGCCACATCTTTGTAGCATGCTGCAACCAGAGGCAAAGGCCGGCCAAGCCTCACCCGAAGCGTCATCGGGCCGAACGCCGGCGTTATTTTGCACCGCAGAGGAGACCGCTCATGAAGCGCACGATCAAGAACACAGCGAAAATCGCCGCCGTCCTGGCCGTCGGGGGCACCATGACCGTCGCGGCCACCAGCTACGCGGGGGGGTTCGATGTCGACCGCGACTGCCTGCCCGGCGTCTTCTGCCTGGATGTCTGGATGCCCGTCCTTTGCCCGGACGGCAATGTCTACTCCAACGACTGCTACGCCGCCAAGGCCTGCCAGCGCAACTGCATCCCCTATTACGACATCATGCGTTGATCCAACCATGCCCCCGCGCGGGCCGGGTCGTGGAGACACGCCCGGCTCTGCTTCCCGCTCAGCCGCCCGCCTCGTGCACGGCCGCGTCGAGCACCGCACGGATCTCCCCGGTCCGGGACGCCGCCCGCGCCCCGTACCAGGCCTCCAGCACGCGCCCGCCCGGCCCGATCACCACCGCCGAGGGCGTCAGCGGGATCTCGCGCAGCCACCCGACCTCCTGCTCCCGGGCCGCCCAGGTCGGATACAGATCCGAGTATGAACCCAACTCGGCGGGCTGGCGTGCCCCCGCATCCACCGCCACCACCCGCACCCCGGCGTCGTCCTCGCGGAGCATCGCGTCCCACAGCGGCAGCGTGATGTCGCACGCCCGGCAGCCCGCGCTGACCAGCAGCAGCAGCGTCGCCGGCTCGCCCCCGTCGAACGACAGCCACCGCGTCTCCCCGTCCGCGTCGAACAGCCGCAACGCCTCCACCGTGTCGCCCGCACGCAGGCCGCCCTCGGCCGCCAGCGCCGCGATGGCCCGGTCCCGGTCCTGCAACTCCGCCCGCAACGCCGCGTTCTGCCCGGACAGCAGCAGGGTCATGACGATCATGCCCACCAGACCCAGCCCGATCACCCACGAGAACCAATGCTTCATGCCGGCATTGTGCGGCCAAACGATCAGCCCGGCAAGCCCGATGCCTGCAGTCCGGCCTCCGCCATCCGCTCAAGCCCGTCGGCAAGCAGCCCACTCTGGTAGCCACGCTCCTCCGGGGACTTGTCCCGCGAACTGCTCGGCGTGCGGTTGATGTCAAAAATGACAGCCTCGTTCTTGTGCATCACAAAGTCGATCTTGCCGTAGTCCAGCCCCAGTTCCGCCCGGCGATCCCGGACCGACGGCGGCAGCCACGCCGGGTCGTCCTGATCGCCCAGCTCCTGCCGCACGATCCCGCGCGCCTTGACCACCCGCTCCTCCGCCCCGATCAGCCGGACATAGCCGCACTCCCCCATGAACAGCCACGACCGCAGCCAGTACAGCCCGTCGCGCTCCTCCGGCAGGAACCGCTCGACCACCAGCCCGGGGTTGCGCCACGCCACCCACGGCACATCCGACCGACGCTCGAACACCCGGTACGCCGACAGGGGCAGCCGCCGACGCATCGCCCAGGGCATCCGCTTGCCAACCGATCCTGCCTGCTTCGCAACCCAGCCCCTGCTCCGACGCCCGCGAACCTCCTCCGGATGCCCGCCGCAGTTCAGGTCGGACTTGACGATCACCGGCCCCTCGTACCCGTCCCCTGGCCGCACCACGCACGAGCTGACCGCACGCTTGGAGATGTCCAGACACCCCCCGTTGACCGCCACGGGATACCTCCCGGCCGCCTCGGCGTACGCCGCGGGCGTCCGGGTCAGGTCCACATGGACCACGCCGATGTCCGCCTCGGGCCAGTCACGCCGATCGACGCCGCGGATCGTCTGCACCCGATGGCCCCGCTCGCGCAGCGCCTGAATCACATCCCACAGCAGGTACCAGGTCTCCCATCCCTCAACCGGCTCGATCTGTTCCCAATCCCCGACGAGCACCGCGACATTCAGCATGCCGTCAGCATACCCAAAAGAAAAACGGCCCGGCGGGAACCCCTCCCCGCCGGGCCGCATCGGAAGAATCTCGTCTCTCCGGCGAGATTCAGCGACGACGGCGGGCCAGTCCCAGCCCGGCCAGGGCCAGCACCGCGGCGCCGCCCGGCGCCGGGACCACGAACTCACGCGCCCAGTTCGCCGCGAGGATCAGCTCCTGCGTGTCCCCGCCGGCCGTGAAGTCGAACAGGATCCACATCGGCTTGGAGTTGGCCAGGCTGGTGTCGTTACCCGGGCCGGCCTCGTAGTACCACTCCAGGTTCAGCAGGAACAGGCCCTCGCCCGACGCGCCGTTGTTGTTCAGCGTGAACAGGTTGTGCGTGTGGTGACGGCCCCACTGCGCCGAGTTGGTCGGATGGGTGTTCTCGTCACGCACGGCCGTGCTGTAGCCCGCCACGAACCCGCTCCCGGTCGTCGCCGAGGCCGGGCCGAAGCTGATGGTCATCGTCTCGCCGTCCGTCGCGGAGAAACCGCTGTCCACCCCGCGCCAGACCTGCAGCCCGGAGAGGATGTTGAACCCGATCGCCCCCGGCGTCTCGAAGGTGCCGCCGAAGCTGTTCGTACCGGGATCGTCGTTGGCCATGCCGAACTGGCGGGTGAAGACCTGCTCCTCGCCGAGGAAACCGGTGCCGCTGAGCCAGCGCTCGGTCACGAGCCGGCCGTCCACGGCGTTGAGGCCGATGTGCTGGCCGGTCAGTTCCGCGGACGCGCCGCCCGCCAGGAAACCAAGGGCGCTCGCGCCGAACGCCACGGTAAGAAACTGCTTATTCATAACTCTGCCTCCAGTTGAGAACACAATAACCGCGCCGGGCCGTTGCCGACGCCACAGATCCAACCGGGCCGCTCCCATCGCGGCCCAGCAAAACACGATTACGGACAGCCCTGGTTGTACAGGCTGATGAACGCACTCACATCGAAGAAGTTGAACACCCCGAACGGCGGGGCCAGATCCGCACGCGGATCCTCGTCGTTGTACAACGCGATGAACATGCTGAAGTCAAAGAAGTTCAGCACGCCGTCGCCGTTGAAATCCGCCGGACAGCCCGGCGACGCCAGGTTCGACTCGACCCACGCGACCGCACGCTGCACCTCGTCCACCGGCCGGTTCTGGTTGAACACGATCCAGACCGGCTCGGAAGGCTCGAACGCCCCCGCCCAGACCTCCAGCTCGAGCAGGTAGACCCCCGCCCCGGCCGGGGACATCAGCGTGTACCAGGGATGCACATGGATGCGGCCGTTCGAACCGGCGATCCCGAGCTGCAAGGTGGGCAGCGCCGCGCCGGGATCCGGGTCGGCCGTCGGGGTCAGCACGACGATCCCGCCGCGGTTGATCTCGATCCGCTCGGCCGGGATCGCGTCGAAGTGCTCCGCCCCGTCATCCCAGACGCGCAGCGCACGCCGGACCGAAAGCCCCACGGGCGTGTTCGCCGCGAAGGTCCCCGGCAGCGAATCGAACCCCGGATCCGCGGTAAAGCTCGGGAACCCGCTCGAACCGAAGTTCTCCGAGAACACCCGCCACGGAATGATCTCGCCGGTATCGGGCAGGAAGTTGCCCGTCACCACGCGCCCGTCCTCGACCTTGAGCACGACATCCACATCGTGCAACTGGCCGTACGCCGCACCGGCCCCCACCACCATCGCCAGCATGCTCAGCCCGTAACGCATCGTCTTATCCTCCTTCATGCCCGCGGCCTCAGAACGCCACCGTGGGCAGAAAACTGTTCTTTCTTGGGCTCTCATACACGCGCCGGAACTCCAGCGTCTCCGCCCGCCCGTCCAGGAACCCGTAGTTCGCCCGAGACTCCCACCCCGCCGTCGGCCCGCCGTGCGCGCCGATCTCCATCTGCTGCACCACCAGCCCGGGCAGCGTCGGCAGGAACTGGTCCGGCACGCCCACCCAGTCGTCCGAGTGCACATGGTCCGACCGCGCGAACGCCTCGGACCCCGGCCCATACCAGCCCTCCGTCATCATCACGAAGTGCACAGTCGCCGACGGCCGCGGCACCTGATGCTGCCGCGTCCACTTCATGAACGACCCCGTCCGCGGATCCGCAACCCCCGGGTTCAGGTCCGTCAGCAGGATGTTCAGCCCGTAGCTCGACCACCGCGAGATCTGCGACGGCGGCAACTGATTGTCCGGCGAGGCATCCAGATGCCCCACCGCCTCGCTCAGCGTCAACCCGTTGTGATCGCCCCCGTCCTTGACCGACCACTGGCGGCTGCGATCGCCCGGCGAGCGCAGCGCCTCCTTGCCGTCGTGATACCCCCGCGTCAGCACCGTCACCCACGACGCCCGCGGATCACCGAACCCCCCATGCGGCAGGTCCGCCCCCACCATCTGCCCGCGGTGGTCGTCCATGTACATGATGTGCGCGATCTGCAACTGCCGGATGTTGCTCAGGCAGCCCACCGTCCGCGCCGAATCACGCGCCTTGCCGATCGCCGGCAGCAGGATCCCGATCAGCAACGCGATGATCGCGATCACCACCAGCAACTCGATCAGCGTGAACCCGCCACGCGACCGCCGCGTCCGGAACCGACCAGCCTGATGCACGGGGAAGTACATGAGAATGCATTATCATTACCACCCTCCCAGGCCCCCGTCAACCAGAATCCCAGTCCCGGCCTCAGATTCCCACATCTGAGTACGACGCCCCAAAGACACACCACCGACTCTCAACCCCGGATTCAAGCCGCACCGCCCCACCGGCGACGCCGTGGCCGACACCCGCGACCCGACGCCCGGAAGACCCCCGGCATCACACACGGCGATCGTCCGGAAACAGCGGACTCGGCCTAAGGCCGGCACAGCCCCAGCCAGCACGCCAAGCCCGAACCGCGAGGCGAATGGCCCATTTGTACGAAGACTGTGATCCAACCGGCGAATAGAACCGTAATCTAGTCTGTTCTCACAATGATTCGTGCAGGGCTGAATCGGACCGAACGAGCACGACGAATCGCCAACCGGATCCTGTGCGTGAGGCCCGGGAATTTCGCTCTGCGAAGCCCGGGCCTTTCTTCTGCGCTCACCCGCGCGGCATCCCCAAAACTGGTGGGTGAGAATGCGTCCCAGGCCCCGCCCTCGCCCCCACCCCCCCGCTCAGACCAGCCGCACATCCCGCAACGCCGGGAACTCGGCCCGCCACGCCCGCACCGCCGCCGGGTCGACCTCCACCGTCAGCACCCCCGGCTCGTCCCCGAGTTCCCCGATCACCTCGCCCTTCGGCGACACGCAGATCGTCCCCCCGGCGTAGGCCAGGTGCGGATCATCCCCGCAGCGATTGACCCCGAGAACGAACGCCTGGTTCTCGATCGCCCGCGCGATCAGCAGCGTCCGCCAGTGCATCTGGCGTGCCGCCGGCCAGTTCGCCCCGATCACGAACGCCTCCGCCCCCCGCCGCGCCCCGATCCGGAACAGCTCGGGGAACCGCAGGTCATAGCACACCGCCGGGCACACCCGCAGCCGCTCGCCGTCGCCCACCCACTCGTACCCGCCGATCGCATACCCGCCGTTGTAGCGTTCCCCCTCGCGGCCGTACGAGAACGGGTGGACCTTGGCGTACTCCGCCAGCACCGCACCGTCCGGCCCCACCGCCACCGCGAGATTCAGCGCCTTTTCCCCGTCCGGCGACATCACCGCCCGCCCGCCGTGGACGGTCGCGCCCGAACGCTCGGCCAGCCGACGCAGAAAGGCGAGCGTCTCCCCCGCCGCGTCCACCGCTGCGTCGAGGTTCAGGCTGAACCCCACATCGAACAGCTCCGGCAGCACCACCAGATCCCCGGGGCCGACGCCGCCATCCTCATCCCCGCCCAGCAACCGCTCAACCTGGTCGTAGTTCGCCCCCCGGTCCTCCCACACGATGTCCATCTGCACCAGGTGCGCTCGCATCAGGCATCATACCGGCACCCCCGAACACCCGATCCCTACCATCCACGCATGAAAGCCGAAACCATGCTCGCCGAACTCAACCGCCTGCGCAAGGACCTCGACGAGGACCCCACCGACATCGAGTGGCTCGCCCTCCACCACGCCTTCTGCTTCATCTCCTACCAGATGGCGGACTTCCAGAAATACCTCAACGAGCAGGCCGAGAAGGGCGCCTTCGACGAGTTCGAATAAGCCCCACGCCCCCTCCCACGGGTCCGATCACGCCCGATCCCCCGACCCCATCCCCAACATTTTTTTCCACAACGCCGCATCCGGCTTGCACCCTTCGCCGGTATCTTGATAATGGAACCATCGCGGACGCGGCCCGCGGGCAGACGGCGTGAGAACCACGGCCAGAACCCAACGGCAGACCGCGACGACCGGGACACGGCGCCAGCCGAACGGTCCCGGGCGATGAGCCCCGAGCGACGGCCCGGGGGGCAGACACCCGGCGGCGGACCAGTCAGTCCGCGACGGCTGGGATGAACCGTGCCTGAAGGAGGTGATCCAGTGATCGATTGTGACTGTACCAAGGGGCTGCGCCTGTAAAGCAGCTCGACGGGGTTGCCGTTGAGTCGCAGCCCAATGCAGGAAACATGCCGCAAGGCATTCCTACGGCCGCCTTCCCAACCGGGAGGCGGCTTTTTTTCAATCCTCCCCCGTTTCCAACGGGGGAGGTGGCACGCGAAGCGTGACGGAGACTGTCAACCATGTCTCCGAACGCTGTAAAGGATGTCTCCGGTCTGTACATGGAAACGGGGGAGGATTCAATCTTCCAGCCCCCGCCCCCCTCCCGCCGATCCAACAACCATGACCCGCGCCCTTATCCCCCTCCTCACCATCCCCCTCCTCCTCCTCACCGCCTGCGGCCCCACCCCCGTCCGCGCCAACCGCGCCTGGCACGGCTCGACCCCCATCAACGCCACCTACCAGTTCGGCCGCCTGACCGCCGACCTGCCCCCCAGCACCCGCGTCGAGCCGACCACCATCGCCGCCCGCCAGGTCCTCGAGCGCCAGGGCCACACCATCGAGTCCGCCGAGGCCACCCCCCAGCAGGGCCGCATCGTCGCCCTCGCCCCGCCCAGCCTCGGCTACAAGAAGATCACCCTGCGCACCAGCTTCGAGGGCCACGGCACCGTCCTCCGCCTCGATGTCCAACCCCCCAACGAATCCCGCGCCCGCGTCGCCCTCGAATCCCTCCTCGACACCCTCGGCCTCTAACGCCCATTCCTCCCCCGTCGCCGACGCCATGTTCTGACCAGCGAAGATGTCATCGCGCCCCGATGACCGAGGGCGAACGCCGCCCCAACCCCCAATCACGAACGCCGCCCCCCGACCGACCCCCCCGGCCGGCTGACCCCCGCACGCCCTCCCCCTACCATCCCGCCCAAAGACCCCCCAGCCGGAGCCCCCACCATGAAGATCCACGAGTACCAGGCCCGTGACCTCCTCGCTTCCTACGGCATCCCCGTCCCCTCCGGCCAGGTCATCACATCCAAGGAAGACGCCGCCCAGGCCTACAAGTCCGTCACCCAGGACGCCGGCACCGACCTCGCCGTCGTCAAGGCCCAGGTCTTCGCCGGCGGCCGCGGCAAGGCCGGCTTCGTCAAGCTCGTCCGCTCCGCCGACGAAGCCACCGAAGCCGCCAAGTTCATGCTCTCCAACAGGATGGTCTCCAACCAGACCGGCCCCGAGGGCCTCGAGGTCAACAAGCTCCTCATCGCCGCCGGCGTCGACATCGCCCACGAGTACTACCTCGCCATCACCACCGACCGCGCCACCCGCCGCAACTTCCTCATCGCCTCGGCCGAGGGCGGCGTCGACATCGAACAGGTCGCCGAAGACAACCCCGACGCCATCATCAAAACCCCCATCCACCCCCTCCTCGGCCTCCAGTCCTACCAGGCCCGCGAGGTCGCCTACGCCTTGGGCTTCAAGGGCAAGCAGATCAACCAGGCCGTCAAAATCATGATGGCCCTCAGCAAGCTCTACCACGACAAGGACTGCTCGATCGCGGAAATCAATCCCCTGATCACGACTCCGGCGACCACGGACAACCCCGACGGCCAGGTCCTCGCCATCGACGCCAAGTTCAACTTCGACGACAACGCCACCTTCCGCCACAAGGACATCCAGGCGCTCCACGACCCCTCCGAGGACAACCCCGCCGAGACCCGCGCCGCCAAAATGGGCCTCTCCTACATCGCCCTCGACGGCAACATCGGCTGCCTCGTCAACGGCGCCGGCCTCGCCATGGCCACCATGGACACCATCAAACTCGAAGGCGGCGACCCCGCCAACTTCCTCGACGTCGGCGGCTCGGCCTCCGAAGAAGCCGTCACCGAGGCCTTCCGCATCATCCTCTCCGACCAGGCCGTCAAGGGCATCCTCGTCAACATCTTCGGCGGCATCATGCGCTGCGACATCATCGCCCAGGGCATCGTCAACGCCGCCAAGGAAATCGGCTTCAAGATCCCCCTCGTCGTCCGCCTGGAAGGCACCAATGTCGACGCCGGCCGAGCCCTGCTCGAAAAAGCATCCGGCGACCTGCCCACCCTCCAGGCCGCCACCGACCTGGGCGACGCGGCGAAGAAGATGGTTGCGGCGGTGGGGTGAGCCCGTGCAAGGCGTCCGCCCGCAGATCGTCGATCTGATCGACCGCATGGTCAACGGCGAACCCTACGCGGACGCCGTCCTTCCCAACGGCGAGAAAGTCAAAGTCAGCGAAGGCTCCGAGACTTGGAAGGCCACCCGCGAGGCCGAACGCCTCGACGACCCCGCCATCGCCGAGGAACTCCGCCCGGTCCTGAACGACAAGACGAAGGCCGGCCCGCATCGCGCCGCCTGCTTCATCATCGCCAAGATCGGGCTCAACGCCAGAAACCCGCGCTGCGCCGAGATCCTGATCGATCGCGTCCGCTCCGCGACCCGGCCGCGTGACCTGCACGATGCCCTCGGTTTCCTCGGCGACATCCACAAGCCCGCCGGAACGGATATCAGCCCGATCCTCGCCCTGCTGACCCACAAAAATCCGAGCGTGGTCCGCGACGCGATCCAAGCCCTGTCGAACACAGACCACCCCGAAGCCGAGGACGCGCTGATCACCCTGGCCCACACGACCGAGGACGATTTCATCCGCGCCCCGCTCCACGCCGTGCTCGCCCACATCGGCACGCCGAGGTCCTACGCCGTCCTCGAAGCCGGCGCCCGTTCCAAGATCCGCGACACGAAACGCTCCGCCCAGTTCGCCCTCGACACCCTCCGCGCCCGGTTCCCCGCGGCACGCTGACAAAACCGGCCGAAATGAGGTATACTGCCCGCATGACTGCCCGTCACACATCCACCGGGGCCGGCTGTGACCTTCTCAGGAGATCGCCCGGGGACCTGCCCACCCTCCAGGCCGCCACCGACCTGGGCGACGCGGCGAAGAAGATGGTTGCGGCGGTGGGATGAGTAGCACAGCTACCACATACTCCGAACTCGTTCGCGATCGATTGGATCACGATCATGCTGCATCCATACTTGTTCATGCCATCGAACATTCAACTCCGCCAGCTACACTTGCTTTATTTGGAAGCTGGGGTCGTGGAAAAACCGATGTACTCCGTCGAGTCGAGGAGAAGCTGATTACGGGCGACCTAGCCGCAGTAGTATGGGCCAACCCCTGGCAATCAGGGCACGGGGATGCTCTTTCGTGCATAGCGGCATCTATTGCAAAAAATCACATCGTCAAGTGGAGCCCCAAAGAGTTAGCACACCTAATGACGCGAGTAGGAAGAGCTGGCGCAGCCCTAACAACGCGGGTCATAGCGTATCCATTCATCGAGTCCTTCGGAATCGATGCTGACGCGACAGTTTCAGCGACTATCGATGCTGCGGAGGACAAGCATCTGCGACCACTTCTGCAATCAACGCCGACAGAGCTAGCGACTAACGCAATCGGCGAAATTGCTGAAAGAGCTTTTGATGGCAAGCGTCTTGTGGTCCTGGTTGACGATCTTGACAGATGTCCACCTTCATGGCAAAGGGCCCTAGTCGAGTCACTTCACTTTCTCAAAACTGTAAACTATCCATTGGTGTTTATAGTAGCCATCGACAAAGATTCGGCCTGCTCTGGCGCCAGCTCCATAACAAGTTCCTATGGAGATTTAGGCTCTTTGACTTGCAAAGTTTTTGATTGTGCCTTTGAGCTTCACGATACCAGCCACCCTCTTCATGATTGGCTCATTAACTCAATGTCACAAAAGAGTCAATTGCTGGGCAAATCAGTCCTTGATTGCTTTTCTATGATCGCCGGTATTGAGCCAGAACATGTGCGGATTGACCGCATTGCTTCAGGCGCCTGTGCGTCCCGACTTCTGAGAACTCCACGAAGTATTGAAAGAACAAGCTCTCGCTTGATTTCGATGATGGCAACTGGATTAGTCACAAAGGAAATGATCGACTGCACGAATGACAAAGAAATGTTTTCGCTGGGTTTTATGATTTCAATCCGAGACCGGTATCCAGATCTTGTTACTTATATATCTACTCGCCTGCCAAACCTTATGCAAAATCTGGAGAACATCCCACGTGGCACGAATCGCTCACTCTCTGACCCACTTTTCCATTCCCTCGACAACTTGCCTGTCCAGGCACATGGACGATGCCTGCTAGACGCCATGGGCGTGATGAATATTAAGAGAAACTCTCACTCAGATCATGATATACTAGAGATTAGAGAGTATGGATCTTCCATGGAGCGGGCGGCAAAAATTTGTGATCGCGCGCTTTTATAACCAATGATAATATTGCGTCCTATTGTAGATCTCTCCTGGCCCGGCGTCGTGCTTCATCCGCATCGCGAAGCACGCCTCCCTCTCCCGCCCCCGGCGGGAGAGGGCCGGGGTGAGGGCTCCTCCATCTTCTTTCTCCTACCACGACCTCCCCCTCCCCAATCCCCCCTCTGCGATCCTCTGCGCCCTCAGCGACCCTCTGCGGTTGATCCCCAACCCCTCGCACAAACCAATATCCACTTCTGTGCGCCAATCTCCACCAACATCCACGCTTGTGCGCAACATCCTGGACATCGACCCGAATCCCCTTGAACAACCCACCCAGCGCGATACCTTCGCGCCATGACCACCACCACCACCCCGCACCGTGCCGCCGACCTCACCCCCAGACTCGGCGCTCCCCCAGCCCCCCCTGCCCCCAGCGCGTTCTACGCCCCCGACCAACCCGCCCCCATCCCCCGCAAACCCGGCCGCACCGACGATCACCACCGCCTGCTTCAAACCCTCTCCTCCGCCGAGGTCTCGACCGTCGCCCTCTGCGAGATCCACACCCTCACCCTCGCCCAGATCGCCGAACTCACCGGCTCACCCACTTTCGAACAAGCCCTCGACGCCGCCGAGCGCATCGCCGACTTCCGCCTCCGCCTGCTCCGCCTCGAGGCCGAACAACTCGCCTGGGCCCGCCTGATCGAAACCGCCCGCCGCAACCCCATCAACGCAAGAGAAGCCGAAACCGCGCGCAAAGCCGCCGCCCAGATCCTCCGCGAACTCAAAAAACCCCAGGTTCATGGAGCGGGGGGCAACCTGCCCCCCGATCGCCCAAAGGGCGATGCCCGAGACACCTCCCCCCCTCCGGGTGCCACGGCTCGTCCCGAAGGGCAACCCGTGTCTTCCCCCTCCCCGGGTGCCACTGGTTGTCCCGAAGGGCAACCAGTGTCTTCAGACCCCACTCCGGGTGCCACTGGTTGTCCCGAAGGGCAACCAGTGTCCTCCTCTCCCCCTCCCCCCCCACACCCCGCCGAACCCATAAACGCAATCACCAACGCGAGATTCCCACACACACGCCATGACCCGGGACCCTCAGCACCCTTGAATCCCCCACCATGGCCCTCAAACCCCCGCCACTCGCCGTCGGCATCGTCCTGATCATCATCGGGCTGATCGCCGCCGTCGTGCTTTCCATCGCCGCCCTCCAGCTCGTCGGCGACCACCACGCCCGGGCCGTCAACATCACCGTCCCCGACACGGTCACCATCGAACTCGACCCAGACATCCCCCACGCCATCGACCGCGAACTCGCCGGCCCCCACATCACCGCCAACCGCCCCCTCCTCGACCCGCCCGACGACCTCGAGATCCGCGTCTTCGACGCCGACACCGGCGACCCGATCGAGACAACCCCTTGGAACTGGTGGAGCAGCCAACAGTTCTTCGGCCTCACCCGCGAACGCCAGGCCCTCGCCCGCTTCGACGCCCCCGCCCACGGCCGCGTCCGCATCGAGATCACCGGCGACTTCGCCCACGAGCAGGTCTTCGCCGTCAGCCCGACCTACGAACGCTACCAGAAGCGCTACCAGACCCCCCTGCAGATCCTGATCGCCGGCGCGATCCTGATCTTCCTCGCCGGCCTGGCCTGCTGCATCGCCCGCATCGCCGCCGCGGCCCCGCCCCTCGACCGCCCCGAAACCCCCGACTGACTCACCCCGCCGCCTCAACCCCCGCCGGCACCCCCGTCGATGTCCCGTCCCACCCCCGGCGATCCCGCTCCGCCGCCCCGATCTCCGCCACCGTCATCGACCGCAGAAACCCCAGCAACCGCCCCCGCATCTCCGTCCCGAACGCGTGCACGGCACAGCCCCGCTCGTCCGAGCAGTCCGCGATCCCCAGCATGCACCGTTCCTCAATCGCCGGATCGTTCAGCGCCTCGCAGAGGTCATACAGGGTGATGTCCTCCGCCGCCCGCCCCAGCCGCACGCCCCCGCCCACGCCCCGCTGGGTGGTCACCAGGTCCGACCGCGCCAGTTGGTTGATGATCTTGGACAGATACGGCGCGGGCATGCCGCAGTCCTTGGCGATGGTCCGGACCAGCGCGACCCCGTCTTGCCTCAGGGATATATACCCCAATGCCACCGCCGCGTACCCAACCGCTTGTGTGAGCATGTGCCGTCTCCCTTGGGAGAAGGATACACAATCCGGATAGCCTGATCAAGTTATCCGTATTTCCGCTTGTCCACAGCGCTGGGTGGGGTGATCTTCTGTTTTACAGGATTTTTCGCATTTTCACAAGAATTCGCGTTCTCCGCGGCTGATATTTGATATCCCTATCTGTTTATCGCTATATTTGACCACTCTTCTGTCCTGATTCAGCCGGTGCCACGCCGCACCAAGCACGGGGAACCCAGAGATGTCAGAGCCGAACCGACCGGACGCCGCCCGACCCGCCGTACCCCCCGACCCCGCAACCCCCGTAAGCCGGCCGGGACTCGAGGCGTTCCGCTACGACGACGCGATCGTGCGGATGTTCGCGTGGGCCACCGTGATCTGGGGGATCGTGGCGTTCCTGGTCGGGCTGATCATCGCGGTGCAGCTCGCGTTCCCGGCGGCGAACCTCGGGCTGCCCTGGACGAGCTTCGGACGCCTGCGCCCGCTGCACACGAACGCGGCGATCTTCGCGTTCGCGGGCAACGCGATCTTCGCGGCGGTGTACTACTCGACGCAGCGGCTGTGCAAAGCGCGGATGTGGTCGGACCGGCTCAGCCGCCTGCACTTCTGGGGCTGGCAGGCGATCATCGTATCGGCGGCGTTGACGCTGCCGTTCGGGATCACGCAGGGCAAGGAATACGCCGAGCTGGAGTGGCCGATCGACATCGCCATCGCGGTGGTGTGGGTGGGGTTCTTCGGGGTCAACTTCCTGATGACGCTGATCAAGCGTCGCGAGCGGCACATGTATGTGGCGTTGTGGTTCTACATCGCCACGATCGTGACGGTGGCGATGCTGCATGTGTTCAATAACCTGTGGATCCCGGTGGGCGTGGTGCACTTCGCCAGGACGGGCGAGGTGCCGAGCATCGATCTGATCATGAAGTCGTACCCGGTGTACGCGGGGGTGCAGGACGCGTTGATGCAGTGGTGGTACGGGCACAACGCGGTGGCGTTCTTCCTGACGACGCCGTTCCTGGGGCTGATGTACTACTTCCTGCCGAAGGCGGCGGAGCGGCCGGTGTTCAGCTACAAGCTGTCGATCATCCACTTCTGGTCGCTGGTTTTCATCTACATCTGGGCGGGCCCCCACCACCTGCACTACACGGCGTTGCCGCAGTGGGCCTCGACGCTGGGGATGGTGTTCAGCATCATGCTGTGGATGCCGTCGTGGGGCGGGATGATCAACGGGCTGCTGACGCTGCGGGGTGCGTGGCACAAGGTGGCGTCGGACCCGGTGCTGAAGTTTTTCGTGGTGGGGATCACCTTCTACGGGATGGCGACCTTTGAGGGCCCGATGCTGTCGGTCAAGCTGGTCAACCAGCTGAGCCACTACACGGACTGGACGATCGCGCACGTGCACTCGGCGGCGCTGGGCTGGAACGGGTTCCTGACCTTCGGGATGCTGTACTGGATGATGCCGCGGCTGTTCCAGACCGAGCTGTACTCCAAGAAACTGGCGACGGCGCACTTCTGGATCGCGACGGTCGGCATCGCTTTGTACGTGCTGTCGATCTACGCGGCGGGCGTGACACAGGGGCTGATGTGGCGTGCGTTCGACGCCACGGGACGGCTGCAGTACCCGTCGTTCATCGAGACGGTGGTTGTGCTGCTGCCGATGTACTGGATCCGTGTGCTGGGCGGGACGCTGTACCTGATCGGGGCGCTGATCGGGCTGTACAACTTCATCCAGACCTGGCGGAACCGGCCGGAGAAGTACGAGGATGTGGTCCACTACGCGGCCCCGCTCAAGCCGGTCGACGAGTCGGCCGAGCCGAAGGCGAAGGGCGACATCTTCCAGGCGAACTGGCACCGCAAGTGGGAGCGGCTACCGGTGTTCTTCACCGTGGCGACGCTGATCGCGGTGGGGATCGGCTCGGTGATCTCGCAGGTGCCGCTGTTCGTGATCAAGTCGAACATCCCGACGATCGCGACGGTGACGCCGTACTCGCCGCTGGAGCTGGCCGGGCGGGACATCTACATCGCGGAGGGGTGCTACAACTGCCACTCGCAGATGATCCGGCCGCTGTACGCGGAGACGGTGCGGTATGGAGAGTACTCCAAGCCGGGCGAGTTCATCTATGACCGGCCGTTCCAGTGGGGCTCGCGGCGGATCGGCCCGGACCTGGCCCGCGAGGGCGTGACGAACCCGAACGCGTTCTGGCACTGGCAGCACTTCGAGAACCCGACGATGATCACGCCGGGCTCGATCATGCCGCCGTACCCGTGGCTGCTGACGCAGGAGGTCCGGTTCAACGAGATCCAGTCGCGTGTGGACGCGATGGCGATGATGGGCGCGCCGTACGGCGAGCTGATCATCGGCGACAACGCGGTGCGTCACGCCCGGGCGCAGGCCCGCAGGGTGGCGAAGGAGATCGAATCGCAGGGCGGGCCGCCGGCGTCGGATATCGAGCGGAGCAAGGCGGTGGCGCTGATCGCGTATCTGCAGCGGTTGGGCACGGATCTGTATCGCGACGAACCGCTCCGGTTCACGGTGCCCCCGGAAGAGGGCGAGGAGGATCCATCCGATGCGGATGACTGACCTGGTGTCCGGCCTGAACCTGACGCTGTTCCCGATCATCGGGCTGGTGCTGTTCGGGCTGGTTTTCGTGGTGGTGCTGGCGCGGACGCTGTCGATGTCCCGCCGGCGTGCGAAGGACGCGGCGTCGCTGCCGCTGGATGATGGCCCGACCGATCCGGCCGGGGCCGAGCGTGACACGGACGATTCCGAGGAGGGCCGCCATGGCTGAGCAGAAGCCGGTTCCGCCGGTTGAGGACGACCTGACCGGGCACAACTACGACGGGATCCAGGAGTACGACAACCCCACGCCGTCGTGGTGGCATGTGATCTTCCTGCTGACGATCATCTTCGCGGTGCTGTACACCTTCATGATGCACTTCTCGCCCCTGACGCGGACGCCGCACCAGCGTCTGGCCGCGGTGCAGTCGCGGATGCTGGAGCGGCAGTTCGGCGAACTTCGGACGATGGAGCTTGGCGAGGAAATGGTCGCGGCGATCGTGGTCAACGAGCCGTGGATCGCGATGGGCGCGGCGATCTTCGAGGAGCGCTGCGTGCTCTGCCACGCCCAGGGCGGGCGGGGCATGGCGGGCCTTGGTCCGAACCTGACCAACGATGTGTACAAGAATGTGACATCGGTCAACGACATCATCGCGATCCTCAAGGACGGCATCGGCGTGGCGATGCCGTCGCAGCGAGCCAACCTCAACGACACGGAGATGGCGCTGGTGACCGCGTTCGTGGTGTCGCTGCGCGGGACAAACCACCCGGACGGGATCGGGCCGGAGGGTGTGGAGATCCCGCCGTTCTTTGGAAACGACTGACGCGTGGGCACGGCGGCGGGCTGAAAACCCGCCCCGGAGCAAGCCTGCTTTGCCGGATGGACCGCCATGTCTGAATCACTGCTCGGGCCACAGGATCGCGTGCTGAGCACGCTGAACAACGACGGATCGCGTCGTTGGCTGTGCCCGCGCCCGTCGGACGGGCGGTTTGTGCGGCAGCGGCGGGTGGTGGCCTGGGCGTTGATCGTGCTGTTCACGGTGCTGCCGCACCTGCGGCTCAACGGGCGGCCGCTGGTGCTGCTGGACATCATCAACCGGGAGTTCACCCTGTTCGGACGGGTGTTCCTGCCGACGGACACGCTGCTGCTGGCGTTGCTGCTGCTGATCGTGTTCTTCACGGTGTTCCTGGTGACCGCGCTGTTCGGGCGGGTGTGGTGCGGCTGGGCGTGCCCGCAGACGGTGTACATGGAGTTCGTGTACCGACCGATCGAGCGGCTGTTCGAGGGAACGCCGGGCAAGCGGAAGCCGCGGAGCATGCGTGGGCTGCGCAAGTTCGCTAAGTTCGCGGCGTTCCTGCTCGTGTCCATGTTTCTGGCGCACACCTTCCTGGCCTACTTCGTCGGCACGGACAACCTGCGGCGGTGGATCCTCGGCTCGCCACACGAGCACCCGATCGCGTTCCTGGTGATGGCGGGGACCACGGGGCTGATGCTGTTCGATTTTGGGTACTTCCGTGAGCAGGTGTGCATCGTGATGTGCCCGTACGCGCGGTTCCAGTCGGCGCTGCTGGACCGGGACTCGCTGATCGTGACCTATGACCGCAAGCGGGGTGAGCCGCGGGGCAAGGCCCGCAAGGAGAAGCCCGGCGCGGACATCGCCCTGCCGCAGCTGGGGGACTGCGTGGACTGCACGCTGTGCGTGCAGACCTGCCCGACGGGGATCGACATCCGGGAGGGGCTGCAGCTCGAGTGCATCGGGTGCGCCCAGTGCATCGACGCGTGCGACGCGGTGATGGAGAAGATCGGGCGTCCGAAGGGGCTGATCCGATATTCTTCGGAGCGGGCCGTGGAGGAGGGGCGTCGCCGGCTGGTGCGGCCGCGGGTGGTGATCTACCCGCTGCTGCTGGTCGTTCTGCTTTCCGCGTTCGTGGTGGTGGTGCGGAGCAAGGGCTCGGCCGAGTTCGTGCTGCTGCGTGAGCGGGGGCTGCCGTTCCAGGTGATGGCGTCGGGGGAGATCGCCAACCAGATGCGGATCCGGCTGACGAACCGGACGCCGGCGGACGCGGCGTACACGGTGGAGCTGGTGGATCAGCCGGGGCTGCGGCTGCGGGCGGACACGAACCCGTTCCCGGCGGCGGCGGGCGAGCAGGTCTCGCCGCGGATGCTGATCCTGGCGGATCCTTCCTACTTCGACGCGTCGCCGAAGACGATCCGGGTGCGGATCTCGGACGGCGCCGGGTTCGAGCGTGAACGGGACTTTGTGATCCACGGGCCGCGGACGCGGAGCGCGGGCGGGACAAGAGAGGAGCCTGGCGATGGCGGATGAGATTCGCAGCAAGAAACGGCGGCGGTCGCCCTGGCCGTACGCGATCGTGACGGTGTTCGTGGTGCAGGCGTGCGTGCTGGGGACGACGATGGTGCTCGCGGTGCGGTCGCCGGCAATGCCGGAGCCGGACTATTACGCCAAGGCGTTGTCGTGGGACGACCGAGCGGTGGCGGTGTCCCGGCCGCGGACGGAGGGCTGGGGCTGGTCGGTGTCGGGGCACGACCGGCTGGTGACGATCACGATGCGGGACGGCTCGGCCCGCCCCCTGGAAGGGGCGGAGGTGGAGGCGGTCGCCTTCCACCGGACGACCGCGCTGGACCGGCACACGGTGGCGTTCGTCGAGACGAGCCCCGGCGTGTACCGCGGCTCGCTGCCGGAGCACCGGGCCGGGATCTGGGAGCTTCGATTCGAGATCGGGCACGCCGGGCGGCCGGCGTTGTTCACCGACAAGGTCGTGATCGATTGAGAGGGATGGCTTGGACCCGTACCTGGTTCTGATTTCGGGCGTGCTGGTCGCGTCGCTGATCGGGTCGCCGCACTGCGCGGGGATGTGCGGCGGGCTGATGCTGTTCGCGCTGGGCGCGGACGGGGACGGTGCGACGCGCCGGCGGGCGCTGCAGGTCGCGTACCACGGGGGGCGGCTGGGGTCGTACTTGGCGCTGGGGGCCGGGGCGGGGGCGGTCGGTGCGGCGATCGACTTCGGGGGCGAGTTCGCGGGGGTGCAGCGGGCGGCGGCGTTCGTGGCCGGAGGGCTGATGGTTCTGTTCGGGCTGACGCTGCTGGCGCGGGCCGCTGGGGTGCGGACGGGCCGCGTCCGGCTGCCGAAGTGGGCGATGCGGCGGATGGAGAAGGCGCACCGGTTGGCCATGGGGCTGCGTCCGGTGCCGCGGGCGTGGACGATCGGGCTGCTGACGGCGCTGTTGCCGTGCGGGTGGCTGTACGCGTTCGCGTTCACGGCGGCGGGGACGGGGTCGGTGGTGTGGGGGATGGCGGTGATGGGGACCTTCTGGGTGGGGACGGTGCCGCTGATGGCGCTGCTCGGGGCAGGGATCCAGCTGCTGACCGGGCCGCTGCATCGGCGGCTGCCGGTGGTGACGGGGCTCTTGGTGACGGCGGTGGGCGTGTACACGGCGACGGGGCGGCTGAGCGCACCGGCGATGACGCGTGAGGCGCTGGGGGTGCAGGCGGGCGTGATCCCGGCGGATCCGGACGCGGCGTGCCCGCTGTGCCGGGATGAGGAGGCGACGCCGTGAGCACGCTGGCGGTGGAGACATCGGCTGGCCGCAGGGCGCGGGCGGCGTGCTCGTGCAGCCACTGCGGGCTGCCGGTTCCGGCGGGGTTGTTCGAGGAGGGGGCGGCGGAGCAGTTCTGCTGCGCGGGCTGCCGCACGGTGTGGGGCGTGCTGCACGCGGGCGGGCTGGAGCAGTACTACCGGGTGCGCGCGGCGGTGGAGGCGCCTTCGGAACGGGCGAGGACCACGGGGGCGCGGTACGAGGAGCTGGACGACCCGGCGTTCCGGACGGCCTCGGTGCGGGAACTTGAGGACGGGTCGGCGGAGACGGACCTGCTGCTCGAGGGCGTGCACTGCGCGGCATGCGTGTGGCTGGTCGAGCGGCTGGGGCGGGTGACGCCGGGGGTGATCGAGTCGCGGGTGCATGTGCGGACGCGGATCGCGCGGGTGCGGTTCGATCCCGAGCGGGTGGCGCTGTCGCGGATCGCGCGGGCGTTGGACTCGCTGGGGTATCCGGTGCACCCGGCGCGCGGGCAGGCGGCGCGGGATGCGCGGACGCGGGAGGACCGGCGGCACCTGATCCGCGTGGCGGTCGCGGGCGCGCTGGCGGGGAACATCATGCTGCTGGCGGTGGCGTTGTACGGGGGGGAGATCGCGGGGATCGATCCGCTGTGGGACGGGGTGTTCCGGTGGGTGTCGATGGGGCTGGGGGTGGTGAGCCTGGCGTGGCCGGGGCGGGTGTTCTTCCGCGGGGCGCTGGCGGCGCTGCGGACGCGGACGGCGCACCTGGACCTGCCGATCGCGATCGCGCTGCTGGCGGGCGGGGCGTGGGGCGTGACAAACACCGTGCGGGGAACGGGGGAGATCTACTTCGACTCGCTGGCGGTGCTGGTGTTCCTGTTGTTGGTAGGGCGGTGGGTGCAGCACCGGCAGCAGCGGGCGGCGGCGGACGAGGTGGGGCTGATGCTCACGCTGACGCCGACGAGCGCGGTGCTGGTGGCGGAGGACGGATCGACGCGGCGGGCGCCGATCGAGTCGGTGGCGGTGGGCTCGCTGGTGGAGGTCGGGCCGGGCGAGGTCGTGCCGGCGGACGGGGTGGTCGAGGTCGGGCATGGGGCGGTGGACGAGTCGTTGCTGACCGGGGAGTCGGCGCCGGTATCGGTGCGGGCGGGATCGCCGGTGGCGGCGGGGTCGGTGAACATGACGACGGTGCTGCGGGTGCGGGTGGCGGCGGTGGGCGAGGGGACGCGGGTGGCGCGGCTGATGCGGCTCGTCGCCGAGGCGTCGGAGCGGAAATCGCCGATCGTGCAGCTGACCGATCGGATCGCGGGGCGGTTCGTGCTGGTGGTGCTGACGCTGGCGCTGGTGACGACGGTGATCTGGACGGTCCGGGCGGATGCGCACACCGCGCTGGAGCACGCGACGGCGCTGCTGATCATCACCTGCCCGTGCGCGCTGGGGCTGGCGACGCCGATGGCGATGTCGGTGGCGCTGGGGCGGGCGGCGCGGATGCGGACGCTGGTCAAGTCGGCGGCCGCGCTCGAGGCGTTGGCCAGGCCGGGCGCGATGGTGCTGGACAAGACCGGGACGGTGACCGAGGGCCGGATGAGCGCCGCGTGGTTCGAGGGCGACGATCGGCTGCGGGGCATCGCGGCGGCGCTGGAGGAACGGTCGGCGCACCCGATCGGGCGGGCGATCGTCGCGGAGGCGCCGAGCCGCCCCGCCGCCGTGGCGTGCGAGCATCTGTCGGGGCGCGGGGTGCGCGGGCGGGTTGATGGGGGCCTGGCGGCGGTCGGGTCGCCTGAGTTCGTGGCGGATGAATCGGGCGTGGCGGTCGATGCGGACGCGGTGCGTCGGGCGCTCGATGCCGGGCTGACGCCGGTGGCGGTGTGGGCCGAGGGGATCGGTTCGGGGGTGTTCGCGATCGGGGACCGGGTGCGGGATGACGCCGCCGAGGCGGTGTCGGCGCTGCGGGCGATGGGCTGGTCGGTGCGGATGGCGTCGGGCGACGATCCGGCGGTGGTCGGGAAAGTCGCGGCGGCGGTCGGCGTGACCGACGCCGAGGGGCGGGTCTCGCCCGAGGGTAAGGCCGATCTGGTGACGCGGCTGTGCGCGGCGTCGGACCGGCCGGTGGTGATGGTCGGGGACGGGGTCAACGACGCGGCGGCGCTGGCGGCGGCGACGGTGGGGATCGCCGTGCACGGCGGGGCGGAGGCGTCGCTCGAAGCGGCGGACATCTATATCTCGGAGCCGGGCGTGCGGCCGCTGGTGGAGCTGGTGCGGCTGGCGCGGTCGACGAAGCGGACGATCCGGATCTGCCTGGGCGCATCGCTGACCTACAACGCGATCGGCGCGACGCTGGCGATGTGCGGGCTGATGAGCGCGCTGCTGGCGGCGGTGATCATGCCGATCAGCTCGCTGGTGGTGGTGTCGATCGCGGTGCGTCCGCTGAAAAAGAGGGGGGGCGTGCGATGACCGTGCTGCTGATCATGCTGCCGATGGCGTTGCTGCTCGCCGGATTTGGGGTTTATGCCTTTATCCGTGCGGCAAAGGCCGGTCAGTTTGATGATCTGGACACGCCGCCGCTGCGGGCGGTGTTCGATGACGAGCTTGAGGGCAAGGGCTCATCCGGGTCCGGATAAAGTGTATTTTCGGACATTCCGAGTGTTGAAACACCCCCGACCAAGGTGTTCGGGCTTGGCATGGGGGTCGCGCGTGGTACGATCCGCATGCAGGGGGCGGATCCGCTGTGGAGTTCCCGTGCCTGACGAATCGGACAAACTGGCGGACGCGATCCGGTCGCTGCTGCGCGAGCAGATGGCCCGGTCGGACTCGGCACGGTCGGTCGCGACCGAGTTGGCGCGGTTCGTGCTGGCCGAGGCGGAGCGGATCGAGCGGGAGAAGATCCGGGCCGAGCGGGCCGCGGCGGAGAAGGCACGCGTCGAGAAGGGCGTGGTGACGCTGGCGGTGGGCGGGCAGAAGGTCGCGGTGGAGGTGGCCGGGACGGCGACGGAGCGGGCCCAGGTGGAGCGGGCGCAGGTCGAGCGGGCGGCCGAGCAGGTCGAGCCCAAGCCCGCGCGGCCCGAGCCGGCGCGGACGCTCGACCTGAAGCTCATCGGGATCCGGGCGTCGCTGAAGGCGGCGTCGTGCCGCCTGTACATCGAGCGGCGAGACGCGGAGGGGGATCCGGAACGCGAGAAGCCGATCTTGGAGCGGATGAACGAGATGATCGCGGAGGCCAAGGCGCTGCCGGAGTGCTTCCTGTGGGCGTTCTGGCCGCGGGAGGTGCAGCCGAGCGATGACCGTCTGCGGGTGATCGCGGACTGCTACGACGCGCTGGCGGAGAGCGCCCGGCTGTGCGGCGAGGCCGTCGCCGACGGGTCGGTGCTGGAGCGATCGGAGCTGGAGACGGCGTTCCAGATGCTGGCCGAGGCGTCGTCGGCGTTGCGGGTGGCGCTGGAGTGGACCTGGCTGCGCGACGCGGACCGGGACCAGGACGATGCGCACCTGTGGCTGCGGAAGGAAACGCAGGAGCGGGCGGTGTTCGTCGAGCGGTACATGCGGCTGCAGGAGCCCGCGGACCCGGGACGGGCCGCCGAGTTGCTCGATGAGGTCCGCACGCTGGCGGGGCTGGCGGAGCGTCGCCGGGCCGACCAGAAGCAGGTCGACGCGCTGCTGAACCGGGTGAAGTACCACGCGCGGGAGTTCGGGGGCGAGTTCGGGCCGAGCGAGCACGATTGCAGGCGGATCAACGAGGCGTTCGGTCGGCTGGCCGAACTCGGCCTGCGGGCGGGGGACCCCCGGCTGGACAGCCTGCGCGGCGTGGTGACGCCGGGGTCGTTCCCCGGGTCCGAGCCGGCGAGTGAGGTCGTGCGGCGGTACCTGGCGCCCAAGAAGGAAGCCTCGGCCCCGGCCGGGCCGGCGCCGGTCGCGGAGCGGGCCTGGAGCCGGCGGGTGCTCGAGGCACGGGAGCTGCTGCGGGACGGGGGGATCGTGATCATCGGCGGGGAGGTCCGCCAGGACGCGATCGACCGGGTCCGCGACGCGTTCGAGCCATCGGGGGTCGAGTGGGTGAGCCTGACCGAGCACGGGACGGGCGAGCCGATGCGGGCCCCGATCCAGCGGGCGGACACGCGGGTGGTGCTGGTGCTGATCCGGCTGGCGGGGCACCTGCACGCGGAGGAGGCCCGGGCGTACGCGCGGGAGGCGGGCAAGGCCTGCGTGCTGCTGCCAGCGGGGTACAACCCCGAGCAGATCGCCGAGCGGGTGATGGAGCAGGCGGAACGGCAGCTCAGCGGGGTTTGAGGGCGTTGACCGGCGATGGGCCAAAAAAACACCGCGAGCGGACGCTCGCAGCTTTTTTTTTGGGCCTGACGGCCGAGTGGAGCGGAGGAGATTCGAACTCCCGACCTCATCATTGCGAACGATGCGCTCTACCAACTGAGCTACCGCCCCGGCAAGGGGTCAGTTTATGCCCGCCGCGGGGCCTGGAAAAGGGACGCGGGGCGAACCCTGGCGGGATTTTTGCGAATACAGTTGCAGTATGAAGACACGATGGTGGGTCTTGCTGGGGGTGTTCGGGGTGCTGGTCTATGGGCTGGTCCCGGCGGGGTGTTCACGGTCCGGCTCCGGCGGGGGGCCGGTGGTGCTGGTGGAGGTGGCGCCGCTGGTGTCGCTGGTGCGGCCGCTGGTCGCGGACGGGGTGGAGGTGCGGTCGATCGTGCCGGCGGGGTCCTCGCCGCACGGCTATCAGATGTCGCCCTCGGACGCGCGCCGGCTGCGTGACGCGGCGATGGTGGTGGTCGTCGGGCCGGTGCTGGAGCCCTCGATCTCGCGCGCGGTCGGGCGGCAGGTGGAGCGCGACCGGGTGTTCAACATCGCCGAGGCGCTGGGCGTCGAGATCGAGGAAGGGCACCATCACCACCACGATCACCACGGGCATGACCTGCACGACTGCGCGGGGCACGGGACGGACCCGCACCTGTGGCTGGACCCGGTGCTGGTCGATGCGTTGCTGGGCGCGCTGCCGTCGGCGTTGGCGTCGCGCGGGCTGGCGGCGTCGGACGCCGAGCAGCGGGCCGAGTCGCTGCGGGCCGAGGTGCGCGAGGTCGGCGCGGCGTACGAGGCTCGGCTGGAGCCGTTCGCGGGCCGGGCGATCATCACGCACCACGACGCGTTCCGGCGGATCGCGGAGCGGTACGGGATTGTGATCGCGCAGGTGATCCGGCCGGTGGCGTCGGTGGAGCCGACGCCGGGGGATCTGAGCCGGGTGCGCGCGGCGGTGGCCGAGTACGGCGTGGGGGCGGTGTTCATCGAGCCGCAGTTCCCCGACGGGCTGCCCAGGCGGATCGCGTCGCGGCTGGGGCTGGAGGTGCACACGCTGGACCCCGAGTCGTCCGAGGACTGGCTGGGGATGATGCGGGCGAACCTCGATGCGCTGGTGGCGGGGCTTTCGGCGCCGGCGCCGGGCGGGGCGTCCGGGGCGGACCAAGAATCGCCGGATGCTCCCTGAACCGGGCGCAACCAGCGGATCCGAGCCGGCGGTGGAGATCGCGGGGGTGTCGTACACCTATCCGGCGCGGGGGGTGCGGGACGAGGCGGTGGCGGCGCTGCGGGATGTGACGCTGCGGGTCGAGCGGGGGACGCGGCTTGGGATCCTCGGGCCGAACGGGGGCGGGAAGTCGACGCTGGTGAAGCTGATGCTCGGGCTGATGGAGCCGGACGCGGGGGCGGTGCGGGTGCTGGGGCGGTCGGCGTCGGCGGCGCGCCGGGCGGGGCTGGTCGGATACCTGCCGCAGCGGATCACGGCGGAGGTGGACTGGCCGGTGTCGGTGCGTCAGGCGGTGGCGATGCCGCTGGCGACCAGGACCAGCCCGCTGGTGCTGCGCGACCGCGCCGCGGAGGCCGCGGCGGACCGGGCGCTGGGGCTGGTGGGGCTGTCGGACCTGGCGGGGCGTCCGATCGGGGCCTTGTCGGGCGGGCAGTTGCAGCGGGCGATGATCGCGCGGGCGATCGCGGCGGAGCCGTCGCTGCTGGTGCTCGACGAGCCGACGGTGGGCGTGGACGCGGCGGGTCAGCAGCGTTTCGCGGACCTGATCAACACGCTGCACACCGAGCTGGGCATCACGATCATCACGGTGTCGCACGACCTGCGGGCGATCGCGGCGGGGTCGGACCGGGTGGCGTGCCTGCACCGTTCGCTGCACTTCCACGATGCGCCGTCGGGGCTGACGCCGGCGATCCTGGCCGAGGTGTTCGCGCACGATGTAGAGGCGGTGTTCGGGCGGGTGCATGTGGAGGCGCACACAGCGGCGGAGTGCGACGATCCTTCCCATGAGCACGGGCATCAGCATGGGCAGTACGACGGACACGGGCATGGGCATGATCACGGGGAGGGGGCGCGGTGAACCTCGACGACCTCCAGCTCTTCGGGCCCGGGATCGCGGTGGCGATGCTGGTGGCGCTGCTGGGCGGGCTGATCTCGGTGATCGTGGTGCTCAAGCGGCTGGCGTTCGTGGGCCAGGGGGTGTCGCACGCGGCGTTCGGGGGCGTGGGGCTGGCGGCGCTGCTGGGTTTCAACGGGTTCGCGGGGGCGGACCCGGTGCTTCGGACGGCGACGGTGGCGGCGTTCTCGATCGGGGCGGGGCTGCTGGTGTCGCACCTGGCCAAGCGGGTGCAGCGCCGGACGGACGCGGCGATCGGGATCGTGATGACGGCGAGCATGGCGCTGGGGTTCGTGCTGTACCGCGTGGCGGCGGAGCGGGCGCTCGCGGCGGGGAGCGGGCCGCTGGCATCGATCGAGGGGGTGCTCTTCGGCGAGCTGCTGTCGATCTCGGCAGGGGCGGCGTGGACGACGCTGGCAGCGACGGTCGCGATCGCGCTGGCGTTGTTCTGGAAGCGCCGGTCGGTGCTGCTGTGGGCGTTCGACGAGTCGGCGTGCGAGCCGGCGGGGGTGAGCGCATCGCGGACGGGCACGCTGGTGCTGGTGCTGCTGGCGGGGGCGGTGGTGCTGGCGGTGCAGGTGGCCGGTGTGGTGCTGGCGACGGCGGCGCTGGTGCTGCCGGGGGCGACGGCGCTGCGGCTGACGCGGTCGCTGGCCGGGGTGTTTGTCCTGAGCGTGGTCGTGGCGGTCGTGACGGTGGCGGCGGGGATCTGGCTGTCGATCGTGCTGGACTGGCCGCCGGGATCGACGATCGCGCTGACGCAGTGCGCGGCGTGGCTGGCGGCGGCGGTGGCGACGGGGTGGCGGAAGGGCTGAGCGGGCGGGGCGGGGGGCGGGGTTCGTGTAGACTGGCGGCATGATCTTGCCGCATGCGTCGTTTTTGATCGGTTTGCTGGCTTCTCTCGTGCTTCCCGTGTCGGCGGGGGGACCCGGCACGGAGCCCGGTGTGACGGTGCGGGTATACAGCGTGGCGGAGGCGCCGCAGCGGATCCCGCGGATCGCGCCGGACCAGACGCCGAACCGGGACTGGCTGCTGCCGACGATCGACCTTCGGGACGGGGACTTCGGGGTCGAGGCGCCGTTCGTGACGGTGGTGATCGGGGAGGTGGTCGTCAGTGAGCCCGGCGAGCGGGTGTTCCGGCTCACCAGCGATGACGGGGCGCGGCTGACGGTCGGGGGGCGGCTGCTGATCGACCACGACGGGCGGCACGGGTTCACCGCGATGGAGAGCGCGCCGGTGATGCTGGGCGCGGGGCGGCACCCGCTGCTCATCGAGCACTTCGACGCGGGCGGGCGCGCGGGGCTGCGGCTGGAGTGGAAGCGGGCGGGCGAGGACGGGTTCCGGCTGCTCGGGGAGGACGATCTGCGCGCCGAGCGGGATCTGACGCGGGTGACCTCGCCGGGTGTCAAGCGAGTGGAGGACGGGCGGCGGCCGGGGGACGGCGCGCCGGTGGGTGGGGTGCACCCGGCGTGGACGCTGGTGGACATCCGGCCGCCGGGGTTTGATCCGAAGGTCGGTGCGATGGGGTTCCTGCCCGACGGGCGGCTGGTGGTCGGGACCTTCGACCCGCTGCAGCGCGACGATCGCACGCTGCCGGACATCGAGAGCAAACAACCCGACGGTCTGTACGCGCTGGACAACCTCGACGCGGGGGATCCGGCGGCGGTGACGGTCACGCGGATCGCGACGGATCTGTACGAGCCGACCGGGATCTGCGTGGTGGACGGGGTGCTGTATGTCGCGCACCGCAGGGCGGTCGTGCGGCTGCTGGACACGAACGGCGACGGGTTCTTCGAGACGCACGAGGTGGTGGGCGAAGGCTGGGAAGGGTGGAACTACCACCAGTTCGCGTTCGGGCTGGTGCACATCGACGCGAAGCTGTGCACCGCCTTGTCCACATCGATGGCGCCGCCCGGGTGGGAGGGGATGGAGCACAACGCCGGGCCGAACGGGCCGATGCGCGGGGGGATCGTCGAGATCGACATCGCCAGCGGAGAGACCGTGGTGATCGCGGGGGGGACACGCACGCCGAACGGGCTGGGGCTGACCGCGGACGGGGCGTTGATCTACACGGACAACCAGGGGACCTGGATGCCGACGAACCAGATCGCCGAGGTGATCCCGGGGCGGTTCTACGGGCATTACAACTGGACGCGGTTCGTGCCGAACCTGCGCGAGCGGTTTCCCCAGGGCGGGCACCCGAGCGAGTGGTCGGACCGGGCGCGGGCGCCCGCGGCGGTGCTGATGGCGCAGAACGAGGTGAGCAACTCGCCGACGGAGCCGCTGGCGATCCGCGGCGGGGTGTATGACGGGCAGGTGCTGGTGGGCGAGCTGACGGCCGGGGGCGTGCGTCGGGTGGCGTTCGAGCGGGTCAACGGGCAGTTGCAGGGGGCGCTGTTCCGGTTCACGCAGGGGATCGAGGCGGGGGTGAACCGGATGGCGTGGGGGCCGGACGGGTCACTGTATGTCGGGTGCATCGGCGCGGGGGGCAACTGGAACTGGCGGGGCACGCAGCACGGGCTGCAGCGGCTGGTGCCCAACGGCACGCCGGTGTTCGAGATGCACTCGGTGACCGCGACGCCGACCGGGTTCCGGATCAGCTTCACCGACGCGGTGGACCCCGCATGGCTGGCGGACCCCGCGAACTACCTCGTGCGGTCGTGGACCTACCGGCCGACGGGGGACTACGGCGGGCCGAAGGTCGGCGACCGGGGGCACGCGGCGGTGCGGGCGACGCCGGGCGAGGACGGGCGGTCGGTGGTGCTGGACCTGGGCGGGATCGAACCGGGGCGGTGCTACCACATCCGGACGGACCCGGTCAGCGTGTCAGGCGAGGCGATCTGGTCGACGGAGGCGTGGTACACGGTCAACGCGGTGCCGCACGCGGAGGCGGTGCGGGCGTCGTCGATCGGCGGGGCGGCGATCCGGCCGACGGCGGTGGGCGTGGGCGTGCAGCCGCCGGCGGACGCGGTGGTGCTCACGGGGCGGAACAGTTCGGCGACGATGCGCTACCGGGACGAGCCGGCGCAGCCGCCGGCGTTGAGCCAGGACGATTTCATCGCGGGCGACGACTTCATCGAGGTCGGGATGGGCAGCGGGGACCTGATCTCGACGACCTCGTTCGGGGATACGCGGCTGCACATTGAGTGGTACTGCCCGCCGGGCGGGTCGGGGCAGCTGGCCGCCAACAGCGGGGTGTTCCTGCAGGACCGCTACGAGATCCAGGTGCTCGGGACGCCGGCGGGGACGGGGGATCTGGCGGACAACGAGGCGGGGGCGATCTACGGGATCCGCGCGCCGGACGCAAACGCCTCGGCCGGGCCCGGGGCGTGGCAGGCGTTCGACATCTGGTTTAGGGCGCCGCGCTTCGAGGGCGGGAAGAAGACCGAGGACGCGCGGCTGACGGTGTACTGGAACGGGCGGCTGGTGCACGACGATGTGGCGATCCCGCACCCGACCGGCTCGCGCCGGGCGCGGGGGGAGACGGCGGGCGAGCGGCTGGGCGTGCAGATCGGCCCGCTGGTGCTGCAGGACCACGCCTCGCGCGCGGAGGGCGCGGTGCGGTTCCGCAATGTGTGGATCGCGCCGCTGGAGCGGGCGTCGTACGAGCCGGGGCCGTGGGAGGACCTGTTCGACGCGGAGCGTCCCGATGACTGGATCGTGCGCGGGGGCGAGGCGGGCTACGAACTCCGCGGCGGAGAGCTGATCGGCACGACACGGCCGGACATCCCCAACAGTTTCTATACGAGTGCGCGGTCGTATGGGGATTTCGAGCTGGTGTACGAGACGAAGGTCGATCCGCGGCTGAACAGCGGCGTGCAGATCCGCAGCGCGCTGATCGGTGGCGAGCGGTCGCCGCGGGAGGGGCTGCGCGGGTACCAGGTCGAGCTGGACCCTTCGGACCGCGCGTATAGCGGCGGGATCTTCGACGAGCGCCGGCGGGGCTGGCTGCACCCGCTGCACGCCGCGCCCTCCGCCCGGCGTGCGTTCCGGCCGGGCGAGTGGAACCGGTTCCGCGTGGTCGCGACGGGGCCGGTGATCCGGACCTGGATCAACGGCGTGCCCGCGGCGGAGATCTTCGACGCGGCGGACGCCTCGGGGCGGCTGGGGTTCCAGGTCCACGGCGTGGGCGGTCTGGCCGAGCCGCTGGAGGTGCGGTTCCGCCATGCGCGGATCCGGGAACTGACGCCGGCGGCGCGGGCGGTCCGGTCGGATTGATCGGGTCGGCGCGCCGGAATGCCACGGCGTGTTCCGGGGCGCGGGCGGGCGGGAAAGCCGCGTTTGCGGCGAGATAGGCGGGGTTTGCGCGGCAGAGTGGACCCGCGTGCGCGGGCCACTAGGGTGGTTTGTGGACCGATGGCCGCACTCGAATGTGGAGCGCGGCCGATCTGACCAAGGCCGTCGGCCTGAGGCCGGCGGCTGAGAACCCGAAAGGTTCCGCCATGCTGACCGTTTCCGAAGACGCCAAGGCCCACCTCGCGACGATCATGAACGAGAACAATGTGCCCGACGAGTACGCGATCCGGCTGGTGGCCGGGCCGCAGGGCATCGGCCTGTCGCCCGATCAGCCCAAGGAGACCGACGAGACCTTCGAGCACGACGGGAAGACCGTGCTGGTGGTCGAGCCCGCGCTGAACGAGCAGCTCGCCGGGCGGACGCTGTCCGTCGAGCAGTCCGAGCAGGGGCCGCGTCTGAACATCGCCTGATCCGGCCGACTGACCCGGTCTGTCTGACCCGGTCCGTCCGCGGCGTGGATTGCGGTGGACCGCTAGGCTTCTGACGATGACCACGATGACCGCCTGGACCGAGGGGAGCGCGCCGGATCTGACGCTGGCGTCCTCCGTGACGATCGACCATGTGCGAGCCGCCGCGGAGCGGCTGCGCGGGGTCGCGAACCGGACGCCGGCGGTCACCTCGCGCACCGTCGATCGGCTGACCGGGGCCGAGGTGGTGTTCAAGTGCGAGAACCTCCAGCGGGTCGGGGCGTTCAAGTTCCGCGGCGCGTACAACGCCGTGACGCAGTTGCCCGAAACCAGCGCGGGGGTGATCGCGTTTTCCTCGGGCAACCACGCCCAGGGCATCGCGCTGGCGGCGGCGATCCAGCGGGTGCGGGCGGTGATCGTCATGCCGGACAACGCGCCCGCGACCAAGCGTGCGGCGACCGAGGACTATCTGAGCCGGGCCGCGAAGGGCTCGCAGGTGGTGTCGTACGACGCCAACGAGGCCGAGCGGGAGGAAATCGGCAACCGCATCGCGGCCGAAGAGGGTCTGACGCTGATCCCGCCGTACGACCACCCACAGGTGATCGCGGGGCAGGGCACGCTGGCGCTGGAACTGATCGAGCAGGCCCAGCAGATGGATCGCGGGCCGCTGGACCGGCTGTATGTCTGCACCGGCGGCGGCGGCGTGCTGTCGGGCTGCGCGACGGTGATGGAAGCGCTCACCCCGGCGTGCGAGGTGATCGGGGTCGAGCCGGAGCTGGGCGACGACATCACGCGGTCGTTCGCCGACCGGGTGCTGCGGACCGTGCACAACCCCCCCACCATCGCCGACGGGGCACGGACGCACTACGCCGGCCGCTACACCCTGCCGATCATCCTCCAGCGGGTCAGCCGCATGGAGACGGTCAGCGAGGCGCGGATCGCCCGGGCGATGTTCCTCTGCCTGGAGCGGATGCGTCTGGTGGTCGAGCCGACGGGGGCGCTCGCCCTGGCGGGGCTGCTCCAGGACGCCGAGCGGGACCCCGGCTCGTTGTCCGGCAAGCGCGTCGGCGTGGTGATCACCGGGGGCAATCTGGATCTGGGCGAGCTGCCGCGCCTGCGTGAGATCGCCGGGTCCGGAGCCTGAGAAGCCCTATCGTCGTTCGTGGACGCCCGCTCTGAACAGCCTGAGCCCGCGGACGACCCCTCGACGGGCGCGGCGGCCGCCGCGCAATCCGGCGGGGTGCCGGGCGGGGTCGAGAAGGAAAAGGATATCTTCGGGCGGGTGCCGAAGGACCGGCCGGACTGGTCGCACCGGCGCGGGGAGCCGCGGGTGTTCGCGCTGCTGTGGATGTTCTTCCTGATGGGCGTGACGGGGGTGATGTTCCTCTCGGTGTCCGACGCGTTCTATGTGTCGCCGTCGATCACGCGTCCGGCGGCGCGGGGGATGATCCTGACGACGATGGCCGGGCTGGTGCTGCTCTGGCCGGCGGTGCGGCTGTCGCAGCGTCCGTCGGCGCGGCCGGTGCGGTCGGTACTGCGGGACCTGTTCGTGCTGCTGATCCCCGCCCAGGCGGTGGTGTGGCCGCACGCGCTGCGGGTGCTGGCCGACTGGCCCGTGCCGGTGCTGCTGGCGACGGCCCTGGCGATGGCGGCCTGGGCGCTGGTGATCGGGGGCGTGATCGCGATGGCGGACGCCGGGCCGCGACGCCAGGGCGGGGGGTGGATGCTGGTGGTCCTGGCGGTGGTGTTCGCGGGGCCGGTGGTGCTCGGGCTGGGCGGTGGGCTGGGTGCTGGACTGGGCGGGGGGTCGTGGAACGGGCCGCGTGCGGACGAGCCTCGGGCGGGGTGGATGCTCTCGCCGCTGACGGCGATCGTGGAGATCACCCGGGAGCGGGACATGACGGGGACGCTGACACCGGTGACGGGGGTGCACTGGCGGTTGATCGGGGCGACGGGGTGCGTGGGGGCGGCCCTTTGCCTACTGGCGGCTTCCCGCGGGGTGGCATCGCGCCGGGGCGGGGCGTAAAGTCTGCGTCCGAGGAACGCTCGCCGGAGGCCATGCATGGATGTCATCACCGCGGAAGAAAAGGCCAGGCTGAAGGCCCGGATGGATGAACTGATCGCGAACCGTTCGGTGATCACCCAACGGATCGCCGACGCCCGGGCGCTGGGGGACCTGAAGGAGAACGCCGAGTACCACGCCGCCCGCGAGCAGCAGGGGCTGGAGGAGGCGGAGATCCGGCGGCTGGAGGAGCGGATCACCACGGCGCAGGTGGTCGACGACTCCCGCATGGCCGACGGGGTGGCCTTCATCGGGTCGACGGTGAAGGTCCGCGAGGTGGGCGACGACGAGATCGAGAGCTACCGGTTGGTGGGCGAGTCCTCGGGCAGCGACGACCCGGACATCATCGAGGTGACCGCCTCAAGCCCGATGGGCGAGGCCCTGATGAAGGCCCGCGTGGGTGAGACCGTGCGGGTGAACGCCCCGCGCGGGGTCAAGCGGTTCGAGATCGTCGAGATTCTCTGAACATCCCCGGATCGGCGTCCCGGGCGGCTGTCAGCACCGGCGGGCCGCGGGCGGTATCGTTGTATGACAACCCGGTACGACCACCTCAAAGGAGTCGCCATGCCCACGCTCGCCCGCGTTCTGCCGCTGTTCCCGGCCCTGCTGCTCTCGCTGATCGCCCCGGCGCTGATCGGGTGCGGGTCGACGCCGACGCCCCGGTTCACCGAGGACCGGTCGATGTCGGTGCGGCACATCCCCGGAAGCTCGGTGGCGGTGGTCAACGCGAACGGGTCGGTGACGGCCGAGTCGCACTCGGGCCAGGATGTGCGGATCGAGGCGAGGCTGAGTTCGGACAGCGCCGAGCGGCTGGCCTTCGCGCGGCTCAACGCCGCCCGCGAGGGCGACGACCGGCTGCGGGTGTGGGTCGAGTGGCCGGGCGGCGACCGGCGCGGCAACGAGGGGGCCAACATCCGCGTGTACCTGCCCGACGCGAACGGGGTGGACATCCGGTCGAGCAACGGGACGGTGCGGGTCGCGGGGCTGGCGGGCACGGCGGACATCACGACCTCGAACGGGTCGATCGTGGTGCAGGACCACAACGGGCGGGTGCGCGGGCGGACGACCAACGGGACGCTGCGGGCGGAGAACACGACGCGGTCCATCGAGCTGTTCAGCAGCAACGGGGCGGCGACGATCCTCAACGCCGGCGGGCCGGTCCGCGTGGAGACGACCAACGGCTCGATGCGCGTGACCACCAGCCCGGACAACGCCGGGCCGGTCCGGCTGCGGACGACCAACGGATCGGTGGCGCTGGACCTGGGCCCGGCGTTCGTCGGGCGGCTGCGCCTGGGGACGAGCGGGGAGCGGATCTCGGTGCAGGGCTTCGAGCGGGCGCGGATGATCGAGTCGCGCGGGGACACGGTGGAGATGCAGCTCGGCACGGACGACACGGTCAGCGCCGTCAGAACGACCAACGGCTCGGTCCGCGTGCGCGGGCCCGAGCCGTTGAGCGGTCGGTGACCGGGATGGCCGGTCACTCGTGCCGGTTGATCAGCCTTCCTTCTGGGCGTCGATCAGGGCCTGGACCGCGGCGGGGCGGGCGAAGACCTTCTCGTCGACCTTGTTGAGCGTGACATCGGAGATCGACATCACGATCTGCTGCGGGCCGATGTTCTGGATCATGCGGGTGGGCATCTTGAAGCCGTCGAAGTCCTTGTAGTCGCTCAGCTGGGTGACGACCTTGAGGTCGCCCATGGGCGAGGACTGGACGGATTCCTGGCCGATGAGCATGCCGGACTCGACCGAGTAGAACTCGAAGGACTCGCGTTCGGACTTGCCGACCAGGCGGATCTTGTGGGCCTTCTGGCCGTGGAAGTCGACCTCGCCGGCGTGCTCGATGACGGTGTAGAGCTCGCGGTGCTTGGCGGCCGAGTTGGGGTCGGCCTGCTCGCGGAGGTCAACCAGCTCGTTCTCGGTCATGAGACGGGGGCCGGACATCGGGTCGCTGCTCCAGGCGTACTCGCCGTCGTAGCCGGTCTCGCTCTTGCCGAAGCCGGGCAGCTCGAAGGTCATGGCCATCCTGCCGGGCTGGGCGGCGTACATCTCCATCTGCCCGGTCATGCCGGCCATGGGGATCGAGATGGTCCCCTTGGTGTGCATGGACTGGATGGACATGATGAAGTCCTTGCCGCCGATCTTCTCGACATAGGCGTCGATGACCTTCAGGGCCTTCTCGTCGTGCTTCTTGTCCTCGAGGGCGACGGCGCCGGCGAAGGAGAGGGTGAAGGTCAGGCCGCCGTTGGTGGCCTGGACGGACAGGCTCTGCGCGGCGGCGGCGGCGCCGATGCCGGCGGTGGCGGTCAGGGCTGCGATGAGGCCGAGGGCGTTGCGTTTCATGGTGGTTCCTCCGTTGGGTTCAGTGTGCGCCGGCGGACACGCCCTCGCGCATCGCCGATTCGGTGACGATCCATCGCGCCGCCTCACGCAGGGGCGCGTCGACGCCGTCGAGCAGGTCCTGCCTGCGAACGGGCGCCTCGACATCGGCGGGGACGCCGTCGCCTTCGAGGCGCGTCCCGTCCGAGTTGACATAGTCGGCGATGGCGTGAAGGAGCACATCGCCGGAGGGCAGGCGGCTCATCGCGGCGGGCAGGGCCATGCCGGCGGTGCGCGTGCCGAAGGTCTTTGCGCGACCGAGGGAACGCAGCCCGCCGGCGAAGACCTCGCTGGTGCTGGCGCTGGTGCCGTCGATCACGATGGCGACCGGGCCGGCAAAGGGCCGGAGCCGCTCGCCGCGGGTGGTCACCATGACGGGCTCGACGAAGAAGTTCATCTCGGCGCCGCGCATGGTCATGGTGCCCAGGTTGGCCTTGGTGGCCAGCAGGAAGCGGGAGAGGGTGCTGGCCATGAAGCCGACCCCACCGGGGTTGCCGCGCAGGTCGATGATGATGCCGTCGGCGTCCTTGAGTTCGACCATGGCCTGCTCGAACTGGGGCGCGATGGGCACCATGAAGATGTTGAAGGCGATGTAGCCGATCCGCGTGTCGGGGTCGCCGGTTTCCTCGGTGGTCAGCCAGCGGTGCTCGAGGTGGGTGCTCAAAGGCGGGAGGTTGCCGAACTTGACAAACTCGCCGGGCGGGGAGACCCGCTCGATGGACAGCTCGGCCTCGGCGTCGTCGGCGTCGAGGAAGGTGACCGGCACGGACGAGCCGACGCGGCCCTTGAGCATCGAATCGACGGACTGCCAGGCGTACATCGGGGAGGCATCCTCGCCCATGGCCTCGCCCATGCGGGCGATCAGGGCGTCGATGTCGGTGTTGCGCACGCGGGTGACGACCCAGCCCGGACGCACACCGGCGAGTTCGGCGGGGGCGCCGGCGCGGACGCGGGTGACCACGGCCCGGCCCTCGGCGATGCGGACCTCGAAGCCCGGCACGCCGCGGCCCGAGCCCTCGCCGGCGCTGGGGATCTCCGGGGTTCCGGCGTCCGCCGCGGACTCGATCTCGGACGGGTCGGGCTCATCGGTCTCGGAGGGCAGGTCGCGCTCCAGCTCGGCGGGGATCAGCGCGAAGTGGCTCTGGTTGAGCCGGCTGACCATCTCGTTGATGATGGATCGGCCCTGGGCCCGGGTGCGGGCCCGCTCGGCGCGGGGCTTGAGTTCTTCGCGCAGGGCGTGCCAGTCCACGCCGTTGTACTCGGTGTCGTAGTGGGTGTCCCGGACCAGTTCCCAGGCCCGCTCGAAGTCGGCCAGGATCAGGCCCGGATCTGCGGGCTGGTCGGCGGGCCGGTCGGCCTCCGCGACGGTCGGTTCGGTGGCGGCGCAGCCGGTCAGACCGAGAAGCATGGCCAGACCGGTGGTCGCCAAGAGCCGTGCCGCGAATGTTCGACGCATGCGATTCCTCCGGAAAGGGCGGGTTGAAAGCATAGAGCCCGGCTGGGTGTACCGCCCCGGGGTGGGCCGGGCTGCGGTGCAGCCGGAAACAGACCCCTGGATATGGGGATAAAAAAGCGTTAATCGTCCCGCTGGCCGGCGATCCACTCCGCGGCGGCACGGAGGGTGGCGTCCACACCCGCCAGCAGATCGGCGCGGGTGACGGGGACCGGGACATCCGCGGGGACGCCGTCGTGCTCGAGGCGGGCACCGTCGGAGCTTTCGTAGTCGGCGATGGCGTGCATGAGGACATCGCCGGAGGGCAGTCGGGTCATGGCGGCAGGCAGGGCCATGCCGGCGCTGGTGGAGCCGAAGGTGCGGGCGCGTCCGAGCCCGCGCAGGCCGCCGGCCATGAACTCGCTGGTGCTGGCGGTGCCCCCGTCGATGAGGATGGCCAGGGGGCCGGCGAACGGGGGGAGGCGCTGACCGGTGGTGGTGACGACGACGGGCTCGGCGTTGAACTGGAGGTCCTGTCCGCGCATCTTCATGGTGCCGATGCGGGACCGCTCGGTGACGAAGTAGCGGGAGAGGGTCGCGCACATGATGGCGACGCCGCCGATGTTGCCGCGGAGATCGATGACGATGCCGTCGGCGTCGCGGAACTCGGACATGGCCCGCTCGAAGTGCGGGGTGATGGGGATCATGAACATGTTGAAGGCGATGTAGCCGATGCGGGCGTCCGGGTCGCCCGTCTCATCGCCGGACAGCCAGCGGGAATCAAGGCGGACATTGACCGCGGGCAGGTTGCCGAACTTAACCGTCTCACCCTCGGCCTCGACGCGGGTCAGAGAGCGTTCGAGCGGGCGGTCGTTGGCGTCGAGGAAGCGGATCTCGGCGGTGCTGCCCGGCGGGCCGGAGAGGCGGTCGTGGATGGTCTGCCAGGCGTACATGGACGCGGCCCGCTCGCCGACGGCGTCGAACAGCCCGGTGATGACCGTTTCGGTCTCCGCGCCGTCGACGGACGCGACGATCCAGCCCGGGCGCACGCCCGCGGCTTCGGCGGGGCCGCCAGGCAGCACCGAGGTCACCACCGCCCGCCCGTCGACCACGCGCAGGTCGAACCCGACGATCGCGTCGCCGGACACGCCCGCCTCCGGGCGGTTGTCCGCCCCGACCGCGTCGACGCCCTCGGGGATGATGCCGAAGTGGCTCTCGCCGAGGCGGGAGACCATCTCGTTGATGACGGCGCGGCTCTCGGTGCGGGTGCGGGCCTGCTCGGCGCGGGGGCGGAGTTCGTCGCGGGCCGCGTCCCAGTCCAGGCCGCCCATCGCCGGATCGTGGTAGGTATCGCGGACGAGTTCCCAGGCGCGGTCGAAGTCGGGCAGGTACGCGCCGGGCTCCGCCTGCTGTTCGGCTTGTGATTCCGGCCCGCTGACGGCGGGATTTCCGTTCTGGGCACAGGCGACGAGCGCGCCCGCGGTCAGACCGCAGAGCCCGATCCCCCACCACTTCGCCGGTCGTCTGGTGCTGACTTTGCTGCGCATGCTGTTCGCTCCCCGCTGGTTCGGTCGGTCGCGGGCCGTCGGCCGGCCCGGCACAGGGGGTTTGTATGCACGGCAGGGGGTCAGGCTGCGGCGGCGGGGGGATCGGACGCGATCTGAACAGAATCGCCGCCCCTCGGCGGGGCCGCCGGCGCGGGCGGCTCGGCCATCGGCGGGCGACCGGACCAGGCTGCGGCATGGGTGCGCATGATCCAGATCGGATGGCGGGCGTAGGCCCGGCGCATCGAGCCCCCGACGCGGGCGTAGTAGATCGCCTGCGACCCCTGGACGAGGAACGCGCCGAGGATCAGGCCCGCGTAAAGCCCGTAGTGGGCCATGCGGGCGATGCCCTCGATCACGCCGGCCATCTCGGGCATCTGATCGAGCTGGCCGCCCGCGGCGAGCGGCTCGGGCAGGACCGGGGCGCGGGTCAACTGGACCACGGCGTAGCCGATCAGGGCCACGCCCAGGGCGATCTGGTTGCGGGCCAGGCGTCCGGCGGCGAGGGGATCGAGGGCGCGCAGTTCAGCGCGGAGGGACCATTCGCGGCAGCCGATCACGACCAGCGCGATGCTCAGGGCCATGCCGACGCCGGAGCCGAGGACGAAGGGAAAGGACGCCAGCCCGGCCAGGGCGGTGAGCAGGCCGCTGGTGCCGGCGATGCGCTCGGCCCGGCGGGCGGGGCGCAGGTCGCGGGCGGCGTGGGCGATGACGGCCAGATCGGCGGGGCCGAGGGGGCTGGTGTGGGATGGGATGGGGCGGTCCATCGGGGGGGAGCATCGGCCTGATCGCGGGCGGGGATCGGCCAGGCCGGGGGGCGGGGAGGTTCTCGGACCGCGCTGGTGCGGGTTGCCGCACGGGATCGTGCGGCGGGCGTGCGGGGATGAGAAGCCCTAGACTGGGCGGGGACCGAACGCACAGGACCGCGAGGACGGATGGACGTATCAATTCTGATTCCGGTATACAACCGCGTGTCGCTGACGCGGGCGTGTCTTGATTCGTTGTTCGAGACACTGCCAGACGGGTTGGAGACCGAGGTATTCGTTTACGACGACCGGTCGACCGACGCCACGCGGGCGTACCTGGCCACGCAGGCGCACCGGGTGACGGCGATGCGGGGTGAAACCCGTGGTTCGTTCGCCAAGAACAACAACGCCATGGCCCGGCGGGCCCGCGGTCGGTATCTGGTGCTGCTCAACAACGACACGGTGCTGACGCCCGGGTGGCTGGAGCCGATGCTGGAGCTGGCGGCCGAGCCGAGCGTGGGCGTGGTGGCCAACTGGCACACGGTGCCGGGTTCAACCACGGTCAACCACGCGGGGGTGGTGTTCGATGACCAGCACCGGGACCGGCGGCTGTACGAGGGCATGGATCTGGAGGGCCTGGCCCACGCGCGCCGGCCGCGGGAGTTGCAGGCGGTGATCGCGGCGTGCTGCGTCACGCCGGCGGACCTGTACCGGCGGCTGGGGGGGCTGGACGAGGCCTATCGCACGGGGTACGAGGATCTGGAGTACTGCTTCCGGGCGCGGGAGCTGGGCCGGGCGGTGCTGTGCACCGGGGCGTCGGTCATCGGGCACCACGGGGGGTCGTCGCCGGGCCGGTTCGAGACGGACACGGCGAACCGGCGGCTGTTCCACGAGCGGTGGGACGGGGTGGTCCGCCCGGACCTTGCCGAGCAGGCGATGGCGGACCGGGTGGCGTGGCCGAGCGAGACGGTGGCGTACAAGGTGTGCCGCAGCGTGTGGCGGACGCCGGTGGCGCAGGTGGTGATGGGGCCGATGCTGCGGACCTCGATCGGGGTGCGGGCGCGGCAGCGGGTGCATCGGCTGGTGAGCCTGGGCGGCGCACCGAAGAGTGACGGCGGCTGATGCATGGATGAGCGGCTCGCGTCCATCTTCGCCGAGACGATCGAAGACATCATCGCTCGGGGCGAGAACTGCCCGCCGGGCCTCGATTTCGACGCGCCGAGGCCGGGCGTTGCTCCCGGCAATCTCTGGGATGCGCCCTCGGCCTGGCAGGACCCGCGTGCTCGCGGGGACATCGGAGACCCTCCGGATCGGCTGGACGACCATCCGTGCCGCACGGAACTGCTCGAAGCGTTTGTTCCCGCTGATTATCTTTCGATGAACCCGGATCTTGAGGGGTCCGTCGGCATCGATCACGCGAGGGAGCATTTCATCGAGCGCGGCTACACGGAGCGCCGGCCCTATTCACGCCGGATCTGGGGCTGTGTCGAGCCGCGCATGTACGCGAAACACACCCGCGGTTTCATGCTCGGCGAGGATAGGCTCAGGCAGCACTACGGCTATCGCGGGCGGTTCGAGGACCGGATCCCCAACGACCTGACCGCGTGGGTGGCCAACACCAGGGTCCACCTGTGGCAGATGGGCAAGGTCGGCTCGATCTCCATACAGCGGGCGCTGCGTGATTGCTGCCAGGAATACAGCACGCATCTTCACTATGTGGACGCCTGGCACCACAGCCAGCCGACGGTCGGCGTGCATTACTCCCGGCTGCTCAGGCATCACGGTGTGAAACCGAAACTGATCGTTTGCGGCGTGCGTGACCCGATCGATCGGGTCATCTCGGGTTACTTCCAAGAGTTCGAATCCCGTCCTCCCGACGAGAGCCGGTTTTCCGATATCGAGGGCATGACGCGACTGCTGGCCTGCAGGTTTCTCAACGATCTGTGGATCACGTGCGGCTGGTTCGATCATGGTTTTTTCTGCGATCTGGACGTGTACGCCACGCCATTCGACCACGACGCCGGTTTCGTGCGCTTGGAGTCGGGGCCGGTGCGCGTCTTCCTCTATGCCCAGCACCGGCTCGCGGAACTGGAAGCCGAACTGGCGGCTTTTCTGGGCGTGGATGAGCTCCGGCTTCCCCGTGCGAATATTTCCGCAGACAAGCCGTACGCGGATACGCTGGCCGCGATCAAACGGTCGGTCCGGCTCCCGCGGGCGCTTCTCGATCGGATCTATGCGTGCCGGTATGCCCGGCATTTCTACCCGGACGGGCTCGGGATGCACTTGGAACGCGTCATGACGACGCGCGCTTGATCGCGTGGCGTCCGAGGTGCGGCGCCCAGAACGCACGCCTCGAACGGATGAAACGGTCCCAGTACGTCGGCCAGTTCTCGCCGCACGGCGCCAACGGGTTGGTCGCGTCGCTCGACGCCAGCTCGGCCCGGTATCGGTCGATCGCGTCGGCGCACTCCGCCTCCATCAGCCCGCGCACCGACTCGGTGGTGTTCGAGCCGTGGACGCGGTAGCGCATCAGCCGGTCGGGGAGGAACTCGGGTTCGGTCAGGGCCACCGAGCGGATGAGGAAGTCCCAGTCGTGGGCGAACTTCTGGCTTCCGAAGCCGCCGAGGCGGTCGTAGAGGGCGCGGGTGAAGACGAAGTTGCCGCTGGTGACCGAGAAGTTGTGGACGAGCAGGGCGAAGCCGATGGTCGGCTCGGTCTCGGCGGCGGTCAGGGCGGTTGCGTACCAGCGGGGCCAGGGGTGGGCGTCGGGCAGGTCGCGTCCGTGCTCGTCGATGATGCGCAGACCGGTGAAGGCGATGGCGCGCTCCCGCCTGGCCAGCAGGGGCAGGACGCGCTCGAAGCGGTCGGGCTCGTAGGCGTCGTCGGAGTTGAGCACGGCGACGACCTCGGTATCGAGGGCCTCGACGGCGCGCATGATGGCGGCGTGGGCCCCGCGGTTTTCCTGCTCGATCAGCCGGGCCGGCCTGCCCGGGAACTCGGCGAAGGCGTCGCGGACGACGCCGGGGGAGCCGTCGGCCGAGCCGTCGTCGACGACGACGAGTTCGACATCGGCGTGGGTCTGGGCGAGGACGGAGCGGACGGCTTCGGCCACGAAGCGGGCGTGGTTGTAGGACGGGATGGCGACGCCGACGCGCACGGGTCAGGCCTCCGCCGGGGCCCGGCGGGGGCTTTGGGAAAGGCCGGGCAGGAGCGCGCCCGTCAGGGCGGCGGTATAGCGGTCCCACGAGAGCCGGTCGCGTGCGATGCGCGCAGCGTGGTGTCCAGCTCGCTCCCGGAGTTTGGGGTCGTCCAGCAGGGCGGTAATTGCCTCGCCCATGGCCTCCGCGTCGGCGTAGCGGACGACCACACCTGCATCGCCCCCGGGGTCGAGGATAGCCTCAGGCGCGCCGCCCGCGCCGTCGAAGGCGACGACCGGCGTCGCACAGACGAGGGCCTCGATGTTGACCAGCGGGAAGGGATCCTCGCGGGAGGAGAGGGCCAGCAGGTCGGCGGCAGCGAAATAGGGCTGGGTGTTCTGGCGGGCGCCGATGAAGCGGACGTGCCCGGCGATGCCGGCGGCCTTGGCGTCGTGCTCGCACCAGGCGCGGGTCTCGGGGCCGGCCTGGTCCCAGCCGACCCAGACGAACATCGGCACGGGCGAGCCCGAGGCCCTGGCCACACGCACGGCCCGGGCGGCGGCGCGGACCCACAGGTCCGTCCCCTTGCGCGGGTGGATGGTGCCGCAGCCGAGCACGAGCGGTGTGGCCGGATCGATGCCGAGTTCGGCGGCGACGGCCCGGCGCGCGACGGCCCGATCGGGCGGGGCCGCCTTGGACGGGAAGACGCCCATGTGGATGACTTCGGTGCGGCCGGGGCCGATGCCGTAGTGCTGGCAGAGCCGGTCGCGGACGAAATCGGAGACGACGATGATACGGTCTGCGGAGTGCTCGATGGTGCGGACGGTCTTCTCGCCTCCGAGCATGGCATCGATGGTGGTCGGCAACTCATGGAGGTAGGCGACAGTGCGGATCCCGCGCTCGGCACAGGCGGCGACCGCATCGGGCACGGCGGCGGTGTTGCAGAGGGCGGCCTTGACGCGTGGCAGCGCGTCGAGGGCAGTCTGGATGGCCTTGCGCCGGGCGACACCGAGGTGGGTCAGGTCGTCTATGCAACATGTGGTGGCGAGCGTGCGGAACTCGGCCTCAAGCTGGCCCGAGCCACATAGCAGGTGGTAGACCCTGACGGACGGGTCCTTCGCAAAGTGGCGGAGCAGTTCGAGCACGACGATCTGGGCACCGGCTAAGCACGCGTCGTGAGAAACGATGAGGATCGGGGTAGCGTCGTCGCGGACGAGCTCCTTGGAGCCGGGACGCCAGAGGTCAGCGGCCCGGGGTCGCGTGTAGCGGCCCATGGCATTGGGCCGGGCCGGCGCGTCCGACCCGTCAGGGGCGGCGCTTGGCTCGGGCGCGGCGGCGACCTTTCGGACGATGCCCGCGGCCTTGTTCTTGATGGCGGGGTGGCGTGCGAGGAAGGCGTTCAGGGCGGGCGTGGTCCGCACGACGCGCTTGAGCCGGTCCTCGATGCCCGGTGAACGGGCCGGCAATCTGGGCGGGGGCGGCCCGTCGGGGGGGGCCGGGGCGTGCGACGACGCGGTCGTCACGATCGGGGGCGGCGGGGATGCCGCGGCGTGGGCGATCTCGTGCGGGCGGAGCACCCTGGCGGTGGCGCGGAGATAGGCGTCGCCGAGGTCGCGCCGGGGTTCGAGCACCGTGCCCTCGGCCCATTCGTTCCAGGCGTTGACGAAGACGAGGTTGTCATCCGGGCCGGCGTCGGGCTGGCGCTGGTTGATGGCGCTGCGCAGCCACGCCTCGTAGAGCTCGGGGCTCGCGCCGTGGTGGATGGTCGCGTCGAGCAGGCGTCGGGCGGTGTTGTCCCAGGAGGGCATCACCGAGCGGTAGAGCCGGTAGTCGGTGCGCAGGGGCCGGTCGATCATGGCCCGGACGCCCGCGGCGTAGTCCAGGATCATGCCGCGGAACGCGGGGTCCAGGCCGCGGACTTTCCTGGTGATCTCCGGCGCGGGGAAGTGGTGCGGGGGGAACTCGACGGCGGCGTCGAAGCCGAGCGGGCGCGGGTCGGTCGTACGGAACTGGACGGCGCAGAGGTGGATCTCGCCCAGGCCGGCGCGGAGGCACTCGTCCCGCCAGACGGCGGCGGTGTCGGCGGCGTCAACCATGAGGTCGGCGCGGTAGATCAGGACCACGGGCCGGCCGTCCACGCGGACGTAGCGCGGGTCCTCGAGGTAGGGGATCAGGTCGAGGATGAACCGGCGGTCCGATGCGAGGGTGTGACGCTGGCGGAGAAGGATCTCCTGCTCGAGCCCGTCCCATCGCCTGGTCCAGTTCTCGTTGGCCCAGCAGACGCAGAACGGGAAGTCGGGCGAGCCGGACGCGAGCACCTCGTCGAGCGGGCGTTCGAGCACGCGTCGCCCGTTGAACCAGTAATGGTGGTAGCAGAAGCCGTGGATGCCCGCGGCCCGGGCCAGTTCGGCCTGGCGCTGCCGGGCCTCGGGCAGGCGCAGGTCGTAAAAGCCCAGCTCGCCGGGCAGCACCGGCTGGGCGTGGCCCTCGAACATGGGGCGTGCGCGGGTGACATTGGCCCACTCGGTGAAGCCCTTGCCCCACCAGGCGTCGTTCTCGGGGATGGGGTGGAACTGGGGCAGGTAGAAGGCCAGGACCTTGGTGCGGGCGCGTTGGGCGGGGTCGATCTCGACCGCGGGGGGCGGCTGGCGGACCTCGATCGTTGCGAGCAGCTCGCTCGGCCCCGAGTTCGCTGCGGCGTCCTGCCCGGGAAGCGGCCCTGGGTTGGCCGCGGGCAGCAGCGCCCGGGGCCTGGCGTGCGCGTCGGACGGGGGCAGCGGGGCGCGTCCCTCGGCGATGCCCTGGGTGATGAAGTGCTCGAAGGGGTGCACGCCCGCTTCGGCGACATCGGGGTTGGACGCGAGGTACCACGCGGTGTCGAAGTGGTCGGACGGGCGGCGGCCCTCGAACCCGCCGCGGGCGGCGAAGTGCCACGCCGGGTCGACACCGGCGACGCGGACATCGGGGTTGTGGCGGAGGTAATAGCCGGCATCGAACAGGCGGGAGCCCCGGATGAGCATGGCACGCCGGGCGGTGGTCAGGCGCGCCACCCCCGGGAGCCGCAGCAGCCGGGCGATGCGGGCCGCACCGCCCACCGCGCGGACCCTGGACGCCCGGACCGCGCCGGAGAGCGACCGCAGCGGCTTGCTCCAACGCCACGATCGGGTGGCGAGTGTCCAGGCGAGTTCTTCGCGCAGGCGGGCGGCGTCCGCGGCGCGGGCTTCGGCGCGGTCGGCTCGCGAACGGTGGGCGGCTGATTCGCCGGCGTGGCGTTCGGATTCGGCGCGGAGGCTGTCCCGCTCGGCCCGCAAGGCGTCGCGCTCGGATTCCAGGGCGTTGCGTCTTTCTTCGATGCGTGCGGCGTGGATCTCCGCGCGCTTCTGCGATTCCCGGGCGGCGTCACGCCCATCGATGGCCTCGCGCGCGGCGCGGCGCAGGGTCTCGGATTCCGACTTTGTCGCAGCCAGGCCAGCCTGGGCGGCCGCGGCCTTCTCGCGGGCCTCGATCAGGGCGGTCCGAACGGCGTCCAGCTCGGCGGCGGCGCGCTGGTAGTCCACCTGGGCTGAGGCAAGGTCACGGATGGCCGCGTCGCGTTCGGTCTCGGCGGCCTGGCGCTCGGCGACGAGGCGGCCACGGTCCTCGGCGAGGCGGGCACGCTCGGACTCGGCGGCGTCGCGTGCGGCGGCGGCGCGGTCGCGATCGGATTCGAGCCGGGCCAGCGTCGCCTCGGCCCGCTCCGCCCGCTCGGAGGCGGCGTGGGCCCGGGCTTCGAGGGCGCGGGTCTCGGTCTCGAGCCGAGCCTTGGCCTGCGCCAGGCTCGTAACGCGCCCGATGCTGTAGCGCTGGTCGCTGAGGATCTGGTCCGGGGCGCGTGGCAGCTTGCCGTCGGAGCAGACGGCGATGAGATAGGTCGCCTCGTCTCCTGGTCCCGCACGGGTGAACGAACGCCCGTCGGCCGTGCGGACCAGCTCGGTTCGGTTGCGGGCGTCGCGGGCGATGACCGAGCCGCAGACGAGGCGTTGGGCGAAGAACGCCGCGTGCTCGAAGCGGGCTGAGAGCAGGCGCTCAAACTCGGCCCCGGTCAGCTCCTTTTTGTGGAACGGGTTGGGCTCTTGCCCCGCGAGGTAGACGGACTTGTCCGGTGTGGAGCAGACGAACACACCGCCGGGGCGGAGCACGCGGCGGACCTCGCGGAGGAAGCGGGCGTGGTCCCCGATGTGCTCGATGGTCTCGAAGGAGACGACAGCATCGAAGCTGTGACGCTTCGCAGGGATCTGCTCGCACGAGCCGACCTCGAAGCGCAGGCCATCGCCGCCATATATCTTCGTGGCGTGCTCGACCGTACCCGGGTCGATGTCCACCCCGACGACCTCGGACGCCACCTGGGAGAGCATGGCCGAGCCATATCCCTCGCCGCAGGCGATGTCGAGCACGCTTTTGCCCTTGCACAGGGCGGCGGCGAAAAGGTAGCGGGCGACGTGCTCGGCCTCGATCTCGCCGGTGATGCCGGGGACGAACCGCTCGCCGGTGAACTCGGGCGGGTCGCCCGGGTCGGCGCGACGGATCCAGTGGTCCTTATCGGGATCCTGCATGGTCAAGAAACGGCTCCGGCACGCATGGGCCGTGCCCCACGCGCGGCCCGCGGATCATAGTGGCGGGTTTTCACCGGGCACGCCCGGGCCGTTGGGCGAGCCAGCACAGGCCGCTCGGCCAGGCGAAGACCCGTAGCCCGATCCGCTCGAACCCGGCCCGGGCCAGCCAGACCCAGACATCGGCTCCGAACTCGGTGTGGACGAGGTGATCGGCGCGTTGCCGCCCGGCGCCGCCATGGTAGCTGGGGGCCATGCCCGCCCGTGAGCGGGTCAAGCGTCCGGGCAGGGTGGGCACCGTCATGACCAGCCAGCCGCCGGGCCGGAGCACGCGGAGACACTCGGACAGGGCCAGACCGGGCTCTTCGATGTGCTCGAGCGTGTCGGAATGGACCACGAGGTCGAACGACGCATCTGGACGCGGCAGGGCACGCATGTCGGCCTTGGGGTACTGGATCGGGTCGGCGTGTTCGAGCGAGCGGAGGATGGGGCTGATCCCGCCAGCAGCATTGACCTCAAGCAGGCTGTGGGCCGGGCGGGTGTCGGCCCAGGACCGCAGCGTGCCGTCGTGCCCGACCGCATCGCAGATCCCGCCGCCCAGAGCGATCGAGCGGAGATTGCACCCGCACGAGACGCAGCACACGCCCTGCTGGCGGTCGACGAACCCGGCCTCCTCGGGTGAGAGGCCCCACTCTTCGATGAGACCGTCCCAGAGGACGCGCTCGTGTCGGTAGCTCCGGCCCGAGCAGACCAGGCAGGCCGGCCCCTGGGCGGCGCCCTCCCACCACGCCGTGCCGGTCAAGGCGCCGCCTCGCGCGCGATGGCGGGGTCGGTCACTTGCATCTCGCAGCCGAGCATGGTCGCCCCGACCAGTCCCTCGATGAGATGGCTGACGGGCACTCGGAACAGGAGCAGGTCGTCCACGCGGTGGTGCTGGATGAACTCCCGCGGCTTGCCGTCCGCCACCGCCCCACCCAGCGCATACTCCCCGGCGGGCAGGTGCGGGAAACGGATGTCGAAACGGGTGACGAAGCGTGAGCCCGCCTCCACGGGCGGCGAGCCGTCCGGCCCGTACGCGAGCCAGGAGTTGTCCGCGAACAGGCCGATGCCGTGGCGGTTGCGGACCACATAGCCCACGACCGGATGCTCGAGGCGTTCCTCGGCGACGCAGGTCAGCTCGATGGTGACGCGTCCGCCGGTCTCGATCTGGGCTGCCGGGCGGCCGTCGGCGTCGAGCAGGCGAGCCGACACGACCCGGGCGCCCTCACGCCCCCACCACCCGGCGTTGTGGTCCAGACGCATGTTCTCCATCACGCTCTTGAGCCCGAGGCGCTCGATCTGGTCGGACCGGACGTCTTTCTCGTCGGCCTCGGGCGGCGCGGGGGTGGGCTCGGGGGCAGGGCCCGGGGTGGCGGACGAACCGATCCCGCGCCCGACACGGATCCGGTCGTCGCCGACGGCGTTGCGGTGGATGCTTGCGCTGTACGCCCGGACAACCTCCTTGGCCGGGCCGTCCTCGACCACCCGGCCGTCCTCGAGCCAGACGGCGCGGTCGCACAGGTCCACGACCAGGTGCGTCGCGTGGGAGACGAACAGCAGCGTGCCCCGCCGGCGGAACGAACGCACCCAACGCATGCACTTCTGGACGAACATGCCGTCGCCCACGGCCAGCGTCTCGTCGATGATCAGCACGTCCGCGTCGACATGGGCCGCCACGGAGAAGGCCAGCCGGGCGGACATGCCCCGCGAGTACGTCCGCACCGGGCGCTCGATGTGCTCGCCGAGGCCGGAGAAGGCCACGATGGCGTCGAAGCGTTCGCGGGACTCGGCGGTGGTCAGGCCCAGGACCGCCGCGTTGAGGTGGATGTTCTCCCGGCCGGTCAGCTCGGGGTTGAAGCCGGTGCCCATCGCCAGCAGCGCGGCGACGCGCCCGCTCGCGCCGGCGACGCCCTCGGTGGGCCGGGTGGTGCCGGCGATCATCTCCAGCAGGGTGCTCTTTCCCGCGCCGTTGCGACCGACGATGGCCACGCACTCGCCGCACCGAACAGTCAGGTCCACGCCACGCACCGCCCAGAATGAGCCGGACTTGTCCGGGTGGCGCAGCCCGAGCAGCTCGAGCAGGCGGTGGTGCGGGCGGTCGTAGATCCGGTAGGCCTTGCCGACGCCCGCGCAGGAGACGGCGATGTCCTCTTCCCGGCGCACCTCAGAGGACATCAGCGAACCCCCCCCGCACCCGGCGGAAGACACCCAGCCCGGCCCAGGCGGTCAGCCACGAGAACACGAGCAACAATGCGAACCGGGCCGCATCGAAGAACGCCGGCGCGAAGGCCAGGCCGCGTGCGGTGTCGATCGCCACCGCCACGGGATTCCAGTGCATCACCCACCGCCATTGTTCCGGCACGATCTCGATGGGGTAGAAGATGGCGCTCATGAAGAGGATGACAGTGGCCGCGGTGGCCGCGATCGGGCCCAGATCCGTCAGGTAGGCCCCTAGACCGGCCAGCAGCCAGCCCGTCCCCAGGGCCATCAACGCGACAGGGACCGCCGCCACGGGGGCCAGCACCACGCTCCACGCGGGAGGCCCGGCCAGTAGCCAGCCGATGGCCAGGAAAATCAGGAAGCCGGCCAGCGCGTCGAAAAGAGCCGACCCAAGGCGCACCGGCACCAGCACCTCGACCGGGAAAACAACTTTCTTGACCAGCCCGCTGTTCTGGCGAAGCAGGCCCGGGGACTCGGCCATGACCCGGGCGAGAATCTGAAAGATGATGAGCCCGAGGAATAATCGGGCGGCAAAGTCGCCCGTGGCCCCGTGCTCCCCCCAGCGGGCCCGGAGTACCCCGGTGAAGACGAAGGTATAAACCCCGAGCATGAGCAGGGGGGTGATGACCGCCCAGCCGATGCCCAGGGCCGAGCCGCGGTACCGAGCCGCGATGTCCCGGCGGAGCAGTCGGGCGATAAGCGAGCGGTGGCGTCGGAGAACGGCCCAAGGTCCGAGAACTCCAGCGGGCACGCCCCGGAGCGCATCGGATCGAGGGTCGGCTTGGGCGGTCACCGCGGCCATAGGCGTATCCCAAGTCTACGCGATCCCACCGGTCGATCACCCCGTATGATCCGGCCCGCCGGTGCGTGCGGGGGCAGAACGCCGGGAGTACTTCATGAAGGGCATCATTCTCGCCGGGGGGTTGGGCACGCGTCTGCGCCCCATGACCCTGGTCACCAACAAGCACCTGCTGCCGGTCTACGACCGCCCGATGGTGTATTACCCCATCGAGTGCCTCGTCAACGCCGGGATCAACGAGGTCCTGATCGTCACCGGCGGCGAGCACGCGGGCGATTTCTTCAAGCTGCTGCGCAACGGCAAGGACCTCGGGCTCAAGCACCTCGAGTACGCCTACCAGGAAGGCGAGGGCGGCATCGCCGACGCGCTCAAGCTGGCCGAGGACTTCGCCGACGGCGGGAAGATCTGCGTCATCCTCGGCGACAACATCATCGAGAAGAACATCAACCACGCCGTGGACGACTTCCGCAAGCAGGAGAAGGGGGCCAAGGTCCTGCTCAAGAAGGTCGAGGACCCCCACCGCTTCGGCGTGGCCGAGTTCAACGCCGACGGCACGATCAAGACCATCATCGAGAAGCCCAAGAACCCTCCGTCCGACATGGCCGTCACCGGCTTTTACATGTACGACGGGCGGGTCTTCGACATCTGCAACACGCTCAAGCCCTCCGGGCGCGGGGAGCTGGAGATCACAGATGTCAACAACGATTACCTCGCCCGGGGCGAGCTGACCTGGGCCAATCTGGACGGCTGGTGGACCGACGCCGGCACCGTGCCGTCGCTGCTCCGCGCCACGAACCTCGTCGCCGAGACCGGCGCCAACAACACCTGACCCCTCTCGGATCGGGGGGCTCCCCCCCCCCCGTCCGCGCCTCGCCCGAAGCCTCGGAGCCCCCCATGCCCCAGACCATCCTCATCACCGGCGGCGCCGGGTTCATCGGCTCCAACCTCATCCGGTACATCCTCGAAGAGCGCGACGAGCGTGTGATCAACCTCGATGCGCTGACCTATGCGGGCAACCTCGAGTCCCTGGCCGATCTGCGGGGCAATCCCCGGTACGAGTTCGTCCACGCCGACATCTGCGAACCGGACAAGTACGCCGAGGCCCTGGGCCGGGCGGACTGCGTGCTGCACCTGGCCGCGGAGAGCCATGTGGACCGGTCGATCCACGACCCCTCGGCATTCCTGCACACCAACATCGTCGGCACGCAGTTGCTGCTCGACGCCTGGCGCCGCAAGGAAAACCCGGGCCGGTTCGTGTATGTGTCCACGGACGAGGTCTACGGCACGCTGCCGCTCGAACCGACCAGCCTCAAGTTCACCGAGCAGACCCCGCTGAGCCCCAACTCGCCCTACGCGGTGTCGAAGACCGGCGGCGACATGCTGGCCCGCGCCTACCACCACACCTACGGCCTCGACACCGTCATCACCCGCTGCTCCAACAACTTCGGCCCGTACCAGTTCCCGGAAAAAGTCATCCCCCTCTTCGTCAACAACCTCATCGAGGGCAAGCCCGTGCCCCTCTACGGCGAGGGGAAGAATGTCCGCGACTGGCTGCATGTGCTCGACCACTGCGAGGCGATCTGCGCCGTGCTGGACAAGGGCGGCACCGGCGAGGCCTACAACATCGGCGGCGACAACGAACGCTCGAACCTCGAGCTGACCAGGATGCTCCTGGACCTGTGCGGGCGGGACGAGTCGTTCATCAAGCGCGTGCCCGACCGGCTGGGCCACGACCTCCGCTACGCCATCGACGCGAGCAAGATCCGTGATGAGCTGGGCTGGCGGCCCACCCGCTCGGCCTGGCCGGACGCCCTGGAGGCCACCGTCGAGTGGTACAAGCAGAACCGTACCTGGTGCGACCATGTCCGCAGCGGGGAGTACCGGCGGTTCTACGAGCAGAACTACGGGCCTGGCGCGTAAGTCTCTTCCCCCGAACATCTTGCATCGCCAAAATCTTGCGAAGCCCCGGATCAGGCAGGCCGGGACGGCTTCGGATAGGCTATCCCGGGGGTTGACACCCACAGGAGATACCCGATGGCTGAATCGGAAATGAGCAAGGTGCTTCTCGTGATCATCGCGATCCTGCTGCCGCCGCTGGCGGTGGGCCTCAAGTCCGGGGTCGGCGGGGCACTGATCCTCAACATCATCCTCTGGTTGCTGTTCTACATCCCGGGGTTGATCCATGCCCTGTGGGTGGTCCTGCGCTGACCCGCGGTCGCCCGGCGGGGCGTCCGAATAGGCTGTAGACTCGGGCATGAGCTTCACACTGCCCATCGGCAACCCCGCGCCGGCGTTCGATCTGCTCGGCACGGACGGCCAGTCGCACGCCCTGGATGATTTCTCGGACAGCCCCGTGCTGGTGATTTTCTTCACCTGCAACCACTGCCCGTATGTGGTCAACTCCGACGAGGTGACCCGCCGCACGGCGGAGCGGTACGGGCCCCGTGGCGTGCGGTTCGTGGCGATCAACGCGAACTCGGCGAACACCTACCCAGAGGACTCGTTCGAGGGGATGGTCGCGCGGATGGCCGAGCACGACTTCCCCTGGGTGTACCTCCACGACGAGTCGCAGGCGACGGCCCGGGCGTACGGGGCCCTCCGCACGCCGCACTTTTTCGTGTTCGATCAGGGCCGCCGGCTGGTCTACACCGGACGCGCGATCGACGCGCCGCGCGACCCGTCCAAGGCGACGGTCAACGATCTGGAGCGGGCGCTGGACGAGGTGCTCGCCGGGAAGCCGGTCTCGACGCCGATGACCAACCCCGTCGGCTGCAATGTGAAGTGGGACGGCAAGGACGCGCACTGGATGCCGCCGGAGGCGTGCGACCTGGTCTGAGCCGGGTCCCCCCAACGGTGATTCAGCCCGGGCTGCGCTCGATCAGCGGCTGCTGCGGACGCAGGTCGACCAGGTCGACCGACGCGTCGATCCGGCCCGTGCGGTCCAGCAGGGCCCTGAGCCGGGCCAGCTTGACCGAGGTCGGCTGCTCGGCCGGTCGCAGGTGGTTCGGCCCGCCGCCCCAGATCACCCGGGCCCCACGGTCGGAGAGGATCGACAGCACCCCGGACTGACGCCCCTGGCCGAGATCGATCCCGGCGACCTGCTCGAGCAGGTTTTCCTTCTGGAGCAGCAGGATCAGATCCAGGGCAGCCTTGATGTCCTCGCCGGCCCAGGTCTGGCCCGTGGCGACCAGCGGCTGCGAGGGGTTGAGCAGGAAGATCATGTTCGACTGCCCGCTCGGGAAATCCAGCGGGAGCACCCGGGCGTCGTAATCGATCAGGTACTCCTTGGCCCCCAGGCGGACCGCGGCGACGGGGACGCGCCAACGCCCCTCGACGACGATCTGCGCGTCATGGGTCCAGCGGACCGTCGGCGGGCGGTCAAACCAGCCGCTCTCGAACAGCACCCGCCCGATCTCCTCCAGCGGCTCGCGCGAGAGCGCCCGACCGCCCGACGCGGCCCGGACCACCACCGAGCCGAGCCGGTCGCGCTCGGTCAGCGGCAGCCAGACCCGGTCGGTCGCGGGGTCCCGCGGCCAGTGGACGATGATGTCCGGATCGCCCGGGGTCAGGTGGGCCGTGGCCCGGCGCTCGACGGCGTCCAGGCCCGCCGAGGCGCCCACGAACGAGGCGACCGCGCCGAGCCCGAGGACCGCGGCGATGGCGAAACGCCGGTTGCGCGCGGCGCGTTCGGGGTCCTTGGGGGCCTTGCGGGGCTTCTTGGAACGGGATGATTTCTTGCGTGCCATGGTGCGCCTCCATCGGCCGGATCAGCCGCCCGTCGCCAGCCGCACGAGGTGGGCCACCAGCGCGGGCATCTCCATGCCCTTCGCCCGGGCGGCCATCGGCAGCAGGCTGCTGGGCGTGAAACCCGGCATCGTGTTGATCTCCAGCATCACCGGCTCGCGCCCCTCGGGCAGCAGGAAGTCCACCCGGGCCAGGTGACGCACGCCGATGGCCCGCGCCAACCGGACCGCGTGGCCCCGGATCGCCTCGGTCATGTCCTCGGGCAGTTCCGGTAGGACCGTGTAGCGTGTGTCGTTGCGCGTGTACTTGGCCTTGTAGTCGTACACCCCGCCGGCGGCGGCGATCTCCACGATCGGCAGGGCCTCCAGATCACCCGAATCCGTGCCCAGCACCGGCACCGTCAGCTCACGCCCCACGATGAACGGCTCGGCCATGTACGCCCGGTGCGGGTGCGCACGCTGGTCGTCGCGGACGGCGGCGACGGCGGCCTCCCACGCGGGCTGGTCGCGGCAGATGTGCAGGCCCACCGACGAGCCGTCCGCCACCGGCTTGACCACCGCCGGCAGGCCCACCGGCGAGACCGCGTCGTCCGGATCGACGATCGCGCCGGGCGAGGTGGGCACGCCGACGCGGGCACCGGCCAGCTTGGTGGCCATCTTGTCCATCGCCAGCCGGGCGGCCTCGGACCGGCAGCCGACGAAGCACAGGCCCGCCTGCTCCATCATCCGCTGCAGCGGCCCGCCCTCGCCGAAGCGGCCGTGCAGGATCGGCAGCACGACCCGGCCGGTCCACGAGGCGACCTGCTCGGGCGTGGGCCGGTCGATGACGAACATCTCGGCGTCGAGGCCGGCCTCGAGCGCGGCGCGGTGGACCGCGTCGCTGCTCTTGAGGCTGATCTCGCGTTCCGCGTCCGGCCCGCCGCCCAGAACGAGAACACGCGCGGTGTCGCTCACGCCGTGCGCTCCCAGACGACGATCTCCCGGTCGAGGACCACGCCGTAGGCGTCCATCACCCGCTCGCGGACCTGGGCGATCAGGGCGATGACATCCGCGGCGCTGGCGTCCGGCTCGACCACGAAGAAGTTGGCGTGGACCGTGCTCACGCTCGCCCCGCCGACGCGCAGGCCCTTGCAGCCCGCCCGGTCGATGAGCATGCCGGCGCTGACGCGCTGGTTCTCCTCGCCGACATCCTCGATGGTCGCGTGCAGGACCGGGTTCTTGAACACGCAGCCGGCGGATTTGTCCTTGAGCGGCTGGGTGTCGGTCTTGTACGCCATGCACCGCGTCAGTTCGGCCTTGCACTCGCCCGCTTCACGCGGGGTCAACGCCAGCTCCACACCCGTGACGATCAGGTGGTTGAGGTGCGAACGCCGGTAGCCGAAGTCGATCAGGTCGCGCCGGAAGGCGTGCTCGCGTCCGGCGCGGTCGGTGGCGAACACCGTGCGGACGCACTGCGCCCACTCGCCGAACGCCCCGCCCGCGTTCATGATCGTCGCCCCCCCCACCGTCGCGGGGATGCCCGCGAGGGTTTCGATGCCGGACAGCCCCCGCTTGACGCAGTCGCTGATCAGCCGCGGCAGGGCCACGCCGGCCCCCGCCCGGACCAGGCCGGAGGGATCGAACTCGGCCGCGCGGAAGCCGGGCGTCTGGAGGGAGACGACCAGCCGGTCGATGCCAGCATCGTCCACGAGCAGGTTGGCCCCCTCGCCGAGCACGACCAGGTCCGGGTCCATCTCGAGGCAGCGGAGTAGGTCTTCGTGCGTCTGCGGCCGGGCCAGCCGGTCGGCGCGCCCGCCGATATGGAACCAGGTGGGGATGGGCGCGTTCGTTTCGATGACGAGGGTGTCGGCCTGGGTGTTCACGCGTCACCCCCGCCGCGGCCGAGGTAGCCCCGGCCGACCTTCCAGACCGGGCCGGCGCCCATGACCACGAGCAGGTCGCCGGGTCGGCAGAGGTTCTCGAGCTGCTCGACGATCGCCTCGAACGGGTAGAGGTGCATCGCCCGCACGCCGCGGGCGCGGAGCCGGTCGACCAGGTCGGCCGAGGAGACCTTGTGCTTCTCGGCCTGGGAATCGCGGACGAAGTAGATGTGCGGCACGATGACGATGTCCGCGTGCTCGAAGCTGGTGGCGAACTCCTCGAGCAGGAACCGCGTGCGCGAGTGCTGGTGGGGCTGGAACACGCAGATCAGGCGTCCGCCGTTCGGTGCGGGGTCCTCGGCCTGGCGCAGGGCGCGGAGCGTGGCCTCGATCTCGGTCGGATGGTGCCCGTAGTCGTCGTACACACGCACGCCATCGCGCTGGCCGAGCAGCTGCATCCGCCGGTCCAGCCCGCGGAAGGCGCCCAGCGATGCGGCGGCCCGGTCCGGGTCGGCCCCACAGCAGCAGGCCAGGGCGAAGGCCAGGGCGGAGTTGAATGCGTTGTGCTCGCCGGGCATGCGCATCGTCCAGGACCGCTCCCCGACCTCCGGCACGCGGACGCGGACCTCGCGCGTGCCGGGGTCGTAGGACACGACCCAGTCCGCCGAGGGGTTGAAGCCGATGGTCTCCACGCGGCAGGCCAGCCCGGCGGTGATCTCCCGCCGGTGCGCGCCCTCGTGGGCGATGATCAGCCGCCCGCCCTGGTCCTCTCCGGGGATCAGGCGTGCGAACTCGGCGAAGGCCTCGATGACCGCGTCCAGCGAGCCGTAGATGTCCAGATGATCCGCCTCGACCGACGCGATCGACGCGATGACCGGGCGCAGGTTGTGGAACGAGCGGTTGAACTCGCAGGCCTCGGCCAGCAGCAGGCCCGGGCGGTCGGCCAGCGGACCTTCGGGCACCCGCGCCGCGCCGACACGGAAGCCGACGGCCGCCCCCGGCTCTCCGGTCCCCTTGGAGAGCTGGGAGCAGGTCGCGCCGACGATGACGGTGGGATCCAGGCCGGCGTCGGTCAGGGCGCAGCCGAGCATGGCGGTGGTGGTCGACTTGCCGTGCGTGCCGGCGATGGCCACGCCGGTGTGGGCGCCCATGCACAGGCCGAGGGCCTCGGCGTAGGCATGGACGGTCAGCCCGCGCCGGGTGGCTTCCAGGGCCTGAGGGTGGTCCGGGTCGATGGCCGCCGAGGCGATGAGCACATCGGCGTCCTCGGGCAGGGTGTCGGGGGATTCCTCGAAGCCGACGGGGATGCCGGAGGCACGCAGGGCGTCGGTGATGTCCGATGGGGTCGAGTCCGACCCGCGCACGCACAGGCCCCGGGCCGCCAGCACCCGCGCCAGGCCGGACATCCCGCAGCCGCCCACGCCGAGCATGTACGGCCGCACACCCCCGACGGGCGATTCGTCCGGTCGGAGGCTGGGGGTTGGTCCGGGGGCGGTCATCGGGTCGGGTCGGTCCACGGTCAAGGGTATCGACCGCGGGCGCGCGGACGCGTGAATCGTCCGGTCCGAGCGGCCAAGCGGCGTGCTGAGCCCCTACCGTAGTTCCCCCATGCCCGACGCCGCCAACATCCTGCCGAACCTGTCCAACGCCGACCCGCTGCCCTACAAGATCGCCTGCCTGTGCGACCTGCGCGACGCGGAGGGGCGCGTGCTGCTGCTGCACCGCGTCAAGGCGCCGAACCAGGGGCTCTGCTCGCCCATCGGCGGCAAGCTCGAGATGCACAAGGGCGAAAGCCCCATGCAGTGCGCCGTCCGTGAGATCGCCGAAGAGGCCGGCATCGAGGTCCCTATCGAACGCGTCCAACTCGGCGGGCTGATCGCCGAGACCGCCTTTGAGGGCAAGGGCCACTGGTTGCTGTTCTACTTCCGCGTGCTCGGGCCGGTGGAGGTCGAGGCCGGCGTGATGCGCGAGGGCGAGCTGCGCTGGCACCGGCCCGAGGAGATCGACAGCCTCCCCTTGCCCAAAACCGACCGAGAGATCATCTGGCCGATGATCCGCAAGCACGAGCACTCCGGACCCGGCGGCACGCCCGGCTTCTTCGCCCTGCACATCGACTGCCACGGCGACGAGCTGAGTTGGACCATCGAGCAGGAAACCCCCGTCCACGCCTGACCAGGGGCCTTGAAAGTCCCCCCAAACCAGTGTGTCGCCGGGATTCGAGAGAATCTCCGCCCGTTCTGATCCGTATACTGAACCGATGCTGAACACCACCGCGACCAGCACCGGCGCCCGCCCCCGTCCGCGGATCTGGCGCTTTGTGTCGCTTCTGGCGGCCACCCTGCTGGCCTGGACGGGAGCGCTGGCCCAGGACGCCGCCACCGGCTCAGGAACCCCCACCGTCATCCCCGCCTACCGCCAGGCGGACAAGGTTGTGGTGATCACCCTGACCGGCGGGATCGACTCGATCACCGCGATGTCCGTCCGCCGTCGGATCGAGCTGGCCGAGCGCGGCGGGGCCGACGCGATCGTGCTGGACATCGATTCCCCCGGCGGCGAGGTCGGGGCGGTGCTGGAGATCACCAATGCGATCAAGGGCTCGTCCATCGCCAACACCGTGGCCTGGATCAATCCGGACGCGTATTCGGGCGGGGCGATCGTCGCCCTGGCCTGCCGCGAGATCGTGGCCAACTCGCCCGCGTCGATGGGCGACGCGTTCCCCGTGACCATGGCCGCCGTGCCCGGGCAGAGCCGGGTGGGCCTGCGCGGGCTGACGCCCGATGAACGGACCAAGATTCTTCCCGTGCTGCTCGCGGATGTGACCGACTCGGCCCGGCGCAACGGCTGGGACGAGTACATGGTCCAGGCGGTCGTGATCGACGGCATCGAGCTGTGGTGGGTCGAGGACAAGGACACCGGTATGACCATGGCGGTCAACGAGGAGGAGTACAAGATGCTCTTCGGCCGGATGCCCGTGCGCGGCCGGCCGCTGCTGGCGGGCGTGACGGGAGGGGTGCAGAGTTCCCCGACCACGCCGCCGCGTCGGCCCGCCCCCCTGCCCGGCGAGGACGCCGAGGCCGAGGCCGATCCCGCCGAGACGGAGCCGGCCCCCGCGCCGCCCCGCACGCGACGCGCCAGCGAAGCCGAAAACGGCCAGGGTTTCCTGCCCGCCAGCGAGGCCCTGCGCGACATCGCCGACGAGTTCGCGTCGGCCGAGCGGACCGACCTGCGCCTTGAGCAGGCCTCGCAGCGTCCCGTGCTGACGCCGGCCGACGCCGGGCGGTTCAACGACCTGGGCTACCTGACCGACGGGACGGCCCCGATCGTCATGCGCGACGACCAGATGCGCCGGTTCGGCTTCGCCATCGAGATCATCCGCAACGACGAGGAACTCACGGCCTTCTTCGGGGCCCGGGAACTGATCCGCGTCAACGAGAACTGGTCGGAAAAGCTCGTCCGCTTCATGACCGGCGGCATCGTCCGCGGCGTCCTCATCGTCGTCATGCTGCTCGCGCTGTTCATCGAGATGATGAGCCCCGGCCTGACCGTGCCCGGCGTGATCGCCGGCGGGGCGCTGATCCTCCTGCTCGCCCCGCCGATGCTGGTGGGCATGGCCGGCTGGTGGGAGCTGGCGGCGATCACCATCGGGATCGTGCTGCTCGCGGTGGAGCTGTTCGTGCTGCCCGGGTTCGGGCTGTTCGGCGTCCTGGGGGTCATTGCGCTGTTCGGGGGCCTTCTGGGCACCTTTGTGCCGGCCGGCGGGTCGCTGGCCGACCCCGGCACGCAGGAGGACCTGCTCCGCGGGGCGACGATCATCCTGCTCTCGGTCATCACCGCGGGCATCGGCATGTACCTGATCGGGCGCCACTTCAACCGTTTCCCCCTGCTCGACCGGCTGGTGCTGGGAGCCCGCATGGACGACGAGGACGAGGAGGGCGCCCGCGTGGACGCGGAGATGCTCCGCGCCGCCACACGCCAGCCCGCCGCCGTCGCCGAGGTCGGGGCCATCGGCGTGGCCACCACCACCCTTCGTCCCAGCGGCACGGCCGAGTTCGACGGCCGGCTCGTCGATGTGGTCGCTGACCTGGGATACATCGATTCGAACACCCCGGTCCGCGTGGTGCGGGTCGAAGGGTTCCGCGTGGTGGTCGACACCATCCCGGAGGACACGGCCTGATGGAAACCATGCTCCTTGTCGGCCTCGGCCTGCTGGCGCTGTCGCTGCTCCTGATCATGCTCGAGGCCTTCATCCCCTCGGGCGGGGTGATCGGGCTGGTCGCGGCGTGCTGCGCGATCGCGGGTGTGGTGGCCCTGTTCCGCCACTCGGCCACCTGGGGGCTCTCGGGGCTGCTCATCGTGGCCGTGCTCGGCCCGATGTGCTTCATATGGGCCATCAAGATGCTGCCCAGCACCCCGCTGGGCCGCAAGCTCATCGGCCCGGGGCCGGTCGAGATCGCCCGGGAGATCCAGACCGGGACCCTCGATTCCCGCGCCAGCCGCATGGCCCTCGTCGGCGCCCAAGGCGTGGCCCGGACCGACCTGCGGCCGGTGGGGATCGTCGAGATCGACGGCCAGCGCTACGACGCGGCCGCCGAGGGGCCGCTGATCGACCGGGGCCAGGCCGTCCGCGTCACCGGGGCGGACTCGATGCAGCTCCGCGTCCGGGCCGTCACCTGACCACGCCCGCGGGTTCGGCCCGCTATGCTTGCCGACACGGCCGATCCGCGGCCGACTGGGAGGATTCTGATCGATGCCCTCGTTCTATGTCATACTGATTGTTATCGCCGCGATCATCCTGCTTGGGGTGATGGTGATCTTCCTGAACTTCTTCACCCTCTGGTTCCAGGCCCTGCTGTCGAACGCCCGGGTCAGCCTGGCGGACCTGATCGGCATGCGTTTCCGGAAGGTCGAGGCCCGGACCGTGGTGCTCAGCCGCATCCGTGCGGTCAAGTCGGGCCTGCCGATCTCCACCAACCAGTTGGAGACGCACTACCTCGCCGGCGGACGCGTGGTCAATGTCGTGACCGCCCTGATCGCCGCCATGCGGGCCAAGATCGATCTGGACTGGGACACCGCCTGCTCGATCGACCTGGCCGGGCGTGACATCTTCGAGGCGGTCAACACATCGGTGAACCCCAAGGTCATCGACTGCCCCAACCCCGCCCAGGGCCGCAACACCATCGACGCCGTGGCCAAGGACGGCATCCAGCTCAAGGCCCGCGCCCGCGTCACGGTGCGCACCAACCTCGCCCGCCTCATCGGCGGCGCCACCGAGGAAACCATCATCGCCCGCGTCGGCGAGGGCATCGTCTCGGCCATCGGCTCGGCCGACAGCCACAAGCAGGTGCTCGAGAACCCCGACCGCATCTCCAAGGCCGTGATGGCCCGCGGCCTCGACGCCGGCACCGCCTTCGAGATCCTCTCGATCGACATCGCCGACATCGATGTCGGCGAGAACATCGGCGCCAAGCTCCAGGCCGACCAGGCCGAGGCCGACAAGCGACGCTTCCAGGCCGAGGCCGAGAAGCGCCGCGCCATGGCCGTCGCCCTCGAGCAGGAGAACAAGGCCGACATCGAGAAGAACCGCTCCCTCGTCGTCCTCGCCGAGGCCGAGGTGCCCAAGGCCATGGCCGAGGCCTTCCGCCAGGGCAACATGGGCATCATGGACTACTACCGGATGCGCAACATCCAGGCCGACACCTCGATGCGTTCTTCCATCGCCGGCCCCACCAGCAGCGGCACCACCCAAGCCCCCCGCAACACCTGATCCTTTCGGAAAAACAGGCCCGCCCGAACCCCCGCCCCGCGCGGGGGTTTTTTTATTCGTCGTCGCGGTCGCCGCGCGCCGAGGGCACCAGCAGGAAGCGCATCACGATGTCGTGGGTGGACTCGGGGTCGTTTCGGTCCAGCGCCTCGATCGCCTTGCCCTCGGCCGTCCACCCGTACACCGCGTTGAGCAGCGGCTGGTCCACCTCCGCGTAGCCCGAGCCGCGCGTGCCGTCGGGCAGCGGCACGAACCGGGCCAGCTTCACCCGCCCGTCCGCCCCGAAGCGGATCTCCATGAACGGGTTGCGGCGCGGGCTGTAGGCGTTGCGCACCTGCAGGGACCAGCGCGGACGCACGGTGTTGAGCCGCAGATCGCCCGACGCCTGCAGCGGCCGGCCCAGCCGGCTGATGTCCAGCTCCTGCGCCCGCCGGCGCATCGCCGCATCCGCCGCACGCGGGTCGAACTCACCCGGGGTGCCCTCGGTCGGCGGACGCTGGGGGGTGGGGGGTGGCGGTTCAGCCGATTCGGCGGCCCGTTCCGCCGCCCGTTCCGCGGACTCACTCGCATCCGATTCCTGCTGCTCCCGCCAATCGTCCGGGGGCAGCGGCGGGCCCATCTCGCGTGGGTCGATCGGCTCGGTCACGGGCTGCTCGGGCAGGTCCGGGTCGCTCGGATCGGTCGGCAGGATGATCGGATCGCCCGGTTGAGGCTCGGGCTCCGGCTCAGGTTCGGGTTCGATCGGCTCTTCGGGCTCGATCGGTTCCTCCGGCTCGATCGGATCGGTCTGTTCCGGCGGCGTCGGTTCGACCGGGTCGGCCTCGCCCTGGGTCGGGGTCAAGGCCGCCTGGTCGATCTCCGACTCGGGCGCGACGCCCTCGATCGGGTCGGCGAGCACGCCGAGCCAGGCGATCGACGCGTTCTCGGGGATGTCCATGCCGAGGCGCGGCTGCTGCGGCTCGTCCGGCTCGGGCAGCATCGTCGCCGGAGGCGGCGTGAACCGGTCCGTCGGCGGACGCTCGGGCATGACGCCCAGCCACCACGCCGCCGCCACATGGACCAGGACGCTGACCGCCAGCCCGGCCGCCAGCGCGATCGGTGGGCGGTCCCGCTGTTGCTGGATCGGGATGGGCGGCGCATGGCTCACGGCGCCTCCTCCGGGCCTGCCGGCACGCCCCGCGGCTCGGCCGACGCGGGCCGCCCGACGACGGAGAACTGGGTGATGCCCGCGCCGACCAGAGCGTCGGCCAGCTCGATCAGGCTGCCCGCGCCGGCGTCCACATCGGCCGCCAGCAGCACCGGAGCGTCGGGCCGGGACTCGCGCAGCGACCGGATCGAATCGACCAGCCGCTCACGCTCGACCGCCTCGCCCATCAGCCGCAGCGAACCGTCCGCACGGAGGGTGACCGTGATCGGGTCCACCCGCTCGGCGGCCCGGCCGCTGGTCAGGTCGGGCAGCGACACGCCGAGCACATCGGCGCGGACCATCAGCGCGATCGAAAAGATGAAGAAGGTCAGCAGCAGGAACACGACATCGATCATCGGTGTCAGCTCGATGCTCGTGCCCGTGTTGAGTCTTCGCGCCCGGCGCACGGGTCAGACTCCCCCGCCGCCGACGGGGCGGACATACTCGCGCCCGCCCCAGGAGGTCGGCTTGCCCTGGACCAGGTCGCGCCAGGCCTCGCGGTAGATCGAGCCGACGAGCCACGCGCCGATCGGGAAGTAGAGCACATCCTCGGTGCGTGCGCCGGAACTGCGATAGATTGTCACCAGGCCGGACAGCCAGACGATCAACGCCGCGGCGCACAGGCCCCCGCCGAGCACCATGGTCGGCCCGTCGCCGAGGGTCAGCGCCAGAACGAGCCCCGCCGCCGCCATCAGCGGCAGCCCCGCGCCCAGCAGGCCCGAACGCCACGCGTAGCGGCGCAGGCGGCCCGGCTCGCGGTTGGCCGACTCGGTGTAGATCCGCTTCCAGCCCTTGCGGAACTGCGCCCAGTCGTCGTACATGCGGCAACGGACCATCCCGTCGGCCAGCAGCAGCCCGCCCCGCATCTGGCTGGACGCGATGCGCCGGGAGAACGCGATGTCCTCCAGCAGCGCGTCCTTCACGCTCTCGTGCCCGCCGATGGCCCGGTAGGCCCCGGCGTCGAAGAGCATGAACTGGCCGTTGGCGAACGGGCGCCGCCGGCGGTGGTCCTCCATGTTCGCCCGCAGCAGCGGGTACTGCCGGGCCAGCTCGAACCCCGCCGCGGTCTGGACCACCCGCTCGAACCAGGTGTCGGTCGTCAGCGTGCAGAACAGGCTGAGCATGTCCAGGCGGCGCCGGCGGGCCAGCGCCACGCACGCACGCACGCAGCTCGGGTCGAACCAGGTGTCCGCGTCGGTGAAGATCAGCACCTCAGCGTTCTGCGCGTGGCCTGAGCGCTCGAACCCGGTCCACGCGGCGTGGACCTTGCCCGCCCAGTCGTCCGGGCAGGCATTGATCTCGATGATCTCGAACCGCGGGTCGCGGTCGATGGCCCGCTCGGCCACGCCGCGCGTGTCGTCCGTGCAGCGGTCCAGGGCCAGCACGACGCGCAGGCGGTCGTAGTCCTGGGCGCGGAGACTGGCGATCAGGCCCGCGATGGTCCCGGCCTCGTTGTGGGCGGGCACGATGATGCAGACCTTTTCGGTCGGCGGCTTCTCGTCCGCCATCGCCACGCCGCTGCGGGCGGTGGGCAGGCGCCGCGTGGTCCGCACGATCTGGACCATCGCCGCCGTCCAGTAGACCAGCAGCACGACCGATCCGACCAGCAGGATGCCGAACAGGATGTCCAGGAAAGGGCTGGGCATGGGATCGCCCTGGAAGGGTAGCGTGCCGGGTCGGGCCGACCCGCGTGCCGGGCCGCGGCCCGGGGGTACACTCGCCCATGACCGAGCCCGGCCCTCGCTACGCAGACCGGGAGGCCCGGCGGGGCGAACCGCCCCGTCCGCGTCCCGCTCACCCGGTTTACGAGCTGACCGTGGACGCGGTTCGCACCCTCGACCGGCTCGCCGTGGAGCGGTTCGGCGTGCCGGGCATCGTCCTGATGGAGAACGCGGCCCGCAACCTCCGCGAGCACGCCCTCGACCTGCTCGCCCGGGCTCGCAGCGACGAAACCGTGATCCTCTGCGGCCCCGGCAACAACGGCGGCGACGGCCTCGCGCTGGCCCGGCACCTGTCCAACCTCGGCGTGCCGGTTTCGGTCGTTCTGGCCGGCCGGCCCGGGGATCCGGGCAGCGACGCGGGCATTAACCTGACCATCGCCGAGCGGATGGCGATCCCCGGCATCGAGCCGGGATTGCTGCCAGAGGACCCCGGCTCCACCCCGGGGCTGGTGGTGGACGCCCTGTTCGGCACGGGTCTGACCCGCCCGATTGAGGGGGTCGGCGCCGGACTGATCGCTTGGGCAGCCCGGGCCCGGTCCAACGGGGCCCTGATCCTTGCGGTGGATGTTCCCTCGGGGCTTGATGCCCAATCGGGCGAGCCGCTGGGCGGGGCGTGCGTCCGTGCCGACCGGACGGTGACGCTGGCCGCCGTCAAGCCGGGGCTAACCCGCCTGGAGGCCCAGGAGTTCGTGGGAGACCTGGCGGTGGCCGACATCGGGGCCCCGGCGGTCCTGCTGGGCGAACTCGGGCGGGTGTGGCTCGGCCGGCCGGGGTCGCCGGCCCCAGAATCAGGGATCTGATCGGGTCGATTCAGGATTCGGGGTGGTCAGGCGCGCACGGGGCCCCTTCAATAGAGGTCGCGGGCGAGGTCCCGCGGAAGGATCCCACCGATGCCCGTGCGGATGGAGTTGAGCCGCATCCTGATCCGTGAGCTGACCGATGTGCAGCTCATCGAGTTGACCGAGGCCGAGCCGGCCTCGGAAGACGCCCCACGCTCGTTCCCGATCGTGATCGGGCTGCCCGAGGCCCAGGCGATCGAGCGCCGCCTCTCGGGCCTGACGCCCAAACGCCCGCAGACGCACGACTTGCTGGCGTCGGTCATCACGACGCTGGGCGCGATACTCGAGTCGGTCGAGATCACCGAACTTTCCGAGGGCACCTTCTACGCCTGCCTGAACCTGACCGGGCCGGACGGGTCGGAGGTGAAGGTCGATGCACGCCCCAGCGACGCGATCGCGTTGGGCATCGCCTCCGGCGTGGCCATCTTCGTGGACGAATCGGTGATCGAGGAAGCCGCCACCCCAGACCCGGGTGACATGGAGCTGTGATGCCACCCGCCGGAGAACAAACTGGTTTTGACGCCCATGTGACCGCGCCGGGGTACCTGACGGCGGACATCCCCGGCATCGGCGGCGTGATCAAGCAGCGCGAGGAGGACTTCCTCGTCGATGAGATCCCGCTGTACGAGCCGTGCGGCGAGGGCGAGCACATCTACCTCTATGTCGAGAAACGCGGACTGAGCACCATTCAGATGCGCGACGAGCTGGCGCGCCACTTCCGCGTCTCGTCCCGGGCCATCGGGCACGCCGGGCTCAAGGACAAGCACGCGATCACACGCCAGGTGGTCTCGATCCACACGCCGGGCAAGAAGCCGGAGGATTTCCCCAGCTTCAAGCACAGCCGCATCGACATCCAGTGGGCCGACCTGCACCGCAACAAGCTCCAGCGCGGGCACCTGGCGGGCAACCGATTCTCGATCCGAGTCCGGGACATCGAGCCGACGGCGGCGGTCCACGCCCAGCGGGCGCTGGCGAGGCTCGCGAAGACCGGCGTGCCCAACCGCTTCGGGCTGCAGCGGTTCGGGTACATGCGCAACAACCACCTGATCGGCCGGGCGATGATCCTTGGCGACGCACGCGGGGCGATGGACCTGATGCTCGGCACCGTGAGCGGCGCGCCGCCCAAGCAGCGCGACGCCCGCCTGGCCTACGACGCGGGCGACCACGGCACCGCGTACGAGCTGATGCCCCGTGTGTTCAAGGCGGAACGCCAGGCGCTCCGCGTGCTGGCGCGGGGCGGGGACCACGAAGCCGCGTTGCGGGCCATCGACCAGACCGCCGCGGGCTTTTTCATCTCCAGCTTCCAGAGCGCGGTGTTCAACGGCGTGCTGAACCGGCGGATCAACGCGGGCACGCTCGACCGGCTGGTCGAGGGGGATCTGGCGTTCGTGATCAAGAGCCGGGCGGTCTTCCCGGTCACGCCGGACAACATTGGCGAGGCCGAGCTGGCCGAACGCCTGGCCTCGTTCGGGGTCTCGCCGTCGGGGCCGATGTGGGGCACGACCATGCGCCGGGCCGCGGGCGAGATCGACCGGGCCGAGGTCGACGCGCTCCGCGCCACGGGCGTGACGCCGGAGGACCTGACGGCCTGCGAGCAGCGCGACGGATACCTGATGATCGGCGGCGACCGGCGGCCCCTGCGCATCCCCGTCATCGACCCCGAGGTCGAGGGCGGGGTTGACGAGCACGGGGCGTATGTCCGCTGTGCGTTCGAACTGCCCAGGGGCTCGTTCGCGACCACGGTCATGGACGAGATCATGAAAGTCCCCCTGGAGGAGGAATCCGACCATGAGTGATGGGGTGCGCGTCGTGTGCTTCGACTGGGGCGGGGTGATCCTCCGCATCTGCCGCTCGTGGGCAGAGGGCTGCGAGATGGCCGGCCTGCCCGTGCGCGGCAAGAGCGGCCAGAAGAAGTGCATCGAGGCGCGACGCCGGCTCAGCCAGCGCTACCAGACCGGGCAGATGTCCGACGCCGCGTACTTCAAGGCGGTCGCCGAGGCCAGCGACGGCAAGTACGAGCCCGACGAGATCGAGAAGATCCACCACGCCTGGCTCATCGAGGACTTCAACGGCACCGACGAGCTGGTCCACGAGATCAACGAGATGCCGAAGGTCTCCACCGCCCTGCTCAGCAACACCAATGGGCTGCACTGGATGCGCCGCGAGACCGACTTCACCACCGCCAGCCTGATCGAGCACCAGTGGGCCAGCCACCTGTTCGGCCTGGCCAAGCCCGACGAGAAGATCTACTCGGCCTTCGAACGCCGCGTCAGCGCCAGCGGCTCGCAGATCCTCTTCTTCGACGACCTCGAGGACAACATCAAGGCGGCCCGCGCGATGGGCTGGCTGGCCGAGCGGATCGATCCGGAGAAAGACCCCGTCAAGCAGCTGCGCAAGCACCTCAAGAAGCACAGGGTGCTGTGACCGAGCCACGGGTTGAGAGGGTTCCCGCATCGTTCCCGCGCTCGAGCCCGTCGCTGACGCTCGGGTCTTCGTTTCGGATCGTCAGCCCTTGAGCACCACGCCGATTTCCAGCTCCGTTGTGTGTACCGGGGCGCACTCGGTGTCCGTGCAGGCCTGGTAGCTCACGCCCAGCACCGGCGTGCCCGGCGAGGCGCCGACGCCCGGCTTGTGCTCGAGCACCACATCGAACTCGATCCGCCCGTGGTGGACGAGGATCTCGCCGACGCCCTCGACGCCGTGGGGCTCGCCGGCGGGGTAATCCGCGTAGACCGCCACGCCCGAGCCGCGGGTCAGCCCCACGCGGAGCGGCTGGAGCGGCATGTCCGTCTCGCCCGGTTCGGCGGCGACGATGTGCCACCCCGGGCCGATCTCCAGGGCGACCTTGAAGACGCCGGGCGTGTCCGGAGTCACCTCGACCGAGTCGGTATTGGCCAGCACCGTGACCGGGGCCTTTCGCTCGGGGCGCGTCGGTTCGGGATCGGCCGTGTCGAACGCGTAGCGCCCGCCGAGGGCTTCGCCCATGGACATCAGCCGCAGCAGCGCCCGGACCGGGTTGAGCGTCCCCACCGGCGCGCGGTCGACCGCCGCGGAGAGCGAACGCAGCAGACCGATCGCGCGGTCGAGCCAGGCGTCGTCGCCGGTGTGCTCGTGCAGGTCCAGCAGGTTCTGGAGCATCACGCCGCCGGCCGAGGGGGTGGCTCCGTCGTGGGTGGTCCTGGCCCGCACGAACAGGTCCGAGCGGTCCGCGGCGGTGTCGAAATAGCCCCCCTGGCCGTCGCCGAAGACCCGCTCGGCGTGGGCGGCCAACGCGCGGGCGCCGTCGAGCCAGGCCGGATCGTCCGCGTGCTTCGCCAGCATCAGCAGCCCGTGGATCAGGAACGCGTGGTCCTCCAGCGGGGCATGGATCTTTGCGTTGCCCTGCCGCCAGGATCGGTACAGCCCGCCCTCGGGCGAGCGCATGGATCCGAGCACGAACCGCGCCGCCCGCTCGGCCGCCTCGCGGAAACGCCGCCCGCGCTCCGGGCCGAGCGTCGCGGCCGTGCGCGCCAGCCCGGCGATCATCAGCCCGTTCCAGGCGGCGAGCACCTTGTCGTCCGTGCCGGGCTGGTCGCGGCCGTCCCGCTCCGCGAGCAGGCGGGCGTTGATCCCGTCGAGGCGGGCGAGGAACGCGTCCGGCTCCATCCCGAGCCGCTCGGCGACGGCCTCGGGCCGCCCTTCCATGCGGAGCACCCACCGGGCCGGCTCGTCGGGGTGGTGCGGGTCCTTGAAGTTGGCCGAGTGGTCCAGGCCGTACACCCGTCGGGCGAAGGCCGCGTCATCGGCGTCCAGGACCGCGTCGATCTCGTCGGGCGTCCAGAGGTAGTTCAGGCCCTCGCGCCGGTCGACCTCCGCGTCCTGGGCGGCGTGGAAACCGCCCTGCGCATCAGTCATCTCGCGCAGGACATACCCGCAGGTCCGCTCGGCGACGCGGGCATACCAGGAATCCGCGTACAGCCCCGCGGCCCGCGCATACAGGTGGGCGAGCTGGGCGTTGTCGTAGAGCATCTTCTCGAAGTGCGGCACGGTCCAGTGCCTGTCCACGCTGTAGCGGTGGAACCCGCCGCCCGCATGGTCGTGCAGGCCGCCGGCGGCCATCTTGTCCAGCGTCACGCGCACCGCCTGGTCCACGGCGTCGCGCGTCGGGCCGTCGGCGCGGTCGCGGACATCGAGGAGCAGCTCGGCGAAGACCGGCTGGGGGAACTTCGGCGCTCCGCCGAAGCCGCCGTCGGCACGATCGAAGATCTGCAGCAGCGTCTCGACGGCCTTGCCCGCGTGGCGCGGCCCGAGCGCGACCGGCTCGTCCGCCCCATTCAGCTGCTCGGCCACCGCGCCGGCCAGACGCTCGGCCTGCTCGATCACCTCGGCGCGCTGCTCGTGCCAGGCCTCCGACATCGCCGTGAGCACCCGCGTGAACGACGGCAGCCCGTGGCGTTCGTCCCTGGGGAAGTAGGTACCGGCGAAGTAGGGACGCAGCCCCTCGGGCTCGAAGAACACCGTGGTCGGCCAGCCCCCGCGCCCGGTGAAGGTCACGGTCGCGCCCATGGTCAGCTCGTCGACATCGGGGCGCTCCTCGCGGTCGACCTTGACGCACACGAACCGCTCGTTCATCACCGCCGCGGTCCCGGGATCCTCGAACGACTCTCGCTCCATGACATGGCACCAGTAGCAGGTCGAGTAGCCCACCGACACGAGCAACGGCACGCCCCGGCGCCGGGCCTCGGCGAAGGCCTCATCCCCCCACGGGCGCCAGTCCACGGGGTTGTGCGCGTGCTGGAGCAGGTACGGGGACGATTCGAGGGCGAGTCTGTTGGTCCGTTCATTCATGGAAGATCGTACGAAGTGGTCCGTGCCGATGCGAACCATTCCGCTATCGCCCGACCAGCCGCACGATCAACGAACGGGCGGCCAGCGTTCCGGCGGATTCATCCGTCCGGCCCGATCCGCGCGTCACGCGCCGCGCGGCGGCGAGGGAGCTGGACATCGCGTGGTCGCGCTCGTGGGCGACGCCGATCAGCACGGCCTCGGCCGAGCGGACCATCGGGTCGTCCGGGTCATCCTCAGCGCGCTCGATGTGGTGGCGATGGTCGTCGTACGCCTGCGAATACGCCGCCGCGGCCTCGCGGACCGCGCCCTCGTCCGCCAGCCCGTCGAGGGCGTCCTCGCACGCTCGCCGAAGCCCGTTGAGTTCGCGTTCCAGCCGCCGACGCGTCTCCAGCAGCCGCTCGGGACCGGCCTGCACCAGCACCGGGACCGAGCACGCGAACAGGCGTCGCTCCCGCGCCCGCTCGGCCTTCTGCGCCAGGGACGGCCCGTCCACCCGCACCACCGCGTACCCGTGCCGGGCCGCGAACGAGTCGAGCGCGCCCGCCAGCGGCACCGAGATCGACGGGTCCGGCCCGGACCGCGTCAGATCGCTCGCCAGCCGCTCGAGCTCCTCGGACTCGTCGAACGCGCGCCGCGGCCCCACGAACCGGCGCAGGGCCGTATAGCCGGGATCCTCGTACACCCGGCGTCGGGCCGACGCGAACGCCTCCGAGGCGTCCTGGCCCTCCACGCTCGTCGCCAGCACCCCGGCCCCGAGCAGGGGCGTCGTCCACGCCACCGACTCCATCACCCGCCGGAACCCCGGCGACCCGATCGCACGCTCGCGCGACACGGGCGCTGTTTCCAGCGAACGCGGCAGGAAGGTCAGCGCCGGATCGGCCAGCAGCAGCCCGGCCATCGCGGCGGCGTCCCGGGCACAGAGCGAGTAGGGGCTGATGACCAGGTGCACCGCGTCAGGACTCCGGCTTGATCGCGCCGTCGATCCAGCTTGTCAGCCGGCCGGACTGCATCGGCAGCATGATGAAGATCAACTCGTGCCCCACATTGAACACCCACCGCTCCGGCGTGCCCAGCAGCCGCCACAGCGCCTCGCCCAGCTCCGACGGCACCGCCCGGTCCCTCGTCGCGTGCAGGACCAGCACCGGGATGGCCGCCAGCTCCGGCGCGGTGTGCGTCGCGTCGAGGCGTGATGCCGCCTGATACGCGTTGGACAGCCGCTCAAGCCGCTCGGGCGTCGGGCGGCCCGTGCCGGGCTGGTCCGGCGCCCAGTCGAGCGTGATCGCGTCGATCCACTCGGCGTAGTTCGACATCGCGCTGATCTTCAGGAAGTTCACGCCCCCCGCGATCAGCACCGCGGCGTGATACCGCTCCGGCGCGTACGAGTACACGCTCGGCAGCACCATCGCCCCGCCGGACATCCCCACCAGCACCACCGGCTTGTCGGCCAGCGGCTTGCGGCGGGAGAACAGGTAGTTCAACGCCGCGTCCGCCGCGTACGCGCACTCCGCCGTCCGCTCGTCATAGATCTCCGCGAGCCGACGCCCCGCCTCGGCCTCCATCCCCTCCCGGATCGGCACCTCCACCCGCTCGGTGAAACGCGACGGGTGCGACAGGAACCGCAGCACCGCGTACCCGCTGTTGCGCCAGTACCGCACCAATCCCTCGATGATCGGCTGCGGCGTGCCCAGCATGCCCGGGATCAGCACGATCGTGCCCTTCGTCTCCTCGGTCGACGCGTCGTAGAACGCGAACCAGGTCCGCTCAAGATCGACCCGAGGATCCTCCGGCGTGTTGCGCGCGTTGGGCCGGGCGCTGACGAAAACGAAGGTCTCCGCTTCGTCGCCGGCGGCGTCCCCCTCGCCCGGCTCGACCGGCGGCATGAACACCAGGCTCCCGGGTCCCTCCGCCTCGAACCGGAACCCGTCCTCGAACCCGATCGCCTTGGCCAGCAACTCCGCCTGCCGGTACTCGACCTCGCCCGTCCGCAGGCTGTGGAATCGCCCCAGGTGGGCCGGACGCAGGCTCGCCGCCCGGTCCGCCGACGGCACGATCACACCCCGCGGCGATTCGGGCTTGGCGGACCAGCGGGCCGGCCACCGCTCACCGGTCCGCGGCGCATCATCGGTCTCGGGCACCTCGGGGCGGACCTGGCTGCCCGCCGGAGCCGTGCCCGGCTCGGAGGCCCGCAGGCCCATCGCCGGATAGACCGCGACACAGCCCCCCGGCAGGGAAAGGGCCAGAAAGAGGCTCAGAATCAGGACACGCGCGCTCACCATGCCGATGATACGGGCCGATCCCCACGCCCGATGCCCAAAAACGGACGACCGATGCCCGATCCGACCCAGTCCAACCCTGCCACGCCACAGCCGGATGGTGCGCCCCCCCCACCCCCCCCGCCCGTCCCGGTGGTCCGGACCCTGATCGCCGGCGCGATGATGGGCCTGGCGAACCTGGTCCCGGGGATCTCCGGGGGCACCATGCTCGTCGCCTGCGGGGTCTATCGCCGGTTCATCGACGCCGTCTCGGACGCCACCCGCCTGCGCCTGACCCGGCCCACGGTCCTGATGCTCGGCTTGGTGGTCTTCGGGGCTGTCCTGTCGATCGGGGTGCTGGCCGGCGTGATCCACTGGGCCCTGGTCGAACACCGCTGGGTGATGTACGCCCTGTTCATCGGCCTGACCTGGGGTGGGGCGCCGGTGCTCTGGAAGATGGCCCGGCCCGTGCGCGGGGATGTGTGGGCCGGCATCGCCGGGGGCGGGCTGGCCATGGGGCTGCTGGTCGTCCTGCAGGAGACCGGCGCCGGCGGCGCGGGCATGACCGGGCCCGTCTGGCTGCTCATCGCGGGCGTCGCGGGGGCCAGCGCCATGATCCTCCCCGGCGTCTCCGGCGCGTTCCTCCTGCTGCTCATCGGCCAGTACGAGCCGATCATCGGCGCGATCAAGGACGCCATCCGCGCCCTGACCGGCGCGGACATGCCCGGCGTGCTCGCCCAGATTCCGGTGCTGCTGCCCGTCGCCATCGGTGTGGTCGTCGGCATCGCGGGCGTGGCCAACGCGCTCAAGTGGGTCATGCACCGCTACGAGCGCCCGACGCTCGGTGTGCTGCTGGGCCTGCTGCTCGCGGCCCCGGCCGGGCTGTACCCCTTCCGAGCGGGCGTGGCGCCGGAGATCGGCGACACCGTCAAGGGCCGCCTGGTCACCGAGGAGAACCTCGACGACATGCGCTCGCCCTCCAACGCGAAGGACTGGGCCCAGCGGGCCTACACCCCGAGCGCGTCGCAGGTCGCCGGCGCGGCGGGCCTGATCGCGCTGGGATTCGGGGCGACCGTCGCCATCTCGCGCCTGGGCCGCGAACGCCCGGGGCGGGACGCGGAGGCCTGATCGCCCGCGGGCGTCACGCGGGCGCTTCGACGGCCTCGTCGCCCAGGTGCACGCGCCGGACCTCTTCGAGCGGATCCATGCCGTCGGCGTCCATCCCGACGATCTCATCCCATGACAAGTCCAGCCCGGCGCGGCGGGCGTAGATCATCGCGAACGCGCATTTCAGCAGGTTGCCGCCGTCGCCGAGGAGCGCCTCGAGCCGCTCGGTCGGGATCTCGATGCCTTCCTTGCGAAGCCGGATATGGACCAGCGCGAGCGTGCGCCCGTCGATCCTGCGGCGCTTCCAGTGCACGAACCGCGAGAAGGGGATCGGCGCCCCGGACAGACGGCACTGAAGCCAGAGCCCGAAGTGCTCCAGGAACACCGACGCCGTCGCCAGGAAAAAGATCGCGGCCAGCGCGATCACCGCGATCAGGAGCACATCGGGCATCGGCCATGATACTCGCAGCCACCTGCCGGCCCGACTGGACAGACCCGCCGCGATCGGTCAAACTGGGGTCATGAACAACAACCACCTCCCCCGCCGCTCGTTCCTCGGAGTCTCCGCCGCCGCCCTGACCGGGGCGGCCCTGGGGTCCAAGGCCGCCGCGAAGGCCGGGCTGCCCGCCCGCTCGACCGGGCGGCCCGCGGTGATCGCCTCCGGCAACGGGCTCGAGGCCGTGCGCCGGGCCTATTCGCTGATCGAAGAAGGCACGGACCCGGTCGTCGCCGTCGTCCGCGGCGTGGAGATCAACGAGAACGACCCCGACGACATGACCGTCGGCTACGGCGGACTGCCCAATGCCGACGGCGTGGTCCAGCTCGACGCCTCCGTCATGCACGGGCCCACGCACAAGGCCGGGGCCGTGGCCTGCCTCGAGGGTGTCAAGAACCCCGCGTCCGTCGCATTGGAAGTGCTCCGACGCACGAACCACGCCATGCTCGTCGGCGAAGGGGCCAAGCGCTTCGCCCTCGAGCTGGGCTTCAAGGAGGAAAACCTCCTCACCGAGCGGGCGCGACAGGCGTGGCTGCGCTGGCGACGCAACCTCAACCCGCGCGACGATCGGCTCGACGACGACCAGTTCCCCATCCCGATCTCGGACGACGACGGCCAGCCCATCGGCCGCGCCATCGACGACCCGACCAACAACCCCGACATCGTCTGGCTCGACGGCGTGCCGCACACCACCGGCACCATCCACTGCAGCGCGGTCGACACCAACGGCGATGTCGGCGGCTGCACCACCACCTCGGGCCTGTCCTGGAAGATCCCGGGACGCGTGGGCGACTCGCCGATCATCGGCGCGGGCATGTATGTCGACAACGAGATCGGCGCGGCCGGCGCGACGGGCCGCGGCGAGGCGGTCATCAAGTCGTGCGGCGCGTTCCTCGCCGTGCGCAAGATGGAAGAGGGCATGACGCCCGACGAGGCGTGCGCCTTCGTGCTGCGCCATATCGCAAGTCGCACCAAGCGCCCGTTCCTGCTCAACGATGCGGGCGAACCGAACTTCAATGTCACCATGTACGCCGTGCGCAAGGACGGGCTGGTGGGCGCGGGCTGCCTGCGCCGCGGCGGTCGCTACGCCTACGCCACGCCGGAGGGATCGGGCGTGCGAGCCGCGACCCCCGTTTTCGGGTAACCCGCTTGGCGCTCGGGATTTGGGACCATTCTGTCCGTGCCCGACGCGTCGGGGTTGACATGCACGATGCGGGCCGGTTACTCTGTACGCGCTGATGGTGCCGGGGCGAGGGCCCCGGTGAAAAGGGAAGTGTGGTGAAAATCCACCGCGGACGCGCCGCCGTAACAGGTGTCGAGGCCGCCGAGCTTTTTCCCGATTGAGGGGAGAAGGGTCACTGGCTTACCAGAGCCGGGAAGACCTTCGGCGAGCGGAGCCTGGAGCCGGAAGACCTGCCACCAGCGTTGTTGTCGGCCCTCGCGCACGGGGTTCGGCGGCGATGCTCGCGTCTCCCCCGCGGCCCATCCCCGTCGAAACACGCACCCCCGCGAACGGCTCCGTTCTTCACCGGGGAGCGTCCCGCGCGATTCGGGGCGGAACATCGCACGGGGGCCCGTCAGGCCCGGAAAGTTTGTGCCGTGAATGCCATTTTGTTTGGAGCGCTGGCCACCACCAGCGCCGCTGCTGTCGCCTCGCCATTCGCCACCGAGGTTCTTTCTTACGCCGCCGGCTCGAACGCCAACGCGTCCCTCACCGACGCGACCAGCGCACTCGGCTCGGCCGCCCGCATGACCGGTGGGGGCAACTTCGTCTCGGGTGTCACCCCGTTCAACCCCGCTTTCAACCCCGACCAGCTCGTCTCCATCGGCTCGGGCGGGCACCTGACGCTGGGCTTTGACCGGGCCATCACCAACAACCCCAACCACCGCTTCGGGGTGGACCTGATCATCTTCGGCAACGCCTTCTTCGTCGATCAGTCGTTCTTCGACGGCGACCCCAACACCAACGGCTCGGGCGTCCTCGGCCCCAACCCCTCCATGTTCGCCTCCAACGGCGTCGCCGACGTCTATGTCTCCGCCGACGGCATCGACTGGCGCCTGGCCGCCAGCACCCGCGTCGACCTGTTCCCCACGCTGGGCTACGCCGACTTCACCGAGACCACGCCGACTTCGCCGGGCTCGGTCCCGACCGATTTCACCCGCGCGATGAACCCGAACCTTCAGCTTGCCGACCTTGCCGACCTGACCTTCGCGCAGCTCATCGAGCTCTATGACGGTTCGGGCGGGGGCATCGGCGTGGACATCTCGGGCACCGGGCTGGAGTTCGCCCACTATGTCCGGATCGAGAACAACAGCGATTTCGCGTTCAACATCGACGCCGTCAGCGTCGTGCCGGCCCCGGGCGCCGGCGCGGTGCTCGGCCTGGGCCTGCTCGCCGCGGCCCGGCGCCGTCGCGCGTAACGGATCCTGTCTTATCGCCCCGCGGAGGAGCCGGAGCGATCTCCCGGAGCGGGCGGAAACGCCCGCGTGCCGGGTTTGAAGAGGGCACGCATTTCACTCCTCCCCGTCTTTTTGCAAAGGACAACCGTGAAGCGAACCCACATGCTGTATTCCGTTCTCGGCGTAGCCACCATCGCGTCCCTCGGCGCCTGGACCGCGGAAAACGCGGGAAACCCCGCGCCGATCTTCCTCGAGCGCATCTGGCCCTCTTTCGCCGGCGGCGCCGAGCGCGTGAGCGTCGCACCCCTCGGCGCCGAGGGGCCGATCAGCATCTCCTCCCCCCGCTGGGTCAAGTCCGGCGACGAGTGGGAATCGTTCGAGTTCTACGGCCAGTCCGGCGTGGTCACGACACCCGAACTGGTCATCGCGGTGGGCTTCCAGACCGGCTTCCCGGACGCGGCCGAACCCGACCCGCAGCATAACCCGCTGGCAGGACCCAGAGGGCAGGACTCCGTCGTCGCCTTCAACCGTGTCGACGGCTCGATCGCCTGGACCGCGCCCGTCCCGATCGCGCTGCTGGATTCCTGGTCGACCCCGGCGGTCGATGCCATGCACAACACCCTGATCCTGGGCACCGGCGGCCGCATGGCCGCCATCTCGCTGGAGGACGGCAGCGAGGTCTGGAACACCTCCCTGGGACGCATCATCGTCAACGCCTCACCGGCGGTCACCCACGACCTCGGCCCCGCCAACCGCGTCTTCATCACCGACCACTCGTTCGCCACCGGCAGCACCGGCCGCCTGTACTGCATCAACACCAGCCCGCATCACCCCGCCCTCAATCCGTACCAGCCCGGCCAGATCGTCTGGAGCGTCAACCTCCAGGGCCAGACCTCCGGCAACACACCGGCGTACAAGGACGGCGTGGTGTATGTCTCCACCGCCACGGGCGGGGGAACCTGGGACCAGGGCACCATCCGGGCCTACCCAGCCGACGCGACCTCCCCGCCGCAGCCGCTCTGGGTCTATCACCACACCGATCCCAGCGGCTTCTTCGCCGGCATGGCCGTCAAGCAGGACGCCATCTATGCCTCCACCTATTCCTTCCACGGCGGCCAGTTCAGCGCGGCGACCGTCCGCCTCGACCGCGCCACCGGCGCTCAGCGTTGGTCCGTCCCGACCAACCGCACCGACACCATCCCCGTGCCCCTGGGCAACGGGCTCGTCCTGGTTTCCGGCGGCGTGCCGTTCACCTCGATGTTCCCGGCCTTCGGATCGCTGCCCAGCCTCCAGCTCATCTACGAGCACTCCTGGAGCGGCCGCGCGACGCTGCTGTGGGACTCGGCGATGGACACCCATGTCGACCTGAACAACAACGGCCAGTGGGACCCCGGCGAGCCCTTCCTCTCCGTCGGAGGCTGGACCAACCAGCCGGTGGTCGTGCGGCTCGCCGACGGCCGCCATGCCGCCTTCGTCGGCTCCGCGCCCAATCCGAAGCTCGACGGGTTTTTCGGCCCCAGCCGGAAACTGTTTATGATCGATCTGACCAAGCACCCGTCGCAACCCGGGTTCATCATCAAGAGCACCCCCGGTTGCGGGGGCAGCCCGGCGCTGTCTGAACGCGAGCTGTACGCCGTGGGCTTCGGCGGTGTCCACGCATTCGGAGCGCCCGTGATGCCAAGGGGTGAAATCCTCGCCCGATGGGCGAACCATACCCTGCCGGACTTCAACGGCAACGGCGTGGTGGACGGCCAGGATCTGATGATCGCGCTCCAGTACGCCCTGGACTAAGAGGACCATGCGCCGAGACACCGGATTCACCCTGATCGAGCTGCTGGTGGTCATCGCGATCACCGGGCTGCTGTTCGGGGTGCTCCTCCCGTCGCTCGGCGCAGCCCGCGAGACGGCCCGGTCGGCGGTGTGCATGTCCAACCAGCGTCAGCTCCTGACGGCCTGGACCATGTACGCCGCCGACCACCGGGGCAAGGCCCTGCCCCATGTCGCCCCGCGGACCACGCGGCGGATCTACTGGTACGGGTCCGAGGACCCGGCCACGGGCCGCGTGATCCACGAGGAGGGCACCCTCTCGCCCTACCTCGACGCGACGCTGTCGGCCCGCTCGGTGTTCGAGTGCCCGGCCCAGCCCGAAGGCTCATACCGCGAGCAGGGATCGGCCGGGGGTTTCACGACCACCTACGGGTACAACGCCTACACGCTCGCGCCGCCCTCGTCGGGGTACATGGACCTGGCGGGGCGGCGCTGGCCGGCGGTGCACGACATCCACCGGCCGGCGGACCTGTTCGTCTTCGGCGACACCCTGCTGGCCATGCACGCCGACAAGCCCAAGAACAGCGCCCTGCTGGACCCGCCCAACCTGTTCGTCCGCCGGCGCGGGCACTGGCGGGAGAACCTCTCCCCCACCACCGCGTTCCGGCACTCGCGCCCGAACATCGGCTTCGGCCGCGCGGTGCTCAGCCGCAGCGACGGCTCGGTCCATCTCGAGATGCCCGACCCCGAGGCCGTTTCGAACGACCGGTTCGGCATCGGATCCGTCACACGGACGAATGATCCGCACTATGTACCCGACTGGCGTCGGTGGTGATCCGCCCACCCACCCGGGCCCGGCACGAGAGGAACCCATGGTCGACCGATGCGTGTGCCATCAGGTGATGCTGTCCGAGGTCCGGGACCGGGTCGCCGCGTTGCGCCTGGCCGGGGTCGGTGACGAGGACCGCCTGGTGGAAACGCTCGCGGACGAGCTGGGCTGCACGACCGGCTGCGGCATGTGCGAGCCGTATGTGCGGCTGACGATCCGCACCGGGCGGACGGGGTTTGATCACCGCGAGGCGATCGTGCGGGCGGTGCTGGCGGAGGGGTGATCCCGCCGCGGGGGACGGGTGCCGGCCCGCGGGCAGAAGAAAAGGCCCGCGTCGGACGCGGGCCTTTGGGGGGAAAACAGGTTCGATCAAGACGGATCAGCTGTCCGAGGCGGTGTGGGCGGCGGTGTCGCCGACCTTGACCTCGACGGCGGGCATGTCGTCGTAGTCGGAGTAGCCGTTGTCGTAGTCGGCGGCGGTGGAATCCTCCGGCGGGGCGACCAGGGCGCGGACCTTGATTTCCTGGTACTTGCGGAAGCCGGTGCCGGCGGGGATGAGGTGGCCGAGGAGGACATTCTCCTTAAGGCCGACAAGGTGGTCCTCGGCGCCGCGGAGGGAGGCCTCGGTGAGCACCTTGGTGGACTCCTGGAACGACGCGCCCGAGAGGAACGAATCGCTGGAGAGGGCGGCCTTGGTGATGCCCAGCAGGAGGGTGCGGCCGGTGGCGGGCTTGCCGCGCTTGGCGCGGGCGATCTCGCCGCCCTCGGCCTCGGCCTTGGCGTTGGCCTCCTTGATGACATCCATGGGAATCAGCTCGCCGACGCGGAGCGTGGTGCTGCCGGCCTCGGTGACGCGGACCATGCGGGCCATCTTCTGGTTGATCTTGCGGAAGGCGACCTTGTCGATGATCTCGTGGGGGAGCAGGTCGGTGTCGCCGGGGTTCTCGACGCGGACCTTGCGGAGCATCTGGCTGAGGACCAGCTCGATGTGCTTGTCGTTGATGGTCACGCCCTGGGCGCGGTAGACATTCTGGACCTCGTCGAGCATGTACTGCCAGAGGGCTTCCTCGCCCTTGATCCGCAGGATGTCGTGGGGAACAAGGGGGCCTTCGGTCAGGGGATCGCCGGCCTGGACGAAATCGCCGGTGTGGACCATCAGGCCCTTGTCGGAGGGGACATGGTGGTCCTTCTCGATGCCCGACTCGGAGATGACGCGGATGGTCATCTTGCCCTTGCGCTTCTCGGCGTGCAGCTCGATGCGCCCGGAGACCTCGGCCATGACGGCCGGGTCCTTGGGCTTGCGTGCCTCGAAGATCTCGGTGACGCGGGGCAGACCGCCGACGATGTCCTGCGAGCCGGCGGCGCCGCGGGGCTGGCGGGCGACCATCTGGCCGGCGTTGATGGACTGGCCATCGGCGACCTCCAGACGCGCCTTGGCGGGCAGGTAGTGGAAGTCGAGGATGTTGCCGGCGTCATCGACGATGTTGATCTGCGGGTGCAGGTCGCCCTTGTGCTCGATGATGACCAGGGCCTTCTGGCCGCGGCCGGCGTCCTCCTCGCGGACGGTCTCGCCGACCTGGATATCCACGAAGCGGACGGTACCGGACTTCTCGGCGAGGATGGGCGTGCGGTGCGGGTCCCACTTGACCAGGGACTGGCCGCGCTTGACGCCCTCGCCCTGCTTCGTGTAGATGTAACCGCCGTAGGGGATCTTGGTCTTCTCGAGCTCGCGGCCCTTCTCGTCGAGGATGGCCAGCTCGCCGTTGCGCTTGAGGGAGACGAGGCACTCCTGGCCGTCGTCGTCCTGACCGGGGACGGGGTTGCAGTCGCGCAGGTCGATGGTGCCGGGGTTGAGGGCCCGGTACTCGGTCTCCGAGACGGAGCGGGTGCCGATGCCGCCGGTGTGGAAGGTCCGCATGGTCAGCTGGGTGCCGGGCTCACCGATGGACTGGGCGGCGATGATGCCCACGGCCATGCCCTCTTCGACGAGCTTGCCGGCGGACATGTCCATGCCGTAATCCAGCGCCGAGCAGCCGGTCATCGAGTCGCTGGTCAGCGGGGAGCGGACCATGACCGAGTCGATGCCCAGATCCTCGATCTTGGCGGCGGCCTCCGGGGAGACCATCTCGTTGGCCCGGACGATGACCTCATCGGTGACGGGGTTGACGATCGAGTTGACGCTGACGCGGCCGACGATCTGGTCGCGCAGGGTCACATCGATCTGCTCGCCCTTGTAGAGGGCCCGCTTCATGATGCCGCGCTTCGAGCCACAGTCGTGCTCGGTGATGATCACGGACTGGGCGACATCGCACAGCTTGCGGGTCAGGTAGCCCGAGTCGGCGGTCTTGAGGGCCGTGTCGGCCAGGCCCTTGCGGGCGCCGTGGGTGGAGGAGAAGTACTCGAGGATCGAGAGGCCCTCGCGGAAGTTGGCGCGGATGGGGGTCTCGATGATCTCGCCCGAGGGCTTGGCCATCAGGCCACGCATGCCGGCGAGCTGCTGGAGCTGGCTGACGTTGCCGCGGGCGCCCGAGTCGGACATGAGGTACACGGGGTTGAGGAACTTGATGCCGGCGCCGGAGGGGATGTCGGCGTAGGAGCCGTCCTCGTGGCGACGGTCGTTCTTGAGGGTCTCGACCAGCTTCTTGGTGACCTCCTCGCGGCAGTGCGACCAGATGTCCAGGAGCTGGTTGTAGCGCTCGCGGTCGGTGATGATGCCGCGGTCGTAGTTCTTCTCGACGCGGTCGGCCTTCTTCTGAGACTCGGCGAGGATGGCCTGCTTCTCGGTCGGGATGCGGATGTCGGTGATGCCGAACGACAGGCCCGCCAGGGTGGCGTTCTTGAACCCGACGGACTTCATGTCATCGAGGATGTTGATGGTGGCGGCGCGGCCGCAGTACTCGTAGGTGTCGTCGATGACCCGAGCGCAGCCCTTCTTGCCGATGGCGCAGTTGTAGAAAGGCATGCCCTGGGGCAGGATGTCGGCGAACAGGACGCGGCCGACCGTGGTGACGATGCGCCGGTTCTCGGGCATCGGCTCGGTGGGGCCGCGCTCCTTGGTGACCACCTCGGAGAAGTGCTCGAGGCGGATGGAGATCAGGTCGTGCAGGCCGATCTTGCCGGACTCGTAGGCCATGATGGCCTCGTGGCGGTCCTTGTAGCGGGGCAGGTCCTTCTCGGCCGCAGTGGCGGGGTCGTTCTGGGTCGTGGTGATGAAGTACACGCCCATGACGATGTCCTGCGAGGCCGAGATGATCGGCTGGCCGTTGGCCGGGCTGAACACGTTGTGCGTGGAGAGCATCAGCACATGGGCCTCGGCCTGGGCCTCGACCGACAGGGGCAGGTGGACGGCCATCTGGTCGCCGTCGAAGTCGGCGTTGAAGCCGGCGCAGACCAGCGGGTGGAGCTGGATGGCGTTGCCCTCGACGAGGACGGGCTCGAAGGCCTGGATGCCCATGCGGTGCAGCGTGGGGGCGCGGTTGAGCAGGACGGGGTGCTGGTAGATGACCTCTTCGAGGATGTCCCAGACCTCGGCGTCGCGGCGCTCGAGCATGCGCTTGGCGGACTTGATGGTGTCGGCCAGGCCGTGCTCCTTGAGCTTGCGGATGATGAAGGGCTGGTAGAGCTCGAGCGCGATCTTCTTGGGCAGGCCGCACTGGTTGAGCTTGAGCTCGGGGCCGATGACGATGACCGAGCGGGCGGAGTAGTCGACGCGCTTGCCGAGCAGGTTCTCGCGGAAGCGGCCCTGCTTGCCCTTAATCATGTCGGTCAGCGACTTGAGGGCGCGGTTGGACGAGCCGAGCACGGGGCGCCGGCAGCGGCCGTTGTCGAACAGGGCGTCGACGGCCTGCTGGAGCATCCGCTTCTCGTTGCGGATGATGACCTCGGGGGCGTTGAGATCCATCAGCTTCTTGAGGCGGTTGTTGCGGTTGATGATGCGCCGGTAGAGGTCGTTGAGGTCGCTGGTGGCGAAGTTGCCGCTCTCGAGCAAGACGAGCGGGCGCAGGTCCGGCGGGATGACGGGGATGACATCCATCACCAGCCAGGCCGGGTCGTTCTCCGAGCCGCGGATCTGCTCGACGAGCTTGAGGCGCTTGGCCAGGTCCTTGGTCTTCTGCTTGGAGCGGGTGGCGGCCAGGTCGGCGCGGATCTGGGCGGCCTCGGCGTCGAGGTCGAGCAGCTCGATCAGCACGCGGACGGCGTCGGCGCCCATGTGAGCGGTGAACTCGTTGCCGTACTTCTCAAGGGCGGCGCGGTGCTCGTCCTCGGTGAGGACCTGCTTGAACTTCAGCTCGGTGTCGCCGGGCTTGGTGACGACATAGTCCTGGTAGTAGACGATCTTCTCGATGTCGCTGGTCTTCATGGCCAGCAGGGTGCCCAGGCGGCTGGGCATGGACTTGAAGAACCAGATGTGCACGACGGGGGCGGCCAGGTTGATGTGGCCCATGCGCTTGCGCCGGACGCGCGAGTGCGTCACCTTCACGCCGCAGCGATCGCAGATGTAGCCCTTGTACTTGGTGCCGCGGTACTTGCCGCAGGCGCACTCGTAGTCGCGCTCGGGGCCGAAGATGCGCTCGCAGAACAGGCCGTCCTTCTCGGGGCGGTAGGTCCGGTAGTTGATGGTCTCCGGCTTCTTGACCTCGCCGTAGGACCAGGCGCGGATGTCGTTGGGCGACGCGAGGGTCACCTTGACGGCGCTGTAATCATTCACCCGCTCGTACACGTTCTCGGTCATATTGGTCTCTCCCGCCGGGGCGGCAAGGGCATCATGCTGTCGGTCAATACGCGGCGGGGTGGTGAGCGCCCCCGCGAGGCGCGGGTTCAGTCCGTCGGGTCAGAGCAGGCTGCCGCCCTCGAGTTCCTTCTTCTCGAGGGTCACATTCATGCCAAGGCCCTTGAGCTCGTTGCAGAGCACATCGAACGCGACGGGCATGCCCGCCTCGAGCGTGTTGGTGCCCTTGACCATCGACTCGTAGATCTTGGTCCGGCCCTCGACATCGTCGGACTTGACGGTGAGCAGTTCCTGGAGGATGTAGGCGGCGCCGTACGCCTCCAGGGCCCAGACCTCCATCTCGCCGAAGCGCTGGCCGCCCGTGCGGGCCTTGCCGCCCAGCGGCTGCTGGGTGATCAGGCTGTAGGGGCCGGTGGCGCGGGCGTGGATCTTGTCGTCGACCAGGTGGTGCAGCTTGAGCATGTACATGAAGCCCACGGTGGTGCGCTGGTTGAACGCCTCGCCCGTGCGACCGTCGTAGAGCTGGATCTTGCCGCCGGCGGGCATCTCGGCCAGCAGCTCGCGGTGGTCGGGCCACTGGCCCTTCTCCTCCAGCTCGGCCCAGCGGTTGCGGACATGCTCGTTGGCCTCGCGGACGGCGGCGTGGATCTCGTCCTCGGTGCAGCCGTCGAAGACGGGGGTGACGGCCTGGAAGCCGAGGACCTGCGCCGCCCAGCCGAGGTGGGTCTCGAGGATCTGGCCGACATTCATGCGGCTGGGCACGCCCAGCGGGTTGAGCATGACATCCACGGGGGTGCCGTCCTCCATGAACGGCATGTCCTCCTCGGGGACGACGCGGGCGATGACGCCCTTGTTGCCGTGGCGGCCGGCCATCTTGTCGCCGGCGGAGAGGGTCCGCTTGGTGGCGATGTAGACCTTGACCATCTCGAGCACGCCGTTGGGCAGCTCGTCGCCGCGCTTCATGTGGGCGACCTTGCGCTGCTTCTCGACCTCGACGGCCTCGATGCGGGGCCAGAACTGGCGGTGGACCTTCTCGGCCTCGTCCTTGGTTTCCTTGCCGCCCTTGATCCACTTGGTGTTGAAGGTCTTGATCTGCTCGAGGATGACCTCGGAGATGTCGCTGGCGCCGACCTTCTGGCGGGTCATCGGGTCGACCATCTCGGTGCCCGTGGCCTCGTTGATCAGCCGGGTCATCTCCTTGAACAGCTCGATGGCCTGGGCGTCCATCTCGGCCTCGTAGGCCTCGATCTCGGCCTTGAGGACCTTCTTCTGGGCCTCGTTCATGTGGACGCGGCGGGAGAACTTCCGCGTGCCGATGACGATGCCGCTGGTGCCGGCGGGCACCTCGAGCGAGTCGTTCTTCACATCCTCGCCCGCGCGGCCGAAGATGGCGTGGAGCAGCTTCTCCTCAGGGGTCAGCTCGGTCTTGCTCTTGGGGCTGACCTTGCCGACGAGGATGTCGCCCGGGCCGACGCGGGCGCCGACGCGGATGATGCCGCTCTCGTCCAGGTTGCGCAGCATGCGCTCCGAGACGTTGGGGATGTCGCGGGTGAACTCCTCCCGCCCGAGCTTGGTCTCGCGGACCTCCACATCGAACGCGTCGATGTGGACGCTCGTGAAGGCGTCGTCCTTGACCAGGCGCTCCGAGATGACGATGGCGTCCTCGAAGTTGTACCCGTCGAAGGTGTTGAAGGCGATCAGGGCGTTGTGGCCGATGGCCAGCTCGCCGTTGAGGGTCGACGCGCCGTCGGCGATGACCTCGCCCTGCCTGACCTTCTGCCCGGTCTTGACGATGGGCTTCTGGTTCTGGCAGGTCCGCTCGTTGAGGCCGACGAACTTGCGGAGGACATACTCGTCGGCGTTGTCGACGATGATCCGCTTGGAATCGACATAGGTGACGATGCCGCCGCGCTTGGCGCGGACGAGCATGCCGGAGTACAGGCCGACTTCCTTCTCCATGCCGGTCGCCACGCAGGGCGGGTCGACCTTGACCAAGGGCACGGCCTGACGCTGCATGTTCGAACCCATCAGGGCGCGGTTGGCGTCATCGTGCTCGAGGAAGGGGATCAGCGAGGCGGAGATGCCAACGATCTGCTTGGGCGAAACATCGATGTAGCTGACCTGGCCGGCGTCGACCTCGGTCAGCTCGCCGTCGACACGCGCCAGGACATGCCCGTCGCCGAGCTGGCCGTCGGGCTTGAGGGCGTCGGCCGGGGCGAGCACGGCGCGGATCTCCTCGTCGGCGCGGAGGTGGACGATGTCGTCGGTCACCTTGCCGTCGACCACCTTGCGGTAGGGGGCACGGAGGAAGCCGTACTCGTCGATGTCCGAGTAGATGCCCAGCGAGACGATCAGGCCGATGTTGGTGCCCTCGGGCGTCTCGATCGGGCAGACGCGGCCGTAGTGCGAGATGTGGACGTCGCGCACCTCGAAGCCGGCGCGCTTGCGGTTCAGGCCGCCCGGGCCCAGGGCCGAGAGGCGGCGCTCGTGCACCAGCGTCGAGAGCGGGTTGGTCTGGTCGACCACCTGGCTCAGCTCGGACCGGCCGAAGAAGAAGTCGATCGCGCTGGACACGCTCTTGGAGTTGACCAGGTCGGCGATCTTGGCGACCTCCTCGGGGTCCTTGACGCTCATGCGCTCCTGGACGGTGCGGCGCAGCTTCAGGAAGCCCTTGCGCAGCTCGTCGACCGCCAGCTCGTCGAGCGTGCGCAGGCGACGGTTGCCCAGGTGGTCGATGTCGTCCACCTGCGCGACGGAACGCCCGGTCTCCTGGTCAAGCCGGTTGGACCGCAGGTCGAGCAGGTACTGGACCACCCGCAGGAAGTCCATGCCCAGCAGGAACATCTGATCTTCCGCCGTGTCCATGTCGAACTTGCGGTTAATGCGGAAGCGGCCGACGGTGCCCAGGCGGTAGCGGTTCTCGTCGAAAAACTTCTCCATGAACAGCTGCTTGGCCTTCTCCACCTGCGGCGGGTTGCCGGGGCGCAGGCGGGTGTAGATCTTGAGCATCGCGCGGTCGTAGTCCGTGTTGACATTCGGGACCTCGTCGAACTGCTCGAGCTTCTCCTCCGCGATGGTGTTGAGGATCAGCGTGTCCGACGGGTTCTGCACCACGCGGACCGTCTTGAGCGTGCTGTTCCGGATCGCCTCGGCGGCCTCCTCGCCGATCTGACGCCCGACATGCACCAGCTCCTCGCCGGACTCGGTGTCGATGATCGACTGCGCGGCCCAGTCGTCCGCGTGGACGTCCTTGGCCTTGATGTCCGTGACCTCGTAGAACAGGCCGATGATGGCGTCCGTCGAGGCGACCGACTCGTCCAGGCAGCGCAGGAAGGTCGTGGCGGCCAGCTTGGTCGACTGGTCGATCCGCATCGCCAGCACGTCCTTCTTGGTCACCTCCAGCTCGATCCAGGAACCGCGCTCGGGGATGATCCGCGCCGAGTGCAGCGGGCGGTCGCCCTCGCTGGACACGATCGAGAAGTCCACGCCGGGGGAGCGGTGGAGCTGGCTGACGATCACGCGCTCGGCGCCGTTGACGATGAACTCGCCGCCGCCCATCATGATCGGGAACTCGCCGAGGTAGATGTCCTCCTCCGGCAGGTCCCCGTGCGTCTCGCGCTTGAGACGCAGGCGCAGCTTGAACGGCAGGCCGTAGGTCAGGCGCAGCTCGCGGCACTCGTCGGGGGTGTACCGCGGCTCGTCGAGCTCGTAGGAGATGTACTCGAGGTGCATCGTTCCGTCGTAGGACTCGATCGGGAAGATCTCACGCAGCAGAGACTCGAGGCCGAAGCGAGGATCACGCTCCTGCGCCGGCAAATTCGGCTGAAGAAACCTGTCGTATCCGCCCGATTGAACTTCCCACAGGTCCGGGATCCGGGCCGCATCGCCACGCTTGGCGAAGCTGCGAACGGTGCGATCACGCTTCATACCGCGCACTTTCGTCGCTGCCATCAGGTTCCTCACGATGGTTTCGATCGCGCTGCCGCCGCCGCTGTCAAGGCGCGGGCGCGCGATGGTGTGTCAAACTGTTGTTATGCCCAAGTTTCCGCCGATTCCCAAGTCTAGACACCGGCCCATGCCCGGGCCACCGACGCCCCGGGATCCGCCCCGGCACGCCGTGAACCTAGGACAACGCCCCAGAGAGCGTCCGTCCCCGCATGCTCCAAGTGTCTCCAACGCCTCGACTCCAGCGCTGCGCCCTATCGATCGACACGGCCCGTCCCGGGACAAGCGGGCACCAAATGCCCCGAACACGATCCGTGCAAACGGGCACCCCGCCCGTCTGAAACCGCCCGCCGGGCCTCTTCGGCCCGCCGGGCAGGTGTGTCTCCGCCCCGCTCCACAAACACAGGTGGAGCCGGACTTCGAATCTTGAATACCCGCGAACGGCCGACACGCGCCGCCCGCGGCATCCCGTCCGGGACAATCAGGCCAGCTCGACCTCGGCGCCGGCTTCCTTGAGCTTGGCGGCGACCTGCTCGGCCTCTTCCTTGCCCAGGCCTTCCTTGATCTTCGCGCCGGCGGTCTCGGTCAGATCCTTGGCTTCCTTCAGACCCAGGCCGGTCAGCTCGCGGACGACCTTGATCACGCCGATCTTGTTCCCGCCGGGGCTCTTGAGGATCACATCGAAGTCGGTCTTCTCTTCGGCGGCCGCGCCGGCGTCGCCGCCGGCCGGGCCGGCCATCATGACCGCGCCGCCCGCGGCGGCCTCGATGCCGTAGGTCTCCTTCATGTAGTCCGCCAGGTCGACGGCCTCCTTGAGGGTCAGGCCGGCGAGCTTGTCGCCCATCTCGGAAATCTTCGCGTCGAAGGTCTTGGTTTCGTCGGACATGTCTTCACTTCCTTACACAGCACGCGTCGCGTGCTCACTCGCCCACCCGAGAGGGGCCGAACCGTTCGGCTCTTTAACCCCGGCCGCGTCATGGACACGGACGAACAGGGCCAGTCGGGTGGATACGGGTTGTCTTGCAACGCGCCGGACGCCTCCCCGCGGGGACGGGCCCGACGCGAACGGATCACACCTTGGCGATGGACTCGCCCTTTTCGAGCTTCTCCTCGATGGCCTTGATGAGCCCGGCGATCTGCGAGCCGGGGCCCTTGACCGAGGCCATGAGCTTGCGCCCGGGCCCGAGGATGAGGGTGACGTCCTGGGCGATGGCCTCGTCCCGCGTGGGGAACTTGCTCAGCCGCTCGACGCCGTCCTGGCCCTCGAAGAGCTGCCCGTCCAGCACCGCGCCCTTGAGCTCGATGTCGGGGAACTTCTTGAGCAGTCCCACGATCTCGCGGGCGACCTCGACGACGCTCTCGCCGCCGTAGGCCAGCGCGTTCGCACCGCTGAGCAGCTCGGAGAGCGGGGAGAGCCCGGTCTCGCCGAAGGCCTGGCCGAACAGCTTGTTGCGGACCACGGTCACGCGGATGGACTTCTGGGCCAGCCCGGCGCGGATGGCGTTGGTGTCATTGGAGGAGATGCCCCGCAGGCCGATGACCAGCGCGTCCTGCGTCTCGCCGACGCGCTCGCGGTACTCCTCGATGATCATGTTCTTGACGGTCTTGCTCATCACTCAGCCTCCGCGCTGGCGTACGCGACGCGGACGCCCGGCGTCATGGTCCCCGAGACAGTGATCCCGCGGACATACTCGCCCTTGACCGCCGAGGGCCGGGCCTTCTGGATCGTCGACACGAAGTGGTTGTAGTTCTCGATCAGGTCGGCCTCCGGGAAGCTCATCTTCCCGATGACCGCGTGGATGTTCCCGCCCTTGTCGGTGCGGTACTCCACCTTGCCCGCCGCGAACTCGGCGACCGCCTCGGAAGCCTTCGGCGTGACGGTCCCGTTCTTCGGGCTGGGCATCAGCCCCTTCGGGCCGAGCACCTTGCCGAGCTTCGAGATCACTCGCATCATGTCGGGCGTGGCGATGGCGACATCAAAGTCCATCCACCCGCCCTCGACCTCGGCCATCAGGTCCTCGGCGCCGGCCTTGATCGCACCGGCGTCCAGGCAGGCCTGGACCTGATCCTGGCCGCAGAACGCCACCACCCGCTTGCTCTTGCCGATGCCCTTGGGCAGCGACACCGAGCCGCGGATCATCTGGTCGGCCTGCTTCACATCAACCCCCAGGTGCAGGCACACCTCCACGGACTGATCGAACTTCGGGCCCTTGAACTTCTTGAGCGTCGTGAACGCCTCGTTCGGCTCGACGGGGTTGGTCGGGACGAGCTTGACGTTGTCCTTGCTGCGCTTGGTCATCTTCGGCATCGCTCAGCCCTCCACCGTAACGCCCATGGAACGGGCCTGGCCTTCGATGATCCGCATCGCCGCCTCGATCGAAGCGGCGCTCAGGTCCGCCTTCTTCTCCTCGGCGATCTTGCGGACCTGGTCGGACGTGATCTTGCCCACGAGGTTCGTGTTCGGCTCGCCCGAGCCCTTCTCGATCCCCGCGGCCTCCTTGATCAGCACCGACGCCGGCGACGACTTGACCTCGAACTCGAACGAGCGGTCCGAGTACGCCGTGATGATGCAGCCCACCACCTTGCCGTTCAGCTTCGACGTCGCGGCGTTGAACTGCTGGATGAACTGACCCGGGTTGACGCCCTTGGCGCCCAGCACGGGGCCCAGAGGCGGCGCGGGCGTCGCCTGGCCGCCCGGGGCCATGATCTTGAATACGTGCGTAACTTCTTTCTTGGCCATCGATCTCCACCTCCCACCCGCGGATTCGATCCGCCCCGGCCTTCAGGGCGGCTCCCGGGTGGTTCCATCGGTTCTCGTGTGTCGCCCCGCCCGCGCACGCCGCGTGAGCCGGGCCTCAACACTAGCACGCACCCCGCCCACAGGGCAAACCCTGACCGGCCCTGAATTTGCATTCCCCCGATCAGCGACGGGAAAGACGCGTCCGCATCCGGTCCGCCACCGAGGGGGCCAACCCCTCGTCCGCCGCCCGGTCGACCATCCGCAGGGCCACGCCGTCCCGGCCCTCGGCCTGCATCAGCACCGCCACGGTCAGCCACGCGTTGCCCGAGGGCGACCGCTGCGCGTACCGGACCGCCGAAACCACCGAACGACGCAGCCGCAGGGGAGAATCGCCCCAGAACGACGGGCCCATCGGCCGGTTCGCCAGCCCGGGGGCCATGTCGTAGACATAGCCCATCATCGAGATCGCATCCCCGAAGCGGCCCGCTTCCAGCAGGGCCGCGGCGTACTCGCGCATCGCGGCGATGTCCGTCGGGTTCTCGTCCAGGTGCTCGACATACCACTCCACGGCGGCCTTGGCGTCCCCGGCCTCCATCCAGCCGCGGGCCATCTCGTAGGCCGTCGGCGGATCGGGCTCGGGGAACTGCTCTTCCTGGAACTCACGACCGGACGGCCCCCACACGCCCTGGTCGGATCGCGGCACGGTCCACCAGCCGTATCCACGGCTCAAGCCCCACCAGCCCCAGCCGTACCGCGGGATGATCACGCAGCGGCACGACCCGTGGTGGTGCTTGCACCCGCCGCCCGGGTGCCCGTGGCCCGGCGGCTGGACGCCGGGACGGTCCGGGCGGGTCTGGTCCGGCACGGTGACAGGGCGCTGCCCGGCCCCGGGAGCCCGGACACCACCGCCCGGCGCACGAACCCCTCCGCCGGGTGCCCGCACGCCGCCGCCGGGAGCGCGAACGCCCCCGCCCGGTGCGCGGACGGTCCGGCTCGGGACCCGCACAGGGTTGTTGACCCTATTTTGAGGATTCTGGGTCTGGGGCTGGCTCGCCGGCTGGTCCTGGTTCGCCTGGGTTCCGTGCACGCCAGCGCTGCGCGGGGGCTGGCGGGTTTGCTGGGACCATGCCGGAGAAATACCCAGAACAAAGACCCCGGCCAAGGCGGCCCCGATGATTCGCTTGCTTCGCGGCATGGTCATACCCCTGGACCTCCCGATCCGTACCCCGCCTGACACGGTTCCGGTCAATACGACCCGAACGGAAGCCCGGCCGAGCAGAATCCTCTCTTTCAGGCTACCCTCACGCCCGATGCCACGCCAGTTCCTTCTTTTGATCGCCGCCCTGGCCCTCCTGATGGGCCTTTCGGGCTGCCGCTCGATCGGCCTCGGGGGGTCCCGCGGCGCGGGCGTGGTGGGAACCGGGGCGATCGTGTCCGAAACCGAGTCCCGCCGGCTGGACCTGCGCCTGCCCGAGCGGGCCGTGATCGTCCACGACCGCAACACCGCGGATGTCTACCTGACCGACCTCTCCCCCGCCACGCTGGACCGCATCGCCCAGGGCCGGCTGACCGGCGATGTCTCCGGCACGCTCGTACACATCCATATCTTCCTCAGCCCCCGCGCCGGACGCACGCCCATCTCGGATGATGCGGCCAGCGCGACCGCCCGCATCGTCGTCGTCGCGCGCGGCCAGGTGGGTGTCTACGACGCGGCGGGCTTCCTGATGCCGGGCAACTCGCTGCGACGCGGCTACGCCGCCGGCACGCTGCGCAACGCCCCCACGCGCCTGACCCGCGCCACCGACGGCTTCGACGACCTGCTCGGCTCGGGACGCACCGAGATCCGCTTCGGCGCCAACCCCAACGACGAGGCCGCCGAACGCATCGCCCGCGCCGTCCGCCTGCTGGCGCTAGCCGCCGAGCCGGTCGCGGCCGTCACCGAACGAGACTGACAACGCCCATGATCACCGGGCCGGCTCGAAGCCCTTCGGCGCGGGCAGCGGGTAGTCGAGCCCACGGAGCCCGCCGAAGGTCCACCGGTACCGCATGCTCAGCAGGGTCTCCTCGCCGAACCCGGTGAGCGGCAGCGGGAACTCGTGCAGCGGCACATACCGCTGCCGCCAGCGGGGCCGCGGGTCGAGCGGATCGGCCGATTCCGACGCGAAGCCCGACGCCCACTCGTTGACCGACCCGTCGAACATCAGCTTGGCTGGCCGGGCGTGGTCGTAGGCGAAGTACGGCGAGCCCGCCTGGCGCCGGTCAAACTCCTCGAAGTAATGCACCTTGCCGCTGGGGAACGCCACCTCGGCGTAGTTCCGGCCCTCAGCAATGAACACATTCGGAAACGATGATGGGTAGAGATGCGGCGTGGTTTGCGTTGGGTAATAGATACCGGGACTGAACGATGGAGGTGTGTTGGGCTGATCCGGCTGCCACGCGAACACCGTCGTCTGATAGCTGGACGAGTACGCCCATCGCTGGCGGACACCCTCACCGGTCCAGCCACCCTCGCTGTCATACCCTGAGAAATCTCCCCCCGGCGCGTACGGAATGTTGTTGGCCGATGTGATGTCCAGCGGGTTGGCCTGCCACTGCAGCATCTTCGCGTCCGACGGATCGGCGAACAACGGATCCGGGAAGGGTCGATCCAGATAATCCATCAGGATCAGGTTCATCATCCGACGGTGCGGCAACCGGACACTCGAGTTCATGATCGCGTGATCGCCGTCGATCCGGCCCGTGCGACGCATCAGAATCGAACGCAACTGAAGTGCGGCGGCCTGCGTGTCGTTGAACGCGGTGTATGAGTTCCCATCCGGAAGCTTGTAGGACGGGAATGAACCTCTTGGCCCCGTCCATGTATAGGTATGGATCAGCCCTTCATGGTCCAGCGCGTACATCGCTGAGGCCTGCCCGATCTGCATCAGGTTCGAGGCGCTGCTCTGGCCGCGCATCTGCACGCGCGACTGCAAACCCATCGGCATCGCCACGGCCGCGACCGCGGCCAACGCCGCGAGGCCCGCGACCGCGTCGATCAGCGTGAAGCCGCGACGCGCCGGCCCGCCGGCCCTGGAACCCACGCCGGTACCCACGCCCGTGCCCTTGCTGTCCCCCGCGAAGATCTTCATGACGGCTCCTCTCCGGCCCGGCCCGGGCGAACGCCACCCTACCCCAACCCCCGCCCGGCGGCAAGAAAAAAGCCCTTGACGGGCCTGCTCGAACCTGGTCTTCATGATCCCCCCGGCCCGATCACCCCGCCCTGCGCAGGCGCGGGCGGACCCGGCCCCCCACCACCGTGCCGGGGTGGCCCGCCAGCAGACGGCCCGCGCACATCGCGCACACCGCCACCCACCGGCTCGCGCCGCCCGGGCGTGCCCGGACCACGCGCTTGGTCTGGCCCCGGCAGCACGGGCAGACGATCCCGCCCCGCGCCGCCGCGGTCTGCTCGTCGAGCAGCTCGGCCAACGACCCCAGGCCCTCCGCCGGCGGGAACGCGCTGCGGGGCGCGACCAGCAGGTCGTCGGGGTTCTGGGCCAGGCCGACGGGGCCGGTTCCGGGGTTGGGGGCGGTGCGGTTCATCCGCCCCCCTTTTCGACCCCGGCGGGCGGGCCGCTTCAACCTGACACGGCGTTTGGTCACTTTGGGCTCCTGCGCGAGTTCTCGGACGCACCGGGTCGTGGGCCCGGAGACGCACGGGTCATTGGGCAAGATGCCGGATGGATTCCATCCCGTCTCCGCGGGCGATGGGCGCAAAGGAAGCCCGCAAAGAAAACCCCCGCGGATCGCGGGGGCCTTCGTGGATCTGAGATGTTGTCGGGCCAGGCCCGGCTTGGGGTGGATCAGTAGCGCTCGCCGTAGCCGCCACCGCCGCCGCCACCACCGCGGTTGCCGTAGCCGCCACCGCCGCCACCGCCGCCGCCGCGGTTGCCGTAGCCACCGCCGCCGCCGCCACGGCTGCCGTAGCCGCCGCCACCACCACCGCCGCCGTAACCGCCGCGACCACCGCCGCCGCCACCGCCATAGCCGCCACCGCCGCTGCGGGGGCGTTCCTCACGCGGGCGGGCTTCGTTGACCACCAGGGAGCGGCCCTGGAAGTCCTGGCCGTGGAACTTTTCAATGGCCTCGCGGCCGCCGTTGTCGTCCATCTCGACGAACCCGAACCCGCGGGAGCGTCCGGTTTCGCGGTCCATGACCACCTTGGCCGACTGAACCTGCCCGCACTCGGCGAACAGTCCTTCCAGTTCCGAATCCGTCATCGAGTAGGGCAGATTGCCCACATACAGCTTCATCATTCCGTCACTTTCCGAGCCCGAGACCTTTCTTGACTGCGAGAGATTCGGGCCCGATCCGCGCAACCGCGCCCCCAGCTATCCGGGCGGCATGCGGTGTAGTCTACCAATCCGCACCGATTTGAAAAGATTTTCCCACCCATTTCCACATTTTCCTCACAGCACCGGGGCCCCCAGACCGCCCGGATCGAGGGGGAAAATGAAGAGGTGGGCTCAAGCCCCGTCCAAAGCTGCGGACCTGGCCGGACTCACCGGCCCATCAGCGGGGCCCCGTAGTCGATGCCGCGCAGCCCGCCCATGGTCCAGCGGTAGCGCTGGCTGACCAGGGTCGTCTCGCCCAGCCCGCTCAGCGGGACGGGGAACGTGTGGAGCGGAACATAGGTCTGACGCCACTCCAACTTGATCGAGGCGGGGCTCCACGAGGGATTCGCCTCGCCGGAACGCCGGAGGTTGATCGAGCCGTCGAACATCAGCTTGGCCGGGCGGGCGATGTCGTAGCCGAAGTACGGCGCGAACGAGAACGACCGGCGGTCGAACTCCTCGAACATGTGCACCTTCGCGCTGGGGAACGCGACCTGGTCGAAGGTGCGCCCGGCGGCCAGGTTCTGCGGCCCGCCGAAGGCGGTCTGGAACAGGTGCGGCGTGCTTGCTGTCGGCGCATAGGTTCCTTCGCCGTTCAGGCCGTCCGTGTTCCATGCCGAGACGGTCCGCTGGTAGGAGGACGAGTACGCCCATCGCTGGCGGGCGCCGATCAATGTGTAGGAACCACCAGACCCGCCATATCCGCCGGAGTCCCATCCCGGCGCATATGGGATGTTGTTGGCCGCGGACAGGTCCAGCGGGTTCGCCTGCCACCCCAGCAGATTGGCATCGGCCGGATCGGCGAAGATGTCCGAGGGGAACGGCAGATCCAGGTAATCCATCAGCACCAGGTGCGTGTCGCGCCGGTGCGGCAGAATGCTCGAGACGATCTGGATCCGTTCAGGTCCACTGATCCTGCCGGTGCGACGCATCAGGATCTCGGCGTTCTGGAGGGTTGCGGCCGTCTGGTCATTGTTTGCCATGCGAGTGGTGCCGTCGGGCATCACATACTGCCCAGGCCCCCAGTTGTAAGTGAACAGCCGCCCCTCGTGGTCCGCGGCGTACATCGCCGTCCCCTGCCCGATGAACGCCAGGTTCGCCGCGCTCTGCGCCCCGCGCGTGTCCGTCCGGGCCTGACGCACGGCCGGGGTCAGGACGCCGACCAGCAGCGAAACCATCACCATCACCGCCGCCGTCTCCAGCAGCGTGAACCCGCGAAACCCACCACGGAACCCCTCATGAAACCCTGTGCGCATCCCGGAATCCTCCCGGCCCGACCCGGGCCGTGGAACAGCCTAACGCCGTTCGGCGGCCGCGCCAAGGCCTTGGAGACGGAAAAACCCCATGCCGTGCGGCATGGGGTTAATTTACCCGTTCCGGACACCACCCCGGCGAGTCACCGCCGCATCAGCGGGGCCGCGTAGTCGATCCCGCGCAGCCCGCCCAGCGTCCAGCGGTACCGCTGGCTCAGCAGCGTTTGGTCGCCAAGACCGCCCAAGGGGATGGGGAAGGTGTGGATCGGCACATAGGTCTGCCGCCACTCCTGCTTTCCATCGGCCGGGTTCCACGAGGGCGTCGCCACGCCCGACGGGCGGTCGTTGATCGACCCATCGAACATGACCTTCAGCGGCACCGCGTGGTCGTACCCGAAGTACGGCGAGCCCGCCTGACGACGGTCGAACTCTTCGAACATGTGCACCCGAGCACTCGGGAAAGCTACTTCTGCGAAGTTGCGGCCCGCGGGCAGGTCGAGCAACCCGGTGCGGACGAACAGGTGCGGAGTGGACGCCGTGGGTACGTAGGATGGCTCGCCGTTCAGGCCGTCCGGATTCCACGCGGAGACGGTCCGCTGGTAACTGCTGGCAAACGCCCAACGCTGGCGCACACCGACATCAACCCAACCGCCGGGGTCGTCGTACCCGTTGAAATCCGATCCCGATGCGTAGGGGATGTTGTTGTCGGCCGAAATATCCGCCGGGTTCGCCTGCCACTGCAGCAGGTTCGCGTCCGCCGGGTCCGCCCACCGGTCGGACGGGAACGGTTCGTCCAGATAGTCCATCAGAACCAGATGAGAGTAGCGGCGATGGACCAGACGGCCGGCGAAGTTCCGGATCCTGTCCTCACCGTCGATGCGCCCCGTGCGGCGCATCAGTATCTCGATGTTCTGCCAACTGGAGGCTTGTGTGGCATTGGTCGAGAACCGCGTCTTGCCGTCGGGCATGTCGTGGAAACCCGGCCGCCACGTGTAGGTGAACAGCCGGCCCTCGTGGTCCGCGGCGTACATCGCCGTCCCCTGGCCGATGAACGCCAGGTTCGCCGCGCTCTGCGCCCCGCGCATGTCCGTCCGGGCCCGCTGCACCGCGGGCAGTGTCACACCGACCAACAACGAGACCATGCCGATGACGGCGGCCGTTTCGATCAGCGTGAATCCACGCACCATGTTCCTGCGCATTCTTTGTCACTCCTCTGGTTGCCGTCCCCGGTCACAATCATTCGCTTACCGCCGCATCAGCGGGGCCGCATAGTCGATCCCGCGCAGCCCGCCCAGGGTCCAGCGGTACCGCTGGCTCAGCGGCGTGGTCTCGCCAAGCCCGCCGAGGGGATGCGGGAAGGTGTGCAGGGGGACATAGCGCTGCCGCCACTCCTGCTTGCCCTGCGACGGGTTCCACGACGGCGTCGCCTCGCCCGAAGGTCGGTCGTTGATCGAACCGTCGAACATGAGCTTCATCGGCCGTGCGTGGTCGTACCCGAAGTACGGCGAGCCGGCCTGACGCCGGTCGAACTCCTCGAACATGTGCACCTTCGCGCTGGGGAAGGCCACCTCGGCGAAGGAGCGGCCCTGGGCCAGACTGGGCCGGCCGCCGAACTGCTGGTGCAGATGCGGCGTGGACGCGACCGGGATGTACAGCGCCTCGCCGTCCAGCCCGTCGGGCATCCAGGCCGCCGACACCGAGAAATAGCTCGACGAGAAGGGCCAGCGCTGGCGCGTGCCGACATCGCTCCAGCCAGTCGGCTCGTCGTAGCCGTTGAAGTCAGCTCCCGGCGAGTACGGGATGTTGTTCGCCGCGGTGATGTTCTCCGGGTCCGCCTTCCACTGGAGCAGGTTCGCGTCCGCCGGGTCCGCAAACAACTCCGCGGGAAACGGCAAGTCCAGGTAATCCATCAGGACGAGGTGGCGCAGACGGGTATGCGGTAGCCTTGTGGCATAACTTTTGAAGGCGGTTGGCCCGTCGATCCGGCCCGTCCGGCGCATCAGGATCTCGGTGTTCTGCCATCCCGCCGCCGCCTGGTCGTTGTTCGCGATACGCATCGTGCCGTCGGGCAGTTCAAAGATGGCGAAGCTGGCCCCGTCCGGGACGCCCCATGTGTAGGTGAAGATCCGCCCCTCATGGTCGGTGGCGTACATCGCCGCCCCCTGGCCGATGAACGCCAGGTTCGCCGCGCTGCCCGCCCCCCGCATGTCCACCCGGGCACGCTGCACCGCCGGCATGGTCACCCCGACCAGCAACGAGACCATCCCGATGACGGCGGCCGATTCGAGAAGGGTAAAACCACGGCGGCTCGATGGCTTCATGATCCTGCTTCCTTTGTGTCTGGATCCTGGCGCTTGGCGCGGGGCCCCTGGGGCTTCGCCCCTCCCCTCGCTCCCGGGCCGTTCGGGCCACCGGGTGGGTGTTCTTGCTGATTCGTATCGGCACCCTCCCCGGTTCCCGATTGTTCTGGAAAGGGCCCCGCATCACGGGCAGCCCTGGGCATAAAGGTCCATGTAGGCGGCCACATCGAAGAAGTTGAACACCCCGAACGGCTCGGCCAGGTCCGCCCGCGGGTCCTCCGCCAGATACAGCTCGATGAACGCCGCGATGTCGAAGAAGTTCAGCACGCCGAACGGCGGGGCCAGGTCGGCCGGGCACGGGGGCGGGCCGAACGCGACCGTCCGCGGGAAGTCGATCACCAGCCCGCCGCGGGCGGCGGCGTCAGCCGCGCGGTAGATCCGGCGCGCCTCGCCCGGCCCGTTGAAGGTCCCGTCGCCGTTGAGATCCTCGAAGCGGATGATCGAGTTGTCCGAGATGTCAAGGATCCACAGCGAGCCGTCCGGGGCGAACTCGATGTCCAGCACCGTGTTGAAGTTGAACGGCACGGGGCTCTGGGCCAGGTTCGAGCGGTAGAGCGGGATCACCTCGCTGTTGCCGTCGATAAAGCCGTTGCCGTTCAGATCGGCCAGCTCGACGATGCGCAGGTTGTTCTGGATGTCCACCGCGACCATCACGGGGTTGTTTGTCACCGGGTGCAGCGTCATGCCCGTGGGCTTGACGGCCTGCCCGACGAGGCTGTCGCGGTCGAGGTACATCGTGCGCGTGCCGTCGGGGTGGATGATCCACACCTGGCCGGTGTTGGAGCTGCTGACCTGGTTGCTGAAGAACAGGCGCCCGTCGGGGTGGAACCGGAAGTCCTCGCTGATGAAGCCGAAGCCGCTGCCGGCGGGCGAGAGTTCGTGGAACAGCGTCACCTCGCCCAGATCGGTGTCGATCACGCCGTCGGCGTCCAGATCGTCCAGCCGCCAGATCGCCTCGGGCGTGTTGCCGGCGAAGTTGATCGTGTTGTTGTCCGCCAGGTACAGCGGCGGCACGCCCCCCGGCCCCGCGGGCTGCCCGCCGGGCACGAAAAAGATCTCCTTCGGCCGGTCCGCCAGCGGCGACCCCGGCAGCGGCAGGCGCGCATCCCAGAACACCGACCCCTCCCCCGGGCCCATCGCGGTCCCGTCGCCGTTCTGATCCCGCATGCGGTAGACGCGCTTGGTGAACCCACCGCTGCCCTCGCCGTCGCCGGCCAGCACATCGTCCGGCCCGAGCACCAACAGGCACTGCGCGCTGCCCACGCCGGGGAAGCCCGACTGGTTGCCCGGCCCGAAGAACACCACCGCATCGCCCGGCCCGTCCAGACGCCCGTCGGCGTTGACCGAGCGGAACCGGATCACCGCATCGCTGCCCAGCGCCGAGACATAGGCCACGAACCCCGGCGTGGCGTCGCCCCCGGCCCGCGCGGGCTGCGCCAACCCGGCCGCCGCCCCGATCAACACAGCCCCCACGCAAAACCGCATCGGCCCCTCCTTCCCCGGCCCGGCCGGAACCTCGAGTCTAACCCAGGCCGGCGGATCCTCCAAGCGAAACGCATCACCCGCCGCGGGGGCGCGACCAAGGGGGCCGATCACGCGTCCGCGTACCACGCGTCGAGCGAGCCGGTCACCGCGCCGCGGTACAGCATGTCCAACATGCCCGGGCCAAGCGCCCGGCCCAGCAGCCGCGGCGCGCTCATCTGGTCGTGCCGGTCCGGCTCGACCATCGCCAGGTCCGGGTCGGCGATGGGGCTGTCGCCGTCGTAGCCCGTTTCCAGCATCACCCGCATCGCCCAGTAGCGCGAGGCGTACAGGTCGAACGCCTCCGCCGGGCTCGACGCCAGCGTGGCGCCGAACGCCTCGCCCTCGCTCGGCGTGAGGTGCTCGTCGCTGGTCACGATGTCCGACCCGAACAGCACGCGCCCCGCGAAGTCCTGGAGGAAACCCAGCAGCTCGTCCCGCGGGTGCCGGCTCAGCTCGCGCACCATCCACTTGGTCGCGCTCGTGTCGATCACCAGTTTCGGGTGGCGCTGCAGGAACTCGCGAAGGAAACCGAGGTCCTCCGGCCAGCCGGCCATGTGCGCGCCCAGGCAGGGCATGCCCGTCAGCTCCAGCAGGCGCGAGAGCGACTCGTACTGGCCCCGCTTCGTGCCGTACACCGACGCGTCCGCGTACTTGGTCGCGAACCAGGTGTCCGGGTCCGCGACATGGACCATCAGGGCCATGCCCAGCGACCGGCCCTTCTCCGCGATGCGCAGCCGCCAGTCCGAATCGAACCGGGCGAACTCGGCCGGGTCGAGCCCCGCCGGCCCGAGGAAGTCCCGCAGCCGCGGCGCGTTCCAGAACTTGAGCATCCGCGCCCCCCGCGCGTGCCACGCGTCGAGGTTCTCCAGGAACCCCTCCGTGTGCGCCCGCTTCTTGTCCCGGTGCATGTACTCGGGGATGGCCACGAACCGGATCCGGTCCCCCAGCACCGCCCGGACGGCGTCGGCCTGCGCGAGCTGCGTCTGCGAATAGACCCGCTCGATCCCGTACAGGTCGCAGACCTCTTTATACACTTCCGCCGCCCGGCCCCCGTTGATGTGCGCGTGCGCGTCCACGATCGGGCAGACCGGGGCCTCCAGCCGTTCCCGGGCCTCCGCCCGGTAGTCCAGCCCGAACCGGTTCGCCGGCGTCTCGTCCGACGCCACCCGCAAAGACCACGCCATGCACACGCCTCCCGAACAACGATCCCGCGACGCATGGTAGACCCCAACACACCAACTCCCTGTTCCCACAAGCAAGACGGCCCCGCGCCCGTCTCCGCCGACGCCCCGCGCATCGCGCTCGCCCACGACTGGGTTGTCGCGCACCGCGGCGGGGAACGCGTTCTCGCCGCCATCGCCGATGCGCTTCCCGCCAACCCCGTCCACCTCTACACCATGTTCCACAACGGCACGCCCATCAGCCGACGCATCGACACCTGCCCCACCACCGTCTCCGACCTCAACGCCCTGCCCGCGGCCCTGCGGCGCTGGCTGCTCCCCCGCTATCCCCGCGCGGTGGACCAGCTCTCCGAACACCTCGCCGGGCACCACGATCTCAACCCCATCGACCTGCTCGTCTCCACCAGCTCGGTCGCCATCAAGGCCCTGCGCCCGCCCGCCGGCGTGCCCCACCTCTGCTACTGCCACACCCCCGCCCGCTACCTCTGGTCCCAGACCGAGGCCTACGCCACCCCCGGCCTCAAGGGGCGCCTCCGCGCCGCGGGGCTGCGCCTCTTCCGCAAGCGACTGCGCCGCTGGGACCGTGACACCGCCGACCGTGTCACCGCGTTCCTGGCCAACTCGGCGTACACCCGCGATCTCATCCGGACCGTCTACGACCGCGACGCCGAGGTGCTCCACCCGCCGGTGCGCACGGACTTTTTCACCCCCGACCCCTCCGTGCCCCGCGACGGCTCGCTGCTGGTGGTCAGCGCGCTCGAGCCCTACAAGCGTGTGGACCTGGCCATCGACGCCGCCGCCCGCACCGGCCGTGCGTTGACCGTCATCGGGACCGGCAGCCACGAACGCGTCCTCCGAGCCCGGGCCCGCAATCGCGCCGGGATCACCTTCCTCGGCCACGCCTCCGACGACATCGTCCGCGCCCACATGCGCCGCGCCCACGCCTTCCTCATGCCCCAGGTCGAGGATTTCGGCATCACCGCCGTTGAGGCCCAGGCCTGCGGCACGCCGGTCGTCGCCCTCCGCGCCGGCGGGGCCCTGGACACCGTCATCGACGCCCGCACCGGCGTGCTGGCCGACGAGACGACCCCCGAGTCGTTCGCCGCCGCCCTCGAGCGCCTGCCCAACGACCCGGCCGCACCCTGCCGCGAGAACGCCCTCCGATTCAGCGAAACCGGTTTTCGGACCCGCTTCCTCGCCCTGCTTGAGCGCCATCTTCGCACGCGATGATGCGTCCGGGCACGGTTTTCGTTCGTACCGATCTATGTCAATGTCGATCCGTCCGATGACCATCCTTGGACCGAGCCAAGGAGCCGCCAGCCCGTGCCAGAGCAGCCCGTTAATCAGAACGGCGCCAGCCCCATCAGCGAGTCCGGAGCCCCGGACATCGCCGGTGCATTGCGTGTTTTTCCTGAGTCCATCTGTCTGATGACCAGCGCCTATGACCACGACCGGGCCGGGGTTCTGGTCCATGGCGTGCTCGTCGCGTCGGAAGTCCCGCCACAGATCGTTGTCGCCTGCCGCAAGGGCCACGCCATCGACCCCGTCATCCGCGACGCCCGCTGCTTCGCCCTCGGCCTGGTCGGCCCCGACGACCGGCTCATCCAGAAACGCTTCCGCTTCGCCGACACCGCCGTCTCCCCCAAGGCCGACCCCGACGCCGACGACCCCTTCGACCCGTTCCCCGACATCCGCATGCCCAGCGGCTCGCCCATCATCGAACGCTGCGCCGTCTGGCTGGACTGCCAGGTCGTCCGCCACTTCGACCTCGAGTCCGAGCACGAGCTGTTCGTCGGTCAGGTTACCAGCGCGCGGCTGCGCCAGTGACGCTCACTCCGCGATGATGTAGTAGTACCGCGTCTGGTCCTGCAACTGCCGGTAGGCCCCGGTGGCCAGGCTGTTGTCGTCGATCCGCCGGTCGATGTCCAGCATGTACTCGTCGCCGGGATAGGTCCCGCCCTGGAAGTGAACCCCCACGCCCGAGGTGATGCCGTTGTCGTACCGCTCGGCGTCCCACCGGCCCCCGATCGGGGTCGGCCTCGTCCACGATTCGACCCGGATGTAGGACTCGAACCCCTGCGGCACGACGCCCGTGCTCGAGTCTTCGAGGTACTCGCCCGTCATCGCGGTGTACATCTCGGCGGCGTCCGCGAAGATCTTGAGCTGCTTGATGAACGCCGCCTTGCGAGCCTCATCGGTCGTCCCCGCGAACGCCGGCAGCACGATGGCCGCGAGGATCGCCAGGATCACCACCACCACGAGGACCTCGATCAGGGTGAATCCCCACGCGAGGGGATGCCCGTGCCGCTGCTCAGACCTGCTCATCATGGGTGCCCTCCAGACGGGAAGGGCATCATGCCTATCACGACCCTGCACTAGCCAGCCAACAACGCATGAAACCGTGGCCGCGTCGCCTGCCTTTTCCGGTCGGCCCCAGATTGCCCATCCTGACGCCCGAGAACCCCACCCGGGCCACAGATGAAACCGTCCCGGCCACCCGGCCCTACACTGGGAAGCCGGAAGTACCACCCCTCGACCTCGACCACGGGAGTCAACCCCATGACCTGCGCCAGCTGCGCCTGCCAGCCCAAATCCAGCCCCAAGGCCATGATCGCCACCCTCGTCGGCATCGCCGCGGGCTTCGCCGTCCTGTTCGCCCTGCTGGGCTTCACCCAACCCGCCGCCGGCGAGGCGGCCGCACCCGCCGAGCCCGAAACCAAGGAAACCGCCCCCGTGATCGTCCGACTTGAAACCTCCAAGGGCAACATCGACATCGAACTCAACCAGGAGAAGGCCCCCATCTCCGTCGAGAACTTCCTCAAGTATGTCGACGACGGCTTCTACAACGACACCATCTTCCACCGCGTGATCCCCAACTTCATGATCCAGGGCGGGGGCTTCACCGAGGACATGAACCAGAAGCCCACGCGTCCCGGCATCAAGAACGAGTGGCGCAACGGCCTCTCCAACACCCGCGGCACCATCGCCATGGCCCGCCTCGGCCGCCAGCCCGACTCGGCCACCGCCCAGTTCTTCATCAATGTCGCCGACAACGCCTTCCTCGACGAGCCCCGCGACGGCGCCGGCTACGCCGTCTTCGGGAAGGTGACCGCGGAGAGCATGGAAGTCGTCGACGCCATCCGCCAGGTCCGCACCGGCAACCGCGGCCCGCACGGCGATGTGCCCGTCGAGCCGGTTGTCATCAAGAAGGCCTCGCGCCTGACCGAAAAGGAAGACGACTGATCGGCCCGGACACCCCACCGGACCGATCGGCCTCCGGATCAGAGAAAACGCCCGCCGCGTGCGGGCGTTTTTTCTTGCGCCAAACGCGCAGCGGCCCCACGCAGAAACCCCCGGCGAAGCCGCCGGGGGTCTGCACACGGAACAGGCATCCGATCGGACTGCGGCGTCCGGCTCAATCAAACAACGCGTAGGTCGGCAGCGACACCCGGCGCATCCCATCACGCCCGATCCGGATCGTCGCCGTCCCCGAAAGCTCCACCCGGTCGGCCAGCAGGAGATCGCCCATCTGCGGCCCTTCACCCTCCACGGTGCTGTTGCCCACCAGGGTCACCTTCGCGTTGGGCACATAGATGGTCCCGCCGATCGAGAACTCGCTCCCGCCCGCCAGACGCATCTCGGTCGTGTTCGTGGACGGCTGCACGAGGACCATCCCCTGCAGCGAGCCGGAGGACATCGGCGAGAGCGACAGCGACGAGGTTCCCGCGATCCGGCACTCGCCCGACGCGATCACCAGGCACACGCCCGAGCCGATCACATCGCCCGAGGTGATCACCAGCCCCGGGCCGCCGATCACGAACACGCCAGGCTCGAAGAAGACCTCGGCACGGCCCGTGATCTTCAGCCCGTGCGGGTAGTAGCCCGGCGAGAGCGAGACCACCTCGCCGTTCTTCTTGATGTCCACCGCGTCGTGCTCGGTCATGCCGTCCGTGGCCGGGATCGGCAGGACCGCGTACGGGTCGTAGAAGGACGGCGCCCCATGGAACACCGAACCCGTCGCGCCGGACTGGCCGTTGAAATGGGTCCGCCCGACCACATACAGCGCCGGCGTATCAAGGATCGCCCGCCCGTTGGTCGTCACGGCGGTCTCGGACGAGGAGTTCACATACACGACCCGCGCGGGAACCTCGACGCTGGCGTTGCCGTTCATCGTCAGCGCCCCCGAGGCCTGCGGATTGAGCACGACGAGACCCGACGATCCGGACCCTGCGGCTGCCAGGCCACTCGTGAATAGCACCCCGCCCGCCGCCATCGCCAACACCATCGGTTTCATCGAACAGCCCTCCATATTCAGTCAACGCGCAAAAGACGCGCCACCCCAACGGTCCAAAATCACACCCCGCCCGTCAACCGATCGGCGCCACAACAGCCAACGCCAAGGGGACCCCCGTAGCAGTTGGAGAAACTGGGCAACCAAACAGTGCGCAAAACCTGATTTTCACCTGAACCGATACGCCCAGGCCGCACCGCCGCGAGAAGGCCCACCGCCGCCGCACACGCCACGCCCGCGACAGGCCGCGTCCAATAAGTTGATGCCGCGTTTCAGATGATGATCCGGCGCACGATCACGACCACCACGAAGAAGACGGCGACCACAGCCCCCGCATCCTCCAAAAGAACAACCGCCCGGTGGTGGGTCGGGCGGTGTTCAATGGCCTGCCGGGGTTGCGCTCGGTCGAACGGTCCGATGGGTGACGCGTCCCTGCGTCGCCCGCCGTCCGTGGTGGGTCGGTGCTCAACCTTCCCCCTTGGGCCAATCAGAATGTCGCCGGGCGCTGGCCCGGCCCCCGCCCGGACGCGGCCTTGCGTCGGGCGGGAACGGCACACATCACGCCGAATGGGTCCGCCGGCCTGTCACGGCCGGGTCGGCCCGTCTCTCCCCCGGCCGCGGGGCCGGGTCTCTCTCGCTCTTGATCATCTTGCTTGTCACGCCCCACCCCCGCCGCGTGCGGTGCGGCTGAGCCGTTCGGCCAGCGACGCCATCCCCGCCAGCTTGTCCTTGAACACCGCCTGCCAGGCCTCGCGCGAATGCACCTCGAGCCGGTCGCCGGCCCCAAGCACCACGACCTCGCCGGGCAAGCCCAGCATCTCGACCTGCCACGACGACAGCCGGATCCGGTTGTTCCCGTCCACATCCACCTGCTCGGTCGCCGAATGCAGCAGCAGCTCCAGCTCGGCCTGGTCGGCGCCCGGCGTCAGGCTCGGATCCCGCCGCCCGGCCCGGAACAGCTCCTCGTACACCTTCTCCGGGTACAGCCGCAGGCTCTTCGTCTCCACCCACGGCACGCAGAACCACGAGGCCCCGTCCCGATCGGGGTCCCAGCGCGAGCGGAACTTGGCCGGGATCGCCAGACGCGACTTGTCGTCGATCTTCGCCTCGGCTTGTCCCGTGAAGAGCACGCTGGTTCACCCCTGCAAGAAGCCCAGATCCGACACAGCCATCCCCCCGGTCCCCCAACGAATCACGCATCTGATGGCCTCCTGCCGGTCGATGGTCCGATTGGCTCAAACGCATGCCGCCGCGGTCCCCGCCGGGCATGGATGGGATTGTCGCCCACTTTGACCCACAAAGCAAATCGATTTACCCACTCTGCACAAAGTGTGGAAAACCGGACCCTTCCAAAGACCAGCCCTGCGCACGAACCGCGCCGGTCTTGCACCGATCATGCACAAACGCGTCCATGGCTCAGACCCGCGTGGGCGGGATCACTGGCAAACGACCCGCGCGTTGCTTATCGGGCCTCGCCGAGCTCCACGGCCAGCCAGGCGCGGGCGAAACGCCAGTCCGAGGACGCGGTGGCCCTCGAAACCCCCACCACCCGGGCCGCCTCGGCCTCGCCCAGCCCCCCGAAGAAGCGCAGCTCCACCAGGCGGGCCTTGCGTTCGTCCAGGCCGGCGAGTTTCTCGAGCGCTTCGTGGAGGGCGAGGATGTCCGCCGGCTCGGCCGCATCCGCTGCCGGCCCCTCGGCCGAGCCGAGCGAGACCCGCACGGCATCCGGGCCCCCGCGTTTGAGCGTGCTCTTCCCGCGGGCATGGTCGACCAGGATGTGGCGCATCACCCGGCAGGCCAGGGCCAGGAAGTGATCCCGCTCCGGCTGGGCCCGCCCGGCCGATTCGCCCAGACGCAGGTAGACCTCGTGGACCAGGGCGGTGGGCTGGAGGGTGTGCCCGGACCGCTCGTGGACCATCAGGCGCTCGGCGATGCGGTGCAGCTCGTCATAGATCAGCCCGGAGAGGGCCTGCTCGGCGTCCGGCTCGCCGGACATCGTCCGCGTGAGCATGTCCCCGACCGGGTTGTCCGCCGGCGTGTCGATCGGGCACCTCCGAGTGTGAAGTCTAACAAATCCGAGGCCTGCCACCCAAGGAAATCGGCCGCCCGCCCACCCGCCCGCGTTCCGAGCAGGGGCGTGTGCTCGGTCGGACGCGTCCGAACCGGAGCGGACGACATGAACCTTTGCATCGCACGGTCCGTCCTCCTGCCTTCGCACCCGCGGCCCCGGCCGACACGATCGCCGACGGGCCGGGACCCACGGGCCGGCGCGGTCTGTGGTAGGCTGGTTCTCATGGTCGAACTCCGACGCCGCCGGTCCCTGCCCCCCGGCATCGTCTTCTTCACCGCGTCGTACATGGTCGTCTGCTCGGCCATGGCCCTGCGCCAGGGCAACCTTGAGTTCCTCGCCTACGCCGGCTCGATGGTGGTCTTCATCGCGATCGTCCTCGCCCTCCACACCCACGCCCGGTTCAACAACGCCACCCTCTGGATGCTCTCGGCCTGGGGCGCGCTGCACATGCTCGGTGGCACCGTCCCCATCCCCGAGGCCTACGCCGAGGCCGAGGGGCCGCGGGCCGTGCTCTACACCCTGCGCCTACACCCCTGGCTGCCGCGCTACGACCAGATCGTCCACTTCTACGGCTTCTTCGCGGCGACATTCGCGGCCTGGGAAGCCCTGCGCCGGGCCCTGCACGCCCGCCCCGGCCTGGGCCTGTGCATCGCCGCCGCCCTGATCGGCATGGGCCTGGGCGCGCTCAACGAGACGCTGGAGTTCTTCATCACCCGCGTGATCGAGGACCACGGCGTCGGCGGCTACGAGAACACCGGGTGGGACCTGGTCGCCAACGCCGCCGGCGCGATCACCGCGGGCGTGCTCCTACTCAACCGCACCAAGTAGGCCGCCCGCTCATCACCGCCCGAACCGGCGCACCAGCCAGCGCGCCAAGCGCACATTGAGCCAGAACACCAGCGCCACCCCCACCAGCACACCGAGCCACATCGCGTGACCGGACGCATTCTCGAAGTTCCGGCGCACCCCCCCGAGAAACTCTTCCCAATCCGCGTTGGACCGAATCGCCGCGAGCATCACGGTGCCTCCGCTTCGATCATCGGCCACCGTGGGACGCCGGGCCAGCCGATCCCCCAAACACGCCCCTGTCAGCCGCAAAGCCCGGTTTTCTCGGGCAATCGTGGCCGAACCAACGCCGCCCCTCCGCTTGGAGAACAAACACACCGCAGGCGTTCGCTCGCCCGCCCTGTTCCGGGCCCGGGCCGCGTTGTCGGCCGAGAGGAGACTGACCATGTTGAACCGCACCCTGACCGCCGCTGCCCTGCTCGCCGCACTGGCCTGGACCCAGACCGCCGGCGCCTCCGATCCGAACATGGACGCTTTCACCTACCAGGCCGAACTGCGCCTCAACGGCCAGCCCGTGCTCGGGCCGGTCAATCTCTCATTCCGGCTGTACAACACCGCGGTCGACGGCCAGCCGATCGGGCCACAGCTCGACGCCTTCGGCTACGAGGGCTTCGACGAGGCCGGGCGGTTCACCATGGACCTGGACTTCGGCAAGAACCTCTTCGACGGCTCGCCGCTCTGGCTCGAGATCCGCGTCGACGGCGCGCCGCTCGAACCACGCCAGAAGATCATGCCCACCCCCTACGCCGTCCGGGCCCTCGATGTCGCCGGCGTCTCCTCGGACGCCCTCTCCGGCCAGTACGCCAGCCAGCTGACCTTCTCCAACCCCGCCAACCAGTTCGCCGGTTCCGGCGCCAACCTGACCAGCCTCAACGCGTCCAACCTTTCCACCGGCACCATCGGCAGCGCGTTGCTCAGCGGCACCTACTCCAACCCGCTCGCATTCTCGAACGCCTCGGGCACATTCACCGGGATCTTCAACGGCACCCACACCGGCAACGGCGTGGGACTGACAAACCTCAGTGCGTCCAACATCAACTCCGGCACGCTCCCGAACGCCCGCCTTTCGGGAACCTATTCCTCTTCTCTCACCTTCAGCAACGCCAGCGGCAGCTTCTCTGGATCCTTCAGCGGATCGCATAGCGGCTCTGGCGCATCGCTCACACAGCTCAACGCCGGAAGCATCAGTTCTGGCACGCTGAGTTTCAACCGGCTGCCAACGAGCGGGCAGTGGAATATTGACAACATTCTCAACATCGGGAACAGCACGCTGGTTATCAACCCGACGAACGGACGGGTCGCCATCGGAACCAGCAATCCGATCTATCCCCTCCATGTTGTTTCACAACAAACATACGGTATCTTCGCTGTCAATCAGAGCGCGTCAGGGGTGGCATATGGCGTGCGCGGAAGCGCAAACTCACCGGATGGGCGCGGCGGGTACTTCCTAGCCAGCTCCACCAGCGGAGCGAACCGTGCTCTCTTAGCGTCCACCAGCAGCCCCGAAGGATTCGCCGGGTACTTCACGGGCCCATCGGGCAGCGCCAACTACTTCCAGCGTTCCGTCGGCATCGGCACGAATGCCCCGGGCAACATGCTGACCGTCTCCGGCCCCGGCACCAGCGACGGCGGGGCCAACGCCGCCGAGGTCGTCGGCCGCGTGCGCAACACATCGAACGCGCACACCGCCTTCGCCGTCGACGCCCGCAGCGGCCGCGACGGCATCCTCTACCTCGGCGAGAACGGCGACGCCGCTTGGGGCATCCGCCACAACTCCACCGGCAACCGCCTCGACTTCCGTCGCCACGCCGGCGGCACGAACGACACCTTCATGACCATCCGCAGCGACGGCCGCGTCGGCATCGGCAACGCCAGCCCGTCCGACCAGCTCATGGTCGACGCTCCCGCCGGCACCGACGCCTTCCGCGTCCGCGTCAACAGCGGGACCAAGCTCCGCGTCCACGCCAACGGAGGCGTCTCCGTCGGCAGCAACTATTCAAGCACCGTGCCAGAGAACGGTTTGCAGGTGCGCGGCAATGTCCTGATCGGAAACGCCCCGATCTGGGGTGGTGTCACGCCACCCGCTCTCGAAGTCACGACCGGCATAAGCTTCTTTCATGGGCTTGTCCGAATCGAGGACAACGCTCCCAACGCACTGATTCTCACATCCGGCGGCGCATCCAAACCAGGTGGCGGACTGTGGGCCGTCTGGTCCGATGAGCGGCTCAAGCAGCATGTCGCCCCGCTCCGCCCGGGCACGCTCGACCGCCTCCTGAGAATCCAGGGCTACACCTACGAGTACACCGAGGAAGCCATCGCCAAGAAGCTCGGCCAGCCCGGCCTCCACACCGGTCTGATCGCCCAGGAAGCCGCCGAGCACTTCCCCGACTGGGTCAAGCCCTGCGAGGACGGCTACCTGACCGTTTCCGAGACCGGCCTGACCGCCATCCTCGTCGAATCCATCCGCGAACTCCGCGCTGAAAAGGACGCCCAGCTCGCCGAACGCGACGCACACATCGACGAACTCCGCGCGGAACTCCACGACCTCCGCGCCCTTGTCATCGACCTGCTCATCATCGCAGAGGAGTAAACCATGCGCACCATCATCACCACCGCCGCCGCCCTCCTCCTGAGCGCCGCCCATGCGTCCGCCGACGACCAGCCCGACCCCCGCGCCGGCTTCTCCATCACCTGGAGCACCATCAGCGCCGGCGGGCCCGCCCAGGGCGGCGGGTTCAGCATCCTTGCCGCCATCGGCCAGCCCGCCACCGCCACCATGTCGGTCACATCCGGACCCGGCACCTACACCCTCTCCGGCGGCTTCCTCGGATCGACCACGGGCGGCGACCCGCCCTGCCCCGCCGACATCAACGGCGACGGCGAGCTCAACTTCTTCGATGTCGCGGCCTTCGTCGCCCTCTTCCAGGCCCAGGACCCCATCGCCGACTTCAACAACGACGGACTCTTCAACTTCTTCGACTTCTCCGCCTTCATCGCCGCGTTCAACGCAGGCTGCCCCTGAGCCACGGCTCATCCACAAACCGGCGCCGGCCACCCGGCACACGCCTTCACTCAGATCGAAAGCCAAACGATGACACGAATCCCGCTGAACCGAGCCCCGCTCGCAATCGCCGCCCTCACCTCGTTCACCGGCGCGTTCCCAGCGCACGCCCAGTCTCTCTACGCGCGATCGACCACCAATGTGTTCGTTCCGGACCCCGACGGCAACCTCAATGTTCTTCAGCGTGAAGAGTTCGAATCCGAAGACCTTCCCTACTTTGTCCTCGCCACCCGCCACAGCGGCTCAGTGACCAACGGCGGCGGGAACACATCCGGAGGCGTCGCCGTCGGGTACGGCTATATCCGCACCACTTCCGTCACCGAAGGGTTCATCCAGGGCTTCGGAGTTCTGCAATCCTCCACCACCGCGAACTTCACCGACACCATCCATTTCGAAGACCCCGCAGTCCCCAATGGCACGCCCGGCGCCGCCACACTCCCGATCAGCATCATCTTCAACCAGAGCGCCGGCGGGGGCGTGATCAACTTATCCGGAATGTGCCTGTCCGGCATCAGCACATCCGGCTCGGTCACCATCAGGATCGACGGTGCCCAGGCCGCTTTTGGGACGCGGAACATCAACTCGAACTGCGACAGCGGTTTCGCGGTGAATGGCAGCATGCCAGAAGAACTCATCGTGCCCATCAACTTCGTCTACGGCACGCCCCTGACCATCTCCGTCGATGTCCAGACCAGCGCCATCATCGGCGGCGACGGCGACCCGGCCCAGGGCTTCGCCCTCTCCTCGTTCCCGAACAGCATCCGGGCCATGGGCATCCAGGACCTCCCGGCGACGACCACAGCCACCGGATCGATCGACTGGACCAAGCCCGCCCCGGTCGTCCCCGACAAGGCCTGCCCCGCCGACATCAACGGCGACGGCGAACTCAACTTCTTCGATGTCGCGGCCTTTGTCGCCCTCTTCCAGGCCCAGGACCCCATCGCCGACTTCAACAACGACGGACTCTTCAACTTCTTCGACTTCTCCGCCTTCATCGCCGCGTTCAACGCAGGCTGCCCGTAAGCCAACGGGCGGCTCGCCACTCGCACGGCCCCCGGGACCGCGTGCATCGGGCACGCGGTCCCCCGCGGGCGGCGGACTCTGACCGCGCTGGCGCCGCGACCGTTCGTCCCACGCCCTCCAGAGTCCGAACCGGGTCCGGCACACGGAATACGGGAATAAGCCCATCTCCATCCGCCTCGCTGAGCGGGTCAACCAGAGCCGGTTTCGGGCCAGCCGCCAAGCCAGAATCCGAAAATAGATCGTAACTGTTACTCACAACCCCATAAATATTGTGTATTTTGGCGGATTTCAATAGGAATCCGGCATGAAACAGTTACATTGCGTGGGTCGGGAAGGCATTCGGCCCCCCGCGACACACACTCAGAGAGGGATACACCATGAAGACGACCATTTCCGCCATCGCCATCATCGCCGCGTCGACCACCGCCTTCGCCAACATCGAACTGACCACCAACGGTGGCTTCGAAACCGGCGACACCACGGGCTGGGAGTACTTCGCCACCCCCACGTCGACCTTCTTCGCCGACGCCAGCGACCCCTTCTCGGGCAACTTCGCTGGCAACCTTACGAACCTCACCGACGGCTCCGCCGCCGTGATCAAGCAGGCCAACATGGGTATCGGCCTGGTCAACCCGGGCGACGAGATCACCATCTCGTTCTGGGCCAAGAACATCAACGGCCCCGGTGGCGTCAACTTCGCTGAGTTCTTCTCCGAGCTCGCCGGCGGCGGCACCTCCTCGGCCCAAATCCTTGGCGGCGCACCCCTCTTCGCTTCCGACACCGACTGGACATTCTTCGAGTTCACCACCTTCGCCGGTCCCGATGTCTCCGGCGGCGTGACCCTCCAGTTCACCGCCACCACCGGCGCCATCATCGGCTCCACCTCCCAGCTCCTCATCGACAACGTCTCCGTCACCGTCATCCCCGCCCCCGGCGCGATGGCCCTCCTCGGCCTCGGCGGGCTGATGGCCGGCCGCCGCCGCCGCTGATCCCGAACTGACGATCGATCTGAAAAGAACCCCCGTGTGCCTGCACACGGGGGTTTTCTTGCAGCATCAAAGCACGGCCGAGTGCCCCGACGCCCCACCGAGGACGCCTGTTGGCGTGCCCGGGTCGCCGAGCAGCACGATCGCGAGCGCCATCATCAAGAGCACCGACACCAGCAAGATCGACAGCACCAAGCATCCCTTGCCGTTCTCGTACCTCACCGGCTCCTGGCCGGACACACCCGCCGCGCCGGGGTGCTGCCCCGGGCGTTCCGTGTTCTTTTCCATGTGATCTGAATCCTCGACGCGCCGAGCGCGCCCGATGGTCGGACAGCAATCCGGCGGCCGTGCAACGCACGCCGCACACATGGCCGGTCGCATCGGCGTCCGGCCGATCTGATGTCAGCAAACCATCACGCCGCCGGGGGTCCGCGCGTCACCCGCACGCCCCGAACGCCGGCGACACGCCGCACGAGCGGCCCGCCCAGCCCGCACGCCGCCGCGAACATCCCGGCCCGCGTCACAAGCTCCAGCCACACCAGCACCGGACCGACGCCCCCGCGATCACCCATCGCCCGGCCCGCCCGCCCGGAACCGGCGGCGGGCGGCGTTCGGCCGGTTTCCAGCCACGCCGTCGAACCGGGCGCACCACCCGGTCCGGTCGAAACGGTCGCCCCCGCCTGGCCCGCCGGCGCGAGCACGCCGCCGATCGCCGCCCACCAGGACAGCACCGTCGCGAGACCCAGGATCCACTTCGAAGCAGCCACGCCGATCACTCCGCAAAGCGAACCCATCAATCTACACCAGCCCCGGGGAAATGCAATCCCGAAACCAAGGAGGGGCCCAACGCTCCATGATCGGGCGGGCCAACGACCAGCGGGACACGCGCCCGTATCATCCTGCGCGCGGACGACCGCGCCGTTCGCCTTGTCGCCCGGCCGCACCGGCCGCGCGGGGACGACCCCGCGTCAGACGGAACCGCACCCATGACATCCTGGATCCTCCTCTTCCTCGCCGGACTGTTCGAGATCGGCTGGGCCGTCGGCCTCAAGTACACGCAGGGCTTCACGCGCCCCTTCCCCACCGCCCTGACCGTGCTCAGCATGATCATCAGCATGGCCCTGCTCGGCCTGGCCGTCCGCCACCTCCCGCTCGGAACCGCCTACGCCATCTGGACCGGCATCGGCACCGTCGGCACCGCCATCCTCGGCATCTACCTCTTCAGGGAGCCCGCCACCGCCGCCCGCCTGGCCTGCATCGCCCTGATCGTCTGCGGCATCGCCGGGCTCAAGTTCCTTACCCCCCCACCGCTCGACAGCATCACGCAGTCACCGCCCCTGCACCCGTGAACAGACGCGCGGTCATCGCCTTCACGGGAAGGCATTAGCGAAACCGAGGCTGCTTGCTCGCGGGATACTTCACGCCGGCTCGGGATCGTCGGGCGGGCTGTAGAAATCCTCCATGATCGCCCGCGCCTCGGCCTCGCGGGCGGCGGGGACCAGCAGGCGGATCATGCCCGGGGCCTCGGCCCGGAAGCCCGCCGTGTGGATGCCCGCGAGCTGGCAGGGGATGCCGGCCTCCTGCATCGCGTTGCGGGCCAGCGTGGCGGCCAGCTCGGAGGGAAACTCGGCGACGACGACGGGGCCGTGGTTGGGTGTCATGCCGGATTCTTAGGAGCCAGGCCCGCCCCGGTTTCAAGCACGGTATCAGGCCCGGTTTCGGCACCGGTCCCAGCCCGGGCTCATTCGGCCGTCCGGATCCACCGCCGGGCCTCCTCGAGCTGGTCCAGCGTGAACAGTTCCATCTCGACCGAGATGAACAGCCCCATCGCCCGGGTGATCCAGTCGACCCACTTCTGGTCGGCCACGATCGCCGCGTGCGAGAAGTGCTTGAGGTGCTTGGGGGTCCACTTCAGGTCCGCCCACAGCGCGCCCGGCTCGATCTTGCCGATGTTGCGGAACACCTGCATCACCCGGACCTTGTCGTGCTGCTCGAAAACCCGCTCGAGTTGCGCGGCCACACGGTCGTACTCCTCCCGCGTGACCGGGCCGTCGACATGGATCTCGATGATGTTCGTGTCCGGGGTGTGATGGAACTCGATCATGGTTTCTCCTTCCTGGGTCTGTCGAGAAACCCTACGCACGGGAAACCCCGGGTGTGTCAATGAGCGCGGATTCATGGATGGTTCAGGCTGGCGATCGATTCTGAACGGACAATCAATCCCGAAGGAGATCAACCATGCGACTTGGAAAATCACGGAGTCTTCGCGGGATGATGATCGTGTTCGGGGCGGCGATGGGGCTGGCGATGTCCGGCTGCATGACGGCGTTGGCGGCCGGCGCGGGGGCCGGGGCCGGGTACGCCGCGGGACATCATGTGGGCAGCGAGAAGGAACGCGAGCGGTCGGGCGATTGAGGTATGATGGGCCGGGGGCCAGAGGATGGGGTTTGGCCTGAGGCGCACACGGATTCATGTCATCGGCAGCGGGCCGCGCACGGGGACGACGCTGCTGGCCGAGGCGGTGTTCGCGTGCTTCGGGGTGGACGACTATCCCGCGCATGAGACGCGGATCTCGGATCGGGTGGGCGGGGCGGGGGGGATGGGGGGGTCGGGGGGGACGGTGCTGACGAAGTGGCCGAGCGACTTCGCGTCGGTGTGGCCGGCGGTGGCGGTGGACCGGTCGCTGTTCGTGCTGTGCGTGATGCGGGACCCGCGGGACGCGGTGGTGAGCCGGCACGGGAAAAAGCCGGACGCGTACTGGTCGAGCCTGCGGTACTGGATGTGGTTCCGGCGGGTGCACGACCGACTGGCGCGGCAGCGTCGGGTGCTGGTGATCCGCTACGAGGACCTGGTCCGCGACCCGGACCGGGTGCAGGAGCGGATCACCGGGTTTCTCCCCTTCCTGGAGGCCCGCCATCCGTTCAGCGCGTACCACCTGCACACGCGGGCGGGGCGGGATGCGGCGGATGCGCTGCGGGGGGTGCGGGCGATCTCAGCGGCGGGGGTCGGGGCGTGGCGGGGGCACCTGGAACGGGTCCGGCAGCAGGTGCGGCTGCACGGGAGCATTTCGGATGACCTGATCCGGTTCGGCTACGAGCCGAACCGGTCCTGGGAGGGGCTGCTCGATGGGGTGGCGGACCGGGATTTCGACACGGCGCTGCCCGAGTTTTTCACCCGGCGGGAGCGGGCGCGGCGGCGTCGGTGGGCGTGGCGGGCGGTGGCGAACGGGGTGCGGGGCGGGTGACCGGAAAAGGAAAGTCCTTTCGCTTGACTCTGTGTTTTGGACTGATACTGTTCAATGGCATGGCGTGAAGATGCCGTGCGACAGAACTGGATCAGGAAAGTATTTTCGTGATCTGGTGTTCCCTCAGGGCGGTTCGGGGCCAAGTGCCCTGGACCGCTCTTTTCATATGCCCGGCCGACGGGGCCTGATCCGGGGATGCGCGTGCGAGGGGCTGGTTCGGTTTTGGGCTTGCGTTGGGACGGGGCTGTGGTAGTCTGGAGGTCTGTCGCGGCTCGGGGGGAGTGAACGCGTCGGGGGGAGGGAGGAGCGAGGGATGCGGGCCTCAGGACGAGGCCCGCTCTGTTTTTGGGTGGCGCGTGGGCCGGGGGCGGTGGATTGGCCGGGGTCAGGATTCGCAGTGCGTCTTGAGGTCGGCCAGGTCTTCGCGGAGGCACTTGGCGACGGTTTTCTTCATGAAAAAGCAGAGCGTCCAGAACACCTTGGCCGTGAAGGTTTCGGGGGTGCCGCGGAAGGTGGCGGTGACGCGGGTGGTGTTGGGGGCTTCGGTGTGGAAGGAGAGGGTGGTCAGGTAGTGGCTGCCGTGGGAGCGGGCCTCGGCGGCGTAGTGGTGCGGGGGGGACCACGCGGTGATGGTCATGGTCTCTTCGGCCTGCTTGCCCATGAAGGTGCGGGTCTCGCGCCAGACGAAGCCGCGGCCGACGGGGCCGAGGTTGTCCGGGGCGTCGGGGGCGGGGGTGAGCACCTCGATCTGCTCGATGCCCCTGATCCAGCCGGCGGCGCCCGGGATGTCGGCGGCGGCGGCGAAGACGCGGGCCTGGGGGACGGCGATGGTCTCGGTGACGGTGATGGCGGGCATGAGGGGAGCGTACCACGCCGGCGGGGGAGGGGGGCGTGATGGGATTCAGTGTGAGGCGGGCGAGGAATGGACACGATGTTCGCGGATGCGGGGGATGGGTCCCCCGCACCCCCACTTTCGGAGATGGGGACGGGGCGGGTGTTGGTGGTATGCTGTGGTGGGTCCGGCGTGCGGGCGTTTTGCTCTGAAAGGGCGTGTCTGATGCTTCGTTGGGCTGTGATTTTCTTTATCGTGGCGATTGTGGCCGCCATCTTCGGGTTCGGTAACATCGCGCAGGGGGCGACGGATATCGCGAAGATTCTGTTCGTGCTGTTCCTGATCCTGTTCGTGGTGTCGCTGCTGTTCGGGCTGGTGCGCGGGAAGCCGCCGAGGATTTGAGCGGCGGGCGGTGGCGGCGTGGCGGTCGTGGCTTGGCCCGCCCGCTCACTGGCGTTCGGGGCTTCTTTTTGGAGCCCGGAATGTGAGTGACGGGGGCGGTGGCGTCACGCTTCACGCGAACCCGTTTCTCCCATCGCGGCATCCGAAGGAACGCCGAGCTTCGGGTGGCCCCGGATCACCCGCGCGCCCTGCCCGCTCACTGGCGTTCGGGGCTTCCTTCAGCAAGCCCGGCCCGTCGGGGACGGGGGGCGGCGGGCCTCGTGCGGTGGCCGGGTTGTATCATGAACGGGGGGAGGGAGGCCAATGGCTTGATGGAGGCTGCCTGATGGCGACGACGACACCGGAACATGACGAGCGGATGGCGACGATGACCTTTTCGTCGGTGTACCCCCACTATGTGGCGAAGGTCGAGAAGAAGGGGCGGACGGAGGCGGAGCTGCTGGAGGTGATCCGGTGGCTGACCGGGTTCAGCGATGCGCAGATCCGCAAGCACATCGACGACGAGTCCACCTTTGAGGCTTTTTTCAAGAAGGCCAGGCTCAACCCGAACGCGGAACAGATCAAGGGCGTCATCTGCGGCTACCGCGTCGAGGACATCGAGAACCCGCTGACGCGGAAGGTTCGGTACCTCGACAAGCTGGTGGACGAGCTGGCGAAGGGGAAGAAGATGGGGAAGATTTTGAGGGATGGGTAGGCGGCGGGCGTGCGGATCGGTCGTGCGGCGCGGATGCGGGGGAGGGGTCCCCCCGCATGCCCTGCTTGCCGGAGCCCCACTTCAGCATCCGGCCTCGGTGAACAAAGTGCTAACTTGCTGTCCTTTGTTTGTGCTTGGCCGGTGCACACCATAATGTGGGGGATGCGGATCATGACCTGGAATGTCAATGTCCGGACCCGCCGTCAGGTTGAACAGGCGGAGCGGGTCGGGTTTTTCTCGCCGGATGTGGTCTGCCTTCAGGAGGTGAACCGATCGACCGTGGAGGGGTGGCGAGACTGGTTCAAGCAAGTCGGCTATCACGTGCTCGATTCGGTCGGTGGAGTACACGGAAAGGACGGCAACAAACGCCGCCGATACGGTGTGCTGGTCGCAAGCCGCTGGCCGGTGACTTCGGGTGACAAGGCCCTCCCGGTTCCGTGGCCGGAACGCACGTTGACATGCGCTGTGGATGCGCCCACCGGTCCGCTTGAAGTTCACACCGTGCATCTACCGGCGGGCTCGAGGGACAATCAGCAGGGCACCTTCACCAAGATTGAAACCTTTGAAGGCATCGCGAACGGGCTTGGTCGGCCTTCCGGGCATGCTCGGGTGCTCTGCGGTGACTTCAACTCCCCCCAGGACGAACGCCCGGACGGCAGTGTCATGGGTTGGGGCGGACGGCGGACGAAAGACGGAGAGATTGTGGCCCGGCGGTCGGACAGAATGCGTCGACAGTTGGCCGCGGAAACTTCCGTGATGGTCAATCTTCGCGAGCATGGATGGTTCGATGCGTACCGCGCGATCCACCCGGCCACAGATGGACTCGGCCCGGACCACAGTTTTCGCCAACGCCGTCATGGCAAGGTCTGGCTCAAACGGTTCGACCATGTGTTTGCGAGCGGACCGTTGGCGGCCAAGTCGGCCCAATACGATTTGGAAGCGCTCGACTTAGGTTTGAGCGATCATGCGGGGTTGGTGGTGGATTTCGCGTTCAAAGGGTGAGGGTCAAATCGCGGATGCGGGGGAGGGATCCCCCGCATCCCCTCTTGCGGAGAGGGGATGGTGCGGTGTTCGGTGTCGTAGTGATCGTGGCTTGGCCCGCCCGCTCACTTGCGTTCGGGGCTTTTTTTGGAGCCCGGAATGTCAATGACGGGGGCGGTGGCGTCACGCGATGGGTTGTGCATTTCTGCGTCGCCGGGCACGAAGGAACGCCGGGGTTCGGGTGGCGCCGGGACCGCCGCGCGGCCTGCCCGCTCACTGGCGTTCGGGGCTTCTTTTTGGAGCGCGGAATGTCGGTGAGGGGGGCGGTGGGGTTGGGGGGTCGGGGGGGGTTGGGTTTTGCTCTTTGGCCTGGGCTTGGGCTGGAGGCGCGGCGTCGGGGGGCCGCTTCCTGCCGGGCGCGGCTTGTTCAGAGGGGGGCGCGGCTGGGGCGTGCGGTGGCCCAGACGCCGTCGCCGGCGCCGATCAGGACGGAGTCGTTGCCGGTGGGGATGTGCCGGATGATGGTGGGCATGGGGCGGCTCGGGGGAGGACGCGCGATCCGGATCGTTGGGAGGTGGGAGGCTTAGCTTTCAGGCGAGCGGAGTAATCGCGCAGAGTGCCGCGCCATCTACAGACAACAATTTCCGTAGATTCTCAGAACGGAATATCATCGTAGTCCATAGCCGGATCACCAACCTTCTTTTGGCAATTGGCATGCACACAATGGACTAATGCCACAACAGACTTCGTAGACTCATAGCATAGCTTCGCATCAAACTGAGTAGCAGATCGACGATGAGTCAATTCATTGGCCAGATCAACTGCAGAATTACATATTCTACGAGAAAGTTTTCTAGATTCACCAGGCAAGCTATCGGTCAAGAATGCATCAAGCATTCGCTTAGAATCAGTCGAACTTGGAGTAGTTTCTAAATGAATCGCCATAGAATTTTGATAAACATACTGGGCCGCACTGATAATAGCTTCTCGGCACTTGTGACCTACTGCCTGAAAATCCTCTTCATTCCGCCCCTGCGCTATCATGGCCGGCATCGGAGCTAGTATACGATCTACTCGCTCCCACCCTGTTGCTGGCGGCAAAGAAATATCGCTATTTTCAAGACTATCTAGTGCGTCAAGTAGCGGCTGGTACAGATCGGCGATGTACTTTCTTCGAGGTGCCCATTTCGGTATGTCAGTACTCCACTTTGCGTACCACTGCCAAAGATCAGAGAATGGATTCGGATCATCCAAACCGAAATCACGCAGAAGCTCTGCAATACGGCTTCTGCGCTGTGCATACTCCGCTTGGACAGCCTCGATTTTTGGACCACCAGTCGATACCGAAATCATCAAATGCTTCTGCTGCCCGATCAACTCTTTCAGCACCTTTATATCTCCGCTTGCAGCTGAAGATGGAATTATAGAAAAGTTAACAACGTGTGGTGAATATAGTCTTTTGAGCAACAGTGAAGCATCCGATAAAAGAGACTCTATTGTATTTAGGTCGTGCTGTAGTTCAGCGAATTTCTGAATCGTCACCTCTACAAAAACGGTGTAGACAGGCATCCCACCATTCCAATTGTCCCAATCGGTTTCTTCAACTCTTATACTACTGGATTTTAAAAGCTCTGCTTCGGCAGAATGGCCTCGCTGAATCAAGATCTGAATCAGCGACTTCGAGAAAAATGCCCAGTCATTTGCAAATTCTCGTAACATCTATAATCACGCGAACGGTCTTCCGACCGTTCGCGTGCGGAACTTAATAATCGAAATCATCCCCGCCGGCCGAGACGGCGGCGGTCTTCTTGTCCTTGATCTCGACGATGGCGGCCTCGGTGGTCAGGAGGAGGCCGGCGATGCTGGCGGCGTTCTGGAGGGCCACCCGTTCGACCTTGGTCGGGACGATGACGCCCATCTTGACCAGGTCGCCGTATTCGTGGGTCAGGGCGTTGTAGCCGAAGTTGACCTCGGTGTTTTCCTCGACCTTGGAGGCGATGACCGAGCCGTCGAGGCCGCAGTTGGCCGCGATCTGCTTGATCGGGGCGGACACGGCCCGGTGGACGATGTCGACGCCGATGCGCTCGTCGCCGGTGAGGGACTTGCGGAGCTTGTCGAGGCCGCGGCGGGCGCGGAGGATGGCGGTGCCGCCGCCGGGGAGGATGCCTTCCTCGACGGCCGCGCGGCAGGCGTGGAGGGCGTCCTCGACGCGGGCCTTCTTCTCCTTCATCTCGACCTCGGTGGCGGCGCCGACATTGATCTGGGCGACGCCGCCGGCGAGCTTGGCGAGGCGCTCTTCGAGCTTCTCGCGGTCGTAGTCGCTGGAGGCGGACTCGATCTGGGACCGGATCATGTCGATGCGGCCCTTGATGTCCTTGGAGGCGCCGGCGCCCTCGACGATGGTGGTGTTGTCCTTGGTGATGGTGACCTTCTTGGCGCGGCCGAGGTCCTTGAGTTCGAGCTTCTCGATGTCGATGCCGAGTTCTTCCATGATGGCGGTGCCGCCGGTGAGGGTGGCGATGTCCTGGAGCATCTCCTTGCGGCGGTCGCCGAAGCCGGGGGCCTTGACGGCGGTGACCTTGAGGACGCCGCGGAGCTTGTTGACCACGAGGGTGGCCAGGGCCTCGCCGTCGATGTCCTCGGCGATGATGAGGAGTTGGGCGCCGGACTCGGCGATCTTGCCGAGGATGGGGAGGATGTCCTTGGCGTTGGAGATCTTCTTCTCGTGGATGAGGATGTAGGGCTTCTCGAGTTCGGCCTCCATCATGCCGGGGTTGGTGACGAAGTGGGGGCTGAGGTAGCCCTTGTCGAACTGCATGCCCTCGACGAGTTCGACCTCGGTGTCGAGGGACTTGCCCTCTTCGACGGTGATGACGCCGTCCTTGCCGACCTTGTCCATCGCGGTGGCGATGATCTGGCCGATCTCCTCGTCCTGGTTGGCGCTGCAGGTGCCGACCTGGGCGATCTCCTTGGAGCCGGAGACGGGCTTGGACATCTTGTGGAGTTCGTCGACGATGGAGGCGACGGCCTTGTCGATGCCGCGCTTGATCTGGTTGGGGTTGGCGCCGGAGGTGATGTTCTTGAGGCCCTCGGAGAAGATGGACTCGGCGTAGATGGTGGCGGTGGTGGTGCCGTCGCCGGCCTCCTTGGAGGCGCGGGAGGCGACTTCCTTGACCATCTGGGCGCCCATGTTCTCGTAGGGGTCGTCGAGGGTGATCTCCTTGGCGACGGTGACGCCGTCCTTGGTGACGGTGGGCGCGCCGAAGGATTTTTCGAGGACGACGACGCGGCCGGAGGGGCCGAGGGTGACCTTGACGGCGTGGGCGAGCTTCTGGACACCCTTGAGGATGCGCTCGCGGGCGTCGGTGTTGAATGCGATCTGTTTGGCAGCCATGGGTATTCTCCGGTGTGAGGCACTAGGGACTAGGAACTAGGCACTAGGGCCGGACTTGGTTGGTGTGGGCGGGTTTGGGGCCCGCCGGGGTTTCTGGGCCGCTTCCTTCCGGTCGCGGCTTGTTTTCTGACGGGCTGGAAGCCCGTCCCACTTTTCAGAGGCCGATGCGGATGTAGGCGATCCGTTCGGCTTCGAGGATGAACACGCTCTTTCCGTCGGTGAGTTTGACCAGGTGGTCGGTTTCCTCGGGGATGAGCATGGCCTTGTGGATGGTGAGGACCGAGCCGCTCTCGTGCATGCCGGCGAGGGCGAAGTGCGCATCGCGCTCGCCGTTGAGTTCTTTGAGGGCTTGGCGGAGTTGGTCTTGGTTCATGAGGAGGGGGTTGGGGACTGGCCACTGACCACGAGGGAAGAAATCCGTTCCCTGGTCCCAAGTGGCCAGTCCCAAGTGGCTTCTTAGTCCACGATGGCCAGAACATCGCTCGCGTTGATGATCAGGTACTCCTCGCCGTCGAGCTTGATCTCGGTGCCGCCCCACTTGCTGAGGATGATGCGGTCGCCGATCTTGACATCGAGGGGGATGCGCTCGCCGGTCTTGTCGTTGAGGGTGCCGTCGCCGACCGCCAGGACGGTGGCGGTGGTGGGCTTTTCCTTGGTCGACTCGGGGAGGTAGATGCCGGCCGCGGTCTGGGCGGTGGGCTCGTCACGCTCGACGATGAGCTTGTCGTGGAGGGGACGGAGGTTGACTTTCTTCTTGGTCTTCGTGGCCATGGTTTCGACTCCTCTTTCTTGAAAAAACCTGGTTCTGGTCCGGCCGGGGTGGCCGGATGGGTTCGGGACGACGGAGCCCGGGGGCTCGTGGTTCGTTATGCCGGGCCGGGCCAGCGGCCGGCGTAGTGGCGGGCGAGGCACCGACGCAGCACCTCGAGCAGGGATTCGAGTTCGGTCTGGGCGTTGGGCCGGTCGACGACGGCGAAGGCCCCGGCGCGGAGGGCGGCGGCGATCTCGCGCCGGTCGTCGCGGAGGGAGCGCCGACGCTTGATGACGACCGTGGGCGGGGGGACGGGCATGCGGGCGAGCAGCTCGAGGAGCTGGACGCCGGCCTCGTCGGCGCGGTCGTCGTCCTCGTCGAAGGGCAGGGCCAGGTCGACGATGGCGATGTGGATGGGGGTGGCCTGGATGACCCGCTCGGCCGAGCGGGCCGAGGCGGCGATGTGGGAGCGGACGCCGATGGGGTCAAGCATCACCGGGAGGCGCTGGACCCAGGGGTCAGGCTGCCAGGCGCCGGTGGACAGGAGCAGGTTCAGGCGGTGGGCCGAGCCGGGGTGGGTGGGGTCGGGGATGGGCTGCGCGGGGATCCCGTTGCCGCGGGCGGCGGGGTCTGATGAGGCGGGATGGCGACGCAGGGAGAACATCGTGCCAAGAGAGTGGCAAGCGGCGTGCCGGTCCGAAGAAGGGTCGGAAGGCCGGAGCCCGGGGTTCAGGGCGGAATTCGGGGGGTGCGTGCTGCCGGGATGGGGGGCGGGGGCGGGCGGGGGTGTCAAAGTGGCAGGGGCGGGCGGCAGCGGTGCCGTGCTCCGGCCCGCAGGCTGGAGCACGCGTTCGGCGTGGGGGAGGGCGGGGCTGGCGCCGCGATGTATAGAGGTTGTGTTGTGTTCGGGTGGGGGTACACTGTCGCCATGGACTGGATACACGGCGTGCTTCTGGCGGTGGTTGTGGGGCTGGGCGTGGGGCTGGCGGTGTGCTGGCGCGGGTGGGCCGCGGCCAGGGCCCGGGCCGAGCGGCTGGGGGCGTCGGAAGAAGAGGCCCGGCGCGGGGCGGAGCGGGCGAAGGCCGAGACGGAATCGGCCGGCCGGGAGTTGGAGCGGGCGCGGGGGGAGCTGGGCGTCGCGGTGGAACGCGAGCGGGAGTCACTCGGGAGGGTGATGAAGCAATCGGAGGAGTTAGCCACCCTGCGCGAGCGAATGGAGGCCGTTGAAAAGATCCGCCAGGAGCTGATGGCCGACCGGGAGCGGATGAAGGAGGCGTTCGAGTCGATCGGGTCCAAGACGATGCGGGCGAACCAGGAGGTGCTGGCGAAGATCATCAGCGACCGGCTGGGGGCCGCGGACGAGAAGTCGAAGGCGGAGCACGAGCAGCGGCGTCAGGCGGTCGAGGCGATGGTCCGGCCGATCGGCGAGACGCTGGCGAAGACCAGCGAGCGGCTGACGCAGCTCGACGAGCGGGTCAAGGCGTCGGGCGAGAGCGCGGACCAGTTGAAGGAGCAGACGGCGCGGCTGGCGCGGGCGTTGTCGCGCCCGGAGATCCGGGGGCAGTACGGGGAGATCCAGTTGCGCCGCGTCGCCGAGCTGGCGGGGATGACCAGTTACTGCGACTTCACGGAGCAGGTGTCCAGCCGCGACGACGAGGGGCGGCTGCAGCGGCCGGACATGGTCGTCACGCTCCCGAACAGCCGGGTGATCGCGGTGGACGCGAAGACGAACATCTCGGCGTATCTGGACGCGGTGAACGCCGCGGACGACGGGGAGCGGGAGGTTCACCTGGAGCGGTTCGCCAAGCATGTGGGCGAGCAGGCGAAGAAGCTGGCCGACAAGAAGTACTGGTCGGCGTTCGAGGGCTCGCCGGAGTTCGTGGTGATGTTCGTGCCGGGGGACCACTTCATCGACGCGGCGCTGTCACGCCGGGCCGACCTGCTGGACCGCGCGGCGCAGGACGGGGTGATCCTGGCCAGCCCGAGCACGCTGATCGGCCTGCTGCGGGCGGTGGCCGTGGGCTGGCGCGAGCACCGGCTGGCGGAGGAGGCGCACGAACTGCTGGCGCTGGGCAAGGAGCTGCACGACCGGGCGGCGGTGGCGTTCAAGCACGCCGCGGACCTGGGGGACACGATCCGGCAGAGCGTGGAGCGGTACAACCGGCTGGTGGGATCGATTGACTCGCGGCTGGTGCCGACGCTCAAGCGGTTCGAGGCGGCGGGGGCGGGGAGCGGGAAGGAGCTGGCGGAAGCGAAGCCGGTGGTGGTGGAGCCGCGGGCGTTGTTCGCGGGGGAGGGTGAGGGGTGAGGTCTATCACTCGAGAATGCGTGCCGATCTTGCTCAGTCTGCTTTTGTTGTCGATCGTCGGCGGGTATGCCATCTCACCATTGAGTCGTGGCGAGCGGCCCGGCACGGTGGTGAGCCGCTCGACTTTTCTCCACGACGCGATTGATGATGTTGTCCTTGTCGGAAGTCGCTTTAATTCGTTCTGGTGGCGGTCAGCCAGCTTTGCCGTGTATCCCGAATCCGACAGGGTGATGTACGAGGCGTTTCTTGCCTCCAACCCTCGGCCAGTGGACTTGATCACACCGCCGGGCTGGGTGATTCGCAAGGTCGAAGGGGGCGTGCTTCGCTGCACTCGTGGATCGATCGGACCTTTGGTGGGTGTGTGGTCCTGGCAATGGCAGACGCGCGAACCGCAGTCAGGGAATCTGGAATATCCCCAGAGTGGTGTGACTCGTGTGTTTGGGGTGCCGTTCGCGTACAAGCCGGTTTTTCCTGGGATTCTGCTTGCGTGGGTCGTGGGCTATGGCCTGCTTCGTGGTTTGCTCGCTGCCGCGACGTGGTGCTGGCGTGCAATCACACGATGTATCGCAAGGCATCGTCCCCAACCAGGGCATTGCCAGAATTGCAGCTATGACCTCACTGGGATTGACAGCTCGGTGTGCCCGGAGTGCGGGGGAGAGCAGGCCGAGGGGGATCGTGCGTGAACCGGGTTGGACGAGGGATCGCGTGTGTGGTGGGCGTGCTGGCGGGGCCAATCTGGATGTGGTGGGCGCGGCGGGCCGCACGGGCGGGTTCGCTGGTCGAGATTGATGCGCTGCGTGCCCGGCTGATTCCTTACTTCGGCGCGGACCTGCTCGACGGGGTCGAGGTGCGGGTGGTCGAGCGGGTGCGGACGCCGGGGGCGCGGATCGGGCCGGCGGGGTTGTGCCTGGGGCGGGTGGTGGTGATCGCGCGGGATGTGGCCGCGTCGGCGCGGTTCGAGGGGGTGCTGTTCCACGAGCTGGTCCATTGCGTGCAGATGCGCCGGATGGGCGCCGCGCGGTTTTGTGGGGCGTATCTGGCCGGATGGTGGGCGGCGGGGCGGTCGTACCTGGACATCCCGCTCGAGGCGGAGGCGTTCGCGTTGCAGGACCGTTTCATGGCGGGCGAGGTGTTCCGGGTGGAGGCGTTGGTGCGGGCGGGGTGAGCGGGGGGGGTGGGGGTTGGGGTGATTGCTCGGGCGTGGGGGGAAGCGTGTATTTGGATGGGTGGGGATGATCCGGGAACGCTTCGCCAGCGTATGGGAGTGGTTCGGGCGGTCTGGGGCGGTTTGTTCCTAGAATCGCCGCGTGCGCCGGCCGCGAATGGCGGGGCGGCGTGGGTTCAGGCCTCGGGCCGGGTTTTTTCCGGTGTTGGGGCTTGGACGGAACAGCAGGGCGGATCGGGCCGATCTCTGCATGAGAGAGCCCTTGAGGAGGCGTTGAGCCACATGGCGGACCAGGACACGAAGACCCCGAAGAACGGGAAGACCCCGGACAAGCAGCCCGGCAAGGGCGGACCGGGCAAGCCCGGCGCGCCCGGCCAGCCGCCCGGATCCAGGGGGATGATGGGGTTCGTGGTCGTCCTGCTGATGGTGGCGATGCTGGCGCTGTTCCTCAGCTCGTCGCAGCGCGGGCGTGAGATCACCTTCCAGCAGTTCCAGAGCTATTACGCCGACGGGCACATCGATGTGGACAGCGTGGTGCTGCGCGAGAACGCGATCCTGGCCTCGCTGGTCCAGCCGGAGGTGTCCGAGCAGGCCCAGCTCGTGCGGGTGCCGCTGACGGCGTACGCGCGGGAGACGATGTCCGAGCAGCTGTTCGCGCTGACGAACAACCGGGTCAAGCAGCGGCCGCAGTCGGGGTGGATGAACTTCGTGTGGTTCTTCGGACCGCTGCTGCTGGTGCTGCTGATCCTGTGGTTCCTGATCGCGCGGAGCATGCGTGCCGCCGGCGGCGGTCCGGGCGGGATGCTCGGCTCGTTCGGCAAATCGCGCCACCGCACGCTGACCAAGGAGATGACCGGCATCACCTTCAAGGATGTCGCCGGCATCGAGGAGGCCAAGGACGAGGTCACCGAGATCATCGAGTTCCTCAAGAACCCCAAGAAGTTCACGCGCCTGGGCGGGCGGATCCCGCGCGGCGTGCTGCTCTCGGGCTCTCCGGGCTGCGGCAAGACGCTGCTGGCCAAGGCGATCGCGGGCGAGGCTGATGTGCCGTTCTTCTCGATCTCGGGCTCGGACTTCGTGGAGATGTTCGTGGGCGTGGGCGCCAGCCGCGTGCGCGACCTGTTCAAGCAGGCCAAGGACAGTTCGCCGTGCATCATCTTCCTGGACGAGATCGACGCGGTCGGGCGTCGCCGCGGCTCGGGCTTCAGCCAGGGCGGGCACGACGAGCGCGAGCAGACGCTCAACGCGATCCTTGTTGAGATGGACGGGTTCGGCTCGGGCGACGGCGTGATCGTGATCGCGGCGACGAACCGGCCGGATGTGCTCGACCCGGCGCTGATCCGCCCGGGCCGGTTCGACCGGCAGATCGCCGTGCCGCTGCCGGATGTGAAGGGGCGGCTGGAGATCCTCAAGGTCCACGCCAAGAAGGTCAAGCTCGGGCCGAATGTCGACCTGGAGAAGATCGCCCGCGGCACGCCGATGTTCTCCGGCGCGGACCTGGCGGCGATCATCAACGAGGCGGCCATCGGCGCCACGATGGGCAACAAGGACTTCATCGAGCACGAGGACCTGGAAGAGGCCCGCGACAAGGTCAAGTTCGGCCGGGCCAAGAAGAGCCGCGTGCGCGAGAAGGACGAGAACAAGCTCGTCGCCTACCACGAGGCCGGGCACGCGGTGCTGCAGGCCCACCTCAAGGACGCGGACCCGCTGCACAAGGTGACGATCATCCCCCGCGGCGACTCCGGCGGGGCGACCTTCAGCCTGCCCGAGAAGGACCGCATGGGCTACAGCCTCAAGTGGCTGCTGGCGACCATGCGCGTGGTCTGCGGCGGGCGCATCGCCGAAGAGAAGGCCATGAACGATGTGTCCAGCGGCGCCTCGCAGGACATCCGGCAGATCACGGCGATCGCGCGGGCGATGATCCTCGAGTGGGGCATGTCGCCGAAGCTCGGGTTCATCAGCTACACGGGCAGCGACACCCGCGAGATGTACATGCCCGACAAGGACTACTCGGACGAGACGGCCCGCCTGATCGACGAGGAGGTCAAGCGACTGACCAGCGAGGCCTACGACGAGGCCAAGCGGATGCTCGAGGAGAACTGGAACAAGGTCGTCGCCGTGGCCGAGGCGCTGCTCAAGCACGAGACGCTGACGGCCGACGAAGTCCACAAGCTGATGCGCGGCGAGGAGCTGAGCAAGCCGACCGTGGCCGACCTGCTCAGCGCGGACCGGGCGCGGAGCAAGACGCCGAAGGCGTCGAGCGACCCGGAGCCGGAGTCGCCGGGCGGGGCGTTGCCCGAGCCGGCGTGAATCCTCTCGACACGATCTCCTTGCTGGCCAGCCGTATGCCGGTCAACTTGCCTTAGCATGCCGACGTGATCGATCGACCAGAAGCTTTCAGCACGGTATGATCTGGAGACCAGATGAGCCTTGGATTGTACGCTGATGGTATGATTCGCAAGCATGGCTTTCTCGGTGCGAAACCTTCGGCTGATGCGTTTGCCGAGACCCTGCGGGTGTGGCTCGACCACCGATGCGAGCACACCCTGTTCCGACCCGCCAGCGTGACGCGGGACGGGGACCGCGTCCATGTTGTCGCCTTTGTCCATCCGGCCGGCGGCGAGATCGTCGTTGAACTGGACGATCGCGATCGGATCACACTTGAATCGACGACCAATCCGGTCGGCCCAGGCTTTCACGCCTTTGTTTGCGATGCGATTGACGCCATCGGCGAGGAGCTGAAGGTCAGGTGGTCGAGTGTTGAAGATGATACCGGGTTTTTCGAGCATCGTGACTTCAATCGCTTGCAAAGCGAGATGACCAGCTGGCTGCAGCATGTCGCGACCATTTGTGTCGAGCGAATGTCAGACCATTCGAACCTCGCCGTCTCGATGCCGATCAGCGCACAGCCACAACTCCAGCCTGGAATGGTCTCCATGCCGGCGGGACCACGCCCGCTGAGCTGGATGCGTTCGGTTGCCGGCAAGCAATCGGACGGAAAAGAGTTCTTTTCTTGGTGGGATCGGGGATGGACCGTGGACGAGCGCGTCAAGTGGACGAGGGCGGCGTTGTGGAACCTGACGAGCTTCGAGAGGCCGCAGAATCAGGAAGAGGCGAACTTACAGCAGTTGGTCTTGCGACACGCCGCAGAGCTTGTGACCGACGGGGCGGACTTTGGTCCTATGGCCGCGGACCTCACGGATTTATCTCGGGCCGAGGGAGGAACCTATGACCACCTCTTTACCGACCATGCCGGAGGCGGAGAGATCGGGTACCGACGCCTACCGATGACCCACTCGATTGCCCGAGGGTGGACGATCACTCTCCCGGGCCACTTTGCGATCGTCGTCGAGGACAACACCTGGATCGCGTACGATAACGATCGAACTGTTCGCTTCTCTTCCTACGAGATTCAATCCGACGAACCTTCAGAGAAGTTCTTTGACTCGCTTTCTGTCTTTGATGGCTTCGAGGCTTTACCGCTTGAAAGCCAGGATGGCACCGTGTATCGCGTCAGCTACGGGCCGGGAACACCAGAGGACGAATGCGACTGGCTGATCCGTTGCGAGGCAGCCAATCTCCCCGATCTGGGAAGCCTGACGATCGCGGTATCAAGCCCACACCGCGACTGGGCGTTTGATACAGCGAAACAACTGAAGTTTACACGCCGGGCGTAGAGTTCGCCGATCCCTGTGCCGCCTGCCGTGACCTGTCGTTCGCGAACGGTTGGCAGGCCTCACACCCCAGCCGCCACCATCGCGTCGGCGAGCTTCGTGAAGCCCGCGCGGTCCGCGCCGACGCCGTAGTCGGGCACACCGTTCGCTTCGACCGCGTGCTTGAGGGTCAGCTCGTGGATCTCGTGCATGAGCTGCTCGAGTTTTTCGAGGGTGTCCTTCTTGGTCCATGACGCGTGGGAAGCGTTCTGGTGCATCTCGAAGCCGGAACAGGCCACGCCGCCGGCGTTGGCGGCCTTGCCCGGGCCGAAGCGGACGCCTTTCTTGCGGAACACGGCGCGCGCGTCGTGGGTGCAGGGCATGTTGGCGCCCTCGGCGACGAACCTGACGCCGATGTCGGCAAGCGTGGCGGCCTCGTCATCGTCGATCTCGTGCTGGGTGGCGCAGGGCAGGGCGACGGCGGCCTCGGTCAGGCCCCAGGGCTCCTTGTCCTTGTGAAACTTCACGCCCTTGGCGTCGTAGTCCTTGAACCGGCCGCGCTGGTTCTCCTTGAAGTCGCGGATCTCCTCGATCTGCTCCTCGCTCAGACCCTTCTCGGCGATCAGGCAGCCGCCGGAATCGCTCAGCGAGACGACGGTGGCCCCGAGCTGGCGGGCGCGGACCGCGGCGTAGAGGGCGACATTGCCCGCGCCGGAGATCATCACGCGCTTGCCCTCGATCGAGTCGTCGGCCTGTTCGAGCATGGCCTTGGCGAAGGCGACGAGGCCGAAGCCGGTGGCCTCGACGCGTCCGGGGATGCCGCCCATCTCGGTCGGCTTGCCGGTCAGCACGCCGCCGGGACGCCTGGTCATCTTCAGCCACTGGCCATAGAGGTAGCCGATCTCGCGTCCGCCGACGCCGATATCGCCGGCGGGGACATCGATGTCGGGGCCGATGTGCCGGGCCAGCTCACGCATGAAGGCCTGGCAGAAGCGCATGACCTCCTCGTCGGACTTGTCCTTGGGGTCGAAGTCGGACCCGCCCTTGCCGCCGCCCAGGGGCAGGCCGGTCAGGGCGTTCTTGAAGCACTGCTCGTAGGCGAGAAACTGGAGGGTGTCCTCGGTCACGGACGGGTGGAATCGCAGGCCGCCCTTGTACGGGCCGAGCAGGTTGCAGTGCTCGACGCGCCAGCCGGTGTTGATCCGGACCTTGTTGTCGTCATCGAGCCACTCGACGCGGAAGCGGATGACCCGGTCCGGGATGAGCAGGCGTTCGAAGATGCGGGCCTTGCGGTACTTCTTGTTGTCCTCGACGAGCGGGGCGACGGACTCCCCCACTTCCTCGATGGCCGCCCGGAAGAGCGGGCCGGGCTCGATCGCGTCGATGATCTCGGAGAGGTTTTTGCCCGGCAGCGTGTCGATGGCCATGCCCACAGAATATCCGGACCGAACGGATTGTTCCGGGCGGCGTCGGGCGGCGGCGGTGCATCGCCCCCGGGCGGGCCCGCGAAACCCTCGGCATGGGCGAAATCCGTTTCGAAGACCTGGACGCGTCGATCTCCGTCCGCCGTGAGGGCCGGTACTGGGTGCTGACCTGCCGCCAGACGGTTCCCACGACGGTCAAGGAGCTGTTCCCCTTCTTCGCGGACGCGTACAACCTCGAATCCATCACGCCGGGCTACCTGCGGTTCGAGGTGCTCACGCCCAAGCCGATCCTGATGGAGGCGGGCACGCTGATCGACTACCGGCTGCGGGTGCGGGGGGTGCCGATCCGGTGGAAGACGGAGATCGCGGTGTGGGACCCGCCGCGCCGGTTCGTCGACCAGCAGCTCCAGGGACCATACGAACGCTGGCACCACACCCACCGCTTCGAGCCGACGCCGGAGGGTGGCACGCTCTGCACCGACCGCGTGGAGTACCGGCCGATCGGCGGCCCGCTGGCGTCGATCGCCAACGCCCTGTTCGTCCAGCGCGATGTGATCGGCATCTTCAAGCACCGGACGGTCAAGATCGCGGAGCGGTTCGGTGTCTCGGCGCGGGCGAATGAGGCTGTGGGCGCGACCTGAGGCCGCGCGGGGGTCGCTACGACCCGCTCCGCTCGAGCAGCACGACGCAGTGGACCTCGATGGCCCGCCCCTCCCCCACAGCGTCGACACGCTCGTGGGTCTTGCCCTTGATGTTGACGCGGGCCTCGGGCAGGCCGAGCAGGGCGGCCAGAGCAGCGCGCATGGCCGCCTTGTGCGGGCCGAGCTTCGGGCGTTCGCAGATGACCGTGGCGTCGAGGTTGACCGGGCGGTAGCCGGCCGCGGCCACGCGCCGGACCGCCTCGCTCAGGAACTCGCGCGAATCTTGCGCATCGTGGCGGGGGTCGGTGTCCGGGAAGAGCTGGCCGATGTCCGGGGCGGCGATGGCCCCGAGCAGGGCATCGGTGACGGCGTGGAGTAGGGCGTCGCCGTCGGAGTGGGCCACCGGCCCGCGGTCGTGGTCGATGCGGACCGAGCCGAGCACGAAGGGGCGGCCCGGCCCTTCCGGGGCGAGCGGCTCAAGCCGGTGCAGGTCGTAGCCGTGGCCCACGAGCAGGGCCGGGCGGCCGGGGTCGGGCGCAGGGTCGGGCGGGTTGGCGATCGGGTTTGCAGTCATCCGGCGATCTTACCGATAACCGTCTGCATGGAAGCCCCGGGCGCGGGGGCCTGGGCCTGCCGCCCGGGTGCGGGCCGACTACGATCCCGCCGGAACACCCAAGCGGAGGCGAGCCGACCATGCGGACCCGGAAACTGGCGAATGTGATGGCGGGAGCCCTGCTGCTGACCGCGGCGGCGGGGCTGACCGGGTGCGCGATCGCGCCGGGCCTGACCCCCGGCGGACCCCAGCGCTCGATCGACGAGTTCACCTATATCTCCACCCCCTGGGAGCCGCTGACGGTGACCCTGCTGGACCGGCGTGAGGACATGCCGCTGTGGACGGTGGATGTGCCGATCGGCTCGAAGGTCTCCATCCGGTTCTATGAGAACCGCGACACCTCCGGCACGGCGATGCGGCCGGACCTGATGCGGTGGGAGATCTTCGACGAGAGCCGCCGGCGCGCCCGCCTGAGCAACGCGATGGCCGTGCCGGGCGCCGAGTCCCGGCTCCTGAAGGTCACCCTGCGGGACAGCACCCCGGAACTCCCGGAAGAAGTCCCTGATGCCCCCGAGCTGGTCGACCCGAACCGCAACTGGGTGCCCGTCCAGCCCCGACGCTTCCGCGGCGTGCCGGTCTCCGAGCCCGGCCGCGAGGGCACCTATTACCGCGGGGACTGACCGAGTCCTCAACCGATTTTTCCAGGGCCGCGTGCATCGCACGCGGTTTTTTCATGCGTCGGCGGCAGGGCCCGCGTGCATGGTGCGCATCACGGCCGGCTGGCCGCGACGGGACGAATCCAGCACGACGAACACCCGGGTGACCGTGTCCGCGAGGACATTGGTGAAACGGTGGTCGGCGTCGGCGGGGAAGTTGGCGCTCTCGTAGGGGCCGAGCTCGATCGACTCGGCGCCCTGCTCGACCGCGATGCGGATGCGCCCCTCGATGCAGGTGCAGTGCTCGATGACGCCGGCGCCGTCGGAGTTCCAGTAGACCTCCGAGCCGGGCGGGAAGACGAACAGCAGGACCTGGATGCCGTGCTGGACCATCGGCGGGCTGAGCAGGTGGCGTTCCACGCCGGTGGACGGGTCGACGAGGACCTTGCGCCGGGCGTCGTCGAGCTTCTCGAAGCGGACATCGGGGGGCACATCGAGCAGGTCGGAGATCTGGCACTCCAGGCCGTTGGCGATGGCGCAGGCGATCCGCAGGGTGGGGTTTTTCTTGCCGGTCTCGATCTCGCTGAGCATGGCCTTGGACACGCCGGTGCGTTCGGCCAGGTCGGCGAGCGAAAGATCCAAGCTGGCCCGCCGGTGCCGGACCGCATCACCGAACTCCATCCAAACCTCCGGGGCCGAAAGGCCCAAAATCGTTCGCGATCGAAGAATTATCGTGAAATAGCGAACAAAACTCACCGAAACATCGTATGCTATCGCGAACACTCTAGCCCGGTCGGGTGTTCCATACCAGTCGGACCGGGGTAACGAGGTGCGTCATGCGCAAGGTTGTGAACCTGGGCTGCTGGTCTTGCTTCCCGTCCCGTGAAGAGTCGATGCTGTGGGGTCTGGCGGGCGTGCTGCTCGCGGCGGTGGTCACCGGCGTGGTGGTGCTGCTCTGACCCCCCCACTCCCCCGCCCCTCCCCCGGCTCGCCGCGGCCTCAGGTCGCCTTGGCGGCCAGGCGGCCCAGCCCGACGATGTCCCGCTTCTCCAGCACGGTGCGGATCTCGGCCTGATTGAGCTTTGATCGCGCCAACGCCTGCTCGGCCCGCTTCCACAGCCGGTCGAGCTTTTTTTGATCGCCCTCGGCCAGGGCCATGTCCGAGACGATCTCGGCCAGGCGCGTGGCGACGATGGTGTCCTCGTTCTGGTAGTAGCGGTCGATGATCTTGCGCTGGTTGCGGGAGTATTCCTGTCCGCCGGCCATGGAGCTGCCTCCCGGTACTATTCACCATTTCTGGGTTGAAAAATCCAGAATCAAATGATAGGCTGGCTTTGCGATGGCACGACGCGGGTTCTGATGGATGAACGCCGCAGGATCCCGCTACTCAACACGATTGGTTCTTCGGAGAAAGCCCGGAGGTCAGCACGATGTGGCATTCAGGTATCCTGTCGTTGATTGCGTTGCTGGTGATGTTCAGCAGTGCCGCTCACTGCCAGAGCACGGCCGCATCGCGGGACATGGCCACGCCGCAGCCCGTCACGCCAACCTGGCTGGATAGCCGCAACCGGATCGTTCAGGCCGACAATGTCGACGACCGGGTCGTGATCGCGAAGGAAATCAAGGCGGCGTGCCTCGATCAGGATTCGGATCTGTCCTCGTTGGAACGGTATGACGGGCTCCACATCGCCGGGCACGGCCTCTACCAGGCGAATAAGTTCGATGCCGCCCGGCTGGCGTTCGAGGGCATCCAACTGCTCGGCTACAGCCCCGAGACCACCGCGGACGCGGGGCGGATGCTCGCCCAGATCAGCATGTGGATGGGCAAGCACTCCGAATCCTTCGACAAGTACAAGGAGACCTTCGATCTCGCCGCGGGGATTCTGGATTTCTTGGGTGAGCCGTCGGCACCCGCGGCCGGTCTCGTGCGGCCCATGCTGGGCGTGGGGATGACCGCCGGACGCTCCGACGAGGTGGTCCAGCTCGCCAACGACATCATCGCGGTCTTCGCCGGCACGACCAAGGAAGGGATGGTCGTGCCGATCTGCCTGGAACTCGGCTCGGAGGCGGCCATGAAGGCCGGGCAGGAGGCGACGGCGGCGCGGATGCTGGAAACACTCCTGGATGATTATCCAGAGCACGGGATGCACGATCCCCTGGGCCGGCCCAGCCTGCTGCGGGCGAACCGGCCCGAACTCGAGATCCGGCTCGCGCTGGCCAGGGGCTATTCACTCGAAGAATGCCACCCGCTGGCGTTGGAAGCGGCCCTCCGGGTGCTCAAGAACGACGACTACCGCGGGATGCGGGCTTGGTACATTGTCGCTTCTCAGGTTGCGTCGTGCCTGGAATACTACGATGACCTCGAGCACGCGAATCTGCTTCGCAACAAGCTGATCGAGGAACTCGATCAGCGGCTCACGACGCTTGTCCCGACGGACCCGATCGCGCACAACTATCGCAGTCAGCAGGCGAATCTGCTGATGAAGATCGCCGAGTCCTTCGTCTTCGACGCCGAGACGCGGGAACTGGCCACGCCGTACCTGGTGCGGCTGCGCCAATACGGCGATGTCGCCCCCTCGCACGCCGAGTGGGCGGACCGGACAATCCTTGACTACGGCCTGGAGTAAAATGCGGGAGCATCGACGGTCCGGGCTGCTCGGCCGGGCTCACCCCTTGATCTTCACCCGGCCCTTGCCCTTGGTGATCTTGCCGAGTGTGTAGACCGTCTCGCCGAGCTTCTCGAGCTTGCGGACGGCCGCCTCGGCGAAGGTCGGGCGGACGATCAGGCAGTAGCCCACGCCCATGTTGAACACGCGGTCCATCTCGTCGTCGGCGATGCCGCCGTGCTGCTGGAGGAAGCGGAAGACGGGGGGCACTTCCCAGGCGCCGCGGTCGATGACGGCGTCGACGCCGTCGTGGAGGGCGCGTTCGAGGTTGTCGGCCAGACCGCCGCCGGTGATGTGGGCCATGCCGGTGACGATCTTCTTGACCTTGTAGCCCCGCTGGAGCCGGACGACGGGGTCGACATAGATGCGGGTCGGTTCGAGCAGGACCTTGCCCAGGGTGCGGTCGGGGTCGAGTTCGGGGTAGACCTTGTGCAGGTCGAGTTTGGCGTGCTGGACGACCTTGCGGACGAGGCTGTAGCCGTTGGAATGGACGCCCGACGACGCCAGGCCGATGACCACATCGCCCGGCTCGACCCGGGCCGAGTCCATGGCCCGCTTGAGTTCGACCACACCGACGGCGAAGCCGGCCAGGTCGAAGTCGCCCGGCTTGTAGAGGTCGTTCATCTCGGCGGTCTCGCCGCCGATCAGGGCGCAGCGGGCCAGCTCGCAGCCCTTGGTGATGCCCTGGAGGATGTCGTAGAGCGTCTTCTGCTCGACCTTGTGGACGGCGATGTAGTCGAGGAACAGCAGCGGCTCGGCCCCCTGGACGATCAGGTCGTTGACGCTCATGGCGACCAGGTCGATGCCGACGGTGTCGTAGGTCTTCATCTCGGTGGCGAGGTGGACCTTGGTGCCCACGCCGTCGGTGCAGGCGACGAGGACGGGGTCCTTGTAGTTGTGCTTGAAGAGCTGCTCGTTGTAGTCCAGGCGCAGCAGCCCGGCGAACCCCCCGGGGTTGTTGATGACCCGGGTGCCGTAGGTGCGGCGCATCAGGGTCTGGATGGAGCCGGCGAAGCGGTCGCCGGCCTCAATGTCGACGCCGGAATCGGCGTAGGTTAGTCCGCGGGAGGGCTTGGGGGGCATCTGGGGGGGGGTCTTGGGCATGCGGGGAAGGTTATGGCTCCCGGGCGGGGGAATCCGGCTCGTCCGGGACCAGGGCCTTCACGGCCGCAATCAGGGATTCGATCTCGTTGCGATACCAGGCTGCGTCCGCAAGGGTCCAAGCCCGCCGATCTTCCAGCAGTTCGACAAGACCCTTCAGGGAATGGTCCCGGCCCCAGCGGGAAGCCATGCGGCCCGCGAGATCGACCAGCCAGTCCTCGCTTGTCCCGTTCGCCGCCAGCCGCCGGGCGACGGCGATGATCGCGTCGGTCGTCGGCGGCACGCCGGGTCCGGTGAAGCGGGGGAGCCCCTGCTCCAATGCAAGTGGATCGGCGTCGGCGGCCCGCTGGAGAACCTGTTCCCAGAACGGCGCCAGCTCTGCGTGATCACTGCGGTCCCATGAGCGCATGCTGAACAGGGCCGCCATGCGGTGGTGCAGACCGAGGCTCTCGTCGGACCAGGCCTCGTCGGACCAGAACGCGAAGGCGCGGCCCCGATCGTGGCGGACGCTTCCGAGTTCGACCAGGGCTTGATGGCGGAGCGGGCTGTTCGGATCGCGTGCGTGCGCGATGTACCACTCCGCCGCACGGGAATCGTGGTGGTTGAAAAGCCGGACGAGATCCCGGTGGCGAGCGAAGTCGCCGGGCTCGTTGAACAACGCGCCCAACACGGCACGATCGATGGTGAAGCCGTCAGGCAGCGTCGAAATGTACGGGGTGACAAGCGATTCGACCAGCGACGACCGGGGTTCGCCGCGGTCCATGCGGAACGCGTAGTTGATCGCCGCGTCCGCCACGGCCGGCGAGGAGGTCGCGCCATCCACCAGCGTCGGGTTGTTTCCGATCCGGTCGTTGCGGACTTCCTCGGCGTACAGACGCCAGATCGATTCTGACGGACGGGTGCGGAGGTGTTGAACACGGCTGATCAGATGGGTCGGCCCCCCTACAAAGGCTGGCGCACCGCGATCGGCCAAGAACTCAGCGACGAGTTGCCGGTCTTGTGAATCCGGATCGGAACTCGCGATGACCGGGATCAGCATGGGAACCTGCGACGGATCGGCCGCGATGATGTCCCGGCGTGCCTGACGGATGGCGGGTGTCGGAGTGCCTGACCAACTCGCGAGGATGCCCGGGATCGGATCGCTCAGGCCGTGCAGATCGATCAATCGCTCGATGGCGTCGGGGGGCAGGTCGCGAAGGCGCGTACTGAAACGGGTCAGAACCACGCGCGCCCGCTCGATCTGCCTGGCGTTCCGGGGGCTTTGACGGGACATGACATGGAGGGCGGTCCGGAACGCGGCGTCGCGCCACGCATCGACCTCCGGGCTGACGGCCTCGTTGTGGAAGCGGATGTGAAAGCCGCCCGGGTGCGTTGTCGGCGTTCGATCTTCGAGCCGCTCGGTGAACGCGATGAAACCCGCGGCGTTGTTTTCAAGGTGGTACAGACGGACCTGCAGGGCCATCGGCAGTTTGGGCAGCCAGCCGTCGCGTTTGACGCCCGGGGTCATCGCCAGGCCGACCGCCCCGACCAGCAGCAGCAGACCCAGGACCGCCACCGGCCAGCGGAACCGCCCCGCGTAGTGCTCGGCCTCATACCGGGCGGTGTGGCCGCACTCGGGGCAGGTGTGGCCCTCGGTGGCGGACAGGTCGAACCGGCACCTGCGGCAGGACCGCACCCACCCGGCCCGGCCCCTGGCCCGGAACCAGCGGCCGAAGAGACCCCGGACGAGGACCACCATCCCGACGCCGCCGAGCAGGACGCCACCGAGTGGCAGCAGCCATGTGTCGATCCATCCCATCGCGATCAGAATACGCCTGGCATCGGCCTGGGGTTGGGGGATTCTTCGGAAGACTCTCGGGGATGCCAAGTCGTTTGGAAGGCTTGGTTTGCATCCGGACTGCCAACCGGTGAACCTTGCTCAACCCATGGGCATGGGTTTGCGCCACCGGTTGCCCGACCCCTGCCGGGGCCCTTCAATGCGCGACGACTTTCCGATCCCCTATCCAGGAGTGCTCATGTCCGAATCCCAGCTCTTCACCTCCGAATCCGTCTCCATGGGCCACCCCGACAAAGTCTGTGACCAGATCTCCGACGCGATCCTCGACGCCATGCTGGCGGACGACCCCCACTCCCGGGTGGCGTGCGAGACGCTGGTGGCGACCGGGCTGGTGGTGGTGGCCGGGGAGGTGACGACCTCGACCTATGTGGATATCCAGGAGATCGTCCGGCGGACGATCCGGGAGATCGGGTACACCTCGGGCGACATGCGGTTCGATTCGGAGAGCTGCGCGGTGATGGTGGCGTTGAACAAGCAGAGCCGCGACATCGCCCAGGGGGTGGACAAGGAGGGCGCCGGGGACCAGGGGATGATGTTCGGCTTCGCCTGCCGCGAGACGGAGGAGCTGATGCCGCTGCCGATCATGCTCAGCCACAAGCTGGTCCGCCAGCAGGCGAGCGTGCGGCGTGAGCACGACATCCCCGGGCTGCGTCCGGACGCCAAGAGCCAGGTGACCGTCGAGTACGACGGGGACAAGCCGGTCCGCGTCGACACCGTGGTGCTCTCGACCCAGCACGACGCGAGCTGGAACGAGAAGCAGGGCGAGCTGAAAAAGCAGGTGGTCGACAAGATCATCAAGCCGGTGCTGGGCGAGTGGTGGAACCCCGGGATCACGGTGCATGTGAACCCGACCGGGCGGTTCGAGGTCGGCGGGCCGCACGGCGACGCCGGGCTGACCGGGCGGAAGATCATCGTGGACACCTACGGCGGGCGCGGGCGCCACGGGGGCGGGGCCTTCTCGGGCAAGGACTCGACGAAGGTCGACCGCTCGGCGGCGTACATGGCCCGCTACATCGCCAAGAACATCGTGGCGGCCGACCTGGCCGACCAGTGCGAGGTCCAGCTTTCCTACGCCATCGGCGTGGCCGAGCCGACCTCGGTCCACATCGACACCTTCGGGACGGGCAAGGCGCCGTCCTCGAAGCTGGCCGCGGCGGTGCGGGAGGTCTTCCCGCTGACCCCGCGCGGGATCATCGACACGCTGGGCCTGCGCAAGCCGATCTTCTCCCCCACCGCCCGGCACGGGCACTTCGGGCGCAACCCGGCCGAGGTGACCTACACCAAGCAGGACGGCACCACGGTCAAGAACCCCGGATTCACCTGGGAGCGGACGGACAAGGCCGCGGCGTTGCGCGACGCGGTCGGGGTGGCGGCTCACGCGGGGGTGTAAAGCCCGCGGTTGAGGATGTATTTCTGGACGCCCGGGTCGAGGCCTTCGATCCGGGCGTTTCGTTGCGCCGGGTCGGCCAGGGCGGCGCGGATGTCGGTCGAGGCGCCGGGGACGGTCTCGGTGCGGACGAGCCGGGCCGCCCAGTGGTCCAGATCCTGCTCGGACCAGTCGCCCGTCTCGCGCAGGGCCGGTCGGAGCTCGGCGGGACCGGGGCCGCCGGGGCGGAGCATGACCAGGGCGTCGCGCCAGTATTCGGTGTACCGCCGCCAGCGGTGCATCGAGAGGGCCTGGTCCGTGCCGATGAGGAAGGCCCGCTCGCCGGTGAAGGTCCGGCGGGCGATGGCCCAGGTGTCGGCCCAGTAGCTGGGCCGGCCGGGGTTGAGGGCGGCGTCTTCGAGTTCCTGGGTCCAGATCCACCACCGGGCCCGGCCCCGACCGCCACGAAGGGCCAGGCGGAGCATCTCGATCCGGTGCCGGTCGTCGGTCGGGGCGTGCTCCTTGTGGGGCGAGCGGGCGGCGGGGACGAAGACGACCCATGGGCGATCGCCGGGCCAGCGGGCCTCGGCGATGGCGAAGGGCAGGGCGGCGTGGGCCGCGTGGGGCGGGTCGAAGGAGCCGCCGAAGAACAGCACGCGCTGGGCGTGGGCCACGACGGGCGGCACGGGGACCGGGCGGGTGGCTCGCTCGATGGTCTGGCCGGTCGGGGTCATGTTCCGTGATGGTACGGGTGGAGCGCGGGGGGGCCGGGGTCTACGATCGGCTCGGAAACCTGCGGCCCCATCGTCTAGTCTGGTCCAGGACGTCAGGTTTTCATCCTGAAAACACGGGTTCGAATCCCGTTGGGGTCACTGACCGCACCGCTCACCGAGCGGTGCGGTTTTTTTGACGCCACTCCCGGGACGGGGGGGCGGGTGGGCATGTGAAAATGAAGCTGGGTTCATGTGGGCTTCAGCGCGGCATCATGCGTCGGGACCAACATACTCGTGTTGAACGAAGCCACGACCCAGACGACGCGTCGGACGCGGGATGATGCTGGATCGGATAGACGCGAAGGAGTTGATCATGAACCGTGAAACGCTCGCAGGCAACTGGAAGCAGCTTCGGGGCAAGGCCAAAGAGCGCTGGGGCAAGCTGACCAACGACGACCTCGATGTGGTCGAAGGCAAGGCGGACCAGTTGGCCGGAAAGATCCAGGAACGGTACGGCAAGAGCAAGGAAGAGGCTGAGAAGGAAGTGGACGAGTTCTGCCGCACCTGCTGATTGGATCGCACCATCGTGAAGCTGTGGCGCGGTTTACCGCGTCACACATCGCCGCCCGGGCTCTTCCCCCCAAAGCCCGGGCGGTTTTTTCAATCGTTCTCGGTGGGCTGAAGGCGGATGGCGGTGGTGATGTCGGTGGCTTTCTCTGCCGAGTAACGGACGGTGACCTCGTCGCCGCGGGCGCCGCGGACGAAGAAGCGGTGGACGATCGCGCCGCGTCCGGGGACACCGGCGTCGAGCCGGACGCGTCCGGGCTCGAAACGGACCTCGTCGATGGTGTGGTCCCACCAGCCGGAGAGTGAGCCGGAGGTGAGCACCTCGGCGCCCTCGAGGGTGAGAAGGTCGGCGCGGCCGATGCCGGCGGTGCGCATGCGGGCGGTGCGGGTGGGGATGATCTTCTCGTTGCGGACCTCGACGGTCACGGTCCACATGTCAGCGCCGAGGTGCTCGACGCGGGTGCGGTCGAAGGAGAGCCTGGGCATCTCGCCGGCGTGGTAGACGGTGAAGGCGAAGTTCCGATGGGCTTCTTCCTCGAGCATGAAGGTGGGCGTGGAGCGGCTGGACCACTTGTTGAGACCGCCGACGAGGACGGTGCCGTGGTGCGGGTGCTCGACCTCGGTGTAGTCCTTGAAGGTCATGCCGAACTGGAGCTTGTCGCGGAACATCCACATCTGCTCGTCGGTGGGGCGTCCGGGGCGTTGGAAGTACTTCTCGACGGTCCAGAGTTCGTTGGTGAAGGAGATGACGCCGAGGCCTTCACTGGCCCAGGTGGCCTCGCCGCCGTGGACATTGTACAGGTCCGCGTGGATGATCAGGTAGCGGTAATACGGGAGCATCTGCTCGCCGAGGCGGCCGAGTTCGTCGTAGACGCGGAGGTCCTCGCGGGGGTAGTCGCGGGCGCGGTGGGACGAGCCGGGGCCGCGGAGGATCATGCCGCCGGTGTTGTGGTAGGACTGGAAGGCGGCGATGTTGGGGTGGGCGTAGCAGAACTCGCCGATGGCGCGTGTTTCCGGCGCGGAGAAGGGGAAGGCGCCGGCGCCGCGCTGGACATAGTTGGGCTGCCAGTCGGCGGGCCAGTTGCGGTTCATGTCGAAGCCGTCGGTGCCGTCCTCGCTGACACGCCCGTCGCCGTCGTCGTCGATGCCTTCCTGGCCGAGGTAGGTCCAGTCGCCGAACTCGCCGGGGGGGACGCGCTCGAAGATGCGGGGGTCGTAGCGGTTTCGGACCCACTGGCCGCGTGGGTCGCGTTTCCACATCTGGGTGATGGAGCCGTCGCCGTCGAGATCGTTGACATCATCCTCGCCAATGAGGCCGTCGCGGTCGGCGTCGACGGGCATCTGATTGGCGCGTCGGCTGTGGGGCGTGGAGGGTCGCTCGAACCACGCGACGCGGGAATCCGGGCTGACGATGGGCATGATGTAGAAGGCGTAATCGTCGAGGATCTCGGTGATGCGGTCGTTGTGGCCGTAGTAGGTGGCCAGGTACCAGATCGAATAGAGGCAGACCTCGGAGGCCTGGATCTCGTTGGCGTGGATGGAGCCGTCAATCCACATGGCGGGCTTGGCGCGATGGTCGGTGCCCGGCGCGGTCACGATGGCGACCCAGAGGTCGCGGCCCTCGTAGGACTTGCCGATCGAGCGGACGCGGACGATGTCCGGGTAGGCCCGCTCGAGGGCCTTCATGTGCGACTCGATCTCGGCGACGGTGTAGTAGCGGTTCCACGCGATCTCGTGCCGGGATTCGACATGCGGCTGCGCCACGGCGGGCGAGGCGGCGGCGAGCAGCGCGGCGGCGATGCGGATCAGGCGGATGAGGCGGTTAGTGCGGGTCGGGGCGTTCATCGGCCACCTCCGTTGGTGTTTTCGCTCAGACGGACATCGAAGCCGCGGTTGCCGAACTGGGCGGCGCGGACATCGATGCGGATTTCGTCGCCCTCCTCGGCGATGACGAGCCACGACGCGTGGACGGACGCGCCGGAGCCCTCGACGACCTCGAAGCGGGCGAGGCGTGAGCCGCCCACGAGCCGGTTCGGGGGGATGGTCACATCGGGATCGAGCGCGAAGATCAGCGGGTGCAGCCGCCGGGCCTTCTGCCCGATCGCGGCGACGGTGGGCAACAGGCCGTGGTTGCGGGCGGACATGCTGATGCGCCAGAGGCTCGGGCCGACGCGTTCGACGGTCGGCGGATCGATCTCCAGGGCGGGCATGCGCTCGAGCAGGCCCGCGACGAATGCGGTCTGCTGGTCGATGAGGCCGGGGACCATGTCCCGCGGCGGGTTGACGCGGACGCCGGGGACGAAGCCGCCGATCTCGACCGGGCCGAGCTGCGGGTGGTCGAACGGCTCCCAACTGACGAAGCCGTCGACGCCTTCGCGGTCGATCCATTCGAGCCATTTGGCATCGGGGGATGAGCCGGCGTTGCTGCGCGAACGGGCGGGCCGGGCGGGCGCGGGGCGTTCGCCGGCCGGAGCGGCGGCCATGGGGCCCGGGTCGTCGCCGCCCTGGGCAAGCGTCATGACGCGGGCGCGGATGTCGTCGGGCAGGGCCATGACCGCGGCCATCATGGCGCGGCCTTCCTCCTCGGACATCTGCTCGAAGGACGCGATCTCGGCGGCGCGCTCCCCGGGGGTCATGGTGATGAAGGCGACGATGTCGGGCGGGACGCCGCGGGCGGCCAGCGCGTCGGCCTCGGCCTGGCGCGGGTCGGGCTGGTCGGCGGCCGGCGTTTCGCGGGCCTCGTCGCGGTCGGCGCCAGGCGTGGCGTCGGCCTTGACCAGGTCAGGGCGGGTCCAGACGGGCGTGCCGAAGGTGAACACACCCAGGTCGGCGTAGGCCCACTGCAGGAACGAGCCGTCGCGGCTGGGCGACTCGCCGGCGCCGGTCACGCCGGTGACCTCCTTGTAGAACTCGGAGACCTTGTCGTGCCAGGGCTTGTCGCCCTCCTCGATGCCGGACGGGACGCGGCCGGGCGGGGGGAAGCGACCGGCGGGCGGGACCGTGCCGAGCGTGTCGTGCGGGCCGTAGACGAGCACGGCGACGATGTTGTGCCGGTCCTGCGCCCATTCGACGATGGAGCGGGCCTCGGGGCGCTCGAGCGGGTAGAGGCCGGCGCCGTCGGTGTGCTCGGGCCAGTGGATGGGGAAGTGCCGGTCGAGGTCGATGCCGCCGCCGGACGCGCCGCCCCAGCCGTCCTCGTTGAACGAGCCATCGTTGTCCGAGTCGAGGCCCTCGATGAGAATGGCGTGGGTGGCGGTCTCGCCTTCGGCGGGCTTGGGCTCACGCATCAGGCGGGGATCGTCGGGGTCGATGATGTGGGTCGGGCGGAGGTTGTAGCGGATGGTTTGCGGCGTGGGGGCGGGGACGCGCATCATGGTGATCAGGCCGTCACCGTTGAGGTCGTTGGGCGGGTCCTCGTCGAACCGCCCGTCACGGTCCGCGTCCATGAGTTGGGGGGCGCGGCCGGTCTCGGCGCGATACAGGCCGCGGTTGGACCAGCGGGCGGCGCCCTCCGGGTTGGCGTTCGAGAGGATATAGATCGTGCGGTCCGTGAGCAGCTCGGCGTGATCGGCGAGGAGGCGCTCGGCCAGGGCGCGGGCGGTGACGCGTCCGATCTCGTGGTGGGCCTGGAGACCCGCGACGATCAGCAGCGCCGGTCGTTGATCCCGCCTGAGACCCTGACGGTCGGGGTTCGGATCGCCGAGGGCGATGATCTCGATGGGCAGGCCGTCGGGGCTGGCGCCGATCTGAATGGTCTCGGGCGTGGGTGCGGCGGCGAGGCCGGAGACGCACGCAAACAGCGTGGCGGCCGTCACATAGACGCAGCGGCGCGGCCGGGGCGGGCGGGCGGAGCGGAACGGGTTGGTCGGCACGGCGGGTTCCCCAGGGGTCGGAAGCAATCCGCCCGGAGCCGGGCGGTGGAAACACAGCGTACCGGATTCCGGGCGGGCGGGATGCTCGCGATGTCCGCGTTTGTGCGCTGATTGATGGATGTCGGCACACGGCTGTGGGGTTCACCCGCGTGACTTCGGCTCAGCGGTCCGCGGCGGTCGCGGTGCGGGGTTCCTCGCGGATTTTCTCGGGAAACTTGCTGCGGACCTTCTCGACCTTGGGCAGGGCGACGGCACGCACATAGGAGTTGCCGGGGTTGTTGCAGACGAAGTCCTGGTGGTACTCCTCGGCGACATGGAACCTGGTCAGCGGCTCGAGGGTGGTGACGATGGGGTTCTTGTAGACCTTCTGATCGGTCAGGTCGGCGATGAAGGCCTCGGCGATGGCCTTTTCCCGCTCGTCGCGGTAGAAGATCGCGCTGCGGTAGTGTGTACCGACATCGGCGCCCTGGCGGTTGAGGGTGGTCGGGTCGTGGGTGGCGAAGTGGACGCGGAGGAGGGCTTCGTAGGAGATGACCTTGGGGTCGTAGTAGATTTTGACGGACTCGGCGTGGCCGGTGCGGCCGGTGGTGACCTGCTGGTAGGTGGCTTCGCCGTGGCCGCCGGTGTAGCCGGAGATGACCTCGTGAACGCCGGCGAGTTCCTCGAAGACGGCCTCGACGCACCAGAAGCAGCCGCCCGCGAAGACGGCCTCGGCGACCTCGGCGAGATCGGCGAGTTCGTTGGCCTCGGTGAAGACCATGGACTCGCTGTTGAGGCAGTAGCGACGGCCGGAGGGCGGGGGGCCGTCGTCGAAGACATGGCCGAGGTGGCCGTCGCAGCGGGCGCAGAGGATCTCGGTGCGGACCATGCCGTGGGATCGGTCGATCTTTTCGGCGACATTCTCCTTCGCGATGCTGGCGTAGTAGCTCGGCCAGCCGGTGCCGGACTTGAACTTGTGCTCGGATGAGAAGAGAGGCAGGCTGCAGCCGGCGCAGGAGTAGACGCCTTCCTTGTTGTTGTCGAGGAGCGTGCCGCAGAAGGGGGCCTCGGTGCCCGCGTTACGGAGGATGCGATACTGCTCGGGGTCGAGCCGGGCCTTCCATTCCTCGTCGGACAGGACGAGCCGGGGCATGGGGATCGGCTCGGTCAGCTCGCCGCGGGTGTTGAAGATGCGGACAACGGCCTTGTCGGGGCTGGCGTTGCTGGCGGTCTGGGTCATGGGGGCTTTGTCCTTGGGGCTTTCATTCGACCCCGCGAGTCTCGCCAGCGCGAGCGGGACGAGCAGCACGGGGATCAGGAACGCGGCGATGAAGAGTCGATGCATGGGGTCGCCTTTCCGGGTGGGTCCCGGGATTGTTGGGCCGGATCGCGGGTGAACGGGTCCGGGGGCGGGCTTGTTCCCTGTCGGTGTGGCCGAATGTCGTTCAACCACGCGGTCCTGTAGGAGTTCTGATTGACTGGATGGGTGGATTCAGGTAGTTTGGGGCGGTCGGGGCGTTCGCCCCTCGCCTGACGCTGGACAGGATTCGCATGCCACTGATCCGATCTCAACTGCCCGTGCTGGCCCTGTGCGCGGGGGTCGGGGCGGTGGGCGTGCTCGGGCTGGCCCCGGCGCGGGACACGCCGCCGGGACCGGCCGACCCGCTGATTGCGGAGTTGGAAGACCGGTATCGTGTGGAGGTCGAACCGCTGCTGGCGCGGTACTGCGTGTTCTGCCACGGGGAGGACGAGGCGAACGGGGGCGTGCGGTTCGATCGGATCGGGTCGCTGGACGACGCGTTGGCGATGGGCGACACGCTGGCGATGGCGCTGGAGCTGGTGCGGACGCATCAGATGCCCCCGGACGGGCCGCCGCCGCCGAGCCCGGGCGAGGTGGAGGTGCTGACGGGGTGGATGCGCGATGCGCTGGACTATGTTCCCGCGGACGGGTGGGTGGACCCGGGGTGGTTCATCATCCACCGGCTGAACCGGTCGGAGTATCGCAACACGCTGCGGGATCTGCTGGGGATCGACCCGAGGGCGCACGATGTGGCGGCGGGGCTCCCGCAGGACGACACGGGGTACGGGTTCGACAACATCGCGGCGGTGCTGTCGATGTCGCCGCTGCAGCTCGAGGGGTATCTGGACGCGGCGGAGCGGGCGTTGGAGATCGCGCTGGGACCTGCGGTGGTCGAGTCGGACTCAGCCCGCCCGATCGGGAACCTGGTCCGCGAGGCCCACGGGCGTGAGCTGGCATCCGGTGGACACATGCTGCTCTCGAACGGCGTGGTGCGGGCGGAGCTGGATGTGCCCGTGACGGGGGAGTACGAGCTTGTGATCACCGCGTGGGGTGACCACGGCGGGGACGAATACCCCCGGATGAGCGTGCGGGTGGACCGGCGGGAGGCGCGGGCGTTCTTCATCGAGGCGCTGCGCGATGCGCCGGAAACCGTGCGGCTGCGGGTGCGCCTGGAGCAGGGACGGCGCCAGATCGCGGCGGTGTACACGAATGATTACTGGGATCCCGGCGTCGCGGACCGGAACCTGGCGGTGGAGCGGATCGAACTGGCCGGGCCGCTGCCGGGGACGGCCGAGCGGCCGGCGGCGCATGCGCGGGTGCTGTTCGCGCAGCCGGGGGATGATTCGATCGGCGCTGGTCGCACGGCGGCGGAGGCCGTGCTGGGTCGGTTCGCGGGCCGCGCCTTCCGCGGGCCGGTCGACGATGCGGAGATCGGGCGACTGCTGGATCTGTACGAGGCGGCGCGGGCCGAGGGGGACACGCACGAGGAGGCCGTGCGGCTGGGGTTGATGGCGGTGCTGGTCTCGCCGCGGTTTCTGTTCCGCTCGGTGGACAACCCGCACGCGGACGATCCGGGCCGGGTGCATACGCTCGACGGGTACGAGTTGGCGAGCCGGCTGTCGTACTTCTTGTGGAGCAGCATGCCGGACGATGAGCTGCTGGCGCTGGCCGCGGACGGGTCGCTGGTCGATGAAGGCGTGCTGCGTGCGCAGGTCCGCCGGATGCTCGGGGATCCGAGATCCGACGCGTTCATCGAGAACTTCGCGGGCCAGTGGCTGCACCTGCGCAATCTCGAGCGGCTGGCGATCGATCGCGAGCTGTTCCCGGCGTACACGAGCGAGCTGCGCGACGCGATGATCACCGAGGCGACGATGTTCTTCGGGGATGTGGTCCGCCACGATCGGTCGGTCCTGACGCTGATCGACAGTGATTACACCTTCGTGAACGGGCCGCTGGCGGCGCTGTACGGGTTCGCGGAGCTGGCGTCGCAGGACAAGGCGTTCCGGCGGGTGTCGCTGCCGGAGGGATCGCCGCGGGGCGGGGTGCTGACGATGGGCGCGGTGCTGACGGTGACGAGCAACCCGTCGCGGACGAGCCCGGTCAAGCGGGGGCTGTATGTGCTCGAGCAGATCCTGGGCACCCCTCCACCGCCGCCGCCGCCGGAGATCCCGCCGCTGGAGCAGGCCGCGGTGCCGGACCTGGACCACGCGACGCTGCGCGAGCGGCTCAAGGCCCACCTGACCGACCCGGGCTGCGCCTCGTGCCACAACCGGATGGACCCGCTCGGACTTGCGATGGAAAACTTCGACGCGATCGGCGCGTGGCGGGACGCGGATGAGTACGGGCCGATCGACGCCTCGGGGACGCTGCCCGGGGGGGTCCGGTTTACGGGACCGGCGGAACTGAAGGAGATTCTGCTCGGGCGGGACGATCTTTTCGTCGAGAACCTGACGAGGAAGCTGATGACCTACGCCCTCGGGCGGGGTCTGGAGCCATTCGACCGGCCGACGGTCACCCGTGTCGTGCGGCACGCACGGGCGCAGGACGACCGGATCACCGCGATCATCGAGGGCATCGTGCTCAGCGACGCCTTCCGGACCACTCGGGGCATCGAAACACCCGGCGGCGAGCGCCGGGGCATCAGGACAGGAGCAAGCCGATGAGCCAGGACAACAAGACCCGCATCCCGCGGACGGCACCCCTTTCACGCCGCACGGTCCTGCGAGGGATCGGGGTGACCATGGCCCTGCCCTGGCTGGAGGCGATGGCCGGGGGCGGGAAGGCTCTGGCGAGCGTGGCCTCGGCCGGGTTGCGGACCGCGCCGGCCGCGCCGGTGCGGATGGCCTTCGTCTTCGCGCCCAACGGCGTGAACTACCCGGCGTGGGCGCCCAGCGGCGCGGGCAAGGCCTACGAGTTCTCCCGCACGCTGGAGGCCCTGGCCCCGGTCCGCGAGCATGTCAATGTGATCACCGGGCTGACGCTCGACAAGGCCCGGGCCAACGGCGACGGGCCGGGGGACCACGCGCGTTCGTCGGCGTCGTTCCTCACCGGCGCCCAGGCGCGCAAGACCGCCGGCAACGACATCAACCTTGGCATCTCGGTGGACCAGTTCGCGGCCGGCCAGATCGGCCGGGCGACGCGCCTGCCCTCGCTGGAGCTGGGCTGCGAGGCCGGGCGGCCGACGGGCAACTGCGACTCGGGCTACTCGTGCGCGTACTCCTCGAACATTTCCTGGGCGGACGAGACCACGCCGGTGCCCAAGAGCGTCAACCCCGCGCAGGTCTTCGAGCGCCTGTTCGGTAACGCCGCGGACGCCGGGCAGCGGGCCGCCCAGCTGCGGCGCCGGGCGTCGGTGCTCGATCATGTGCTCGAGGACAGCCGGCGGCTGGAGCGCCGCCTGGGCGCCGGCGACCGGCGCAAGCTCGACGCGTTCCAGACCTCGGTCCGCGAGATCGAGCGGCGGGTCCAGAACGCCCGGGACGAGGGCGACGACGCCCCGATGCCCCCGGAGGGCTTCGACGCGCCCGCGGGCGTGCCGCGGAAGTTCTCCGAGCACATCGACCTGATGTTCGACATGATGCTGCTGGCGTTCCGGATGGACCTGACGCGGGTGAGCAGCTTCGCGATGGCCAACGACGGGAGCAACCGCACGCTGCCGGAAATCGGCATTCGCGAGGGTCACCACCACCTCAGCCACCACCAGAACAACGCGGACATGATCGAGAAGATCCGCATCATCGACCGGTTCTACCTGGAGCGGTACGCCGCGTTCGTGGACCGGCTGGCGGCCACGCCCGAGGGCGACGGGACGCTGCTGGACAACTGCATGGTGCTCTACGGCTGCGGCATCTCGGACGGCAACCGGCACAACCACGAGGACCTGCCGATCGTGCTGGCCGGTCGCGCGGGCGGCGCGATCGATACGGGCCGGCTGATCGCGACGCCGCGTGAAACGCCACTGTGCAACCTGTATGTGTCGATGCTGGAACGCTCCGGCTGCGATGTGGCTAGTTTCGGCGACAGCACGGGCAACCTGCGGGGCTTCCTGGCCTAAGCCCGATCCGTTCATCTGAATACCATGCCCGGCCCGCGGGTTGTGCCGTGGCGTCGGGCGTGGATTCCCTCTTCGTCGAACCGTGGCGTTGCCGCATCCGGGCTGGTGGCCGCCCCGAAACTTGTTGAAACATGAAAAAGCACCTGCCGACCATCCTGATTCTCACGCTCGTCCTGGGGCTTTCCGCCCTCGTTGGATGGCTGGCGTGGCGCGGCGTGCGTGACGGCCCCGGGATTCAGGGGGATCGCGAGCCGGCCCCGGTCGCGGTCGAGGTCGCCGCGGTGACCTCCGGCACGGTCCGGGATGTGCGGGTGCTCACGGGCACGCTGGAGGCGAGTTCGCGCTTCCTGGTCGCCTCGAAGGTTGGGGGGCTGGTGCAGCGGATGCTGGTGGATCTGGGCGATCCGGTCGAGCCGGACCAGGTGGTCGCGTGGATCGACGACGCGGAGCTACGCCAGGCGGTGATGCAGGCCGAGGCGGACCTGGGCGTGCGGGAGGCCGAGCTGGCCCGGGCGCGCAGCGACCTGGCGCTGGCCGAGCGTGAGTTCGAGCGGGGCGAGCAGCTCCGCGAGCGGGGGATCGCGGGCGTCGCCCAGCTCGACGAGATCGACGCCCGGCTCCGTGCGGCCCAGTCGACCGTGCGACTGGCCGAAGCGCAGATCGCCAGCGCCCAATCGGCGCTGCAGTTGCGTGAGATCGAACTGAGCCGGGCGCGTGTCCGAGCGACCTGGTCGGACAACGGCGCATCGGGCGTGGTCGCCGAGCGCCACCAGGACCCCGGCAACACGGTGCAGGCCAACGACCCGATCATCTCGGTGGTCGCGCTGGACCCGATCAGGGCCGTGGTGTTCGTGACCGAGCGGGATTACACCCGCCTGCGGATCGGCCAGCAGGCCGCGATCACGACCGACGCCACCGGCGCGACGGCGTTCGAGGGCACGATCGAGCGGATCGCGCCGGTGTTCCGCGAGGCGTCGCGCCAGGCCCGCATCGAGCTGCGGGTACCCAACCCCGACGGTCTCATGCGGCCCGGCCTGTTCGCCCGCGTGCGGGTGGTGCTGGCCGAGGAGGAAGCCGGGACGATCGTGCCGATCGAGGCGCTGGCTCGCCGGGACGGGCGTGATGTGGTCTTCATGATCGATGAGGACGCCGAGACCCCCACCGTGCGGATGGTCGAGGTCCGCCCGGGGGTGATTGAAGGCGGGCGTGTCGCATTGGCCGAACCGGCCCTCTCCGGCCGGGTGGTGACGCTCGGCCAGCAGTTGCTCGGCGACGGCTCACGGGTGCGTGTGGTCGAGCGGAGGGCCGCCGGACGCAACGGGCCCAGCCCGGGCGAGGGGGGGACCGGGCCGTGAACCTCCCGAGGCTGTGCGTGACCCGTCCGATCGCGACGGTGATGCTGTCGTTCATCGTGATCGTGGTCGGGCTGTTCGCGCTGTCGCGCCTGCCGATCGACCTGCTGCCGGATGTGACCGTGCCGACGATCACGATCCGGAGCATCTACGACAACGCCAGCCCGGAAGAGATGGAACGGCTCGTGACCGAGCCAATCGAGGAGGCGGTGTCGCTGGCATCCGGGGTGACGGAGGTGATCAGCGAGTCGGGTGAGGCGAGCAGCACCGTCCGGGTGCGGTTCGCGTGGGGAACGGACCTGGAAGCGGCGACCAACGATGTCCGCGACCGGCTGGACCGGATCACCAACGCGCTGCCCGACGAGATGGAACGCCCGCGGATCTGGCGGTTCGATGTGTCCAACGCGCCGGTCGTGCTGCTCGGGGTGTCCAGTGACCTGGAGCCGCTGGAACTGGCGGACCTGATCGAGAACCAGTTGCTGTACCGTCTCGAGCGGCTCAACGGCGTCGCGTCCGTCGATGTCTGGGGGCAGTTCACGCGGGAGATCCGGGTGGAGATCGACCCTGCGCGGATCCGGGCGCAGGGGCTGCCGCTGGACTCGGTCGTGGAAGCCCTTCGGGCGGCGAATGTCAACCTGCCCGCCGGCGAGATCGACCGCGGGCGCTTCGAGGTGACAATCCGCACCCCCGGCGAGTTCGTCAGCGTGGACGAGATCGCCGCCGTGGTCGTGCGGTCGGACGAGAGCGGGACCGTCCGCATCGCGGACATCGGGCGGGTGCTGGACACCTACGCGGACATCACCCGGATCGTCCGCATCGACGGGCGGCGCGGCGTGCGGCTGGCGGTCCGCAAGCAGTCCGAGGCCAACACCGCGGAGGTCGCCCGGCGTGTGCTTGACGAGATCGGCGCGATCAACCGCGATTTTCCGCAGGTGACCGTCACCTCCGTGGTCGACCAGGGCCAGTACATCGAGCGTTCGATCCGCAATGTCAGCCGCTCGATCCTCTACGGCGGCGGGCTGGCGGTGCTGGTGCTGCTGGTGTTCCTCCGCAGCGTCCGCAGCACGCTGGTGATCGCGGTGTCGATCCCGATCTCGGTGATCGCAACCTTCGCCCTGATCTACCTCGGCGGGTTCACCCTGAACCTGATGACGCTCGGCGGGCTGGCGCTGGGCATCGGGATGATGGTGGACAACTCGATCGTGGTGCTCGAGAACATCTACCGGCGTCGGAACGAGGCCGGCGAGGAAAAGGCCGAGGCGGCGGTCCGCGGGGCGGGGGAGGTCGCCACGGCCATCATCGCCAGCACGGTGACGACGCTGGTGATCTTCCTGCCGCTGGCGTTCGCGCAGGGGGTTTCGGGGGCGCTGTTCCAGCAGATGGCGGTCGTGGTGGCCTTCTCGCTGCTCGTGTCGCTGTTCGTGGCCCTGACCATCGTGCCGATGCTCGCCTCGAGGCTGCTCGGCAACGGGAACCACAGGAAACCGGGCCTGCTCGAACGGGTGGGCGCGACAGTGTTCGGATCGATCGAGCGGTTTTATCTCAGCGTGCTCCGTGATGCGTTGCGAGCGCGGATCGTGACCGTGGTGCTCGGGTTCGGCCTGCTCGGCGCGAGCATGCTGCTGCTGCCAGGCATCGGCTCGGAGTTCCTCCCGCCCAGCGACGAGGGCGAGGTGCGCGTCAGCGGCGAGATGGAGGTCGGCACCCGCCTGAGCATGGTCGACGCCCAGACGCGGCTGATGGAAGAGCTGGTCTTCCCCCGTGTGCCGGAGATGATCGGGTCGGTGGTCAGCGTGGGGGCTTCGGCGTGGAACCCGGGCCGCTCGGCGGAGGGGTCGATCCAGATCTCGCTGGCGCCGCTGAATGAACGCTCACGCTCGAACACCGAGATCGCCGACGACCTGCGCCGCCACCTCGAATCGCAGATCCCGGGCATGCGCATCCGCACGCGGGCCCCGCAGGGCCAGCGGATGCTCGAGCGGCTGGTGGGCGGCGACGACGGGCTGACGCTGGAGGTGCGCGGGTTCGAGCTGGCCACGCTCGATGCGCTGGCGTCCGAGGCCGCGCGGGTCATGGAAGGCGTCGAGGGCATCACGGACCTGGTGATCTCACGCGAGGCGGGCGTGCCGCAGGAACTGATCCGCATCGACCGGGACAAGTCGGCGACGCTGGGCGTCTCGGTCCAGCGGATCGCCGCGATGCTGGAAACCGCACTGGGCGGGACCCGCGCCGGGCAGTACCGCGAGGGCGGGGACGAGCACCAGATCGTGGTGCGGCTGCTCGATGCGCGGAACATCCCGCTGGACGAGATCCTCGACCTGACCGTCCGGAACATCGCCGGCGAAGAAATCGTGCTGCGCAACCTCGTCACGGTGGAACCGGCGATGGGCCCGATCCTGATCGAACGCAAGGACCAGCAGCGCCTGGCCACCGTGCGGGCCAATGTGTCCGGGCGGGACCTCGGCTCGGTGGCGGCGGATGTCCGCAGCGCGCTCGGCGAGATCCCGCTGCCGGTGGGGTACGAGTTCGTGCTGGGCGGTGCGTACGAGGAACAGCAGCGGGCCTTCCGCGAGCTGCAGATCATGTTCGTGCTCGCCATCGGGCTGGTGTATATGGTGCTGGCCACGCAGTACGAGTCCCTGCGCGACCCGGTGGTGGTCATGCTCTCCGTGCCCACCGCCGCGATCGGGGTGATCGCGATCCTGTTCCTGACCGGGACGACCATGAACATCCAGTCGGGGATCGGCTGCGTGATGCTCGGCGGGATCGTGGTCAACAACGCGATCCTGCTGGTCGACCAGGCCGGGCGGCTGCGCCGGGAGGGCATGGACAACCGGTCCGCGCTGACCGAGGCCGGTCGGCGTCGGCTCCGACCGATCCTGATGACCTCAATGACCACGATCCTGGGCCTGCTGCCGCTGGCGCTTGGCATCGGCGAGGGGGCCGAAGCGCAGGCCCCGCTGGCGCGGGCGGTGATCGGTGGGCTGCTGTGCTCCACACTGGTGACGCTGGTGCTGGTCCCGGCGGTGTACAGCCTGGTCCACCCGGACCGCCCGCGTGCGTGATTGAGTTCTTCCGAACGGGGAGCGGGCAAAAAAGCACGATGCCCGGCGGGTCAACAGCCGGGCATCGTGCGGGAGACGAAGAGCATGTTTTCAGACGGCTTACTCGGGCGGCTGGTGCCAGGCCGCGAGGAAGTCGATGATGTCGAAGTAGTTGGTTACGCCGTCGTTGTTGAAATCGGCGTTCCCGTCGACGAACATGTTCATGAACAGGTAGACATCCCACCAGTCGTGGACGCCGTCGCCGTTCATGTCCGGGCTGAGCACGGTTGGCTCGACCGGAGTCGTTCCGGACACCCGGATGACCCAGTTGAGCTGCACCGGCGAGACGAAGTTGTTCGAAAGATCATTGGTGTCGATCGGCGTGATCCCGCCCATCGGGCCGGATGCCGGCAATCCGGTGACCCGCCAGTTGTTGGTCGGGGCCTGGTAGTCGAGGCGCCGGGCGCTCGGCGCCGTTTCCCAATCGCCCATACTCAGGTTGGGATCGTTCCACGGCTGATCGGCGAGCCGCACGGCGACGAAGAATCCGCCGTCGACCACGACCGGATCGATCTCGACCGTCTGAAGCTTGAGGGTGTTGATGCTCGGCGCGTCCGGGATGATGGTGCCAGCGGCGCTGGACACGAGCACGGCGTTGGTCGGGTTGTTGTCATTGTCCGGATCGTTGTAGATCAGCAGTTCGAAGGGCCGACCCTCCTGGCCATACCCCAGCGCGACTTCGACGCTGGTGATGGTCAGCTCCTCGCCGTTCGGCGTGTGGTAATAGTTTCCGATCATCGCCTCAGACCAGGAGACGGTGTAGCCCAGCTCCCGGACCCCGTTGTCAGACTGCAGGGTGTGGTGATCCACATCCCCCAGGGCCGTGGCGGCGGCGCCCGCGATAAGAGCCGTCGCCAGCGTTGCGGTCATCGTTCGATTCGAAATCTTCCTGTCCATGGTGCGTCCTTTCGCTCCGTGGTTGCGTGGTCCCGGTTCAGTTCCCGCGGCGTCGTGGGACCGGGTGACGCCAACGGAATCCCCTGAACTGAGAGTGGATTCGCAAGTGCAGGCACGGGCAGATTCCAGAAATCGGTGTCAATCGTGACCAATCCGCCCTCAGGATTCACAGAGGGTGATTTTGCCTGCCATTTTGACACAAAACACCCCTATTCAGGGTATTTTCTCGGGATCCGCGACCGGATATTGTTCGCATCGCGGCCGATTCATCGGGCGAAGTCCCGACAGGACGATCTAAGGGCCATACTGTCCCACAACGACTTGGAGAAACCAACATGAACCGCACCATGACCATCCTCGCCGTTGCCGGGCTTACGGGCCTGCTGGGCGCCTGCGCCGCCCAGAGCGCTCCGGATGACCGGGCCGCCGCCGATCGGCCCACCGAAACCCAGCCGACCGGGCACCTCGCCCAGCTCCGGGGGGACTGGACCCTGGTGGTCCTCCGCGGCCAGCACATCCAGCCGCAGCTGCGTGATGTCGGTGTCGAGCGGATGCCCAGCCTGTCCCTGGACGACACCGGGCGGCTGAGCGGTTTCAGCGGGGTCAACCGCTGGAACGCCTCGCTGGACATCGAGGGCGTGCAGCGCGGGGCGTTCAAGCCCTCCCAGGCCGCCGCCACCAAGATGGCCGGCCACGAGACAGCAATGCGGATCGAGAACATGTTCTTCGACGCGTTGACCCGGGCCGCCAAGTTCGACACCGATCGCACCCGCGACGGCGTGCTGATCGTCCGCAAGGACGACGGCGAGATGCTGATGCGGTTCGAGCGAAGCCGCTGAGACGGCCCGGCAACACCGCACACCCCACCGAACACCGACGGCGATCCGGCGGGTTTTTTCGCTATGCTTTGTGAACGGGGCGGGCATTCCGCTCGCTCCTGTCGCACAGCATCCGCGGAGTGAGCCGACGATGACCGAACCGAATCACCTGCGCCAAGCCACCCGCTGCGTCTGGGGCGGCCGGACCGAGCCGGACCCGCACGGCGCGACCGTCGCACCGGTGTACCACGGCGTGACCTTCAACTACGACGACCTCGACGAGTGGCAGGCCGTCGGATCCGGCGAGCGTCCGGGGCACATCTACTCGCGCAACACCAACCCGACGGTCGAGATCTTCGAGCGGGTCATGCGCGACCTGGACGGGGCGGAGGCGTCGACCAGTTTCGCGACCGGCATGGCGGCGATCAGCAACACGCTGTTCACCTTCCTCTCGCCGGGCTCGCGGGTGGTGAGCATCAAGGACAGCTACGGCGGGACGAACAAGCTCTTCGTCGAGTTCCTGCCTCGGTTCGGGGTGGAGGTGGTGCTGTGCGAGACGCACGACCACGAGCAGATCGAGCGTGAGGCCGCCAAGGGTTGCGATGTCCTGTACCTCGAGACCCCCACCAACCCGACGCTCAAGGTGCTCGACATCCGCCGTCTTGCCGAGGCCGGCCGGCGTGGCGGGGCGACCGTTGTGGTCGACAACACCTTTGCCACGCCCATCAACCAGCGTCCCCTGGAGCTTGGGGCTCACCTCGTGCTCCACAGCGCGACCAAGTTTCTCGGCGGACACTCCGACGCGATGGGCGGGATCGTCAGCGGCGATGCCGAGCGGATCCGGTCCCTCTATCACTTCCGGGAGATCAACGGCGCGTCGCTCGACCCGATGTCCGCGTACCTGCTCACCCGTGGGCTGCGCACGCTGGAGCTGCGTGTTTCGCGCCAGAACGAGTCCGCGCAGGCCATCGCCGAGTGGCTGGCCGCCCAACCCCAGGTCGAGGCGGTCTACTACCCCGGGCTCGCCGGGCACCCCAACCACGCGGTGGCGAAGGCCCAGATGTCGGGCTTCGGGGGCGTCGTGTCGTTCTCGCTCGCGGGCGGGATGCCGGCGTTGCGCGCGGTGGTCCCCGCGTTGCGGCTGGCCCACCGCGCGGCGAGCCTGGGCTCGGTGGGCACGCTGGCCGGCCCCCCGGCGATGACCAGCCATGTGGAGCTGAGCGCCCATGAACGGGCCGCCGCGGGCATCCCCGAGTCGCTGGTGCGCTACTCGGTCGGCATCGAGGACCCGGCCGACCTGATCGCGGACCTCGAAGCCGCGTTCGCACACATCCCCCAGAACATCCCGGCCTGACCATGGACGACACCCGCGCACGGGCCGAGATCCGGGCCCTGGAAGCGATCGATCACGACGCGCTGCTGGAGCGTCTGGGGGCGATGATCGCCGTCGAGAGCGTGAGCGGCGAGGAGACCGCCGCACAGCGCACCATGGCCGGCTTCATGCGATCGATCGGCATGGAGGTCGACGAGTGGGACATCGACATGGACACCCTGCGTGTTCACCCGTCGTATACCGCCGAGATCGAGCGGGACCATGCCGTCGGCGTGGTCGGCCGGCACGGGTCGGGCCAAGGCCCGACGCTGGTGCTCAACGGGCATGTCGATGTGGTCCCGGCGGGGGACCTGTCGCGCTGGACGCACCCGCCGTTCCGGGCCCATATCGAGAACGGTCGTGTGTACGGACGCGGGGCGACGGACATGAAGGGGGCGCTGTGCTGCGCGCTGGGGGCGATCGAGGCGATCGTCCGGGCGGGGGTGCGCCTGGAGGGCGCCGTGCTCCTGCAGAGCGTGGTCGGCGAGGAGGACGGCGGCATGGGCACGCTCGCCTCCGTGCTCCGCGGCCATACCGGCGATGCCGGCATCGTGCTCGAGCCCACCCGGCTGGCGGTCGCGCCCGCCCAGGCTGGGGCGATGAACTTCCGGATCACCGTGCCCGGCGTGGCGGCGCACGGCGCGCTGCGAGCGGAGGGGATCGACCCGGTCGAACGCTTCATCCCCATCTTCCACGCCGTGCGCGCCTTCGAGGCCGAACGCAACGCCCGGCTCGACCACCCCATGTTCCGAGGCGACGACATCCCCTTCGCGATCTGCGTCGGCACGGTCCGCTGCGGCGTGTGGGCCTCGACGGTCGCCGAGTCGCTGGTGTGCGAAGGGCGTCTGGGCATCGCGCCGGGCGAGGCGCCGGACGGGGTCCGGGCCGCGTTCGTCCGCGCGGTCGAGGCCGCCGCCGACCGGATCGACGCGCCCGACGGAGGCCGCCCGATTGTCGATTGGTGGGGCGCCCAGTTCATGCCCGCCGAGATCGACCCGGGCCACGATCTGGTCCGGACCCTCGCCGCCGCCCACGCCGACACGACCGGGCGGGCCCCTGACATACGGGGCATGCCCTACGGGGCGGATATGCGCTTGCTGGTCAACGAGGGCCGCACCCCGTCCGTGCTCTACGGCCCCGGCGATGTCCGAACCGCCCACGCCCCCGATGAATCCGTACCGATCGCCGACCTGCACACCGCCACGGCGGTGCTGGTCCGGACCATCCTGCGTATGTGCGGGATCCGGGCCTGAACCCAAAACGCCGCAAGCCCCGACGATGCCAGGGCTTGCGAACCTGAATGCCCCCCGAAGGACTCGAACCTTCGACCCGCTGATTAAGAGTCAGCTGCTCTACCGACTGAGCTAGGGAGGCGGTTTGGGCCGGATGTCTCCCGGACCAGACTTCATTTATACCGCGGCGGCCCGGAAAGTCCAACCAGCGGGGTCGGCGGGCGGCCCGATTTGATCCGGATTGACGATGCCGGGGCCCACGCCTATCGTCCGGGTCCGGTCCGGGGATTGTCTCCGGAGCCGGGATCCCTGTTTCTGATGACGCCCGGAGCGTCCGCTCGGCCCAATGCCCCCTGAACCGGTGGGCGGCGGGACGATGAGGAGCCAACGATGCTTCCAGCCCAACGACAGAGCCGCGGCCGTTCGAAGCGCCGGCGCTCTCATGACGCCATCACCGCCCCGGGCTCGACCATCTGCCCGCTTTCCGGCATGCCCAAGCGTCACCACCGCGTGTGCGCCGAATCGGGTTATGTCCGTCCCGGCCTGCGGATCATCGTCCGCAAGCTGAAGATCGGCTCCAACGACTAAGTCTTTTCCCCGGAGTTTCCGCCGGATGCCGATCCGCATCGCCATCGATGTGATGGGCGGCGACCACGCTCCCGACGCGGTCATGAAGGGCGTAGTCGATGCCCTGCCCCTACTCCAGCCGGACGAGCACCTCGTGCTGGTCGGTGATGAGTCGGTCATCCGCGCGCACCTGAGCGAGCGCGGCGTGTCCGACCCGCGCCTCGAGATTGTCCACACATCCGAAGTCATCGAGATGGGCGACTCGCCGGCCCAAGCCGTGCGGTCCAAGGCCGACTCTTCCATCGTGGTGATGGCCAAGCTCGGCTCGAAGAAGGCCGAGAACCGCTGCGACGCGGTGATCTCCGCCGGGAACACGGGGGCCTGCGTCGCGGCCGGACAGATGCACATGCGTCGCCTGCCCGGCGTGCACCGCCCGGGCATCGCGGTCACCCTGCCGGCCTTCCACGGGCCGGTGGTGCTGTGCGACGCGGGGGCCAACCCCGAGCCGCGCCCCCTGCACCTCTGGCAGTACGGCATCATGGCCGAGGTCCTAGCCCAGAAGACCCTGGGCATCAAGCAGCCGCGGGTCGCCCTGATGAACATCGGCTCGGAGGAGGGCAAGGGGTCCGACCTGATCAAGGGCGCACGGGACCTGTTCCGCCGATCACCCGACATGAACTTCATCGGCTTCATCGAGGGACGCGATCTGTTCGCCGGCGTGGCCGATGTGGTCGTGACCGACGGCTTCACGGGCAACTCGATGCTCAAGATGGCCGAGGGCCTGGCCAAGTCGCTCTTCGAGGCGATCGCGGCGGAGATCCTCGAGTACGACCCGAACCTGATGGTCCAGTTCGAGCCGGTGATCAAGAGCATCTACAAGAAGAACGATTATCACGAGTACGGCGGCGCCCCGCTGCTGGGCGTGAACGGCGTGATGATGATCGCCCACGGATCGTCCGAGCCGCGGACGCTCAAGAACGCCGTCCGCAATGCGCTCCAGCATGTCCGCGCCCATGTGAACGACGCGATCGTCGAGCGGATCGCGGTCCTGGCCCCCATCGGGGAAGAGACGGTCCCGGCATGACCCCACGCACCCGCGCCGTCGGCGTCGAGATCGCAGGGTCCGGCTCGGCGCTGCCCGAACACCGGCTGACCAACGCCGAGCTCGAGACGATGATGGAAACCTCGGACGAATGGATCCTGCAGCGCACAGGGATCCGTGAGCGCCGGCGGTACGACACCTCCAAGCCCTACCCGACGACCGAGCTGGGGGCCGAGGCCCTTGGCAGGGCGCTGGCGGACGCGGGCATGCGTCCGGATGAACTGGGGCTGATCGTCTGCGCGACCATGACCGCGGATTCGCCCACGCCCTCGGTATCATGCCGCGCCGCCGCGACGCTGGGATGCGGGACCATCGGGGCGATGGACATCAACGCGGCGTGCTCGGGCTTTGTCTTCACGATCTCGATCGCGCACGAACTGATCGCGGGCGGGCTGTACGACTCGGTCGGTGTGATCGGGGTCGACACGATCACGCGGCACTGCGATTACTCGACCTTCGGACGCGGGGCGGCGATCCTCTTCGGCGACGCGGGCGGCGCGCTGGTGCTCCGGCGGTCCGATGACGCCCGCAAGGGCATGCTCGCCCAGGCGATGCACTCGGACGGGTCGGGGGCGCGGAGTCTGTACATCCCCAATGGCCTGGGCCAGATCGTCGACGCGGAACCGGACCCGCGCATGGACGAGAAGATCCAGATGAACGGCAAGACGGTGTTCAAGTTCGCCGTCTCGAAGTTCCCCGAGGTCATCGAGGAGACGCTCGATACCGCGGGGCTGCGCGCCGCGGACATCGACCACTATGTCTGCCACCAGGCCAACAGCCGCATCCTCGAGTCAGCCCGCGAACGCTTCGGCCTGCCGGAATCCAAGCTGCGGATCAACATCGACCGCTACGGCAACACCGTGGCGGGTTCCTGCCCGCTGGTCTTCGACGAGCTGAAGCGCGAGGGCCGGATCGAGGAGGGCCAGCGAGTGATGTTCATCGCCTTCGGCGCCGGCCTCACCTGGGGCGCGAGCCTCTGGCAACTCTGATGGTGGGGCCGGCATCCTGCCGGCCTCCAACCCCGCACGCCATCTCGTCCTCCCCACCCCCTACCATCCGCCATGACACAGCAAACCATCTTTCTGTGCCCCGGGCAGGGCGCCCAGATCGTCGGCATGGGCCGGGACTGGTACCAGACCAGCACCGCCGCCCGCGAGACCTTCGACGAGGCCGACGCGATCCTGGCCGGGTCGCTGCCCAAGCCGCTCTCGGCCCTGTGCTTCGAGGGCCCGGCGGACCTGCTCAACCGGACGGACATCTCCCAGCCGGCAATCTACGCCTGTTCGATCGCCTGCCACCGGGCGCTGGTCGAGACGCGCGGGTCGGACTTTGCGCTGGCCGCCGCGGCGGGGCTCTCGCTGGGCGAGTACACGGCGCTGACGCTGGCCCGGGCGTTCTTGTTCGAGCACGGGCTGCGCCTGGTGGCCCTGCGCGGCCAGGCGATGCAGCAGGCCGCCGAGGCGCTGTCCTCGACAATGGTCGCGCTGATCGGCGCCGACGAGGAGAAGGCCAACGCCCTCTGCGACGCGGCGCGGGGCGGCGAGGTCCTGGTCGCGGCCAACTTCAACGCGCCCGGGCAGGTGGTCATCTCCGGCACGCTGGCGGCGTGTGAGCGGGCCGAACAGCTCGCGCCCGAGCACGGGCTCCGCGCCACCCGCCTCCAGGTCGCCGGGGCGTTCCACTCACCCCTGATGCAGCCCGCGGCCGACCGGCTGGCCGAGGCGTTGGAAAACACCCCCATCAGCACGCCGCGCTGCCCGGTGATGTCGAATGTCACCGGCGAGGCGCACGACCCCGAGCCGGCCGCCATCCGCAAGCGGCTGGTCGAGCAGCTCACCAGCCCGGTTCGCTGGGCCGCCAACTGCGAGCGTTTGGCCGCAGGTCACGCCGACGCCGAGTGGCACGAACTCGCCCCCGGCAAGTCGCTGGCCGGCATGATGCGCCGTATTGACAAGGGCGTGAAGGTCATCACGCACGACACGCCCGAAACCTCGAACGCATGACCCAGCATTGCTGCGAGTCGATCGCGTACCACATCAACTATCGGTGCCCTCTGCACCCGGATCCTTACGACTGCGCAGATAACATTCTGATCTATCGTCCTCAGTTTGATGAATACGGAATCATTATCCATGACGGCGGAGCGTCCGCTATCACCATCCGGTACTGTCCGTTCTGCGGAGCGAAACTCCGCGACAGCAAGCGCGACCTCTGGTTTGACCGACTCGAGGCCCTCGGGATCGAGGATCCCGCCGACTGCCCGGAAGAAATGACCGACGACCGCTGGTGGCGGCTTAACCCAAAGGAAAGTCAACCATGACCGACACCCGCATCGCCATCGTCACCGGAGCCTCCCGCGGCATCGGCCGCGCCATCGCCCTCCGGCTCGCCCGGGACGGGCGCCATGTCGTCTGCGTGGCCCGCTCGCAGGGGCCGCTGGACGAACTGGTCGCCGAGATCACCAGCGCGGGCGGCCGGGCCACCGCCAAGCCCTGCGACCTGGCGGACGCCGGGGCCGTGGCGGCCATGGTCGAGTCCGTGGCCTCGGAACTCGGGCGGATCGACATCTTGGTCAACAACGCCGGCATCACGCGGGACAACCTGATCCTCCGCATGTCCGACGACGAGTGGGACGATGTGGTCAACACGAACCTCAAGGCGGTCTTCGTCGCCTGCCGGGCCGCGGCGCGGCCGATGATGAAGGGCAAGTTCGGTCGGATCGTGAACATCGCCTCGACCAGCGGCCTGGTCGGCAACGCGGGCCAGGCCAACTACGCCGCCGCAAAGAGCGGCCTGACCGGCCTGACCAAGACCATCGCCCGCGAGCTCGGCGGCAAGGGCATCACGGCGAATGTGATCGCGCCGGGCTTCGTCCAGACCGACATGACCAAGGACCTGCCCCAGCAGGTGATCGACGGGGTCAAGGCCATGATGGCCGTCCGCCAGCTCGGCACGCCCGAGGACATCGCGGCGGCGGTGGCCTACGCCACCAGCGACGAGGCCGGGTTCCTGACCGGGCAGACCATCGCCGTGGACGGCGGCATGACGATGTGCTGATCCGATGTCGCGGGCTTGCTCCGCCGCTCAGTTCGTCTCCACCCGCGGCAGGGGGCCGACATAGATCACGAAGTGGCCCCGGCCGACATCCTCGACGCGGAGCGAGCCCGCGTCGGTGTCCATGATCGTGATGATGATCAGGCGCTGGTCGGGCTGGATGCGTTCGGCGATGGCGTCGGCCAGGCCGGACTTGCCCGGTTCGGTGCCGTACTCGGCGTGGAAGCGGCCGACGACATGGACGACCGGCTCGCCCAGGCGGGTGGCCTCGGCGATGGACTCGGCCATGGTGACATCCCAGAGGGTCTGGGCGCGGAGGAACGGGGTGACGGGGTCATCGCCGGACATCTGGCCGTGGCCGCCCATGCCGCTCATGGCGGCGCGGAAGCGGTTGCCGTAGGCGTTCTCGGGCAGGGCGTCGGGGATCTGGTAGTGGCGGCGCTGGCTGGGGCGCAGCTCGCGCAGGCGGTCGAAGCCGTCGGTGCGGGCAAGCCGTGCGTAGCGACGGGGGGCGTTGGCCCCGATGATGGGACGCCCGGCGAGGCGGGTGGCCTCGACCATGCGTCGGTGGCCTTCGGGGTTGTTGCCCGCGTTGCGGAAGGTGGCGCGATCGAACTCGTCGCTTGAGATGATCCCGGCGACATAATCGTCCAGGGCGGTCTGGTGATCGCGCTCGTAGAACTCCATGGAGAGCACGGCGCGGGGGTTCTGGGTGAGGATGTCCTCGTACAGCTCGGCGGCGATCGCCAGGCCGAGGGGGTGGCCGTGGACCTCACCGATGACGACGACGGAGGACTCGGCGCAGGCCTCGACGACACGGTCCCACGGGGTCACGCCGGAGGCGTCGCCCGCGAAGATCGGCACGCTGCGGGGCTCGATCGGGTCGGGCTCACGCTTGGGCGCCTGGCAGCCGGTCAGGTAGGGTACGGCGAGGGCCAGAGCGGCCAGGGCGAATCGGGCGACGGATCGGGTCATGCGGTGGCTCCCTTCGGGACGGAATCCCCTCCCATCGAAGGCGCGTCGGACCCCTCGCGGCCACTGTCGAGGCCCAAACCTTTCAGGGCGGCGGCCTGCATGTCCAGAACAAGGGAATAGAGCAGGGGCACCAGGATCAGGGTGAAGACGGTGGAGACCAGGAGCCCGCCGACCACGACCGAGCCGAGGCCGCGGTACATCTCCGAGCCGGCGCCGGGGAAGACGACCAGGGGCATCATGCCGCCGATGGAGGTCATGGCGGACATGAAGATGGGCCGGATGCGGGTGCGGACGGCCTCGGTGATGGCCTCGTGGTGGTGCATGGGTTTCTCGACGCCCTCGCCCCGCATGAAGTTGCGCGACTGGTGGACGATGAGGATGGCGTTGTTGACCACGATGCCGATGAGGATGATGAACCCGAGCATGGTGAGCACATCGAGCTGCTGCGGGGCGATGGTCGGATCACGGACCGAGATCACATGCACGATCTTCAGACCCGCGAACCCCCCCACGACCGCCAGCGGCACGGAGAACATGATCACCAGCGGGGTCAGGAAACTCTCGAACAGGGCGCACATGAGCAGGTAGGTCACCAGCAGCGCCCAGACGAACCTGGCCATCAGGAACTGGGGGTTGTGGCCGAGCAACAGAACGACGCCGGCCAGCACCATGCCCAGCAGCAGCAGGCCGAACAGCCCGTAGAGGCTTTGCCCGGGGTTCTTGCGCACGCCGAGGCGCACCAGCACGAAGATGCCTGCGGCCAGGCCAGCCAGGATCATCCCGATCGAGAGCAGATTGGCGGTGCGGGCCAGCCAGCCGTCGTCGCGTTCCGGGCGGGCGCCGAAGAGGGACTCGCGGACCTCGTCGAGCTTCGCCGCGGTGCCCTCAAGCCGGATGCGCATCGAGCGGTCGATCAGCCCGCGTTCATCGGCGACCGCGATCACATCGCTGCGGAGCCAGGCCATGATCTCATCGATCGCCTGGCCTTCCGGCGGGCGGATGTTGATGGAGACGGATTCGAGCTCCTCGATGCGCTTGATCGACTGGGGGGCCAGGGTCGGCACGAAATCGATGATGGTGTCGACGGGCACGATCGGGCCGGCGGGGGTGGCGATCGGGATGTCGCCAAGCTGTTCGAGGTAGTCGAGGCGGCCACCCGAAGGCAGGACGCGCAGGTCCACCGTGTCGCCGTTGAGCTTGTAGTCGCCGACGAACGCGCCGTCGAAGAGGGCGCGAATGGCCACGCCCAGGCCCTCGGTGGTCAGGCCGAGCTCCCGGCCGCGCTGGTTGAGGCGGACCTGGAGTTCCTGCTCCTGGATGGCGAAGTTGGCCGGATCGGTGCGGACATTGCCGTAGCCGTAACGCTCGGCGACGGTCTCGAACATGAACTGGGCGGCGGCGTTGACGCGGTACAGACGGGGGCCGGAGACTTCCAGATCGATGGTGTTGCCCGAGCCGACGCCGCGCCCGAACAGGGAGGTCTGCGAGGCGCCGCCGTAGGAATCGGGGATGGAGCCCATCGCGTTGGTCACGAGCTGGCCGACGGGGATGACGACCTGCTCCTTCTGGGAGGTCGCGCCAACGAACATGCCCGGGCCGAAGGCGCCGATGAAGAAGTGGCGGACCGGCACGGGATCGAACGGCTCGGGCGTCTCCCCGTTGTAGCCGCGCCTGGGGATCGGAGGCAGGGCCGCGACCGAGGCGGGGTCGCTGGCGTCCGCGTCGGTGTAGGGCTTGAGGACGCCCTCGATCGAGCGAGCGATTTCCTCGCGTTGCTCGACGGACAAACCCGGCGGGATCAGCAGGCCGCCGAAGACCAGGTTGCGGTTGCCGGCCGGCAGGTAGTCCATCGGCGGCATGAGCTTCCACGCGCCGGCGAGGGAGAGGACGGTGAGCAGCACGATCAGGCCGGGGCGGATCGTCCAGCCGCGGATGCCGGTCATCATCCAGCGGACGGTCTCGCCGACGGCCTTGTTGAACACGACCAGCGCCGGGATCAGGCCGAAGAGCGACTCGACGCCCCGGCCGAGCTTCGTTCGCGGCTTGGCGGACGAAAGAAACTTCGACGCGGCGGTCGGGATCACCGTGATCGAGACGATCAGCGAGAGGGCGACGGCGGCGACCACAGCGAGGGTGATGTCACGGAAGAGCTGGCCGGCCTCCTCCTGGATGGTCAGCACGGGGATGAACACCGCGATGGTGGTCAGTGTGGAGGCAAAGATCGCGCCCCAGACCTCCTTGCCGCCCTGCCACGCGGCCTGGGCCGGCGGTTCACCGAGCTGGAGGCGCCTGAAGATGTTCTCGAGGACCACGATCGCGTTGTCCACGACCAGACCGACCGCGAAGGCCAGCCCCGCCAGCGAGATGACATTGAGCGTACGCCCCATCGCCACCATCACCAGGAAGGTGCCGATGACGGAGATCGGGATGGCCATGAGCACGATGGCGGTCGGACGGAGGTTGCGCAGGAAGACCATCAGCACGACACCGGCGATCGCCCCGCCGATGTAGAGGTTGGTGGTCACGAGCGAAACGGCGGAGTGGATGTACTCGGTCTCGTCGTAGACCTGGCGCATGCGCAGGTCCGGGCCGACGGGGCCGCCCTCGGTCACGCCGCCGAGATTGGGCAGGATATCCGCCCGGACATCGTCGAGGCGGATTCGGACCTCCTCCATCACACGGACGACATTGGCGTCGGACTGGCGGATGACATTCATCGCCAGGGCCGGGTGGCCGAAGGTCCGCACGAACCCGCGGCGCTTCTCGTGGCCGATCTCCACGGTGGCGATGTCTTTGATGTAGACCGGGCGTCCGTCGCGGTAGGCGATGATGGTTTCCAGGATCTGGTCGGGGCTGGTGAACTCCCCGACGAGGCGGACGCGATAGTCCCGCTTGCCCTGGGCGATCGAGCCGGCCGAGACATTGCGGTTCTCGCCGCGCAGGGCGTTGACCACATCGAGATGGTTCAGGCCGCGTTGGGCCATCGCCGAGGTGTCGGTCAGGACGCGGACCTCACGCTCGCGCCCGCCGAAGATGTTGACCTCCGCGACGCCGTCGATGCGCTCGAGGAAGGGCTTGACCTCCTTGTCCATCTCGTCGTACAGCGTGGTGATGTCGAACCCGGGGTGTTTGGCGATCAGTTCCTCGGGCAGGTCGGTGATGATCCAGGCGATAGCGTTCTCGCTGGCGCCGTCCGCGGCCTTGATGGTCGGCTCCTCGACCTCGGCGGGGTAGGCCGAAACCTGGCGGAGCGAGTCGGAGACCTCCTGCAGCGCGCGGCTGATGTCCGCGGTGATGCTGAACTCCAGCGTGATCTGCGACTGGCCCTCGGTCGAGACCGAGACCATCTTGCGCAGGTTCGAGACATTCTTGAGCTGCTCTTCCTGCTTCTTGGTGACCTCGTCGACGATCTCCTGCGGCGAGCGCCCGGGCCAGCGGGTCTCGATGGTGATGATCGGCCGGTCCACGGAGGGCGTGAGCTGGACGGGGATGGCGGACAGCCCGATCAGGCCGAACATGATCACGAGGATCACGCCGACCGCGACGGTGACGGGCTTGCTGATCGAGTACTTGACGATGTCCACGGATCAGCCCCCTCGCCCGTTGCCACGGTTGCGCCCGTTCTGGGCTTCCGCCGCGGCCGCCGCGGCCTCGGCCTGGCGCTGGGCGACCTCGGGGAAATCGTCCGCATTGAGCACATTGAGCGGCTGGCCGGGGAACATCCGCTCATTGCCCTCGACGACCAGCAGGGATCCTTCGCGGAGCATGGGCGAGCGGACCGCGACGCGCCCACCCGCGCTGAACAGGCGGGTGATCGGGGCGACCTGGGCGATCCCGCCGGCATCGAAGTAGACGAACTCGCCCGCCTGGTTGCGGAGGATGGCGTCCGGGGAGATGGTCAGCGCGGGGCCGGTCTCGCCCGTGGGCACGGTGGCGGAGAGCGACATGCCGGGGCGGAGCATCCCCTCCGGATCGGTCACGCGGATACGGATGGGGAAGAGCCTGCTCAGGGAGTCGGCCTCGGGAACGATCTCAACCAGTTGGCCCTCAAGATAGCGGCCGAACGCGGGCACGAACACGCTGATGCTGCCGTTGCCGCGCTGGAGGGCGCCGACGGAACGCTCGGGGATGTCGGCGCGGGCCTCGAGCTGGTCGAGCGACACGATCGTGACGACCGGGGCGCCCTGGGCGAGCCACTGGCCGGCCTCGGTCTGCTTGCTGACCACGCGGCCCTTGAACGGGGCGCGGATGGTCATGTCGTCGAGACGCCGCTGGGCCAGAGCCAGTTCAGACTCGCTGACGCGCAGGGACGCCTTGGCCTCGGAGAGCTGGGCCCGGCGCGTCAGGACCTCGGTGCGGACCAGGTCCATCTCGCCGGGACCGGTCGAGGCGCGAACCGCCAGCTGCTCGATGCGCTCGAGCTCGCGATCGGCGCGGGCCACCTCGGCCTCGCGCTGCTCGATCATGGCCTTGTCCGCCTCGATGCGGGCCTCCCACCGCAGCACATCCAGCCGGGCGCGGCTGTCGTCCAGGCGGGCGATGACCGCGCCCTGCTCAACGAGATCGCCCGGTTCGAGGTCCAGCTCGAGCACGAGGCCCGGCTCCTGGGTGGCGACCGCCGAGCGGCGCAGGGACACGATCTGTCCGGTCGCGGCGCGCTGCTGCGCCACGATCTCCTCGCGTACGGCGTCAAGACGGGCGTTGGCGGGCGGCGGCCCCTGCGCGGCGGCCATCGTGGACATCGCCACGAGGGCCAGCACGCCGAGCCGGTGCAACATACTCATGGTGCCTCCTCCGGGGAGTGGGTCGGCTCCCCGTTACGGTGCAATTGGGATCCGTTCTGCGCGAGCGATCGCTCCAACGCGACGGTGTTCAGGATCGTTCGCTCGAGCACCAGGGTCGCCAGACGCATCTGCTCTTCGCTGATGCCGTCGAGCATCCCGTCGGCGCAGGACTCCGCCAGTTGAACGCAGGCCTCCAGCCGGGCCGAGCCGTGCTCGGTCAGCGCCACCCGCACGGTGCGTCCCGGCCCGCTCGTATCCCGTGAGACGAGCCCGTCGGCCTCCAGCGAGGCGATCATGCGGCTGACATTCTGCGAGGAGAGGAACAGACGCTCGGACAGCTGCGTGATGGTCAGGGGCTCGCCGCAGTCCCGCACGACGATCAGCAGGTGCCACCGCGAGCCGGTCAGGCCCTCGGGCTCCACCGCACGATCGACCACCCGCATCATCATGTGGCAGAAGATGTAGACGGCCCGCATCAGCTCGCACTGGGGCGTCAGTTCGATCTCCAGGCACTCCTCCTGGGGTGAGCGGGCGTTGGATCGTTCCGGGCTGGAGGGCTGGGCAGTGGTCATGCGTGATGTAGGCCTTTTCTCGGGTTGGGAGCGTCGTCCGGGTGCTGGGTGACACAGGACCGGGGTCTATCCCGGTATGCCCCGGGATTATTTCAACATGTTTCAATGAGTCAACCCGATCGGTATTCGTCAGGGTGAAATCTGAACGATCCCGCCGCACAGGAGGGACGGTCCCCGTGGAAGCGAGATCTCCTGGGGGCAGTGCGAGACGACTGGGACGACTTTCGGAAAGTGTTTTCCTTTGTCGCCACGCAGGTTACAGCACAGATTCTGGTGGTTTCTTGGCGCAACCATAACCCTGCAGCGGGTACGATCCGCTGTCGGGCGGGTTGTCTGCCATGCACCAGTGACTTCGAGCGGAAGACCCGCTCAGATGACGGGCCACGCACCCATGAGTGACACCAACGGATCCACCCCCGCCCGAACCAAACCCGGTGGGCATGAACGCGTCACGCTCGCCCGCGTGGCCGAGTTGGCCGGGGTGGCCGAATCGACCGCGTCCCGGGTGATCAACGGATACACGGAAAACTTTCGTGTCCGTCCGGAGGTCCGCAGCCGCGTGCTCGAAGCAGCCCGCAAGCTCAACTACCGGCCCAACCCGATGGTCCGCTCGATCAGCGCCAAGAAGACCAACCTGGTCGCGGTGGTCGGGTGGGCGTCGGACGGCGTGAACCGGACCGCGCTGGCCGAGGCCGTCCGCGTCCTCAAGGCGGGCGGCAAGCATGTCTGCACCACCTTCCTCGACCCGGACTACGGCGGGCACGAGCTGCCGAGCTGGCGCGTCGACGGCGCCATCGCCCTGCAGGTCCGCGATCCGGCCGATGTCGTCGAGCTTGAGCAGCAGGCCCTGCCCTATGTCTCCATCAACGGCCACGCCGGCCCGGGCGGCGACGCGATCACCTTCGACGAGGCGCAGGGCACCGGGCTGGCCATCGAGCACCTGGCGGCGCTCGGGCACGAGCGGTTCGCGTACTGCTTCCTCGACAAGCTCCGGCCCTCGCCCCGGGGCATCCGGCACGCGGCGGTGCTCAAGCGTCAGAACGCCCTGATCGACGGGCTGGCCGAGCGCGGTCTGCCCGCGCCCGCCGGCGTGGACGGTTTCGGGCTCGACCCGATCTCGTACTGCCGCGAGTGCATCATCGGGGCGGGGGCGACGGCGGTGGTCGCGTTCGACGATGTCGTCGGGTCGTACCTGATTCAGGCATTGCACACCCTGGGCCGCTCGGTGCCCGAGGATGTCAGCGTGGTGTCATTCAACGACGAGCTGCCCAGCCGCATGGCCAGCCCGCCGCTGACGACCGTCGCGCTGCCCGCGGCCGAGGCGGGGCGGCTGGCCGGCGAGATGCTGCTCGAACGCCTGTCCACCGAGGACGCGATCGAGCACCGCGACATCGTGCTGCCGGAGGTTCTGGTGGAACGCCGGTCGACAGGCGCCCCCAAGTCCTGAGCCTTGCACCCCTGTTCAGGACCACTTCCTCGCCTCCGGCGGGGGGGGAAGGGGGGCGACCGCGACGGCAAGCTCACGATAATCCGACGATCGTACGGATCGGATGATTCATCGACCCCGGTTCGCAATCGTCGTACAGCCACGCTCTTCCAGTTCGGCCCTGACACACGCGCCCAGCAGCCGTTTCTCCATCCACAGATACAGCATCAACGAGCCGAGCAGGCCCAGGACCGCCCAGCCACCGACGAACTCCGTCAAGAAGAGAGACACCGGCAGCAGGATCAAGCTCGCCACATACAGCGAGAATGAGAGGTTGTCGTGGCGGAGCCGGCGCCATGCCCCGCGCATGACCGCTCGGCGTGTCTCGTACGGGAGGTACAGCCGCGTGGGGATGTGATGAAACCGTACCCTTTCCAGTACGCTGACCGTGGCCGTGTCCCATGATTCCGCGATCGGGTCCGCGCCGCACTCGGGGCACAACGCGACCGCATCCAGGCCTTCACGCGGATAGCCGCAGCGCGGGCAAACTTCGTGCCCATGCTCGCACAGACGGCAATACACTGACCGGCGCAGGCCAGTGCTTGGTAGAATCGACAGGATCGCTACGAAAAAGAACACGACGGTTCCGAGCAGCACGACGGGCTCACGATCCGGCGGAACATCGAACAGGCCGGCAATCCATACCGATCCATGCGCCAGGATTAGCAGCAGAATCCCGGAAATCCATACCGGTACGCGTCCGTACCAATGCGATACCGCGGATCGTATCACGCGCCGTTTCGCGTCACGGCTCAGATCCAACCCGCTCGGGATCAGATACGCATAGAGCCGCCACATCATGCGTGATCTCTCGGAGAATTTTCTCCGCACTCTGGACATGGCTCTGCAGATCCGACGCCTTGAAGCGAATAGTTGCACCGCACGCACAAGTCATGGCCGCGTGCCCGGAGTTCCGCAAAGATCGCTTTCCGACCAAACGGAACGATGATCAACGCCATCGTGCCGAGCATGAATGAAAGAACAACTACAGTCCAAAGAGCGTCAAAGGCCCACCCCGGCAGGGATGACACCAGCGGCGCTTGGCTCATGGCCCAGTGCGACACGATCAAAAAACCGAATGCAATCGGGGTCAAATAGAGCGGGATGGCCCGGATGTAACCAGGGCGTGTCCTCCAGGCGGCCTGTCGTACCGCATCGGCCTCCGCCTTGGATAGCCCGAACTCCGGCGGCACCTTCACAAGCCACATCATCTGCTCACTCCGCGAACATCGCCTCGACGAACCGCTCCGGGTCGAACGGCTCCACATCCTCCGGCGTCTCGCCGACGCCGATGAACTTGACGGGGATGTCGGTCGTGTGGCGGACCGCGACCACGATGCCGCCGCGGGCCGTGCCGTCGAGCTTGCTCAGGAAGATCCCGGTCACCCCCGCGGCCTTGCCGAACTCCTCGGCCTGGCGCAGGGCGTTCTGGCCGCTGGTGGCGTCGAGGACCAGCAGGACCTCGTGGGGCGCGCCCGGGATCTGCTTGTCGACCACGCGGCGGATCTTGGTGAGCTGGTCCATCAGGCCGGCCTGGGTGTGCAGGCGTCCGGCGGTGTCGAGGATCAGGAAATCCACGCCTCGGGCCTTGGCGGCGGCGGACGCGTCGAAGGCCACCGACGCCGGATCGCCCCCCTGCTGACCCTTGACGACTTCGACCCCAAGCCGCTCGGCCCAGATTTCCAACTGCCGCACGGCCCCCGCCCGGAAGGTGTCGCACGCGCCCAGCAGCACGGTCTTGCCCTCGCCCCGGAGCTGGGCGCAGAGCTTGGCGATGGAGGTCGTCTTGCCCACGCCGTTGACGCCGGTCATCAGGATGACCGTCGGCGCGCTGGGCGCGAGCTTCAGCGAGCGGTCCGCCTCGGGCCACATGGCCTTGATCTCGCGCTTGAGGTGATCGATGACATGCTCGCCGCGGGTCAGCTTGCCCGCCTTGGCGTCGGTGCGGATCGATTCGATCAGCTCCCTCGTCGCCACCACGCCGACATCGGACTGGATCAGCCGCTGCTCGATTTCTTTGATCAGCGCGTCGTCGAGCGTGCGCCCGTGGACGATCGACCGGAGCGAGGAGACCAGGCCCTCGCGGGTCTTGGTCAGGCCCTTCTTGAGCCGGTCCATTACGCCGCGGAACATCGCCATCTTACTGATCCCCCGCGCCCGCCGCGGGCTGGGCCGCCAGCACTTTCTTGAGCACCTTGTCCAGCAGCGCATTGATGAAGCCGGGCGAATCGGCCGTCGAGAACTGCTTGGCCAGCTCCACCGCCTCGTTGACCACGACCTTCGGCTGGGAACCGGCGTGCATCTCGTGGTGGGCCAGGCGGAGCACGGCCCGGTCGACCGCGGGCATACGGTGGGCGGGCCACTCCGGGGCGAGTTCCGCGAACGCCGCGTCCGCCGCGGCCCGGTTGGTCCACGCCGCGTGCGCGATCTTCACGGCCTTGTCCTTGTCCGCCTCGGTGAACGCCTTGTCCGCGTCCGCGAAGGAGAGCCCCTCTTCCTCCAGCGAGTGCAGATCGTCCAGCGAGGCCCGGATCGAGGACAGGTCCTCGCCCTTGAGCGCATCGAGTTGGTACAACGCCAGCAGGGCCAGCCGCCGGATGTCACGCGGGGTCGCCATCGGTCAGCCTCCCCGCAGGGCGGTCTGCCCCGCGGCCCTGTCTGCAGCTTTGTCTGGTACCGGCAGGTTCACGACCACCCGCACCGGCATCGCACCGTGCCGCAGCGCCGCCACCCCCTCGGCGGCGTCGAGGGCCGCGTGCATCGCCTCGGCCCCCTTGTTGCCCTTTCTCCCGGCCGCCCGCGCCTTGGCCTGGGCCGCGTCCAGCGTGGTCAGCACGCCGAAGGCCACCGGCACCCCGGTCTTGACCGTGATCTCGGCCAGCCCGTGGGCCACCGCGCGGGCGATGTGCTCGTCGTGGGGCGTCTCCCCCTTGATCACGCAGCCGAGGCAGACCACGGCCTTGTGCCGGTCCGCCGCCGCGTTGGCCAGGGCCACCAGCTCGTACGCCCCCGGGGCCTCCACGATGGTCAGACCCGCCGGATCCCCCCCCCGCTCGGCGTACGCCTCCACCGCGCCCGCGAGCATCGCCCCGGTCACGGACTCGTTGTACCGGGACACCAGAATCGCGACGGGATGAACGGGCCTGGCCATGGACGGGGATCGTAGGTCGGCCCCCCGCCACCCTCCCGCGTCCCACGCTCTCCCGGAGCGGGGGGCATCCCATCTGCTCTTGGAGCGGGGGGCATCCTGCCCCCCGTCGGCCCGACGGCCCGAGCCCACACCCAACCCGCGCGCACAAACCAGGACATCCACGATCGTGCGCTGTTTCCGTGACCTTCCCAGAAACCCGCGGACACGAACTCCGCCATCGGGTAAGGTGACCCCATGCTCCTCGCCCGCGTCATCGTGATCGCCGCCACGACCGTCGCCGCCGCGGCTTCACCCGACGACCACTTCGACTGGGTCACCATCGGCGAGCCGGGCAACATCGGCTATCCCGGCGGCCCAGTGGGCATCAGCGCCGGCCGCGGCTCGGTGGACTACGAATACCGCATCGGGCGCACCCAGGTCACCGCCGGACAGTGGCTCGCCTTCTACAACACCTTCAGCGTGCAGAGCGGCCAGCTCGCCCAGACGCTGCGGCCCGCCTTCTGGCCCGCCTACCAGGATTTCAGCTACCAGGGGCCGGGCGACCGCTACGAGTTTTTTCCCACACTGCACCACCCCGAACTCTCGCCCATCGGGATCAACTGGCGCCAGGCCGCCATGTTCTGCAACTGGCTGCACAACGGCCATTCCAGCGACCCGGCCTCCCTGCTCAACGGCGCGTACGACACGGCGACCTTCACCTACAACGAGGACACCAACACCTTCAACGACCAGGCCACACGCCACCCCGACGCCCGCTACTGGATCCCCTCGCTCGACGAATGGCTGAAAGCGGCCCACTACGACCCAAACAAGAACGGCCAGGGGCCCGGCTGGTGGGAGTACGCCCACAGTTCGGACGCCCCGCCCGTCTACGGCATGCCGGGCGAGGGCGATGTCGCCCGCCAGCTCACCCAGGAACAGATGATCCAACTCGCCGGGCCGGGGGCGAGCCCGCTGTACATCCCGCTCGGCCTGTATCCCGATGTGCAGAGCCCGTGGGGCCTGCTCGACCTGCTCGGCGGCAACAGGGAGTTCGTCGAAGACTGGGACCCGGACGCGCCAAACTTCTGGCGGTTGGGGAAGTTCAGCACCAACGGTCCCTTGCCGAACGATTACATGTGGGATCAGGCATGGTATTTTGATACATGGCATGTAGGACGAGCTGGCAGTTTTCGCATCGCCTCTGCCATCCCCTGCCCCGCCGACCTCGCGCCGCCCTTCGGCGTCCTCGACGCCACGGACCTCGCGGCGTACCTCGACCTGTTCCAGTCCGGCGACGCCGCCGCCGACCTGGCCGAGCCCTTCGGCGTGATCAACTTCTTCGACCTCGCGGCGTATCTCACCGCGTTCAACGCCGGCTGCCCGTAGGCCGGCGCCGCTTCCCGCCTGTGCCACCGACCCCGTCCCCGGGGTCAGTGCTCTTGGCATCCTTGCCCGCATCGAGGGACCACCGACCCCGAGGACGGGGTCGGTGGCACGAAGCGGTCGGCCCGCCACGCCGATCTACCATCCACCCGTGCGCACCCTGATCCTCGAAGTCGCCCCCGTTCTCCGCCTGGCCCGGGTCAGCACCGCCTTCGGCGCGGTGGCCGGGCTGTGGCTGACCACGCTGTGGTCCCGGGCCATGCCGCTGGAGCGGACCACGCCCCAGCTCGAAGAGAGCCCGCTCTGGCTGCTGCTGGCCGGGGGCGCGCTGGCGGGCGCGGGGCTCTACGGCTTCGGCGCGGGGCTCAACGACCTGCTCGACGCCCACCGCGACCGGATCCTGCGTCCCAACCGTCCCATCGTCGGCGGCGCGCTGCCGCCCGAGGCGGCGGTGTCGGTCGTGGCCGGGTCGCTGCTGATCTCCGTCCTGGGCGCGACCGTGTTCGGGACGCCCGCGGTGCTGGCGACGCTGTTCCTGGCCACGGCCATCCTGATCTTCAACGCCCTGGGCAAGTTCGTGCCCGGGATCGGCATGCTGCTGCTCAGCGTGATCTACGCCGGGCACATGCTGGTGCCCAACCTCGGCGTGTCGTTCCTGCTGCCCGCGTGGTGGGTGATGACCCACGCGATGGTCATCGCCGGGCTGAGCCACTCGCTGGGACGCAAGAGCCCGGCGATCTCCCGGCGCGCCGGCGGCTTCGCGCTGTTCGGGTGGCTGGTGTGCACCGGCGTGCTGATCTATCTGGCGTTCCACCGGCTCGGGGGCGAGCTCTGGCCGGACTGGGTGCCGTGGCAGGCGGTGCTCTGGCCTCTGGCGGGCGCGGGGCTGCTGGCGCTGCAGATCTGGCGGCGCTGGCGCAGCCTCGGGCCCGGCCCGCGCCTGGGGGAGAAAATCGCCCGGTACGGCGCGTTCTGGCCGGCGGTGTACGGACTGGGCTGGCTCGCGGGGGTCAATCAGTGGGTCTTCGCCGCCATCATGGCCGGGCTGGTCGTCACCGGCGCCCTGGCCATCACGGTGCTCCGCGAGGTCTACGCCCTGGCCGAGCACCCGGTGGGGTACCGGCTGTGAACGCCGGGCCGGGCGGCGGAGCGGTCTGACGGGGTGCACGATCACCATGGATGAGGTGCAGGTCATCTGGTCGAGCGAACGGTCGGTGCATGTCGTCGTGCGGGGGGAGGGCAACGCCGACGGCATCGGGCGGGTGTGCGAGGCCCTGCGCCAGCGCGGGCTCTCCGGCGCGACGGACATCACCCCGGGGGCGGGGTCGGTCCGGATCGCGCTGGAACTCGGGGGCGCGGATCCCGAAGGCGTGGCCGCGGAAGTGCTCCGTCTGGCCAGGGCGGCCGTTGACGATGGAGACGGACCGGGCCGCGTCGACGGGCGGGAGGTGGTCGTGCCGGTCTGCTACGACGGGGCGTTCGGGCCGGACCTTGCGGGCATCGCCGACGCGGCGGGGATGTCCAGGGAACAGGCCGCCGCGGCGCACGCCGACGGGTCGTACACGGTGCGCTTCCTGGGTTTCACGCCGGGGTTCGCGTACATGGACGGGCTGCCGGACGCGTTGCACGCGGCCCGGCTGGAATCGCCCCGGACACGGGTACGCGCCGGGAGTGTCGGCATCGCCGGTGGGCGCACGGGGATCTACCCGCGGGCGACGCCCGGCGGCTGGCGGATCATCGGCGCGACGCCGCTGGTGGTCTTCGACGCGGAGCGGGCCGAGCCGTCGGTGTTCCGGGCGGGGGATCGGGTCCGCTTCCGGGCGATCTCGCGGGCCGAGTTCGACGCGATCGCGTCGGGGAGGACCGGGTGAGCACGGCACAGATCGTGGAAGCCGGGATGTTTACGACCGTGCAGGACCTCGGGCGTCCGGGGCACAGCGCCCTGGGGGTGCCCGCCTCGGGCGCGACCGATCCGCTCTCGCTGCGCCTGGGGAACCGGATCGTCGGGAACCCGGACGGGGCGGCCGGGCTGGAGTTCACGCTCGACGGGCCTTGCGTGGTGTTCGACCAGGATGTGGTGGTTTGCCTGGCGGGTGGCGATTGCCCCGATGCCGCGATCGGACGGCCAGCGGGGCCGGAACGGCTGCCGCCCTGCACGCCCGTGCGTGTGCGGGCCGGTGAGCTGATCAGGATCGGGCCGGTCCGGACGGGGGCGCGCGGCTACCTGTGCGCGGACGGCGGGTTCGTGGTTGACCTGGTCATGGGCAGCCGCTCGACGCTGGTCTCGGCGGGGTTCGGCGGGCACGAGGGCCGGGCGCTGCGGCCGGGTGATCGGCTCGGGCTGGGGGAGCGTGCGGATCGCCCGGTGGCCGCGGGCGATTCCGGGCGAGCGGCGCGGTGGCTGGCCGGCGTGCGGTCGAGCCGGGTGTTGCGGGTGACGCCGGGGCTGCACGCGGAGTGGTTCCCGGCGCCTGCCGCGCCGGGGCTGGATCGGTCCGGGTTCACGGTGTCGGACCGGTGCGACCGGGTCGGCGTGCGGCTGGAGGGAGCCGGCGTGCCTCAGCCCGAGGGCGCGGGGCGGATGGATTCCGAGCCGACCGAGACGGGCGCGGTGCAGGTGCCGGGGGACGGCCGGCCGATCGTGCTGGGCGTGGACCGCCCGACGACCGGCGGCTATCCGGTGATCGCGTGCGTGATCGCGGCCGACCTGCCCGTGCTGGGCATGCTCCGGCCGGGCGAGGCCGTGCGTTTCGAGCATGTGACCAGGGAGGCCGCCCGGAAGGCGTGGAGACAGCAGGAGTCGGAGCTGGACGCGCTCGTCCGCGCGGTCGCGTCTGACGGGGAGGGGCCGTGATGAGCGGAGCGCCGACGATCGACCTCAACGCGGACCTCGGCGAGGCGGTTGATGACGGCGCCCGCGCCGCCGAACGGGCGTTGATGGGGCTGGTCACCTCGGTAAACATCGCCTGCGGCGGGCACACGGGGGATGCATCGTCGATGCGCGCATCGCTGATCACCGCGGGGCGGCACGGCTGCGCCGCCGGCGCGCATCCCTCGTACCCGGACCGGGCCAACTACGGACGCGTGCCGGTGGTGATGGCACCGGACGAACTGTCGGCTTCGCTGCGGGAACAGATCGGTGCACTGGACGCCATCGCGCGGGGCTGCGGGGTTCCGCTCCGCCATGTCAAGCCGCACGGGGCGTTGTATCACGCCGCCGCGGAGGATGAAACGACCGCGCGGGCGGTGTTCGAGGCCGCGGAAAGCGTGGACCCGACGCTGCGGCTCATCGGGCCGGCCGGATCGCCCGCGCTGGCGTGGTGGGCGGGCTGGGGCGCTGCGGTGGGCGCGGAGGGGTTCGCGGACCGGGTGTACGAGCCGGATGGCCGGCTGCGGTCCCGCGCGCTGGCGGGGGCGATGATCGGTTCTCCGCAGGCCGCGGCGGCGCAGGCATTGGAGATCGCGCTGCGGGGGCGGGTTGTGTCATCGGACGGAACCACGGCGCCCGTGCCGGCCGAGACGATCTGCCTGCACGGGGACTCGCCGGGCGCGCTGTCGCTGGCGCGGGCCGTGGCGGGCGTGTTGCAATCCGCGGGCGTTGGCATCCGCGCCCTCGGCACGGGGGACGACGCGGACCGGCACGGGTTCAGCGGTCCTCGGTGACGCCCTGCACGGGGACGACGGGCATGTGATCGGTCGATGGGGCGTCGGGGGCGCGGAGGCGCAGGGCGAGGGCCTGGGCGCGCCGGCTGTAGTCGATGGATTCGCCGAGGATGCGGGCGGCTTCCTGGGCGGCGTGGAAGCCCTTGGAGTTCTCGCTGACGATGTAGTCGAGCCGCCACATGGACTTGCGCTGGAGTACGAAGACCTCGGCGAGGTCCGCCTCGCTCGCGCCGGAGGCCTTGGCCTCCATGATGGCGTCGAGCATCTCGGTCATCGCCTCGGCCGCGCGTTCCTTGAGGGCGACGGTTCGGTCCTGGATGCCCCTGACCCGGTCGCGCAGTTCCTGTTCGGGGACATTGTGGCAGGTCTGGCAGGCGTTGTTGATGTTCTCCATCGGGCTGCGGACATTGTGGTTGCTCAGCTTCATCGCCCCGACGCGCTCGTACGGCATGTGGCAGTCGGAACAGCTCACGCCGGAGCGGGCGTGGATGCCCTGGCTCCAGAGCTCGAACTCGGGGTGCTGGGCCTTGAAGAGCGGCGCGCCGGTCTCGCCGTGCTTGTAGTCATAGAAAGGCGTGCCGTTGGGGAAGACATGCTCTTCCCAGTATTGTTCCAGGTGCTCGACCTTGAGGCCGTGGCCCCATGGGAAGGTCAGGGTGTCCTCGGTGGCGCAGTAGTACTCGACATGGCACTGGCCGCAGACGAACGAACGCATCTCCTGGCGTGTGGCGAGCTTGTTGGGGTCGTACGGCTCGGCGCGGCTGCCCCGGCGCCAGCGTTCGACGCTGGGCATGTGGGGCAGCGGGTCGTCGCTCTCGGCGAGCTTGGCCATGCCGAGGACGAAGCCCGGGCGGGTGATGCGGATCTCCATGGTGTTGGGGTTGTGGCAGTCGATGCAGCTGACCGGGTGGGCCTCGCTCATGGCGAAGTGGCCCTCGGGGACCTGCGCGCCGTTGAAGCCGCCGACGGGCGGGGACTCGAAGGTGGGCCGGCCGTCGGGCCCGGTGCCATCGGGCATCTGGGTGAGCATCTCGAGGACCTCGAAGTACGGCTTGCGGCTGAGGGTCTCGAAGCCCTTGATGACTGCCTCCATGTTGAAGTCCCCGGCGAGGGCCTCGTCGTCGGCGGGCAGACCCATGGCCTCGAGGCCGGCCTTGCGATAGAGGACATTGACCGAGGCGTGGCAGTGCAGGCACGCGCCGGCCTGGGGGCGTTGGTTGACGCGTTCGGTGACCACCTGGTCGTAGAGCATGTAGGCGTGGCCGCGGGCCTCGCGGTAGTCGATGCTGAAGGCGTAGCCGGCGAACAGCCGCTTGAGCCACGGGCTCTGCTCGAGCTTGCTCTGCGGCATCGCGCTGGACCCGCCGTAGAACTCGTCGCCGGCGGTCTGCTTGTACTGCTCGAAGTGGTGCGGCCAGTTCAGGCCCCACGGCGCGGGGTCGACGCTGATCTCGTTGAGGTCGGCGATACGCAGGTAGGGCGTACGGGCGGCCTGCTTGTGCTCGAACATGGTGATCAGCGTGAAGGTGACCACGACGGTGGCGACGGCCACCACCCCCACCACGCCGAGCAGCAGGAGGAAGTTGCGCTTGGCGCGGTTCTTGGGGGGGGCGGATGGTTTCTGGTCGCTCATGGTGGTCACCGGTGCTGATCAGGGTCGGCTATCTGTGCGCGTGGCCGACATCGGAGTGGCAATGAACGCAGGAGAGCATGTCGCCGCCGGGGCGTTGCGGCAGCATGCTGTGTACGAAATCGCTGTGGCATTGCAGGCACGCGTTCTGTGTGACGCGGCTGTTGCGGGGCTTGATACGGATCGGGTCGGGGTAGTTGCCGGTCGTGAAGGCGAGCGAGTGGAAGAAGCCGTTGTCGCCCTTGGTGATCCACTTGCCGATGGGGTGATGGGAGAGGTGGCAGTCGTTGCAGGTGGCCACATGCTTGTGGCTGGAGTTCTGCCACGAGTTGTAGTGGTCCTGCATCACGTGACAGTTGGCGCAGGCCGCGGGGTCGTTGGACAGATAGGACGCGCCCTGGCCGTAGCCGAAGGTGAACGAACCGATGCCGGCGAGCATGCCCAGCAGGACGCACGCGGCGATAGGCAGGAAGCCGACCTGCGCGATGAGGCCCCGGCGCCAGCCGTTCCTGCATCCCCCGTTCGGGGCGTGCCCTGATTGTGCGTTCGTGCGTGTCATCCGGATCCTGTGTGCGTACGGGAGTCTAACACGATGCGCGGGTACCTACAACCCGGGTGTCCGACCGCTCACCGCTGCGACTGATTCGCAACTCCGTGCGACGGATCCGCGGCGTGGCTCCGCCACGCGGCCATCGGCAACAGCGCCAGCGCGATCAACGCGAGCTGGGACACGACGAACGCGATGAGCCAGAAGACCGCTGACTCCATAAACCCGTAGGAGTGCAGACCAATGCCGAGCATGTTGGTGCCGAACCAACTCCACGCGGTGACGATGTTGCCGCCCACGGCCAGGGCCATGATGCCGCGCTGGCGGATAATGCCGGCCCAGCGGGCGTGGAGGATGATCGCGGCGAGCAGGACGACCAGGGCGGCCCCGTTCTCCTTCGGATCCCAGCCCCAGAAGCGGCCCCAGGACTGGTCCGCCCAGATCCCGCCGAGCACCGTCCCGACGAAGCTGAGCAGCAGGGCGAAGCAGACGACGGCGTAGACCATCTTGGTGAGGGTCTGGGCACGCTCTTTCGTGAGCAGGCGGGTGAAGACGCCGAGCAGGATATAGGCGGCCCCGAGCGCCCCGGCGAGGAAAGTGGCCGAGTAGCCCAGGGTGATCGTGATCACATGGGTAGCCAGCCAGAAGTTGCTGTCGAGCACGGCCTGCATCATCTGCATGGTGTCGCCGTCGGAGCCGAGGTTGTGGGCCACGATCAGCGTGGCGAAGCCCACCCCCGCCGCCCCGAGGGCGGCGACGCCGATCGGGTGCCACCGCTCGAGCAGAAGACCCAGCAGCACCGCGGCCCAGCCGACGAACACCGCCGATGAATAGAGGTTCGTGACCGGCGGGCGGCCCTGGAGGTAGATCCGGATCGCGATGGCCAGGGTGTGCACCGCGAACGCGGCCCAGAGCAGGCCGACCGCCGAGACGCGCATGCGTTCCGGCGCGAGTGAACCTCGGCCGGCACCCTGATCGGATCGCAGGCGGAGGAACATCGAGCCGATGATCAGCATGAACGCGAGCACATAGACCGCGGTGGTTCCGGCGAAGAGGCGGGCGCGGTTGAAGAGGACTTCGAGATCCATTCGTCGCATGGTGGCCGGCATCTCGCGGCGCAGCAGCGCGTGGTAGCCGCCGACGGCCCGGTTGAAGGCCTCGGGGTCCGACTCGCTGTAGGCGGTCATCATGGCGATGGCGTAGGCCACGGCGGGGTGGATGCCCTCAAGGTTCGAAGCACCGTGCGGCGTGGTGGGATGCCCCTCCGGGCGTGCGATGCCCGACTCAAGAAACGCGGCGTGAAAACTCTGCCACTCCTCGCCCTCACGCAGCGGGGGCACGATGTACGGGTCCCGCATGCGGGCGTTGGCCAGCAGCGTATCGACCGAGATGTAGAGCCGGACGACGGCCCGCTGGAAGGCGTCGCGGCGCTTGGAATCGATGTCGAAGGCGCGGTGTGCCTGGTCCGCGATCCGCTCCCAGTGCGGCTCGATCGTGTTGAGGCTGACGCGTCCCCCTTGTTCCGGGGTCAGGTCGAGCAGCGAGAGCACATCGGGATGATCGACGCGGACCACGGGCAGATCGGCGATGGCCTCGGGCCGGGCCATCAGGCCGACCAGAAACTCGATCGCGGGCACGGAACCTTCTTCATGGCGGACGGATTGCCGCCCCCCGGCGACCATGAGCGCGTGGCGGGCGGCGGTGTCCATGGGCTTGACGCGCCCGCCGGAGGAGACGGGCAGCAGGCCGAAGGTTCGCAGGTCGTACTGGCCCGAAGGCACCGGGCGGGCGAGCTCGGAACCGGCGATGAGCAGGCCGAGGGCCCCCACCGCCCACGGGAGGGCCCTGCGGGCGGGGCTCGGGGCCGGGGCGGTTCCGGATGCCCGCTCGCGGGCCGCCCGTTCACCCCGTCGGCGCAGGAAGGCGGTCATGCCCAGGCCGAAGTGCCAGAGCATGCCGATCGCGACGAGGATGCACGCCGCGTAGGGCAGGACCGCGCCGGGGTTGCGGACGACCTGGAGGATGGTGCCGGACTCGTCGGGCTTGTAGGAGGCCTGGTAAAAGGTCGCGCCGCGGTATCGCAGCGGGTTGTTCATCCAGATGAGGACTTCGCGGTCCACGCCGCGCTCGGGATCGACCAGTCGGAGGCGGCTGGAGAAGTTGCGGGCGATCTGGGTGCCGACGAAGCGGTCGTGGCGGAACTCGAGCAGGGTCAGCTCGTAGGGCTTGTAGGTGCGCCGGAATCGCAGCGCGAGCCCGTAGCGGGCATCGGCGGTCTCGACGGCCTGGGGATCGATCAGATTGGCCCAGAGCAGCCAGGTGCCCAGCGATCGGTTGTTCTGGATCAGCCGGACGACCGCGGCGGGGGCGTCGGTCTGGGCGCCGTCGACGCCGCGGACGGGCGGCAAGGCTTCGGGGAACGCCTCGGCGCCGACGCCATGGTCGGCCGCGGGGCGTGCGTTGCCGGTGGCGCGGAGCAGCCGCGCGTTGGGCATCCACTCGGTCACCTCGATCTCGAAGGGCAGCGAATCGTGGCGCACGGGCTTGCCGGTCCGGGCGGCCCGCTCGAGCAGCACGCCCGGCACGGTGATCACCCGGTCGGCATCGGGGTCGGTCGGGTCGATGACCGCCAACTCGGCCGTGCGGATGTCTTCGACGAAGCGGACGGTCTGGCCCTCGTTGATGCTCATCAGGCCCTCGTCGGCGAAGACGGCGGTGACGAACTCACCGGCGAGCAGGACGATGAGCCCGGCGTGGAGCAGCATGACGCCGAAACGACGCTTGGTGAGCTTGAAGCGGACCGAATGGGCGGCCAGCAGGTTGAGCAGGAGCAGCAGGCCGATCGTCGCGCCGCCCGGGAACGGCACGCTGTAGGGCACGCGGCCCAACGACTCGGGGACCAGCAGTTGGAGGTCCACCCACGCGATCGCGCTGCGGAAATAGGTGTCCACCGCTTCCCAGACCCCGACACGGACCTGGGCGAGGGTGCCAACGAAGATCAGCACCATCGACAGGGCGAGCAGGAGCACGGTGAGGCGCAGGGAGGCAAGGGGAGCGAAAAGGGTGCGGATCATGTCAGACTCCGTGCGAGAGAGTGCGTGGCATCCGGAGGATACCGCACCGGTCCCACCGGAGCGGCCGCGGTGTTGCAGATTGGTCGCAGAGAGAGAGACACCGGAGCAACTTGTTGATGCGTGCCGTTGATCAGGCGACGCGTGGGTCGGCTGATCGGCAGTAAGATGGTCCCACCGGCCGATCGCCGGGGTTCCCTGAACCGGAGAAGCTCCAGTGGAAGATCGCAAACAGTCGCTGCGTGCCCGTATTGCGAAACGGTTTCCCAGCTCCGACCTGCCGCTGCTGGTCTACGGGGTGATGGGGTTCACGATCGCGGTGCTGATCGGGCTGCGGTCGTACGCACCGGATTTCACGCTGAACATGATCTCCGAGCTGCTCGGGGCGGCGTTCACGCTGTTCATCATCGATTCGCTGCTTGTTCGGACCAAGTCGAGGCGTTGGAAGATCGTGCAGGGTCAGGTGGATTACCTCATCGCGCGGACGAGCAACCGGCTCCGCGACGGGATCGCGACGCGGGTCTTCCGGTTCCGGCCGCAGATCGATCCCGAGGCGGGCGAGGACGAAAACCTTGCGTCGATCCGGGGACAGCGGGCCGCGCTGTTCGATGAGCTGTGCGCCCTCGACCCCGCCGCGCTCGAATCCCGGATCGACGCGGGGGAACTGTTTACGGATCGGACCTACGACTACCTCAACGAGAAGGCCGAGGATGTGTGGAGCATCCTGAACATGAAGTACTCCGAGTACCTCGCGCCCGAGCTGGTCTCGATGCTGATGGACCTGCACTCGGCGCTGAAGGATTCCACCGGCCATATCCGCCAGTATCTCAAGGCCGACCGCTTCACCGACGAGGACGACCGGCTGTACTACCGCAACATCGGGGCGCAGGGCGTGACCGTGAGCCTTTCGGTGGTGATGCAGATCGTGAACCGGCTCAAGAAGGAAGGCTACTCGCAGGCCGCACCGATCACCGCATCGGCGATCGGCTGAGCAACTCAGTCCGCCCCGAAGGTGCGGGCGAAGGCGAAGACCTCGTCCTTGACCATCGCGGCGCGCTCCGGGCGCTCGGTCACGCGGACGAACCAGGTGCGGTCCGCCGCGGTTTCGTAGATGCTCGCGGCGAGCATGTGCAGCTCCGGGCCTTCGAGGTGCATCAGGCTGATCTCGAAGCCGAGGTTGTCCGCTCGCTCGATGGCGTCTTCGAGTTGCGCCTCGGTGACGGGCTGGAGGCCGATCTGGCCGCGCCACCGGTTGACATTGGCGAGCATGCCGCCGACATCGCCGGGGAAGCGGGTGATGGCGACCTCGACGGGAACGCCGTCGGCCGGGGCTTCGTAGGTCGCCAGCCGCATGGGACGCTCGGTCGGGTCAAACCGCCACGCCGCGGGAGCGGTCCAGGGGCGGTCCGCGTCGGAAGCCGCGGCCGGGGCGCCGTACGGGTCGGCGGCGGGCGGCTGGGTGGCCGCTGGGGGGGCGGTGGGCGTGTCGGCGTCCGGGATCGTCTCGACCCCCTTGGGGACCCGGTGCTCCTCAATCTCCGGATCGCCGCAGGCGGTCAGGAGCAGGGTCGGCGCCAGGACGCCGGCGTACACCGCGAGGGTTCGGGCTTGTGTGGTCTTGCGCTTCATGGGGCATGCTAGACCGGAAATTCTCATGGCTGAACAAAGGCCGGCGGAACATGGTTGTTAGAATGCACAGCAGGACCATCCATGAGGGCCCACCATGTTCATGCGCATGATCTACGACGAGAAGCTCGCCCAGGCCGCCTACCTGATCGGCTGCCAACGGACCGGCGAGGCGGTGGTGATCGACCCCGAGCGGGATATTGATCGCTACATCGGGCTGGCCGAGGACAACGGGCTGCGGATCGTGGCGACGGCGGAGACGCACATCCACGCGGACTTCGTGTCCGGCTCGCGCGAGCTGGCCGAGCGCGTCGGGGCGAAGGTCTATGTCTCTGACGAGGGCGACGCGGACTGGAAGTACCGGTGGCTCGACAAGAAGCCCGGCGGCGGTTCGTACGACCACCGGCTGCTCAAGGACGGGGACTCGTTCCACATCGGTCAGATCGAGATCAAGGCCGTCCACACGCCGGGGCACACGCCCGAGCATCTCGTGTATCTCGTGACCGACCACGGCGCGGGCGCGGACGCGCCGATCGGCGTTGCGACCGGGGACTTCGTGTTCGTCGGCGATCTGGGCCGTCCGGACCTGCTCGAATCGGCCGCCGGGCACGCGGGGGCGATGGAGCCGTCCGCCAGGCGGCTGTACCAGACCGTGCACAAGCTCGACGACCTGCCCGACTTCGTGCAGGTCTGGCCGGGCCACGGCGCGGGCAGCGCCTGCGGCAAGGCGCTCGGCGCGGTGCCGATGAGCACGGTGGGCTATGAGAAGCGGTTCAACCCGGCGATCCGGGCCGCCACGGACGAGCAGGGCTTCGTCGATTTCATCCTCAGCGGGCAGCCGGAACCGCCGTTGTACTTTGCGTACATGAAGAAGATCAACAAAGAAGGCCCGCCCGTGCTGGGCGGCGTCCCGGAACCGAAGAAGCTGTCCGTGGACGAGCTGCGCGGGATCGATACAAAGACGGTGGCGGTGGCGGACACCCGCGAGTGGGCGGCGTACCGCGACGGGCACATCCCCGGCTCGCTCTCGCTTCCGCTGATCAAGTCGTTCAACACCGACGCGGGCTCGCTGATCGGCGTGGACGAGCCGATCGTGCTGATCGTTGAGCCGGAACGGCTGGACGAGACGGTGCGGGACCTGATCCGCGTCGGGCTCGACGACATCCGCGGCTGGTTCGACGCGTCGGAGATCGGCTCCTACGCGGACGGGACGCACCGGCTGGACACGGTCCGCGAGGTCCCCGCGAAGGAGGCGGTCGGCCTGGTCGGGGATGGCGCTGTCCGCGTGCTGGATGTGCGCCGGAAGACCGAGTACGACGAGGGGCACATCGACGGCGCGACCAATATCGCGCACACGCGCCTGGCGTCGCGGCTGGACGAAGTCCCGGGCGGCGGGCCGCTGCTGGTGCACTGCCGCAGCGGCGTGCGCTCGGCGCGGGCCTCGTCGTTCCTGCAGCGCAACGGTTTCGACGTGATCAATCTGAGGGGTGGTTACCTGGCCTGGGAGCAGGCGGCCGGGAAGAAAGGCGAACAGGTGAACGCATGAGCACCGCGACACAGAGCGACAAGACCGAGCTGACCGAACTGTCCCCCGAGATGCTCGAAGGCTGGGTGCGGGAGGGCAACACGGTCATTGTGGATGTACGCGAGGACTTCGAGCACGCCGAGGAGCGCATCGACGGGGCGGAGCTGATGCCGCTGTCGAAGTTTGACGCGTCCGTGCTGCGGGCCAGGCACCCGGGCGCACGGCTCGTGTTCCAGTGCCGCTCGGGCCGCCGCTCGGCGGACGCGGCTGGCCGGTACGCCAATCAGGGCGAACGGGTCTTCCACCTGGCGGGCGGCATCGAGGCCTGGAAGGCGTCCGGGCGGCCCACCGTCAAACCAGCGGGCGCGCCGAGGCTGCCCGTGATGCGTCAGGTGCAGCTCACCGCCGGATTCCTGATCGTGCTGGGCGTGGTGCTCGCTCTGATCTCCCAGAACCTTTGGTTTTTGGCGATCTCGGCCTTTGTCGGCTGCGGGCTGATGTTCGCTGGCGCGACGGGCTGGTGCGGGATGGCCATGCTGCTGGGCAGGATGCCGTGGAACCGGGTGTCGGGATCCGGCGGGGCATCCTGTGCATCCTGAGCGGTGCGCCGTCCGAGTCGGAGTTGAAGGCCGATGATCTTCGCCCTGCTCGGCGCGCTGGCGATCGGTCTGTCCCTGGGACTGTTCGGCTCGGGGGGGTCGATCCTGACCGTGCCGGTGCTGGTCTACCTGCTCGGCCACCCGGACAAGGTCGCCATCGCCGAGTCCCTGGCGATCGTGGGCGGGATCGCGTTTCTGGGCGCGTTGCCGTATGCACGGGCCAAGCTGATCGACTGGCGTTCCGTCGGGCTCTTCGGCGTGCCGGCGATGATCGGGACCTACGGGGGCGCGTGGATAGCCGGATTTGTGCCGGGGTATGTGCAGTTGCTGGTCTTCGCGTGCGTCATGCTGCTGGCGGCGCAGCGGATGTGGAAGCCTCCCAAGCCCGCGGGGAACACCGGGGATGCGGGATCACCGGACGCCGAGAAGATCCCGGCCCGCCCGTGGGCCCGGATCGTCGGCGACGGGGTCGTGGTCGGCGTGCTGACCGGGTTCGTGGGCGTGGGTGGCGGGTTCCTGATCGTGCCCGCGCTCGTGCTGCTTGGCGGGCTGCCCATGCGCCGCGCGGTGGCCACCAGCCTGGTGATCATCGCCCTCAAGTCCGCGGCGGGTTTCTGGAAGTACCTCGGCGTGCTGAGCGCGGCCGGGGACGGCGTGGACTGGACGATCATCGGCCTGTTCGTCCTGATCGGCTTCGTGGGCAGCCTGGTCGGAAAGGCGCTGAACACCCGGGTCAAACAGGAATCCCTTCGGCGAGGCTTTGCGCTGTTCCTGGTCGTGATGGCGGTCTTCATCCTCATCAAGGAGATTTCGGCCCTGATCGCGTGAACCGCCCGGGGACGGGCACACCGACCCGGGGGGGGTTTCGCTGGGGATCCGGCCCCGGGAACGGGGTCGCCCGCGCTATCATGACGGACAGGTCGGAAAGGCGGTTTGAGGCTCGATGCGAACGGAATGCCTGATCAACGGCGAATGGGTCGGTGCGGACAGCGGCAAGACCTTCGAGGTGACCAACCCGGCCACGGGCCGGGTGCTGACCAGCGTCCCCCGCATGGGGGGGGCCGAAGCCCGGCGGGCCGTCGATGCGGCCTTCGCGGCGTGGCCCGCTTGGCGTTCGAGGACGGCCGCGGACCGGGGCAAGCTGGTCGGCGAACTGGGCCGGGCGATGATGCGCGACCAGGATCGCCTGGCGGGGTTGATGACGGCCGAGCAGGGCAAGCCGCTGGGCGAGTCCAAGGGCGAGATCGCCTACGCCGCGTCGTTCCTCGAATGGGCCTCGGAAGAGGGCAAGCGGCTGTACGGGGAGATCATCCCGGCCTCCGCCGCGGGCAAGCGGATCCTGGTGCTCCGCCAGTCGGTCGGAGTGGCCGCGATCATCACGCCCTGGAACTTCCCGGCGGCGATGATCACGCGCAAGCTCGGCCCGGCGCTGGCGTGCGGTTGTCCGGTGGTCATCAAGCCGGCGGAGGACACGCCGCTGAGCGCGCTGGCGATCGCGGAACTGGCCGAGGAGGTCGGCATCCCGGCGGGCGTGGTCAATGTGATCACGGGCGAAGCCAAGGCGATCGGCGGGGCGTGGCTGGACGACGACCGCGTGCGCAAGCTCTCGTTCACGGGCTCGACCGAGGTCGGGCGGGTCCTGATGAAGGGCGCGTCCGAGCATCTGCTGCGGCTTTCACTGGAGCTGGGCGGGCACGCGCCGTTCCTGGTCTTCGACGACGCGGACCTGGACAAGGCCGTGGCCGCGGCGACGGCCTGCAAGTTCCGCAACGCGGGCCAGACCTGCATCTGCGCGAATCGGTTCATCGTGCAGGAGGGCATCCATGACGCGTTCGTGGAGCGGTTCGCCGAGGCGATCAATGACCTGAAAGTCGGCGAGGGCACGGGCGATGGCGTTTCGATCGGCCCGCTCATCAACGACGCGGCGGTGGAGAAGGTCGAGTCCCATGTGCGCGACGCGATCGGCAAGGGCGGCACGGTGCGCGCCGGCGGCGAGCGGGTGCGGATCGACGGCCTGGCCGACCGGTTCTACGCCCCGACGCTGATCACCGGGATGACGCCGGAGATGAAGATCTTCCGCGAGGAGACCTTCGGCCCGGTGGCCGCGGTCACGCGGTTCAAGGACGAGGACGAGGGCGTCCGCCTGGCGAACGATTCGGAGTACGGGCTGGCCGCGTACTTCTTCACCCGGGACGCTTCGCGGCTGATGCGCGTGGCCGAGGCCCTCGAGTACGGCATCGTCGGCGCGAACGACGGCGGGCCGTCGACGGCCCAGGCGCCGTTCGGGGGCGTCAAGCACTCCGGCTTCGGGCGCGAGGGCGGTCGGTATGTCATGGACGAGTACACCGAGATCAAGTATGTCTCCTGGGGACTCTGAGCGGGTCCGTTGCGAAGGAAGGAACCGATGAGCAAGGGCGAGGAACTGATCCGGCGGCGCGAGGCGGTGGTGTGCCCCGGGGTCGGGCGGCTGTCGACGATGACCGCGGCCAGCGCCGAGGGCGCGATCATCACGGATGTGGACGGGCGTGCGTTCATCGACTTCGCCGGCGGCATCGGCGTGATGAATGTGGGCCACTCGGACGAGGCCGTGGTCGCGGCGATCCGCGAGCAGGCGGGCAGGCTGCAGCACGCCTGCATCCATGTCGCCACCTACGAGGGCTATGTCGCGCTCTGCGAGGAGTTGGTGCGTCTGTTCCCCCACGACGACCGCCCCGGGCAGACCAAGGCCATGCTCGTCAACACCGGGGCCGAGGCGGTGGAGAACGCGATCAAGATCGCCCGTCAGGCCACGGGGCGTCCGGCGGTGATCTGCTTCACCGGCGCGTTCCACGGGCGCACGCTGCTCTGCTCCACGCTGACATCCAAGGTGACCTACAAGACCGGCTGCGGCCCGTTCGTGCCGGAAATCTACCGCTTGCCCTACCCCAGCGCCCAGCCCGGGGAACGGATCAGCGAGGACGATCTGGTCCGGCGTGAGCTGGTGCGCCTGCGCGAGGCCTTCATCAATACGATCTCCCCCGCCAGCGTCGCCGCGATCATCATCGAGCCGGTGCAGGGCGAGGGCGGGTTCCATGTGCTGCCCAAGGCCTACGCCAGGGGCCTGCGCGCCATCTGCGACGAACACGGCATCATGCTGATCTTCGACGAGGTGCAGACCGGCTTCGCCCGCACCGGCCGCTGGGCGGCGTACGAACACCTCGGCGTCCTGCCCGATCTCTCGCCGTGGGCCAAGTCCATGGGCGGGGGCATGCCCATCTCCTGCGTGATCGGCAAGGCCAGCGTGATGGACCGGGTCATCCCGGGCACGGTCGGCGGGACCTACGGCGGCAATCCGGTGTCCTGCGCCGCGGCCCTAGCCACCATCCGGCGCATGGAGGAACTCGACCTCAACGCGCGGGCCCAGCGGATCGGCCAGGTCATCCGCGAGCGGTTCGAGGCGATCGCCGCCAGGGTGCCCGATGTCACCAGCGTCCGCGGCCTCGGTGCTATGATGGCAATGGAACTGCACGAGCGCGGAGACCCATCCAGGCCCGCCTCGGAAACCGTCAAGCGGGTGATCACCGCATGCCGAGAGAACGGCCTGCTGATTATTTCCGCCGGCCAGGCGAGCAATGTCATCCGCATCCTTTCGCCGCTCGTGATCACAGACGAGCAGCTTGCACGCGGGCTGGACATCCTGGAAAATGCGGTTGTTTCGGCCACGGGCTCCGCCCGTGTGTCCGTTGGTCAGGAGGCCTGATTCATGCGTCCGTTCGCCATCGCCGGTCTTCAGCTTCATGTTTCGGGAAGTTCCCCGAACATGCCGCACATCCTCAACCGCATCGAGATGCTCATGACGCTGTACCCGTGGGTGCAGATGGTGGTCATGAGCGAGCTGGCGACCTTCGGCGGGTGGACCGGGAACGCGATGCCACTGCCCAGTGAGGTCGAAGAGGCCTACCAGCGCGTCGCGGCCAAGCACGGCATCTGGCTGATCCCCGGCTCGCTGTACGAGCAGACCGCTTCCGGGATCTATAACACCGCGCCGGTGATCGATCCCTCCGGGCGTGTGGTCACGCGCTACCGCAAGATGTTCCCCTTCATGCCCTACGAGGTCGGCGTGGAGAGCGGGACGGAGTTCTGCGTGTTCGATGTGCCGGACATCGGGCGGTTCGGTCTGAGCATCTGCTACGACATGTGGTTCCCCGAGACGACGCGGACGCTGGCCGCGATGGGCGTGGAGGTGATCATCCACCCCACCCTGACCCCCTCGATCGATCGGGATGTGGAGCTCTCGATCGTGCGGGCCAGCGCGGCCATGAACCAGTGCTTCGTGATCGACATCAACGGCATCGGCGACGGGGGCAACGGCCGGTCGCTGCTGGTGGCCCCCAACGGCGATGTGCTCTACCAGGCGGGCAGCAACGAGGAACTTCTGCCCATCGAGATCGATATCGAGCGCGTCCAGCGATCCCGCGAGGTCGGGCTCAAGGGCCTGGGCCAACCCCTGAAAAGCTTCCGCGATCGCAGGGTGGACTTTTCCGTCTACAACCGCGCGGCGTGGTCCGACCCGTACCTCGATACGCTCGGTGCATTGGAGAAGATGGCCCGCGGCTCCAAGGCCGGAATCGGCCCGAAGAACGGCATCCCCGCGCCGCCGCCGGACACGATCGCGCCCGAGGAACTCAGCCTGCCCGTACCGCTCATCAAGTCCGCTGAGCCGCCCATGGCGCCGGGCGGGGGTGGTGTTTGAATCGGTCATACGACCATGCCGATGAGACCGCACGCGCCGTGCGGAAGTACAGCGCACCGCTGCTGCGCATGGACACCTGGAATGATCTGCTCCTGCGCACCACCTGGCTCAAGGAGTTCGCACTCGCCGGGAGAGACACCGCCGAACCGAAGGAGAAGGTCGCCAAGAGCCTCGACACGCTCGCCTCGCTCGAGCCCTACTGGGCGTATCCAGGCCAGGCCCGCATGGACCGGCTGGCCCGTCTCTTCGAGCGCGGCGAGTACGCGGATCTGGCGTCCGAGATCGCCGAGATCGCCCGACTGCTGATCGGCGACGCCTACCGCGAGCGCGGCGGGGCGATCCACACCGAAGATCGCGGCCAGCCGCGCAGCGAGCGCCCCGGACCGGATCGCCCCGGCCACCGCGCCAAGCCGTACTTCGAGGTGCTCTTCGTCGACGGGGTCGATGCGTACGAGCACGACGATCTGCGCACCAGCCTCGCCGCCTGCAGGCGTGGTTCGGACGAGACGATCTACGACGTGCTCGCGGTGCCCAGCCTGGAGGACTGCGTCATCGCGGTCCTATTCAACCCAACGATCCAGGCCGTCGTGCTCCGGTACAACTACGCCTTCCACACGCAGAACACCCACCCGGCGCTGCGCCGCTACCTCAAGGTGATCAGCAGTGACAGCCTGCCGACCACCTTTGGTCTGGAGCGCAGCATCGCCCTCGGCCGCCTGCTCAAACACCTGCGGCCGGAGTTGGATCTGTACCTGGTCACCGACACACCCCTGGCCAGCGCCGCCGGGCGGATCGGCAAGGATTTCCGTCGCAGCTTCTACCGGCTTGAGCAGTTCATGGAACTGCACCTGAGCATCCTCAAGGGCGTGCGGGCGCGATATGAGGCCCCGTTCTTCGACGCGGTGCGCGCCTACAGCGCCAAGCCAACCGGCGTGTTCCACGCCCTGCCCATCGCCCGCGGCAAGTCCATGACCAGCGGGCACTGGGCCCGTGATCTCCACGACTTTTACGGGCCCAACATCTTCCTGGCGGAAACCTCCGCCACCAACGGCGGGCTGGACTCACTCCTCCAGCCCCGCGGCCCGATCAAGAAAGCCCAGGAAGCCGCGGCCCGCGCCTTCGGCGCCCGCCAGACCTTCTTTGCCACCAACGGCACCTCCACCGCCAACAAGATTGTGCTCCAGGCCCTTATCCAGCCCAGCGATATCGTGCTGGTCGACCGTGACTGCCACAAGTCCCACCACTACGCCATCATGCTCGCCGGGGCGATGCCGGTCTACCTCGATTCCTACCCGCTGCAGGAATACTCGATGTACGGCGGGGTGCCCATCGCGGAGATCGAGCGCCAGCTCCTGGCGCTCAAGGCGGCCGGCAAGCTCGACCGCGTCCGGATGCTCATCCTGACCAACTGCACCTTCGACGGGATTACCTACGACCCCGAGATGGTCATGCGCCGGGTCCTGGCCATCAAGCCGGACATGGTGTTCCTCTGGGACGAGGCATGGTTCGCCTTCGCACGCTTCACGCCCACGCTGCGTCAACGCACGGGCATGGACGCCGCGGAAAGGCTGCGCGACATGTACCGCAGCCCGGAATACCGCGAGAAGTTCCGCGATGCGCAAGCCGGCGGCGGGCAGACCGGCCCGATGGCCGACCCCGACGAGGTGCGCATCCGCGTCTATTCCACGCAGAGCACGCACAAGACGCTCACCTCGCTCCGTCAGGGATCGATGATCCATGTTTACGACGAGGACTTCGAGCAGAAGGTCTCCCCGGCGTTCCACGAAGCGTTCATGACGCACACATCGACCTCGCCCAACTACCAGATCATCGCCTCGCTCGATGTGGGCCGGCGTCAGGTCGAGCTCGAGGGCTACCAGCTCGTTGAGCAGACCATCGATCTGGCCATGACGCTGCGGGCCTGCGTCAACAACCACCCGGATATCTCCCGCTTCTTCTCCGTGCTGCGTCCGCAGCACATGATCCCGGCCGAGTTCCGCCCGTCCGGCCTGGACTTCTATTACGACCCCGAGCAGGGCTGGGGCAACATGGAGCGAGCCTGGCGCATGGACGAGTTCACGCTCGATCCCACCCGCGTCACGCTCTCGGTCGCCTCGACCGGCATGGACGGCGACACGCTGCGCAACATGCTGATCGAGAAGTACGACATCCAGATCAACAAGACCTCGCGCAACTCGGCCCTTTTCATGCCCAACATCGGCACGACGCGGGGCGATGTGGCCTACCTGATCGAGGTCCTCGCGTCGATCTCGCGCGATCTCTCCGATCAGATCGCCACCGAGAGCGCGGCCGACCGCGCACGCCGGTGCGCCCGGGTCGAATCGCTGCTCGAAGGCCCGCCCCTGCCCAACTTCAGCCGCTTCCACGCCGCCTTCCGGCCCGACGACACCGGCACACCCGAGGGTGATCTCCGCCGCGCCTTCTTCATGGCGTACGAGCAAGACAACCTCGAGAGTGCGCCCCTCTCCGAGCGCACCCTCGCCGCCATCCGCGAGGGGCGGGAGTTCGTCTCGGCCGCGTTCATCACGCCCTACCCGCCGGGCTTCCCCGTGCTGGTGCCGGGCCAGGTGATCAGCGCGGAGATCATCGCCTACCTCCTGGCGCTGGATGTGAAGGAAATCCACGGCTACAACCCCAAGGACGGGCTGCGCGTCTTCAGCAAAGCCGCGCTCAAACGCGCCGCCGCCGGGCTGTCGACCCACGCCGTTCCCGAGGCCCGCACCGAAAACCAGACGAAAGCAGGTAAACCATGAGCCCGACGCGGAACACAAAGGCGCCTCGCCCCGGACGCAAGGCCGAATACAACGCGATGCGGCCGCTTCACCCGACGCGGACCGACGCCGGGCCGACGCTGGACGGGATCTCCGCGATCCGACGCCATTTCTTCCGGAACACCGAGCCGGTCTACTTCATCAGCGCCACGCCGATCAACCTGCTCGGCATGGACGAGTGGGTCCGCAACTTCACCTTCATCAACGCCATCGATTGCTTCGACGGGCAGCACCCCAATGTCTTCGTCCCGCCGGAGAAGCCCCACGAGCCGTTCACCTCCATCGAGGACATCAACAACTACCTGCTCAGCCACGAGGATGTCATCCGCTTCATCCAGCAGCGCGGCCCCGGCGGCAAGGCGATGTTCCTCATGTTCGACGAGAAGACGGAGGAACTCTGCAAGAAGATCGGGCTTGAAGTCTGCTTCCCCCCCGCCGCCCTTCGCAGCCGCATCGACGACAAGGTCGAGACGACGCGCATCGCGGACCGCGCCGGCGTGCCGAGCGTGCCCAATGTGCTCGCGAAGGTCGACTCGTACAAGGCGCTGCGCACGGCCGCCAAGCGCCTCGGCCCCGATCTGGTCGTCCAGACCGCCTACGGCGACTCCGGCCACACCACCTTCTTCATCTCCGACGAGAAGGACTTCGAGAAGCACGCTGAGGAGATCGCCGAGGCGCCCGAGGTCAAGGTGATGAAACGCATCCGCTGCCGCGGCTCGGCCCTGGAGGCCTGCGTGACCCGCCGGGGCACCATCGTCGGCCCGCTGATGACCGAGCTGGTCGGCTTCCCCGAGCTGACGCCGTACCGCGGCGGCTGGTGCGGCAACGAGGTCTTCGCCGGCGCGTTCGACGCCGGCGTCCGCGCCAACGCCCGGGCCGCGGCCTTCGCCTTCGGCGAGGAGCTGCGCAAGCTCGGCTACCGCGGCTATTTCGAGCTCGACTTCCTGACCGACCTGGACTCCGGCGCGGTGTACCTCGGCGAGTGCAACCCCCGTATTACCGGCGCCAGCTCCATGACCAACCTGGCCTGCTTCGCCCACGCGGACGCGCCCCTCGTCCTGTTCCACCTGCTCGAATGGATGGACATCGACTTCGAGCTCGATGTCGCCGGCCTCAACGACCGCTGGGCCAACCCCGACAACATCGACAGCTGGTCGCAGCTGGTCATCAAGCACACCGACAAGTCCGTCGATCGGATCTGCCGCGCGCCCGCGTCGGGCATCTGGGAGATGGGCGACGACGGCCAGGCCCGCTATGTCCGCATGCAGACCCACCGGCGCACCGTCCAGCGGGAGAACCGCGCCTTCTTCCTGCGGATCTCCGGCGTCGGCGATTACCGCTACGAGGGGGCCGACCTGGGCATCCTCTTCAGCCCCGGCCGGTTCATGGACGACGACTTCCGTCTGACCGACCGCTCCATGGCATGGATCAAAGCCATCCGAGCCCACTACGAGGGCACGCCGCTGAGCGCCGAGTCCGAACTCCCGGCCGCCGAACCGGGTGGGTTCAAGCTGCTGTGACCATGGCCGGACCCGACCGCGTGACCACCCTCCCGTTCCGATCGCTCGACGAGGCCTGGCCCGGCGCAAAGCTCGGCGAGCAGCTCACCCGGCACTGGCCCGCGTACCACCGCTGGATCGCCCGCGCCGAACCGATCGAGCCGGGCCACTGCATCGGCATGCTGGCGCTGCACATGCCCGAGCTGATGCCGGCCTTTCATCGCCTGCTCGAACTGGGGGCCGGGCTCGATGATCAGGCCGCGCTGGTCCGTTTTCTCACGCTTTACCGCCCGCCGCGCATGGTGCGCGGCTGCTCGCAGGCCGTGCTCTTCGACGCGAAGGGCCCCGCCCTGGTCCGCAACTACGACCACGCCCCCCACCTCTGCGACGGGGTGGTGCTCCGCAGCAGCCTCTGCGGCACGCCGGTGGTCGCGGTGACCGACTGCGTCTGGGGCGCCCTCGACGGGATCAACGCGCACGGCCTGGCCGTGGCCCTGGCGTTCGGGGGCCGCCGCGACACCGGCGAGGGCTTCGGGTCCCAGCTCGTCCTCCGTTATCTGCTGGAGGTCTGCCGCTCGGTCGCCGACATGCGGGCGGTGCTGGCCCGGATGCCGGTCTCGATGCCGTACACCTTCGTGGGCCTCGACGCGGGGGGCGACTTCGTCGCGGCGTACACCGGCCCCGGCCGGCCGGCACGCTTCGAGGCCCGCGCCGCATCCACCAACCACCAGGGACGCATCGAGTGGCCCTCCTACGCCCGCCAGTGCGCCACCGTGGAACGGCTCGAGCGGATCGAGAGCCTGCTCCAAACCCCAGGGATCACCGCGGAAACCGTCGAAGAGCAGTTCCTGCGCCCCCCGCTCTACCGGACCGACTACGACCGCGGCTCCGGAACCCTCTACACCGCCACCTACCGCCCCCTGGCGGGCACGCTGGGCCTGCGCTGGGGCGGCGGGGCGGCCGCGTTCGGGCTGCGATCCTTCCGGGAATCGGCCTTTCCAGTCAGGCTGGGGGCCGTGGATTGACGAAACGGATATTGTCCCCGGGCGGACCGGGCCACGCGGGACCACCCGGACCGAGCCGATGCAAACCTTCATTGCCCAACTCATCGCCATGATTCGCCAGCGACGGACCCGGCGCAACCTCCGCGTGCTCGGCAAGTTCCTGCTGGTCCTGGCTGGCATGATCGTCCTGTTCACCGCCCTGTTCCAAGTAATCATGCACTGGGAGGGCCAGAGTCACTCCCTGATCTCCGGCCTCTACTGGGTGCTGGTCACGATGTCCACCCTCGGGTTCGGCGACATCGTCTTCGAGAGCGATCTCGGCCGGATGTACTCGGTCGTCGTGCTCATCTCGGGCACGGTCTTCCTCCTGGCCCTGCTGCCGTTCACCTTTATCCAGTTCTTCTACGCCCCGTGGATCGAGGCCCAGGCCGCCGCGCGGACCACCCGCGCCCTGCCCGAGGACGAAAAAGACCATGTGCTTCTGACCCGGTACGACCCTGTGACCCAGGCGCTGATCGCCAAGCTCGATCAGTTCGGGTACTCCTACGCGGTGCTCGTCCCGGATCTTGTGGAAGCGCAGAAGCTCCACGATCAGAACATCCGCGTGATGGTCGGTGATCTGGACGACCCCGAGACCTACAAGTCCGCCCGCCTGGCCAGGGCCGCCATGGTCGCCACGACCCTGACCGACGCCCAGAACACCACCGTCGCCTTCACCGCGCGCGGCGTCTCCGAGGGCACGCCCGTCGTCGTCACCGTCGACGACACCGTGTCCGCCCAGATCCTCGAGATGGCCGGGGCGACCGCGGTGCTGCGATTCCCGGACATCATGGGCCACGCCCTCGCCCGGTGCATCTCCGGCGGCGACGCCGTGACCCATATCGTCGCCCGCTTCGACAACCTCTTGATCGCGGAGGCCAACGCCGCACGAACCCCGCTGGTCGGCAAGACCCTGCGCGAGAACCGCCTGAGCGACCTCGATGTCAATGTCGTCGGCGTCTGGGACCGCGGCGAGTTCAGCCACGCCACGCCGGACACGATGATCGGCCCCAACACCGTGCTGATGATGTCCGGCTCGGCCGAGCAGCTCCAGAACTACGACGAGCACTTCGCCATCTACGGCGTCTCCGGCGAGCCGGCTGTGATCATCGGCAGCGGACGCATCGGCCAGGCGACCGCCGCGGCCCTCAAGCAGCGCGGCATCGACTTCCGCATCATCGAGCAGAACCAGCGGCGGGTGACCATGCCCGAGAAGACGATCGTCGGCAACGCCGCCGAGCCCGAAATCCTCGAGAAGGCCGGGCTCGGCAAGGCCCCCACCGTCGTCATCACCACCCACAACGACGACACCAATCTGTATCTGACGCTCCATTGCCGGCGGCTGCGGCCCGACATCGAGATCATCACGCGATGCACCGTCGACAAGCATGTCCCGGCGATGCACAAGGCCGGCGCGGATTTCGTCCAGTCCTACGCCTCGATCGGCGCGACCAGCATCTTCAACCTGCTGCAGAAAAGCCGCGTGGTCACGGTCGCCCAGGGGCTGGATGTCTTCCGCGTCCCCGTGCCCGAGGAGCTCGTCGGCAAGTGCCTGGCCGACTCGGGCATCCGCGAGCGCAGCGGGTGCACCGTCATCGGCTACCGCAACGAGGACGGCCTCCGCGCCAACCCCGGCGCGCAAACCGTCCTCGAAAAGAACTGCGAGATGGTGGTTATCGGGGACTGGGAGTCCCGCAACCGCTACTTCAAGGAATACGGCGAGCGATGAAGCCCCGCAGCGCCGAGCGGCCCGCCCCGCGTCAGAAACGCCGGACCAACGCCACCGCGAACGCATAGTCCGGCGCCGAACGCGTGACCCCGACCTGGAAGACCGGCTCGATCACCGTGTGATCCCCCAGCTCGAAGGTCAGCCCGACCCCGAACGCCCCGACCCACGGCTCGCCGGACTCCGTCGTCACCGAGGCCTCGAACTCCGTGAAGATGTCGATGCCCTCGACGATCTCCCGCGTCAGCACCACAAGCCCGGCGAACTCGGCCTCGTACCCATCGTCCTCGCTGTCCCGGACCGCGGCGATCGTCGGCGTTCCCTCGATGGTCCAGCCGTCCGCGAAATCCCAGAGCAGCGGCACCATCACGCCGCCCCGCACGCCCGTTTCGCGGACATCGCGCGAGCCCGTCGGCAGGGTGATGAAGGGCATGATCGCGCCGGCCGAGTCGCCCCCGTCGTTGCCCCAGAGGTTGCGCTTCAGGCGGATGGTCAGATCTCCGATGCCGCTGGCCGTCTCCGTGAATCCCTCGTCGCGGTCGCTGACCCGCTCGCGGGTGTACAGATCCGCCCCGATCTGGATATCAAGATCGTCCGTGACGCCGTACTTGATGAACGCATTGATATCGAAGGTCCGCACGCGTCGGTCGGCCCGGTCCGGGTTGCGGCGGTCGATGGCGTAGGACATCGGGGTCAGTTCCAGCATGAAGCGGCCCTTCTCGGTGGTGTACGGGTGCGGCTCCGGCGCGAGCGGACGCCACGCCGTGCCTTGCTGGTCGTCGAGCCGCAGATCGATCGCCATGGCGGACGAGGCCGCGGCCCCGACGAGAATCCCGGTCATGATGGTCTGATTCATGTTCATTCGTCCTTTCTTTCGCGTGGATCTCAGTCATTGTCGAGGTACATTCAGTTCCGGTCCGCGCTCTCCGATTCCCAGCTGATCGCGGTGACGCCCGGCTCGCGGCTGAGCCGGCGCAGCACCTGCTCCATGACGGCGTCCTGCCTGCCGTAGGTGAACAGGTCGGCACGGACCTCGGCGTTCCGCGCGTCCTCCGTGTCCTCGCTCCAGAGCCCGTGGATCGTCAGCGAGGCGTTGTCCACCGCGTCGAGCAGGCTGGCGCGGATATGGTTCTCGTCCTCGGCGCGGCACACCAGCTTGAGCCGGTAGTGCATCTCGACCTCGGTGTTCTCGGACGGCTGCCGGTTGATCGCATTGGCCATGGGGCGCATGACCATGTTGGTGATCAGCACCGCCCCGGCCCCGACCGCCGCCGGGCCGAGGAAGCCCGCCCCGATCAGCACCCCCACCGCGGCGGAGCACCACAGGGTCGCGGCCGTGTTCAACCCGCGGATCGTCAGGCCCTCCTTGAAGATAACGCCCGCCCCGAGAAAGCCGATGCCGGAGACGACCTGCGCCGCGATCCGCGTGGGGCTCACCTCGTCCGTGATCATCATCGACATGCTCACATACAGCGTGGCCCCGAGGCACACCAGCGTGTTGGTTCGGAGCCCCGCCATCCGCTGTCGCCACTGACGCTCGGCGCCGATGAGCGAGCCGAGCAGCAGGGCTGTACCGATGTGCAGGAGAAGCTGGCTGGTCATCATGCCCAACCTCCGTTCGTGCTTGTTCCATGCGCACGGGCACGGAACGCTCTCGTTGGAACAGATCCGAGACGATCAGATCGCCGCGGCCTCCGCGGCTTCGCGGATGGCGTCGCCCAGCCACCAGGTCGCGATGCTGAAGTAGATCAGCACGCCGCCGATGTCCGCCAGCGAGGTAATCAGCGGACCGCTCGCCGTGGCCGGGTCCATCTTCAGCTTGGTGAAGATGAAGGGCAGGGAGATCCCGATCAGGCAGCCGAACATCACGGTCGCGACCATGGTCAGCCCGACCGGGACGAGCACCTCCGGCGCCCGGAACGACGCGATCAGCATCACGGCCAGGGCCATCGACAGGCCTAGCATGAGGGCAACGAGCACCTCCTTGCGGATCAATCGCCACCAATCCTGCATCCTGACATCACCCGTCGCGAGCGCCCGGACCATCAGTGTCGCGGACTGCGAGCCGGCGTTCCCGCCCGAGTCGATCAGCAGCGGCAGGAAGAACACCAGGGCCACCATGGCCTCGATCGTGTCCTCGAAGTACGCGATGCCCGCGCCAGAGAAGATGTTCATGAAGACCAGCACCAGCAGCCAGGGCACCCGCGCCCGGTACAGTGTGGTCATCGCGGCCTCGCGCATCCCCCCCTTCAGGGCGCCGACCGGGGCCATCCTGTGGAAGTCCATGGTGGCCTCGGTCTCTTCGACATCGAGCACATCGTCCACCGTGACCATGCCAACCAGGCGGTTCCGGTCATCCACCGCGGGGATCGCGAGGAAGTCATACTCCTTGACCAGCCTCGCGGCCTCCGTTCGCGGTGCATCGGCCCGGACCGACACCACCTCGGTCTCCATCATGTCCGCGATGTTTTCCTGCGGGTTAGCGAGCACCAGATCCTTCAGCGAAACCTGGCCGGCCAGCTCGTTCTGCTCGTTGATGACATAGATCGAGTAAATGGATTCCTTGTTGGGCGCTTCCAGCCTCAGCAGGTCGATGGCCTCGCCCACCGTCATCCGGATCGGCAGTGCGGCGTACTCGGTGCTCATCACCGACCCGACCGAGTCCTCCGCGTAGGTCGACAGCCGCTCGGTTTCGGCGCGGGTCTCGTGGGATAGCTTGGCGAGCAGCAGCTCACGATCCGAATCGTCCAGCGCCTGGATCAGGTCGGTCCGGTCGTCCGCGGCCATCTCGCCGGCGATCTGCGCGGCCTCGGTGGGGTTCCGACCCTCGATCAGGCGGGCCTGACGCTCCAGCGCAAGATGCCCGAACGCGGCGGCGGCGTCGGCGATATCAACCCGACGCAATACAGCCCAGATCTCGTCGTCCTCGAGGTCCTCGAACGCCTCGGCGGCGTCGCGGGGGTGAAACTCATCAAGGGCCCGGCGGATCGTCTCGCTGTCGTTCCGAGCGAGCAGGTCGCGCAGTTCATCAGCGCTGGGGAAGTGACGCATCGGTAGGCTCCGTTCTCGTCTCGTTCCGGTCCGCTCGGGGAAACTCGGTGACGGGAGAGAACGGCACGACAACAACCACGCGTCCGATAGGGGCGCGATGGCCGATGCATCCATTCTGCGCCGCGGCTCAGGCGAAAGAACCCGGGAATCCGCGGTCCCGACCACCGACCTTGCCCGGTCGGGCCGGCGCCCCAACGCGCTGGCCGGGGCAGGTCATAGGTTGTCCAGGACTGTCAGACTCCATCTGGGTCTTCACTCCATAGGTACACATGTCTGGAACACACGCCAGACATGCACAAGTTTGCCCACTGTCTGCAAGCGGGTCAAGAACACATTCGCAAAATTTCCCTGATCAGGTTATGAGCCGCGGTCCGGAGCCTGCTGGTCATCGGGCCGGTCCGCGGGCGTTTCTTCCGGATAGCCCTCCGGACAGGGACGCTCGGTGCGCCCCTCGGGGTCGTTCACGGTCGGCGTCGGGTCGCAGCCGTCCCTGGCGGCCTTGATCGATTCGTCCTTCTCTTTCCGATCGTGATCGGCCTTGTCCTTGCCATTCCCGCGCGCCATGAGACCACTCCTGCCCGGACAACCCGGGGTGCTCAGTGACCGTGCTGATCGACCTCTTCCCGCTCCGAAGCGCGGAAGATGCTCGCCCAGACGACTGGGTTGAATAGAAGAATCACCAACCCAAACGCCGCGATCGCGATGCCCGCCGCAGGCCGGTACGCGATCGCAACAATGATCCCGACCACGACCAAGAGAACCACGATCGCAATGAGCATCAGCCCGATCCCGCCCGCCTTGATCTCGGGCACGGCGGGGCGTCCCTCGGGGGAGACTTCTTCGATCTTCTGGGCCTCACGCTCGAGCTTGACCTCTTCCGGCTCTTCGATTTCGGGCTTGGGCACCGGGCGTGCTTCGTCCGCGGATGACATGGTTGAGTCTCCTGTGTCTGTAGTACGATCGCTCACGGTCCCGAGATCGCGGGCGATCCCATGACCCGAACAACATCATAGCGTTTCTGTAGACAAACGGCAAAATCCGTGAATTTCGCCCTGGATGCCTATGGTCACGTCGGCAACCTGTTGGGTTGCGGCGGAGGTGCACCCATGATCTCATTCTCCCGAAATGCTGTATTTCTTGGATTGATCCTCACCATCGGCCTGAGCGGCTGCTCCCACCGAACCGACTGGGCGCCGTTTGGAGCCGCCCAGGCCGTCGACCAGGACCGCAACATCTACATCCCCGGGCCCGAAGGCCTGGCCGCCACGCTGCGTGTGGGCGTGGTCTACAACCAGACCCACATCCAGGTCCGCTATGAGTTCGAGACCGACCACCCGAGCTGGTACCACGACTACCTCGTCTACCGCAACGGTTCCTGGCACACCCTCGGCGGCGCGAACGCCGGCCCCTCGCCCACCGGCCTGTACGAAGACCGGATCTCCATGGCGCTCGACGACGGTTCCGTCGAGGGGTTCGCCGAGTTCGGCGGCTATGTCACGATGCACCCCGGCGTCGCGGGCCGCACCGACGCCGCGCCGGAGGAAACCGAGAAGTTCATCCGCCCGTCCCGCGCTGCGGGCCCCTCCACGCGAATCTGGGATCAGCCTCGTCCTGATGACGAACTCGCCCGCCTGCAGGACGAGGGCGTGTTCCTGAATACCTGGCAATGGCGTGCGCACCGCAGCAGCCCGATCGGGTACGCCGATCCCGGCTTCGTGCTCGACGCGCGTCGGGCCGCTTCCGGCCGGCCCATGTACGCCACCAACTGGGACGCCGACCGCGGCGCGCCGCTGTACATGTTCAACCCGGAGCACGCCGGACGCCACGCCCTCCGCGAGGACCGCCTGCTCGCGCGACGCTACGGCCAGGACGACCCCTACTTCCTCTTCGCCGAGGACGCGCTGCCCTTCGACCCCGACCACAACTGGCGGGACGGCGATGTCATCCCCAGACGCTACCTCCAGACGCCCACCGACGGCCGGGCCAGCCTCCGCGCCGAGGGCCGTTGGGACGACGGCGCGTGGCGCGTCCGCGTCACACGCACCCTCGCGGGCCACGACCCGCGGGAGAGTAAGGCCATCCGCCCCGGCGAAAGCTACCACATCGCCTTCGCCGTCCACACGGGCGCGACCCAGGGCCGCTGGCACCTCGTTTCCCTGCCGCTGCGTTTCGGCGTCGAGGCCCCGGGGCATCTCAACGCCCACCGCGTCGAGGGGGATCTGGACGCGGCCGAGGCGCCGTGGACGGAGGTCCCGCTGTTCTACCCCGGGCAGGTGCTCACCGATTGGCTCGCGGACGCGGGCCACCAGCTGTACTCGGCCTACCAGTCCGCCCTATCCACCCCACTCGACCCGCGCTCCGTCACGGCCCTGTCCGAGGCCATCGCCGCGCACGAGCGTGCATGGCTCGAAGCCCAGGCCGACTGAACAGAAACCACCAATACCCGGATCAGCGTGCCGCCGCCGGCTCCGCAATGGGCTCAAGCCGCAACGCCTCGCCCCTGGCGCTCGGCGAAGGGTCCACGCCGAGCAACGCGGCCACCGTCGGGTGCAGCGAGCGGTAGTCCACCCGGCCCAGATCGATCCCGCCCAGCGCGCGCCCGCGACGCCAGACCAGCGACAGCCCGTACATGTCGGGGTTGGTCTCCACGTCGTACCCGTGCATGCCCAGCGGTCCGCCGATCTCCGCGATGTCCACGATCATCGAATCCGGCCTGGAGCTGAAGATATACCCACGGTCCAAGATCACGACCACATCGCCAACCGTGTCCGGGTGGGCGTAGCCCAGCCGCTCGGGCACCTCGCCCAGGCGGTACGCCGCCGCGAAATGGTGCGACCCGGCCCGCGCCACCAGCTCGGCCGCGACCCGGCGCCGCTCGGCCTCGGGCTCGATCCCGGTCAGGTAGACATTGGCGATATTGCCGCTGGTCACCACGCGAATGTCGTCGCGGTCCTCGATCGCCAGCAGCTTGCCGGCGTGGACCGCGTGGTGCACGGTGCTCATCCCGTGATCCGTGGTGATCACCAGGTAGAGATCCTCGTCGTCGGCCAGCTTCTCGGAGGCGATGTCCAGCATCCGCTCAAGAAACCGCCCGACCAGCGCGTCCGTCTCACGGATCACCTCGGACATCTCCGGCGCATCGGGCCCGTAGCGGTGCCCGGGGCTGTCGGTCGCGGTCGCGTAGCCCATCAGCAGCCGCAGCGGCCGCTCGTCCTCGTCGTCCGCCCAGGCCTCCAAAGGCTGGAACAGCCGTGGCTCGTCGGGCATCCGCGGGTTGTAGCCCATGTTGAAGTACGAGGCCGTGACATCCCCCTCCTGGCGGTGAGAGACCGGCCAGTCGAAGACCGCCGCACGCACCCCCTGCCGCTCGGCCGTGATCCAGATCGGCTCGGCGTCGAGCAGCGCGGCCTCGGGGGGGTAGCGCAGCACCTGACCGGAACGCCGGTCGTAGTACCCGTTCGCGGCGATGCCGTGCTCGCTGACCGGGACGCCGGTGACCATCGAGACATGCGTCGGGAAGGTCAGCGTCGGGAACGCCGGCGCCAGAGCCCGCGTGAAGGCTCCCTCGCGCATCAGCCGGTCGAAGGTAGGCATCTCTGTGCGGTCGGTGTAATCCCACCGCAGCCCGTCGAGATTGATCCACACCACGGTCGCGCCAGCGCGATGCCCGTCCGCGGCCCGATCCGCTCCCGCCGCGGCGCCGGCACCTGTGACCGCCACACCCAGCACGACCCCGATTTGAAAGCTCCGATTCATGGGCAAGCATAATCCGCCCGAGCGTTCACCGGCGGCGCTCCGGATCGGGAGATCCCCCCGCACAACGATCTCTGAACATTCCCGATCCGGCATCCCAGCCCCATCCGGAACGACCAGACCGGGCGCGTGAAGGTCAAAAACAGCAGCGGCGGCCCGTCAAGGGCCGCCGCCGAGATCCATCTTGAGCGAGATACGGGCCGCAAGACGACCCGTGGTGCTTAGCGACGCCGACGCGCGGCGGCCAAACCAGCCAGCATCAGCACCGAAGCGGCGCCCGGGGTCGGGATCGCACGGAGCTGCGTGACCGCGAAGTTGCCCTGCACGCCCTCTGTGCCGGTGTAGTTTCCGGTCCACGCCGCACTGAACAGCGTGCCGTACCCGACCGGGCCGCCAGCCGATGCGCCAATCGCATCCACGCTGCGGGAGAGACCGTCGGAACCGGTGTGCCGGATCTCGATCAGCAGGTTCCCGCCGGTGTACAGGTAGTTGCTGAAATCAATCGTCAGTCCGAACTCGTTCGGATTGCCACCCGCGGTCAGTGAGTCCGCGCCGAAAACCAACGAGCCGGAACGCACCTGGGTCTGCGTACCGACCACATTGTCCGCGAAGGTGAAGCTGCGATCCTCGGGATTCACGCTGTTCGACAGGTAGATGTCGTAGTTGTCGTAGGTCAGCGTGTCCACGGGCCAGCCCACGGTCGCGGCCGGCGGAAGACGCCAGGTCAGGCCATTGAGTTCCAGACCGACCAGGCTGGTCAGCTGGCTCTCATGAATCAGCATCTGGTAGGTCCGCTGGCTGTTGGCCAGCGGGCCAAGGAATGCGCTACCAGCCGAGGCGTTCGCGAAAGCGTTGGGGACCACTTCCGTGATGTCCGCGGCAGCGAAACCGGTCGCACCAGCGACCATGACGGCCGCCGCAAAGAGGCGTTGCGTAACCATGTGAGTTCTTCCCTTTCTCCGAATGCATGAGCCCGGCAAACGCACCGGGCCCCTCTCCTTGTTCCCAGTGTAACCGAGACCACCAAACCACCCAGAAAAACTCAGAAAAGTGCCAAAATCCATTCCTTGATCATAAATGACTTGTTTTTATCGGACTTGAAGTATCCACAGCCCGGCCCATCAGCCTCTGACACCTTCCGGCATCCGGGCAAATGCCCAAAACAAAGGCGGGCGTGCCGAAAGCACGCCCGCCAGACAGAACTGAATGCTCAGGATCTCAGCGACGCCGCAGGCGACGGACTCCCGCGATCCCACCGATCATCACCAGGCCGGCCCAAGCCGCCGGCGGCAGCGGGATGATGGCGGCCTGGAACAGAACATTGTCCAGACGGTTGTTTCCAGACACGCTGCTCGCGCCGTCCACCGTCAGCCGGAGGAAGGCGGTCTCGGCGTTATCAAGAGCCGCGAGCGACGCAAGGTTCACCACACCGAACGACGACGGGATATCGCTGACGCCCACCGTGTCGAAGTTGAAAAAGCTGACCCCGTCCGTGCTCCATTCCCACACCTGGGAGTTGAAGCCGGTCCCGGTCCGCTGGGTCGCGTAGCTGACCTCCAGATTCCGGAACCCGGCCATGCTGAAGGCGAACACGATCGACTGCCCGTTGGCGGTCTGATTCACCAAGGCCAAGGAACGACCAGCCACATCGCCGTCCTGAGCGTTCAGCGTGGTGCCCGTGAAGTTGGTGTACTGATTGGCGAGCCACACGCTCGATCCGAAAGACCCTTCCGCGTACAAGCGCCCGGACCCCTGATCCGCATCAATCTGTGTGGCGGTCGGCGAGCCCAATCCGTTGAAGTTCCAATAGGCGATCGTCTCCGCCTGAACTCCCGTCGCGGCCAAACCCACCGCGGCCACCAATGCTGCCGTTCTGATCATCTCAGGTCTCCTCTCATGATCCGCAACAAAAAAACCGAGCCCTCCAGAAGCCCGGCACGCCCCGGATGGGTCCCCCCATCTGGTGAACCGTTGAGAGTAACCGGCCAAACCCGCCCCCTCAAGACGCGACCGATGACTTGACACAAACTGAATGACAAGCTGGGGAAAGACTTCAGGAAGTCTTCCCCGATGGCGGGTCAGTCGGACCCCGGCTCCGCGGCCCGTCGCGCCCGCTGGGCCTCGTGCAGATTCTGTGGCGACAACTCGCCGGGATCCAGCGGCTCGAACCAACGGCCGTCAGACCCGGTCCGGGCCTCGGCGTTGCTCCGGATCCCCACGATGTTGATCATGTCGGGCGCGAAGTTGCGGCCCGGCTCCGCGATGGCCCGACGCGAGCGGATGTTCCAGAAGGTCCCCCCCGCCCCGGAGTGCCTGCCCAGCCCCCCGCCCCCGCCGCTCGCCCAGACCCGTGACCCCTCGCCGACATCGATGTCGGTGAAAAGATTCTCGTACGGCCCGCGCCGATGGTGGTCGAAGTTCACATCCACGCCGGAACCGTTCGAGAACACATTGCCGATGCTCCCCCGCGTCACCGTGATGTCGTGGATGTACCGCACGCGGAACTCGAACCGGGTTGTCAGGTTGTCGCCGCCGCTGACCATGATCGCGTGGTGCCCCCGGTTGCCGCCGCGGTCCGGCTCACGCTCGGATTCGAACACCACGCCCTCGATGGTGGAGAAGTAACCGTTGAAGAAAACTCCGCTCTCGGCGTTCACGAAACGGACATCGCGGATCCAGCAGTGCGCCACGCCGCGCATCGCGATCCCGTTGTGGCCGACCTCCGTGAAGTGCCCGCGGTATGGGTCCGCGGGAAACTGGAAGGTCATCCCCTCGATGCCCACGCCGGTCACGGCCGGTTCAAACCGCGTCAGGATGGGCCGCCACGCCGCACGCACATCGAACCGCAGCGGCCGGTCGAGCAGGACGCGCCCCGCCTCCCGATCCACGCCGACGACACGGAACACCTGCACCGCCTGGATCTGGTCGCGGATGTTCTCGATCGGCCCCGGATCACCGGCGTAGAAGTAATGCGTCAGCGTGTGCTCCGCATCATCGCGCATGGTCAGCGTGATCTCCATGCCAGGCTCGAAGCGGTCGATCCGTTCGACCGGCAACCAGAAGTCCCCCCGCTCCGCCGGGCCCGCCCCGCCCAGCACGCCCCCGCGCAGCCCGCCGTGGACCCGGACGAACCCGCCCGACCATGAATAGCTCGAGGTCCGCCGCCCGCCCGCGTTGGTCGTCCAGGCCGGCTCGATGTCCGTCAACGATCTCGGAAAGTACAGCGTCGTCTTGTCCGGACCGGCGCCGCGCAACACCACGCCCGACGCGCGGATGTCCAGGATGTCGCTGATCACATACCGCCCCGCCGGCACGCCGATGACGCCACCCTCGCCCGCGGCCGCGATCGCCCGCCGGAACGCCCCGGTGTCGTCGTGCTCCCCGTCGCCCATGGCCCCGAAGTCCCGCACGCTCAGCGTGATGTCTCGCGTCGGAATCGGCCGCTCTCCACGCGCATACCCCGCCAATGACCAGTCCGCCAGCCGCCCGTCCGGCGACCACGCCTCACCGTGCTCGCCCCACAACGCCGAATGCACCTGCCCCGACGCGAGCCCGCCGCACACGGCCAGGAAAGCCAACACGCCCAGAACGCCGCATCGCACGCGAAAAGAAGATACCGGATGATTCATGATGCACGATCGTACGCAGCGCTTCATATGTCCGGTCTCACACGGTTCAAACCGCATCAGCACGAACACTGCATTCAAGCGTCAGCCCGCCGCCGGGGCATCATCCGAGCTCGATGCGAGGAGCTACCGCCCTGCGTTGCGACCAAGAATGGCCTTCTCCGCCTCCACGATCAGAAACACCGACGCTCCAATCCCCAGGGGGACCAGCCACTGGGTCGGCGAGAGCGAGGCCGAGCCGAACCAGATCTGCATGAACGGCGCGTACACGAACCCCGCCTGGAATACCGCGAGCACCGCCACCGCGATCCAGACCATCCGGTTCGTGAAGAGCAAACGAAGCCGCAGGCTTGATGCTTCCAGGAAGCGGCTATTAAACAGGTAGAACACCTGGCCGAGCACCAGCGTGTTCACCGCCAGGGTGCGGGCGTGGTCGAGCGGGATCCCCATGGCGTCCCGCATCAGGAACACCGTGATTGTGGCCCCGCCGATGAGCACCGAGACAAACCCGATCCGCCAGAGGAACACGCCACCCAGAATCCGCGACCCCGGATCCCGCGGCGGGCGCTTCATGACGCCAGGCTCGGGCGGCTCGAACGCCAGCGCCAGGGCCAGGGTCACCGCCGTGATCATGTTGACCCAGAGGATCTGCACCGGCGTGATGGGCATCTCCAGGCCGAACACGACCGCGAACAGAATCACCAGCGACTGGGCACCGTTCGTCGGGAGGATGAACAGGATCGCCTTGCGGAGGTTGTCGTAGATGACCCGCCCCTCCTCAACCGCGTGCTCGATGGAAGTGAAGTTGTCGTCGGCCAGCACGATGTCGGCCGCCTCCTTCGTCGCCTCCGTTCCCTTGATGCCCATCGCGATGCCGACATCGGCACGCTTGAGGGCTGGCGCGTCGTTGACGCCGTCCCCGGTCATCGCCACCACCTCGCCGTTGGCCTGCAGGGCCGTCACGAGGCGGAGCTTGTGCTCGGGGCTGGTCCGCGCGAAAATATCGTTGTCACGCACGAAGCGACGCAACTCATCGCCCGACGCTTTCTCGAGCTCGGCCCCTGTGATCGTCGCGGCGCCGTTCCCGATGCCCATCTCCCGGCCGATCGCCGCCGCCGTCCCGGCATGGTCGCCGGTGATCATCTTCACGCGGATCCCCGCGCCGCGGCAGATCCGGATCGCCTCGATCGCCTCCGGCCGCGGTGGGTCCACGATCCCGACAAGGCCGAGGAACACCAGCTCTTCACCGAGGTCGTCCGGGGTCAGCTCGTCACCACCCTGATCCCAGCCCCCGGACGCGGCCGCGAGCACACGCAGCCCTTTGTCGCTCAGCGACTTGATCCGTTCTTCCCAGTACACGCGGTCCAGCGCCTCCACCGAGCCGTCCTCGGCCATCTGGCGAGCGCACATGCTCAGCAGGCGGTCCGGAGCACCCTTGACGAACACCCGCGGCTGGCCGTCCGTCCCACGGCTGAGCGTGGCCATGTACTTGGTGTCCGACTCGAAGGGGATGACCGCCACGCGCTCGTATCCGGTGTCGTCGAACCCCGCCTTCCGCGCCAGCGTGCGAAGGGCCCCCTCGGTCGGCTCGCCACGCACATGCCAGTCACCGTCCCGCTCGACCACCTCCGAGTCGTTGCACACCGCCATGACCTCGACCAGGGCCCGCAGGTCCTCGTGCTCACCAAGCGACGCCTCCACATCGCGGAGCGTGACGGAGCCTTGCGGCCGGTAGCCGGTGCCGCTCACCTCGTACTGGCCCGCCCGCGTGATCACATGCCGGACGGTCATCTCGTTGCGTGTCAGCGTGCCCGTTTTGTCCGAGCAGATCACGGTCACGGACCCGAGCGTCTCGACCGAGTTGAGCTTCCGTGTGATCGCGTTGCGCCGCGCCATCCGCTGCACGCCGAGCGCCAGCGTGATGGAAAGGATCGCCGGAAGCCCCTCGGGGATCGCCGCCACCGCGAACCCGATGGCGGCGAACAGCAGCGCCTCCGTCGTGAAATCGTGCAGCAGCGTCCCGATCAGGAAGAGCACCGCCGCCATCCCCACGATCACCACCGCCAGGACCTTCCCGAAGCTGTTCATCTGCCGCGTCAGCGGCGTGGCGAGTTGCTCCACCTCCGCGATCATCCGATTGATCCGGCCGATCTCGGTCTCTGATCCAGTTGCCGTCACCACCCCGACACCTCGGCCGGCCGTCACCATCGTGCCGGAGAACACCATGCCGACCCGGTCGCCCACGCCGTCGTCCTCCCCCACTGCCTCCGTGCTCTTCTCCGCGGCCACCGCCTCGCCGGTCAGCGCCGACTCCTCCACCCGGAGGTTGACCGCCTCGAGCAGCCGCGCATCGGCGGGCACCCGATCTCCCGAACGCAGCCGCACGACATCGCCCGGGACGAGATGCTCCGCCTCCGTGTCGACCCACTCGCCGTCGCGGCGGGCCACCGCGTGAAGGGAGAGCATCTTGCGGATCCCCTCCAGGGCCTTCTCCGCCTTGCCCTCCTGAACGAATCCGATCACCGCGTTGATGATCACCACCGCCAGGATGACCCCCGTGTCGATCCAGTGTCCGAGCAGGGCCGTCACCGCCGCCGCCGCCAGCAGGATGTAGATCAGCAGATCGTGGAAGTGACTGAACAATCGCCGCAGGACCCCCCGCGTCTCGGGCTGCGGCAGCCGGTTCGGCCCCACGGCCTCCAGCCGCTCGGCCGCCTCATCTGTTCGCAGCCCCCCCGCGCGGCTCCCCAGCCGGTCCAGAACGGCATCGCCCGCCACGGCGTGCGGGGCTTCGACCCGATACGCCTGGGTCTCCGACTCGCTCATCAGCGCCTCTCAGCCCAGAGGCAGTTCCATGGCATCAGCACTGCAGCACGCCTCCCTGTTGCCATGACCGGCAACGCGTCTTCGACCGCATCAAACCCCGAGTGAATAGATTCCACAGAGCGCACAAAGCCCGTGATGGTATAGACACCCGCCTCCCACCGGCCGCCACGCCGGGCATGACAAAACTTTCATCCCACACCCTGCCGATCACCACCCTCGATCGCCGAGCAGCCCGGCGTGCAGGCCGATCACGGCCCCCTGGCGACAAATCGCTGATCACCACGGCGGCATTTCGGGGCAGCCTCCTTGCAGACGGAATAAAGAGAGCCATGACACCCTTTGCCCATACTCAATCAGTACCACGAAAGCAGTCGGTCATCAACAATGACAGTCGACCAATGCTACGAGAGGAGACCAGTGTGCGAGAACTCAAACCCCAAATGAGCCCCCACGAGATCCTAGAGAAATTCAAGATCGGGAACCAGAGATTTCTGGAAGGCAGGCTGCAGTTTCGCGATCAACTGATCGATGTGAAGCGCACCGCGTTGGGACAGACACCGCACGCCATCGTCCTGGGCTGCATCGACTCACGCAAACCGGCTGAGATTATCTTCGATAAAGGCCTTGGCGATATATTCAACGCCCGCGTGGCCGGCAACTTCGTCAACACCGACATCCTTAGCAGCATCGAGTTTGCCTGCAAGGTATCCGGTTCCAAGCTGATTCTGATCATGGGTCACAGCGACTGCGGCGCGGTCAAGGCAGCGGTGGATGATGTCAAGCTGGGCAACATCACGCCCATGCTCGCGAACCTGAAACCCGCGGTCGCGTCGGTCACGGAGACCCGCGGCAAGGCCACATCCGAGGACAAGTCCTTCGTCGCCGCCGTGGGCAAGCAGAATGTGTTGCTGAACATGGAAAAGATCCTGCAGAACAGCCCCATCATTGCTGAAATGGTGGAGAACAATGAAGTCAAGATCGCCGGCTGCATGTATGACCTCGAGTCGGGTGTGGTCGACTTCTATGACTGACGCCCAGCAGGGGTGTACCGTGGCAAGGGCTGCCCGGAAGCGTACCTCCACACCGCCAACAGGTGCTCTGGCCGAGAGGCGATCCCAGCAATATCTGTAGCAGCCCGAAGCCACAGAACAATCCATCATCCGCTCCCGCAACTGAACCCGATACGCCCCTTGCTCGCACCGAGCACGCAGATCGCAAGGCCGCATCCAAGCCGCCCGACTATCTGGTGTGCCAGCCAGACCCAGTCCGACCATGGCCCGGATGACGACCCCGGCGAGCGCAGCCCTCGCCCCCCGCCTCCGAAGCCCCCCTTCTCTCAATCAGCACCACCGACCGGGGGAAAGGGGGACACGAGCCGCGCCAGCCAAAGAATGTGACCATGACGCTTGACAGGCAAGCATTCCTTTGCACAATAACCAAGGATTCAGGCAAGTGCACGCTTGCGTATTTATGAACGAAATCTACCGAGCCATCGCGGATCCTACGAGACGAGCCATCCTGGACGAGTTGGTCGATCGCAACGGCCAGACACTGTTCGAACTCTGCGGCTGCCTCATCATGAAGCACGGCATCGAGTCATCGCGCTAGGCCATTTCCCAATATATCGAGATCCTCGAATCGGCAGGGCTGGTCATCACCGAACGCGACGGCCGCTACAAGTTCCACTGGTTCAACGGCGAGCCGCTGCGCTCGATCGCGAAGCGCTGGCCGGCGAAGAAAGTGAAGCCCGACAAGCAGCGCAAAGGACCCACATATGAGAATCATCCTCACAAGCGTTCTCTTCGATGACCAGGCGAAAGCCGAACGGTTCTACACCGAGACGCTCGGCTTCGTGAAAAAGCACGATGTCGCGCTCGGGGATCCATCCCGCTGGCTCACCGTGGTCGGCAAGCACGAACCGGACGGCACGGAACTCCTGCTCGAACCGGACGGGCACCCCGCCGCCAAGCGGTTCAAGGCCGCGATGATCGAGGACGGCATCCCCATGGCCCAGTTCGGCGTCGACGACATCGAAGCCGAGCACAAGCGCCTAAGCGAAGCCGGCGTCCGCTTCACCCAGCCGCCGACGGACTTCGGCCCCGTCATCACCGCGGTGCTCGATGACACCTGCGGCAACCTGATCCAGCTTGCTCAGATGAAGGACCAGTGATGCGCAAGGCGATCAGATCTTTGACCATGCTCGCCGTTCCGGCCGCGCTCATCGCAGGGTGCGCGTCGCAGAGACAGGCCGACACACCCCCCGTCCCCCCGCAGAACCCGCGGACCGACTTCGCCACCGCCCGGTCGTTCGAGGCGCCGCCGGAACTCGTCTGGGAAGCATGGACCAGCGGCGAAACACTGCAACGCTGGTGGGGACCGCGCGGCTTCACATGCCCCGTGGCCGACATGGATGTGCGCGTCGGCGGCACATCGCTCGTCGCGATGCAGGCGCCGCCCGAGTTCGGCGGCACGGTGTACTACAACACATGGACATACTCTACGATCGTCCATCCGCACCGCCTCGACTTCGTCGTGCGGTTCTCCGATGAGCACGGCGCACCGCTCCACCCGTCCGAACTCGGGCTCCCCCCCGGCATCCCCGCCGAGGTCCCCCATGTCCTCATCTTCGAGCCGACGGATGACGGCGGCACCCGCCTGACCATCATCGAGTACGGCTACGAATCGCAGGACGCCATCAACCTGTCCCGCCAGGGGCTCGAGCAGTGCCTGGACAAACTCGCCGAGACGCTCGCGCCATGAGTGCACCGACCACGCAAGCGCGGCGGAGTCGCTTCAGAGGGCTCGCCGCGGACAGCCTTGATTGAACCCAAAGCACAGGAGCACACAGCATGAAACGGATCATCGCAGCACTCGCCGCCGTGACCATCGCCACCGTTGGATTCGCCATCGCAGGCGACGAGCCCACCGACCACCCCCAGACCCAGCCCGCAAACCCGGCCGCCTTCCTTGAACGCCTCACCGGCAAGTGGACCGCTACCTCGTACGCCGTGATGGACCCGGACCAGGAACCGTACCGGTTCGAGGGCAAGGAATCCGCCCGCATGCTCGGCCGCCAATGGCTCGTCTCGGAGTTCCTCAGCGAGGTCGAGGGCGTCACCATCAACGCCATCCTCACGGTCGGCTACGACCCCGTTATCGAGAAGTTCGTCGCCACCTATGTCAGCTCGATGCAGTCGACCCTCTGGTCCTACACCGGCACCCTCGACGAAGAAGGAAACACGCTCACCCTGAACACCAAAGGACCGTTCATGGGAGACCCCGACCAGCCCGCCGACTTCCGCGTGCTCATCCGGCTCAAGGACGCAGACCAATGGTCCATGCACTCCCAGATCCTCATGCCCGACGACGGCGAATGGTTCGAGTTCCTCCGCCTCGAATACCAGCGTGAAGAAGCGAAACCAGGAACCTAGCCCCGACCGGAGCAACCGGTGCACGCGCTCCACAGCCAACCAAACGCGCCCACACGAAACCTCAACCGACCACCAACACAGAGCTGCCAACGCCGCCCAGACAGCCGCACATCACCAAAACAGACAAGGGCCCGCGTGACGCGGGCCCTTGTGATTCAAAAAGTAGCGGGGGCAGGATTTGAACCTACGACCTTCGGGTTATGAGCCCGACGAGCTACCAGACTGCTCCACCCCGCAATCAGGACGGGATCGTAGGCCCCACCCCCGCCCGCTTCAAGCATGGCCCACTGCCCATCGCCCGGCCTGAGAACATCCCCGGCGAGACCCGGACCCGCGGCTTGATGCCCAGCCGCACCCCCCTCCCGCCCGCCGCCGGTACACTGCCCCCCTTGACGCAGCAGACCGACGAACCCGCCCCGACCCTCGCCGGCGCCCCCGAGCCACTCGTGCGTCGGCTCGGGCTCTGGGCCCTCTGGCTGCTCATCATCAACGGCATGATCGGGGCGGGCATCTTCGCCGTGCCCGCCGGGGCCGAACTCCTCGCCGGGGCCTTCAGCCCCTGGATCTTCGCCCTCTGCGCCCTGGCCATCGCCCCCATCATGCTCTGCTTCGCCCAACTCGCCAGCGCGTTCAACTCCACCGGCGGCCCGGTCCTCTACGCCCGAACGGCCTTCGGCCCCTTCGTCGGATTCCAGATCGGCTGGGCCTTCTACATCGCCCGCCTGACCGGCTTCGCCGCGAATCTCAATCTCATCGTCGTCTCCATCGGCTACTTCTTCCCCGAGCACATGGGCGACGCGACCCGCATCGGCATGCTCTTCGCCCTCTGCGCCGCGCTGGTCTGGATCAACCTCATCGGCGTCCGGGCGGCCATGCAGTCGCTCGGCGTGCTCACCGTGCTCAAGCTGCTCCCGCTTGTCGCACTGGCGGCCATCGGCCTGATCGGCCTGGACCGGGCCGTGTTCACGGCCGTGGCCCAGCCGCCCGGCCTGGGCGACCTCGGCGCGGCGGTCCTGCTGGTGATCTACACCTATGTCGGCTTCGAGTCCGGGCTCGTCCCGGGCGGCGAATCCCGTAACCCCCAGCGCGACATGCCGCGCGCCCTCCTGCTCGCGCTCGTCATCGTCACAGGCGTGTATGTGCTGGTGCAGGTCGCCACACGCCGCCTCGTGCCGGATCTGGCCGGCTCCGATCACCCGGTGGTCGAGGCCGGCGACGCCCTGCTCGGCCCGATCGGCGCGTTCATCGTGCTGTTCGCCATCATCGCCTCCGTCGGCGGCAACCTCGTCGGAAACATGTTCTCCAGCCCGCGCATCACCTACCGCCTCGGGCTCGACGGCCAGCTCCCCGCCGCCTTCGCCAGCGTCCACCCCAAACACGAGACCCCGTGGAACTCCGTCATCATCTACGGCGTCGCGGCCTTCCTCCTCGCCGCGTCGGGCAGCTTCGTGTGGCTCGCCGTCCTCAGCGTCTTCACACGCCTGCTCATCTTCCTGACCTGCATCGCCGCGATGCCCAGGGTCCGCAAGGCCGCCGGCGACGCACCCGGCCTGATCCGCCTGCCCGGCGGGCCGGCCATCCCCATCCTCGCGGTCCTGGTCTGCCTCGCCCTGCTGACCCGGGTCAGCCTCGGGTCCGTGCTGGTCACCCTCGCGATGCTCGCGGTCGGCAGCGTCCTCTTCGCGCTGGCCGTGGCCCAGCGCCGCCGCGTCAGCCTGCCGGAGGACGGACCGCCGGACTGATACCCCCGCGCGCCGAAGGCTCCACGAAAAAACCCCGGGCGGGGGCCCGGGGTCTCGAAGTAGCAAGAGAAGCAACCGATCAGCGCCGACGCCGACCGCCGACGAGCGCCAGCCCCGCGCCGAGCGCGAGCACGCCGGTCGGCGCGGGAATCACACGGATCATCAGGTCATCCATGTACGCCAGACCCTCGCGGTCCGTCGTCGCGAACCAGTCCGTGCCGAGGTTCACGCCCCACTCCCCGCCGCCGTTCGCGTTCGCGAGCGACACGGATCCGAAGCTCGTGGAGAACAGCTCGTTCATGCCCGAATCAAGGATCGCGGCTGAGCCGCCCACCCCGTCATAGGTCAGGCGGACCTGCACCCAGTTATCAAGCAGCGCGCTGCTCTGGAACAGCCCGCCGCCCTGGTAGGTCGAGCCCCAGGTCGTCCCCGTGCGGACCACGCCGTCACCGCCAATGGTCAGACCGAGGCTCGTGCCGCCGAGCGTGCTCGTGCTGCCGTTCATCGCGTAGATGCCGAAAAGGCGGTTTGCGCCGGAGTTCCCGGTGACGAACATCCACACAGAGATCTCCAGCGGCGTCGATGCCGAGATCCCGCCGTTCTGGCCCGCCATCGCGCGCCGAACGCTCGCGAAGCTCTGGAAGGTGCCGGTCAGGTCCCACTCCAGGCTCTGCTCACCGGTCCGGGCGAAGTTGCCCGACACCGACTGGCCCTGGCCCGTATTGGAGCCGTTCAGCCAACCGTCCTGCCCGTTCGCGGAACCCAGGTTGAAGTTCGGCGTCTCGAAGCCGGTGCTGTACACCGTCTGGGCATGGGCCGCACAGCCAACGCCCAACGCCACCGCGCAAGCGGTCATCGTTCCAATGCGCATCATGGTTCTTCCTCTCAACTTCTCTCTTCGGCGGAGAAACGACGCACCCCACGAGAATGCGCCGCCCTGCGCCCGGTCCCCGAAGGAACCCGATAAGCCTTCTCTCGCATGTGAGATTACCGATTCCCGCCAAACTGTCAATAGAAAATAGGTGGCCCACCCGGGGCATCATCCGGACAGGCCGCAATCAGTTGACAGGTATTTTACCCCATACGAGTGGCCCCCAAAAACCGAACCCGGGCTGTGCCCCGCACGCCACAGCGGCAACGCCGCCGCCCACCGGCAGAGCATCCGGACCGCGCTGCTCACTGTCGTCGATCGCCGCCCTCCGCGCGCGCCGCGCCGCCGTGAAGCACGAGGCCATGCCCGCCACGCCCGCATGTTCAGATCGTGTCAACGCGCACACGCGCCGCGCCACCGGTCACGGCGCACGACCCGGCGGTACCATCCCGAACACCCTCCCGCCCGCGGCCCGACAAGATCACCACCGAGACCCCGACGCCATGACCGACACGACGCCCGCGACCGATGCCGTCGATGATGCAGCCGCGGACGCCGCACCAAAGACCACCGAAGGCATGAACACCTTCGAACGCCTGCTGACCGTCTGGGTCGCGTTGGCGATCATCGCGGGCATCGGCGTCGGGTACTTTCTCCCCGGAGTGCCCGAGACGCTCTCCCGATTCGAATACGCCAGCGTCTCGATCCCCGTCGCGATCCTCATCTGGGCCATGATCTTCCCCATGATGCTGATGATCGACTTCGCGTCGGTCCTGCGCATCGGCCGACAGCCCAAGGGCCTCATCGTCACGACCTCGGTCAACTGGCTGATCAAGCCGTTCACCATGTTCGCGATCGCGTGGCTGTTCTTCATGGTCATCTACAGCCGCTGGATCCCCGAGGACCTCGCCCGCCAGTACCTCGCCGGCGCGATCCTCCTCGGCGCGGCCCCCTGCACCGCCATGGTCTTCGTCTGGAGCTTCCTCACCCGCGGCGACGCCGCCTACACCCTCGTCCAGGTCTCGGTCAACGACCTCATCATGCTCGTCGCCTTCGCCCCGATCGTCATCCTGCTGCTGGGCATCTCCGACATCGCGGTGCCGTGGAACACCATCGGCCTCTCGGTGCTCCTCTACATCGTGATCCCGCTCACCGCGGCCTATCTCACCCGCCTCGTGCTCATCAAAAAACGCGGGTTCGAGTGGTTCAGCGGGGTATTCATGCCCCGCGCCGCGAAGGTCACCCCCGCCGCCCTGATCATCACGCTCGTCCTCCTCTTCGCGTTCCAGGGCGATGTGATCCTCAGCAACCCCCTGCACATCCTCCTCATCGCCATCCCGCTGACCATCCAGACATTCCTGATCTTCTTCATCGCCTACGGCTGGGCGAAAATCTGGCGCATCCCGCACAACATCGCCGCGCCCGGGGCGATGATCGGCGCCAGCAACTTCTTCGAACTCGCCGTCGCCGTCGCCATCACCATCTTCGGCCTCCAGTCCGGCGCCGCGCTGGTCACCGTGGTCGGTGTCCTCGTCGAGGTGCCGATCATGCTCGCCCTCGTCCGCATCGCCAATCGGACACGCCACTGCTTCCCGGCCTGCCCGGCCGCCGCGGCGCAGGCACCGGCCTGAGACTCAGCCCCCGTCCCCGAAGTCGAAACTCATGCAGTACCCCGTCCGCCACAGCGGGAACGGCACCGCGAGCCGATAGCCGACATAATCGTCCGGGTCCACCCCCGCCGATTCGAACGCCAGCCGCGTCAGCTCCGGATGCCGCCGATGCAGCGGCGAGGCCGCGCCCTCCAGCCCGCGCCCGAGCAACGCCAGCTTCGGCCCGCTCGGGAACCGCGTCCGCCAGCCCGGCCGGGCGTGCAGGTCCATCCCCGGATCCCACAGATGCACCCCGACCGACGGCAGCGACGATCGCGCCTCCGTCACCGGCATGTACGCGTCGAACAGCATCGCCCGCGCCGGGAAGTGCACCATCGCCCACAGGTTCGCCACGCGCGGGTCGTTCAGCCGCGGGTGCGGGTTCTCGCCGACCGACGAGAAGACCAGATCGATCGGCCGCCCGGCCTGCCCCGGCTCGGCGTCCACCCGCTGCGCCAGCAACCCGCCCCCCCGGGCGTCCCGGACCAGCGCATCGGCATCCGTCGAGAACGACTCGACCAGCCCCGCGGCCCTGGGGTCCGGCCCCGCCCCGGCCGCCGCGTCCGTCTCCCGGACCCGCCCGCTGCCGAAGTTCTGGATCACCAGCGGCACCGCGTCCGGCGTGGACCGGTGGCCCAGCAGCCCGTACATCCGCGGCACGCGCATGCAGCGTCGCTCCGCGTCGGGCACGAACAGATACACCGCCATCCACAGATCCGACCACCGCCCCGTCAGCCGGGCCGCCGCCTCGAACAACCGCTGCCGATCCCCCTCATCGTCTCCAGCCCCCCCACCGATCTCCGGGTCACCCCCGGTCGCGTCCAACCGCCGGATCAGGCGGGACTGGCTCCCGCCCAGGTCATCGATCAGGCTGGCGAAGGCCTCGACCGCCTCCTCCGTCGCGGCCCGGGTGCCGTCCGGGACGCGCCCCGCCCCGGCCTCGAGCAACCGGCGCAGCCCCGGCACCCCCGGCACCCGCGACAGCAGCACCGGGCCCTCGAACCCGCCCCGGACCGCGTGGACCAGGCGCTGGCAGGTGGTCCGATCGATCCCCAACCCACGGCTGAGCCCGCTGGCGGACCGGCAATCCGAGGGAAATGCCCCCAACCACCCCGTCCAAGCCGCGTGCAACCCCTCCGCCACGCGCGTCGCCCGCAACAACTCCTCCGTGCTGAACGGCTCGATCGAGGCCATGGAACGGGCACCATACCCGCGAACCGGGCCCGCCAGCACCTCGACCGTTTTTTTCAGATGGACTCTTGCGGGCATGAGCCATCCATGATACTGTTCTGAACAGTTCCGAACAAGAGCCCGGCCGACCCCCGGGCCAATTTAACAGGAGAAAGAGACATGAACCGCATCGGATCCATCGCACTGCTGGCGGGCTTCGCCGCCGCCGCCCAGGCCCAGACCGTGGCCTTCACCGACTTCAGCAACGGCCCTGAGGGCTGGCACGGCAACGGCGGCGCCCATGTCCAGACCGGCAGCGGCGGCAACTCCTTCCTGCGCATCCCCGGCGTCACCGACATGTTCTGGTTCGAGTTCTGGAACGACTCCAACCCCGACTGGATCGGCGACTACACCGCCAAGGGCGACCTGCTCGAGTTCAGCCTGGACATCCAGACCAACTCCATCACCGTCTTCGGCAACCCGGTCGACAACCGCCCCGTGATCCTCGAGTTCCGCAACTTCAACTACGACCACGATTTCTACCCCTACGCCTCGGTCTATGTCGAACTCGGACGCGTCACCGGCTTCGCCCAGGACTGGACCACCATGAGCACCGTCTTCGACCCCAACGCCATCGAACTGCCCGAGGGCTGGGGCGCGTACGGCAACGAGGACGACCTCGGCAACTGGATCCTGCCCGACGGCGCGACCTTCGCCGACATGATGTCCGGGGTCGGCGAGATCGTCATCCACAGCGCCGAGTACGGAGCCTTCTATCCCTTCACCCGCTTCGACCTCATGATCGACAACCTCCACCTCCGCAATGTCCCCGGCCCCGGCGCCCTCGCCCTGCTCGGTCTGGCCGGACTGGCCGCCCGGCGTCAACGCTGAACGAAACAAGAACCCGGCTCGAACCGGTCAGGGGCGACGCGATGGCGTCGCCCCCTTTTCTGTGCGCTTCAGTCTCACCCGATCCGAACATTCCCCCGACCACCGCGCACGCGGGAGCGGCACATGTAAGCATCGCTTCGAGCGCATAGCATGAACTGTTGCAGACCGGAAAGGACGAGCATGCAGCTCGAAGACGTCTTCGTCGCAACAATCCTGATCGGACTGATGCTGGTGACCGGCAAGCAGATCCGCAACCATATCAGAACGTTCCGGCGCTTCTATATTCCGAGTTCGCTGATCGGTGGGATCTTGGCCCTTTTCCTCGGCGAGCAAGTCCTTGGGCGCGCGGCGGGCAGGATCGCGGGTGAAGATGCGACACTCGCCGACGGGGTCTGGCCCGAACGCATCCTCGAAATCTGGTCCGCGGCGCCGGGCCTTCTTATCAGCGTCGTCTTTGCAGGGCTGTTCCTCGGCAAGACATTACCCAAGCCGGCCCAGATCTGGAAAAGAGCAGGGCCGATGGTCATGCATGGCCAGACGCTCGCATGGGGCCAGTATGTCATCGGCATCGGCCTAACCGTGCTTCTCCTCACACCCATTTGGAGCACCGACCCGATGGCCGGTGCATTGATCGAAATCGGATTCGAGGGCGGACACGGCACCGCCGCCGGACTGAGCGGAACCTTCCGCGAACTGGGCTTCGAGGACGGCGCGGACCTGGCCTTGGCCATCGCCACGATCGGCGTGGTCGCTGGCGTCTTACTCGGAACCATTCTGATCAACTGGGGCGTGGCACGCAACCACATTCCCGAACCGGATGAGCCCGACGAGAACAACGATGACACCGGTGAGCACGACAGCCGCGAGAAAACCCGTCCGCCCTCGCGATACCGCGACCGAAGCATCGAGCCCCTGTCCATCCACCTCGGCCTGATCGGACTTTCGATCGCGATCGGGTGGCTGATACTCCGTGCACTCGTTTTCCTCGAGTCGGAACTGCTCGTCCCCATGGGCTGGCCCGAACTCATGCGACATATCCCGCTCTTCCCCCTTGCCATGATCGGTGGCTTCATCGTTCAACTTGGCATCACCAGGGTCGGGGCCGAACGCCACATCGACCGCCGGCTGGTCAACCGCGTCTCGGGCGCCGCGCTTGATCTGCTGATCGTCGCCGCGATGGCCACGCTGTCGCTGGCGGCACTCGGCAACCACTTCTGGCCATTCCTGCTGCTGTGCACCGCCGGAATAGGATGGAATCTCTTCGGCCTGCTCGTGCTGGCCCCGAAAATGTTCCCAGAGAACTGGATGCAGAACGGACTGGCCAACTTCGGCCAGGGCATGGGCATGACCGTTGTCGGACTCCTGCTTGTCCGCATGAGTGATCCACAGGACAAGACCGGCGCGATGAACGCGTTCGGATACAAACAGCTCCTCTTTGAGCCGATTGTCGGCGGAGGCCTATTCACCGCGGCCTCCCTACCGCTCATTGCGCAGTACGGCCCGCTCCCCGTCCTCGCCGGCGTGTCCGTCGTCATGCTTGCATGGCTGATCCTCGGCCTGAAACAAATCGGTCTGCCCGAGAAAGATGGATGAAACCGCTCGGCTGCAACCCAGCGCTCGAATCATCCGAATAGTTCCGACCCACGGCCGCAGCAACCCTGTACACTCTTCCGAGGAATACACCACCCATGGCCAAAGCCGTCGCCGACCCCGAGGAAATCCGCCGCTTCGCCCAGCTCCTCAAACGCTTCAGCGCCGGGCTCGGCCAGCAGATGGCCCAGCTCAACGGCCAGATGACCAGCCTCGGCCAGACCTGGCGCGACCAGGAGCACGCCAAGTTCGTCAACGAGTTCGAGCAGACCATGCGCCAGATCGCCCGCTTCAACGAGGCCGTCGAGGAGCAGGTCCCCTTCCTGCTCCGCAAGGCCGACCGGCTCGAGGAATACCTCCGCCAACGCTGACCACCATGTCCGAACAGGCACGCGTCCATGACACCGAGGCCCTGCGCCGCTTCCGCCCCGCGCTGATCCGCTTCGCGGAGGACGCCAACACCGCGCTCGTCAGCGAGGGATCGGGCGCGATGAAGATCCTCGAGACCCTCCGCCGCGACCGCCTGCCACACTGGAAACGCGAGATCCGCCTCCGCTCCGAGCTGGCCGTCCGCGCCAACACCAAGCTCATCCAGCAGACCGCCGGCAAGGACGCCCGCCCCTCCGTCGACGCCCGCAAGGCCTACGAGGCCGCCAAACGCGCCGTCAAGGAGGCCGAGGACAAGCACGCCCATACCCAGCGCCACATCCGCCAGCTCGAAAAGGCCATCGAGACCTACCGCACCGCGGTCCAGCCCATGGCCACGGTCGTCCGCGCACGGATCCCCGCCGCCGTCGCCACGCTCGACAAGGCCATCGCCGCGCTCGACGCCTACGCCGCCGCCGAGCGCAAGCCGGAGGACGACCGCCCCGCCGCACCCAACGACGCGCCGTCCATCGACCCGCCCGGCGAAGGAACCGACCAATGAGCCTCGGCGGCGGCAGCGGCATGCTCACCGACAGCGTCCGCGCCCTCTGGCGCCAGTGGCGCGAGTGCCGCCAGTCCTGGGACGACCGGACCGCCCAACGCTTCGAGGACGAGTTCATCGCCCCGGTCGACCCCGCCGCCCGCCAGGCCCTCGAAGCGATGGAGCGGCTCAAGGCCGCCGCCGACGAGGCCCAACGCGCCTGCGAATGATCCAACCACAGCGCCCATGACCGAACCCCAAGCCACCAACACGACGCCCGCCCCCGGGCACGAGGCCCAGGCGGACGCGCTGGCCGCCCTGCGCGAAACCCTCGACACCGCCGCCGCCACGCTCCGCGCCGCCGCGGAAGCCCACCGCACCGCCCACGCCGAGGCCGACGCGGCCCGCGACCGCGCCCTCCGCGAAGCCCAGGCCGACCGCGAATCCACGCTCACCAGCATCCGCCGCCAGGCCGAGGAAGCCCGAACCCAGATCGCCGACAAGCACGCCGCCCGCGTCGAACCCGTCCGCAAGGAAAAATCCGACACCATCGCCAAAGCCAAGGCCGAACTCGACCGCAAGGTCTCCAAAGCCAAGTCCGACCGCGATGAGGCCCGCTGGCTGGCCGACACCGTCTACGAGTCCAACGCGCCCAAGGCCCGGCGCGAATACGAGGAAACCCGCGGCCAGGTCGCGCCCATCACCCAGGAACTCGACACCCTCGAGGCCCTGCTGATCCGCGCGCTCGGCCCCACCAGCGCCGCCCGCGTCGCCGAGGCCCCAGAGACGCCCGAATCCCGCGCCGAGGACGCCACCCTCGAATCGCTCGCACGCGCCCGCGACGCGGCCGCCCAGGCCGTCCTCGCCGTGCAGAAGGGCGGGGCCCTCAAAGCCCTCCGCGGCAAGTCCGCCACCTTCCGGCTCGGCGCCGAGGCCCGCGACCGCATCACCGCGGCCCGGCGCCTGGCCGAGGATGTCATGGCCCACGCCGCACGCACGCGCGAAGAGACCCTCGCCGAACTCGCCGCCAAACGCGACCGCGAATCCGAGCACGCCTCGCGCGGCAGCAAGACCATCATCAAGGCCGGCGAGCGTACCGCCGGCGAGGCCGTCCGCACCGCCGAACAGACCGCCTCGGCCCGCATCGCCGAACTCGACCAACGCCGCGACGCCGACCTCGCCGAGGTCGCCCGCTGGGAGACCGAGCAGACCGCCAAGGCCGAATCCGCCGCCGAAGAAAAGACCGCCGCGACCGAATCCAGCCACGCCGAGACCGTCCGCGCCGCCGACGAGGCCATGGCCACGATCCGACGCGACACCCTCGCCGCGCTCGAGCGCACGCGCATCACCTCCCTCGACACGCTCGCCCGCACCGCCGACAGCGCCGAGGCCGCCGCCCCGCCCTGGGACGACCCCGCCTGGCTCGGCCGCCCGCACCCGACCGCCATGCCCGGCGTGGTTCCCTTCGGCGTGTACGAAGTCGACCTGACCGCGCGCCTCGGCGCCCTCGAGGACGAGGCCCGCGCCGCCGCCGGCCTGCCTGAACGCCTGCGCGGCCCGCTCGTGCTCACCCTGCCCGGCCCCGACGCGCTGGTCATCGACCACGATGCCGACCACCGCGACGCCACCCTCGCCGCCCTGCGCGCGTTCATGCTCCGCATCCTCGGCTCGTTCCCCGCCGGCAAGGTCCGCTTCACCATGGCCGACCCCGTCGGCCTGGGCCAGTCCTTCGCCGGCTTCATGCGCCTGGCCGACCGCGAACCCTCCCCCGTCGGCCTGCGCATCTGGTCCGAACCCGCCCAGATCGAACGCCAGCTCGCCGACCTGACCGAGCACATGCAGACGGTCATCCAGAAATACCTCCGCGCCGACTACGCCACCATCGAAGACTACAACCAGGCCGCCGGCGAGATCGCCGAACCCTACCGCTTCGTCGTCATCGCCGACCTCCACCAGGCCCTCACCGAGACCGGCGCCCAGCGCCTCGCCAGCATCCTCGATTCCGGCCCCCGCTGCGGCGTCTACGCCCTGCTCGCCGGCGACCTGAGCGCCAAACTCCCCCCCGCCCTGACCAGGGATGTCCTCGCCGAGCACAGCGTCCGCCTGACCGCCCGCAAGGGCGCCGTCCGCGCCGAAGACCCGCGCCTCGACGAAACCACGCTCACCCTCGCCGCCCCGCCCGACGACGCCCTGGCCGCGAAGATCCTCGACCGCACCGCCCAGGCCGCTGACGACGCCGGCCGCGTCGAGGTCCCCTTCGCACGCCTCGCCCCGAACGATGACGAACGCTGGACACGGTCCGCCTCGACCGAACTGGCCATCCCCCTCGGCCGCAGCGGCGCTCAGAAGATCCAGCAGCTCCGCCTCGGCAGCGGCACCCGACAGCACGCCCTGATCGCCGGACGCACCGGCTCGGGCAAATCGACCCTGCTCCATGTCATGATCACGGCCGCCGCCCTCTGGCACAGCCCCGACGAGCTCAACCTCTACCTCATCGACTTCAAAAAGGGCGTCGAGTTCAAGGCCTACACCCACGGCCGCGTCCCCCATGTCCGCGCCGTCGCCATCGAGTCCGACCGCGAGTTCGGCCTCTCCGTCCTCCAACGCCTCGACGACGAACTCACCACCCGCGGCGAACTCTTCCGCAAGCTCGGCGCCCAGGACCTCGCCGCCGCCCGCAAGATGGCCCCCGACAACCCCCTGCCCCGCATCCTCCTCCTCATCGACGAGTTCCAGGAGTTCTTCGTCTCCGATGACGAGGTCGCCTCCGACGCCTCGCTTTTGCTCGACCGCCTCGTCCGCCAGGGCCGCGCCTTCGGCGTGCATGTCGTCCTCGGCTCGCAGACCCTCAGCGGCGCCTATTCCCTCGCCCGCTCCACGCTCGGCCAGATGGGCGTCCGCATCGCCCTGCAATGCTCCGAGGCCGACTCCTACCTCATCCTCGGCGAGGACAACAACGCCGCCCGCCTCCTCTCCCGCCCCGGCGAAGCCATCTACAACGACGCCGGGGGCCTCGTCGAGGGCAACAGCCCCTTCCAGACCGCCTGGCTGCCCGACACCGACCGCGACGCCCAGATCGCACGCCTGCCCGAGCCGCCGCGCCCGCTGCCCGAGCCCGTCGTCTTCGAAGGCAACGCCCCCGCCCGGCTGGACACCAGCGCCAAGGCCTTCGCGCAGGCCGTCCCCGACCGCTCGGTCCCGCGTGTTCTGCTCGGCGACCCCGTCGCCATCGCCCCGCCCGTGTCCGCCGCGCTGCGCAAACGCTCCGGCGCGAACCTCCTGATCATCGGGCCCCAGCCCGAACCGGCCCTGGGCATGCTCGCCAGCGCGGTCATCACCGCCGCCTCGTCGCCCAACGCCCGCGCCTTCGTCATCGACTCGACGCCCGAGGACGATTCCCTGGCCGGACGCCTCGCCCAGGCCGTCGCCGCCGCCGGCGTCCAGGCCCGCGCCGCCAACCACCGCGACGCCGCGTCGATCGTGGCCGAACTCGACGCCCTCGTCACCGAACGCCAGGACCAGCCCGCCCAACCACCGGTCATCCTGGTCCTCGCCGGCCTGCACCGGCTGCGCGACCTGCGCAAAAGCGAGGACTACTCGTTCTCTCTCGATGAGGACGCCGGCCCCGCCGCGGACAAGCAGCTCGCCCACATCCTCCGCGAGGGGCCCAATGTCGGCGTGTGGACCCTCACCTGGTGCGACACGCTGACCAATCTCGAACGCGCCGTCGAACGCGCCACCGTCCGCGAGTTCGGCCTGCGCGCCCTGATGCAGATGGGCGCGTCCGACTCGGCCGCCCTGATCGACTCATCCGCCGCCGCCAACCTCGGCCCCAACCGCGCCCTGCTCGCCGACGACGAGTCCGGCACGATCGTCAAGTTCCGCCCCATCGACCTGCCCGACCCTGAAACCGCCGCACGCGCCGGCGAGGCCCTCCGCGGATAGCCCGCACCCGAACCGGGCGCCCCCAGGCCCGACCGAACCCGGCCCGCCACCGCCACGCAACACCACCACAATCCTCCCCATGCCACGCGGGGTAAAGTCAGCGGTGAGGGACCACACCAACCCCATCCCGCTCTGGTTCCGCATCGGCTACACCGCCTTCGTCATCCTGCTCATCCCCTTCTACACCGTCGGCCACGGCCTCGAAAACTTCCTCTGGTTCTCCAATGTCGCACTGCTGACCACCGTGCCGACCATCTGGCTGCGGCTGCCCCTGCTCGCCTCCATGCAGTTCCTCTCCGTCGGCGTCCTCGAGATGCTCTGGTCCGTCGACTTTCTCTTCGGCCTGCTCACCGCAAGCGGATCGGTCACCGGCCTGACCGCCTACATGTTCAATCCCGCACTCGAACTCCACCTCCGCCTCCTGTCCCTCTACCACCTGTTCATCCCCTGGATCCTGCTCTGGCTCGTCTGGAAACTCGGCTACGACAAACGCGCCCTCTGGGCCCAGACCCTCTTCGCCTGGACGATCCTGGCCGCCTGCTTTCTCATCACCGACCCCGACGACAACATCAACCGCGTCTTCGGCCCCACCACGGAGCCCCAGGACGCGATCCCGCCATGGCTGTACCTGCTTCTCCTGATGCTCGCCTACCCCGCCGCCGTCTATTGGCCCTCGCACCGCCTGATCCTGTGGATCCTGCGATCACACACCCGGCGCCGGAACCCGCCACGCCCCCCGCCCGTCACCCACCCCACAGAGCCACCAGCGGAAAAACCTGCAGAGAAACACACGGAGTAACCCGCGCCACGCACCCCTGTCCGATCCCTCAACCCGCCCCTTCCTCGTCCAAGTCCCCCTCCAGCACCACGACCGGCGACCCGTCCATGTTCGTCAGCCGACTCTCCCCGTCCTCGTCGTGCTCGATGAGCCCCAGCGCGCACAGCGCGTTGAACGCCGCCTGCTGCTCGGCCTGCTTCTTGCTCTGCCCCCAGCTCGCCTCGTGGACCACGCCGTCGAGTTCCACCGCGATCCGGAACGCCTTGGCGTGGTCCGGCCCCTTCTCGTCGAGAATCCGGTAGATGGGCGCGCAGCCCATCGCCTGCTGGGCGTGCTGCTGCAGCACCGACTTGAAGTTGTGCTGGTGCCCGCTCCGCACGGCGTCCTCGATCAGCGGGTCGATCCGCGGCTCGAGGAACCGACGCACCGCCTCCATCCCCGCGTCCAGGTACAGCGCCGCCACGATCGCCTCGAGCACCGCCGCCGAGAGCGAAGCGGGCAGGCGCTCGTGCGTGCGCATGCCCTTGCCGACCTCGATGTGATGCTCGAGCCCCATGTCGCGGGCCATCTTCGCACAGGTCCGGCGCGACACCGCCAGCGACTTGATCTTGGTCATCTCCCCCTCGAGGGAGTTGGGATACAGCTGATAGATCCGCTCGCAGACGAACATCCCGAGGATCGCGTCGCCCAGGAACTCCATCCGCTCGTTCGACTCCAGACGCGAGTCGGTCACCGAGGCGTGCCGGAAGGCCAGCCGGAGCAGGCCCTCATCCCGGAAGGTGTGCCCGATGATCCCTTCGATCTCCGCGCGCAGCAAGGTATCCATGCGATCACTCCACCAGCGGCCCTTCGGCCGCGCAAGACATGCCGGGTGGATCGCGATCGCTCGTTCCGCGTCTGCAAACAGACACCAAACGAGGGGCCGCGGGGTCCCGATCACCCGGCTTCCAAAACCATCATCGCCGAAATCATGCCACGATTCCACCCCCCACCCCTGTGGACGGATCGGATTGGGGCGTCTAGTGTTGCGGCCCGGCCGAGCCCGGGGCATGCCCGAAGGAGACCAGCCATGGCCATCCACTATCCCCGCCGCACCAGCAAGGTGAAGCGCCGTCGCCGGTTCGGCTTCCGTGCCCGCATGAAGACCAAGGCCGGCCGTGCCCTGATCAACCGCCGCCGTCGCATCGGCCGCAAGATCAATGTCGATTGACGCCAACCGACCCGCCGGAACCAACTTGAACAAACACCACCCAAACGCGGTGGTGTTTTTTTATCGGTCTGCCCCGGACGCCGGCATGGGGAGATCCACGGGTGGAATACCACGCCCTACCCAGGCCGAAAATAATTTTTGACCGGTTTCGGGGGGAAAGAGCATTGACTGACCGTCAGGATCCACTACCCTGAACATGTCCGAAACCTTCGGGCCGTCTTGGAAGAGAGAAAGAGAACCTCTTCTCAGGCGAACACGCGGCCCAGCCGCAATGACCCCGATCCGGCGTGCGGAGCGTCGGGTTCTGTTCGTTCACGAGAACAAGAAAGAGAGACGAGAAATGAAGAGCATGATGATCGCTGCCGTCGCCGGCTTCACCGGCCTCGCCACCGCCAGCCCGTTCCTGACCCAGGTCGGCGAGCGCCCCACCAACATCCAGAGCCCCCGCGGCGGCTCGCTGACCCTCAACATCGACCTGGTCAATGTTGAGAGCCGCGACGGCTTCAACGCCGCCGTCAACGAGGTCTTCAACTTCAACCTGGGCGCCGGCGCCCACATCACCGGCCTCGGCTGGGATGTCACCATCGCCACCGTCGGCGCCTCCTGGCTCTCCGAGGCCCGCGTCGAGTTCACCGACACCGGCATCACCACCGGCGTCGGCATCACCCCGGGCGTTGGCGAGAACAGCCCCGGCACCATGTCCTTCAACTCCGGCGGCATCCTTGACCTCGTCGGCCTGGACCTCGACTTCTTCCTGGGCGCCGACGGCAACCTGCGCGTCGAGTTCTGGGAGACCTTCGTCGATAACCCCGGCTCCGCCGACGCCATCTGGAACGGCACCCTGACCGTCCAGTACATCCCGACCCCCGGTGCCCTCGCCGTCCTCGGCCTGGGTGGCCTGGTCGCCGGCCGTCGTCGCCGCTGATCGCTGAGTCAGTCTTCTGACTCGTCTTGACCCACTGTTCGCAAGAACACCGCACCGGGCCCCTCGGGGCCCGGTGTTGTTTTTGCACCACCCCGCAGGCCCCGGCACCAGGCAACCGGCCCCGCCAGCCCCCGGACACAACAAAAAGCCCCGCGTCGCGGGGCCGGGCGGACGGACCAAAATGCCGATCAGCCCTCAGTTCCGCAGACCCAACCCCACCGGCTGCGGCCGCACCGCGTGCGTCGGCGCCACCGCGATCCCCAACGGCACCCGCTTGCCGCCCTTCGGCGGAATGCCCTCCTGGTCGATGTGCCGCTGGATCGCCATGCATCCCTCCAGCAGCATCTCCGGCCGCGGCGGGCAACCCGGCACATACACATCCACCGGGATGAACTGATCGCATCCCTGCACCGTCGCGTAGGTGTCGAACACCCCGCCCGTCGAAGCGCAGGCCCCCATGGAAATCACCCATTTCGGCTCGGCCATCTGCTCGTAAATCCGCTGCAGCACCGGCAGCATCTTCACGCTGATCCGCCCCGCCACGATCAGCAGGTCGCTCTGACGCGGCGAGAAGCTCATCCGCTCCATCCCGAACCGGGCGATGTCGTACCGGCTCGACGCCGTCGCCATCAGCTCGATCCCGCAGCACGCCGTCGCGAACGGCATCGGCCACATGCTCGACCGCCGGGCCCAGTTGACCACCCGGCGAAGCTGGGTCGTCAGGACATTGTCGGTCGGGATCGCGGCTTCGATGCCCATGGTGGCTCCTTCCGGCACGCCCCCGCACAAAGATCGGGGTCGCAGACACTACTTTAGTCGGGGAACGCTCGCCCGGAAACGGGTTCGACCGGCTCAGGCGGCCGATTCACCGCCATGGGCGCTCGCCGCGGGCCAGTCCGCCTTCGACACCACATCCATGCCCCGCTCGTGCTCGTCGAGCCGGAACACGCACAGGGCCGAGCCCCGACCCCCGATCGGCGGCACCAGATAGCAATACCGGACATTCACCCGGTTGTCCGCCATCAGGATCGCCAGATCCCGCACCACGCCCGGCCGGTTGTCGATCTCCACGCCCAGCAGGGGCGATTCGACCACCGGCCCCACCCCCGCCTCGACCAGCCGCTCGCAGACCTCCCGCAGGGCGGCTTCCGGCTGGCCGATCACACGCACACAACCCCGGTCCAGGTGCTCCGCCGTTGACACGGACAGGATCTCGACCCCGGCCAGCTGGGCCGCGTCGAGCACCCCGGCCAACTCGCCCGGTCGTTGTTGCAGGTAGATCGAAAACTCGGTGAACTCGCGTGGTGTCATGGGAACAGAGATCCTAGGCAGGACACCCGCGATCCCGCCCGGATTCGCTGAGAAATCGCTCAGGACGACTCGGGCCGGGCAGCCCCCGGATCCGGTGTCTCGGGCGTCTCCCGCCCGGTCTCGCCGGAACCGGATTTCCCACGCCGCCGGGTGTCCGGCACGGCGTCGGCCAGGCTCCGGCCCCGGGCGGCCCGCTTGCGCGCCTCGGTCAGCTCGCAGAGCATCTCGCCGCACTCGCCGGCCCCGCTCGATGCGTCCAGGTCCCCCACCGCGTCGAGCACCTCGCCCACCTCGATGTTCTCGGCCGGACGGCCCGGCATCCAGCCCGCCTCCTCGTCGCTGCCCGTCATCACACGACGCACCAGCCCCGCCTTCTCCAGCCGGCGCAGCAGCGACTCGACCACCGACGCGTCGAGGTTGAGCATGTCGCTCAGCTCACCCGCGTCCGGCGATTCGCCCTGGCGGTGCCGACGCACCAGCGCCCCGGCCAGCGCCACCGCCGAGGCCGGGTCCACCAGCTTCGGGCCGTCCCGGTCGCTTTCCTTCGACGCCATCAACCGCGTGAAGTTCTGCAGCGTGTACGCCGACTGCAGGCCGAGCAGCACGATCACCCAGGTGACATACACCCACATCATGAACAGCGGCAGCACCGCCAGCGAGCCGTAGAACCGCGCGTAGTTCGTCGAATACCTCAGGTACGAGGTGAACCCCCACTTCCCAAGCTCCCACGCCACCGCCGCCAGGAACGCGCCGGCCAGCACCGCGCGCAGCTTCAGCCGCACCGTCGGGATCGCCATGTACGCCACGGTCAGCAGCACCGTCGAGATCAGCACCGACACGCCGTAGCCCGCCAGCGTGCTGCGGAAGGCCGACCCGCCGGTGCCCTTGACCCAGTTGGCCAGCGCGTCGCCGGTCCAGAAGGTCGCGGCCAGCAGCACACCCCCCAGCGTCAGCATCGTCCAGTACAAAATGAGCCGGCGCAGCCACGACCGCCCCACCGGCGCGCCGCACACCGCGTTGAACGACTTCTCCACCTCGACCAGCATCGACAACGCCGCGTACAGCAGCACCAGGCCCGTGACCAGCGCGAGCCAGCCCATCGGAAGGCTCTGCAGCGTGTCGTTCACGCGGATCACCAGGTCCGTGATGATCTCGTCGATCTGGGCCGCCTCATCATCCGTCGCCGGATCCGGGTCGGCGTCAGTATCCGGCGCATCCACCGAAGGCTCGTAGATCGGCGGGGCATCGGTCGGCGACACCGTGATCTGCGAGATCCCCGCGAAGCCCAACAGCCGGCGCACGCCCGAGTCGACCTGGTCCTCCGACACCACCGACCCGAAGATCAGCAGCCCGATCGCGATCACCGGGATGATCGAAAAAATGGTCCGGAACGCCAACGCCGCGGCCATGCGCGTGATGCCCGTGCGGTACAGCCCCCGGATCCCGCGCCGGACCACCGCCACGATCTGGCGGACCTGCTCGCGCGGGGGCGGGGTCGGCTCCGCCTCCTCGGCTTCCGGTCTGGCTGGGCGATCGCTCAGGGCTTGGATCTCCGGGTCGTCTTCTTCTTGGCCGGCCCCTTCGGCTTCGTTTCGGGGGCGGGCCGGTCCTTCGCCTCGGGCGCCGGTTCGGCCTTCTTCGGCTTGGCCCCGGACGCTGTTTCACCCTTGAGCCCGGCGCGGTTGATGGCGTTCTTCATCGTCCGACGCCGGATCGGGTCGCCCGGATCGAGCGGCGGGGGCTCATAGCTCCCCTGGCGTGCGCCCTTCTTGCTCCCCTTCCCTCTGGTCGTCTTCTGGGCCGTCTTCTTGGCGGTCTTCTTCCGGGTGGTCCTGGCCCCGCCCTTACCCTCAGATCGGGTTTTCCCACGAGTGGGTGCACCCGATCCCCCGGATTCATCCAGCCCCGCATCGGTCCGGGCGTCCGCCGCGGCCCGGCGCAGGGCCCAGACCTCCTCGCGGTTGAGTTCCCGCCACGCCCCCCGCGCCACGCCCTTGAGCCGCACCGGGCCCATCCCGATCCGCTCCAGCTTGCGGACGGGGTACCCCACCGCCGCCAGCATCCGCCGGACCTGGCGGTTGCGCCCCTCCCGCAGCGTCATTTCCAGGGTGGTGCCTTCGCGGTTCTGGCTGAGCACCTTGATCTCGACATGGGCCGTCCGCTTGCCCCCCACGGTGTGCCCGGCCTTCCGCTCCGCCAGATAGATCCCCCGCTCCAGCTCGGCCACCGCCTCCTCGCCCAGCACGCCCTTGACCAGCACGCGGTAGGTCTTGGGCACCCCATACCGGGGATGGGTCAGCCGGTTGGCCAGCTCGCCGTCGTTGGTCAGCAGGATCAGCCCGACGGTGTCGTAATCCAGCCGCCCGACCGGGAACAGCCGGTTTGCACCGGGGTGATCCACCAGGTCGGTCACCGTCCGCCGGTCGGCCCCCGGCTCGTCCTTGGCCGTCGAAAGCGTCCGGGCCGGCTTGTTGAGCAGCACATACAGCTTCCGCTCGGGCCGGGGCAGTGGCCGCCCCTGGACGACGACGCGGTCCTCGTCGGGATCGACCCAGGCGGGCAGCTCGGAGACGACCTCGCCGTTCACCTCGACCTCCCCGTCGAGGATCAGTTGCTCGCAGGCGCGCCGCGAGGCGAAGCCGGCGTCCGCCATGACCCGCTGGAGGCGCTCGCCGCGGGAGGCGTCGGTGTAGTCGTGGGCGGGCTGGGGGTCGGGCATGGGTGATCCTACGCGGGCGGGCCCGGACGCAATCTGCAGGATTTCGCCCCGTCCGGCCGACGAATCCGTTGGCGCACCGGACGCGCCCGGAGGCTGTCATGCCCGACGCACGGACCGAGACGAACCGAACCGAGACGCTGCGCCTGGCCCGCACGGAGTCGATCGTGGAAGCGCGCCCCAAGCCCGAGGTGCCCGGGGCCGAGGAGATGTTCCTCTCGCCGCGGGTGCTCGACGCCGGCGCGTTCGCCCGCTACGCCGAGGTGCTCAAGTCGCTCATCGGCGAGGCCCGCCAGGGGGCCCGCGACCTGCAGGACTTCTCCACCGACGCGGACCAGATGATCGCCCACTGCGAGAAGTCCGGCGAGCAGCTCCGAACCCGCCTCGAAGCCGGGGCCCGGGTCGTCAAGCTGATCGACGAGCGGTCGGACCGCGCCGAACGCCTCCTCGAGACCGTCCGCGCCGAGCTGCCCGATCAGAAGCGCCTGCGCGAGCTGGTCGAGCCGGTGATCCGCGACGCCGTCGAATCCGCCCGCGAGCGGGCCGCCGAGATCGCCATGGAATCCGAACGGCGGGCCCGCGCCGCGGCGTCGGACATCGAGCAGAAGCTCGCCGCCATGAGCGCCAAGGCCGCCGATCAGGCCGAACGCCTCGACCGCGCCGGCCGTGCGATCGAGGAACGCCTGGCCGGGCTTGAATCCCGCCTGAGCGCGCTCGTCGAGCAGGCCGGCCTGGGCGCCGAGGAGTTCGAACGCCGCACCAAGGACGCCGCGGAGCACGCCAACGAATCGCTCGCCCCGAGCCTGCGCCGCGCCGAGCAGGCCGGCGAAGCCATCGAAGAAGCCCTCGCCGGCGCGTGGCGCCAGGCCGAACGGCGCGCCGGCCAGATCGCCGAGAAGGTCGCCCCGCTCGAGCGCGCCTGCGAGGCGGTCATCGAACGGCTCGGCATGGACCCCAACGACCCGGACCCGTCCCGGTCGATCCTCGCCCAACTCGACGGCCTCGTCCAACGCTCCGAGTCCTCGGTGCGCGAGGCCGACCGGGTCATCGGACGCGTCGAATCGCTGCAAGGCCAGGCCGAGGGCGTGCAGGACGACTTCGCCCGGTGGCTACTGCAGGCCGCCGACCAGCTCGACGAGCTGGAGGCCAAGCGCGAACGCCTGACCGGCCCGCTGACCCAGGCCGCCGAGAAGATCGCCCGGGTCACCCCGCGCCTCGCCGACGACCTGGAGATCGCTTCGACCCAGCTCGACCACCTCGAGACCGAGCAGCGCATCCTGCGCGAGGCCGTGCAGTCCAGCGCCATGCTCGCCCGGACCGCCAGCGGGGATCTGAACAACCAGTCCGCCCAGCTCAAGGCCCTGATCGACGGCTCGGTCCACACCCTGACGCGCCGCGTCGAGGAAGCCGGCCAGTGGCTCGGCGAACTCATCATGCGGGCCGAGGCGGCCGGACGCGGGATCGCCCCCGCGGCGTCGATGCCCGCCCGAGCGATGGATCCAACGCCCGCGCCGGCCAAGCCAAAACCCGCAACCCCAAACCCAACCCAGGCAACCCAAACCCCGGCCCCAGCCCCGCAGGCACGCCCAACGCCGGAAACCGCCCCGCGGGATCCCGCGCCGCCCCAGAACCACCCCCAGGGCCATGACCATCTGGACCGCTACGGCCTGCCCCGCCCCCCGTCGGCGCCGATCGACGCCATGCACTTCGACGGGGCGGACATCGTGTTCGGGTGCCCGGACCGGGACGGCGAAGAAAAGGACTGATTCGCAACACGCCAGCAAGCCGGGTGCGGCCGGCGCGAACAAGCTGCGCCTGGCAAGAAGCGGCCCCTCGCTCGTCGCGCAACCCGCGAAGGTGACCAGCGGATACAGCGTGACGGCTTCTGCGTGACGGCTTCTGCAGGCAATCCCGTAACCGCCCAGCGCGTGCTCTTCGAAGACGAAGAGCACGGCACCGTTCGCCCCACCTTCAGGCCAGACGAGGCCACGGATGGCCGCACTCAACGCATCGGTCCGGCCCGATCTCACGAGCGGCGTCGAAGGCCGGGGTTAGCCCGTCGAGGCTGTACCCGCACTTCATGCAGTGCTCGCGGAACTCCGTTCTCGGCTTCGGCTTGCGGAACGGGTCGCGGAAGGCGTTTCGTATAGGCCGGACGATCGCGTACAGCGTCTGCATATTGACCCAAGCAAGCAATAGTCCGATGCTCACTGGGCTTGGGCAAAGCAACAGGACGAGCAGCAACCACGCGATCACGACAAGGCACACCCCGATCGTTGTTTCGAGTACGCCGCGGATCCACGCGCCTTCACGAGCCAGTTCGGGCCTGTTGAGAAAGAACCGCATCGGAAACAGCGCGATCTCGGCCGCTACCGCGAAGGAGAAAGGATTTCCCTTCCTTGGCCAACGCTGCCGTTCTGCGGCACGCCAGAACTGCAGCTCGATCCGCATCATCTCGACAGCGCCGTCCTGGCTGATCTCGTCCGACCGCGCCTGCGACAGGATCTGATCAAGCCGAGCAGACAGCTCGGCACGGTCCCGTCGATCATGACCTCGGTACTGCGGCCTCTTCATCGAGCGGATGATAATCCGTGTACCCCTCCGCGCCGCCGCCGTAGAAGGTGCCCGTGTCCCACTCGGTGTACGGCCCGTCGCGCCGGATCCGCCCGGTCAGGTCGGGGTTGCTGATCCACAGCTTGCCGAAGGCCACGGCGTCGGACCATCCCCCGGCCACGGCCCGCTCGGCCTGGTCCGGCGTGTAGTCGCCGTTGGCGATGTAGGCCCCGCCGCCGGCCTCCCGGAAGGCCTTGGCCAACCGCGGGATGACGGTTTCAACGCGGGGGTCGATCTTGGAGCGGTCCCAGGTCTCCACGGCGTGCAGATACGCCAGGCCCATCGCGCCCAGGCGCTCGCCCAGGGCGGCGAAGGTCGCGCCGGGGTCCGAATCCACCGCGTCGTGGTGCTCGCTGAGCGGCGAGACCCGATAGCCCACCCGCCCCGGCCCCACCGCGTCCGCCACCGCCCCGGCCACCAGCAGCGGGAAACGCAGCCGGTTCTCCAGCGAGCCGCCCCAGGGCGGGGCCATCTTGTTCATGCCGTCGCGGGTGAACTGGTCGAGCAGGTAGGTGTTCGCGCCGTGGATCTCCACGCCGTCGAACCCGGCGCGGACCGCCCGGGCGGCGGCGCCGGCGAAGTCCTCGGCAATGCCGGGCAGTTCCTCGGGCCTGAGCTGGCGCGGCGGGCTGGTCTCGGCCCGCGCGAACGAATCATCGATGTAGGTCTTGGAGCGGCTGGGCTCGTCCGTCGGCGCGACCGGGGCCCCGTTGTTCGGCTGCAGCGCGCTGTTCGACACGCGCCCCACATGCCAGAGCTGGAGCACGATCAGCCCGCCGCGGGCGTGCACCGCGTCGGTGACCAGCTTCCACCCGGCCTCCTGCGCGTCGGTGTGGACGCCGGGCGTGGCGTAGTAGCCGTGGCCGGTCGGCGAGACGGGCGTGGCCTCGGCGATGATCACGCCCGCGCCGGACCGCGGGTCGGCCCGCTGGGCGTAGTGCTCGGCCATCAGGGCGTTGGGGATGTTGCCCGGCATCGACGCGCGGCTGCGGGTCAAAGGGGCCATCCAGACGCGGTTCGGGGCGTTGAGTTCGCCCGCACGGATCGGTTCGAGCAGTTTTTTCATCATCACGGGCTGACTTCGGCCGCCTGGGCCTCGACCGATGCGATGCACCGGTCGATCCGCGCCAGAACCCGGTCCCGCCCCAGGATCGCCAGCGTCTGGCCCAGCGGCGGGGACACGCTCGTGCCCGTCACCGCCACCCGCAGCGGCTGGGCGACCTTGCCCATGCCCAGCCCGCTCGAATCGGCGTACACGCCCACCGCAACCTCGACCGTCTCCGGCGTGAACGGCTCGATCGCCGCGATGATCGGCTTGAGTTCGCGCAGCGTTTCCAGGCCCTTGCGGTCGCCCTTGATCAGCACCTTGTGCACCGCCTTGCCGTCGAACTCGACCGCGTCATCGCCGACCAGCGCGAAGCCGATCACCGAGCGCCCGTCGCGCAGCGTCTTGCACCGCGGCTTGACCGCCGGGGCCAGCAGCCGCATGTCCGCCGCGGAGAACCGCTCGGCCAGCTCGGGATCGAACCGCTCCGCCCACCCCCTCCAGGCGTCCGCGAACGCCCCATCGTCCATCGCCGTGAGGTCGTCGCCGCTGAACGCCAGCAGCTTCTGGCGGTCGAACTTCGACGCCGTCTTGCCCAGCCCGTCGAAGTCGAAGTGCGCGGCGAGGTAGTCGGCGTCGAACCGCTCCAGGTCCGTCCCGTCGGGGTTCTTGGTCTTGGGGTTCCACCCGAGCAACGCCAGAAAGTTGACCAGCGTCGAGGCCAGGTAGCCCGCCGCCTGGAAATCCTCCGCGTCGATCTCGGGCAGGTCGATCTTCAGCGCCGCCGCCAGCTCGGCCAGGTGATCCGTGTCCATCTGGCGGGTCTTGTCCTCCAGCCACTCGGCGAACCCGGCCGGGTCGATCGAGCCGACCGGCGGCGCGTCCAGCCCCGCCGCCTTCACGGCGGCCTTGGCCGTCTTGTCCTTGTCCCGCTTGGACATCTTCGACCCGTCCGGGTTGAAGATCAGCGGCATGTGCGCGTACACCGGCGTCTCGAAGCCCAGCGCCCGCTGCAGCGCCACATGCCGCGGCGTGTTGATCAGGTGCTCCTGACCCCGCAGCACATGCGTCACCCCCATCGCCGCGTCGTCGACCACCACGGCGAAGTGGTAGGTCGGGAAGCCATCGCGCTTGCGGATGATGAAGTCGTCCAGTTCCTCGGGCTGCACCGTCACATCGCCGAGCACCCGGTCGTGCACCGTCACCGGCCCGTCCGGCATGCGGAAACGGACCACATGCGATTCGCCCGCGTCCATCCGCGCGATCCGCTGCTCCAGCGGGATGTCCAGCGCGGACCGGTCGTACTTGTACCCGGTCTTGGCCGCGATGGCCGCCTGGCGCTTGGCCTCCAGCTCTTCAGGGCTCTCGAAGGCCGGGTAGGCCAAGCCCTGCTCGATCAGGCCCCGAAGGCGCCGGTCGTACTCGTCAAGCCGCTCGGATTGGTAGTACGAGCCCACGGAGGGCTGCTGCCCGCCCAGGGTCCGCCCGTCGGGCGCGGTGTAGGCCGGGCCGTAGTCCCAGCCGATCCCCATCCACGCCAGGGACCGGAGAATGCCCCGGGTGGCCGCGTCGGAGGACCGCCGCTGGTCCGTGTCCTCGATCCTGAGAACGAACTTTCCCCCGTGTCTGCGGGCGTACGCCCAGTTGAACAGCGCGGTTCGCGCACCGCCGATATGGAGGCGCCCGGTGGGAGACGGGGCGAAACGGGTGACGACCTGGGGCATGGAAGATGGTATGGACCCCGAAGATTCGGCGTTGCGGACGGCCCGGGGCGTGGTAGGATGAGGGATCCGCCCTTCCCATGTTCGCGGGTCGGGCGGCAACCTGTGTCCGGGCGTTGTGCCCGACCAGTCCGGCCGGGCCGACGCCCTCTGAAAGGAGGGCCGCCGATATGGCCGCTGTACGAAACCCCGCCGACATCCGCAACATCGCCCTGGTTGGTCAGACCGGCTCCGGGAAGACCACCCTGACCGAGCGGTTGCTGTTGTTGACGGGGGTGATCCAGCGGATGGGATCGGTGGCGGAGGGCACCACCTTCTCCGACTGGTCCGACGAGGAAAAACACCACAAGCACTCCCTCCGCACGACCATGCTGCATGTCGAGCATGAGGGCCACATGATCAACCTGATCGACACCCCCGGCCTGGGCGACTTCGCAGGCCACGCCATCAGCGTCTTCCCCGCGGTCGAGACGGTCGCCGTGGTCATCGACGCGTCCAGGGGCATCGAGCCGATGACGCGCCGCATGATGTCCATCGCCAGGGACCGCAACCTCCCGCGGATGATCATCATCAACAAGATCGACGACGAGCAGGCCGACCTCCAGGCCCTGATCGAATCGATTCGCGACGAGTTCGGCCCCGAGTGCCTGCCGATCAACCTGCCGGCCCCGGACCGCTCCGCCGTCGTCTCCGTCTTCGACGAGGAAGACTCCGGCGCCACGCTGTTCAGCTCCGCCGCCGAAGCGCACCAGGCCATCATCGAGCAGATCGTGGAGATGAAGGACGATCTGATGAACCAGTACCTCGAGGAGGGCGACGACAGCAACCTGGACAAGAAGAAACTCCACGACGCCTTCGAGGCCGCGCTCCGCGACTCGCACCTCATCCCCGTCGCCTTCGTCAGCGCCGGTTCGGGCGCCGGCTGCGACAAGCTCCTGCACATCCTCGCCTCCCTGCTGCCCAACCCGCTCGAGGGCAACCCGCGACCCTTCCTCAAACGCGACGAGGCCGACGGCGAGGAGCAGTCCTTCAAGGCCGAACCGGACCCCGAAAAGCCCGTCATCGCCCACATCTTCAAGGTCACCACCGACCCCTTCGTCGGCAAGCTCGGCGTCTTCCGCGTCCACCAGGGCACCATCCGGGCCAAGAGCGAGCTGCTCATCGGCGACCAGAAGAAACCCGTCCGCATCGGCCACCTGCTCAAACGCCAGGGCAAGGAGAGCAAGGAGGTCGAGACCCTCGGCCCGGGCGACATCGGCGCCGTCGCCAAGATCGACGAGATCTCCTTCGACGCCGTCCTCCACGAGGGCCACGACCTCGACAGCCTGCACCTCAAGCCGCTGCCGATGCCCGAGCCCATGTACGGCCTGGCCATCGAACTCAAAAACCACGCCGACGAGACCAAGTTCTCCGGCGCGATCCACAAGCTCCTCGCCGAGGATCCCTCCCTCCGCTTCGAGCGTATCTCCGCGACCAAGCAGACCGTCCTCCGCGGCCTGGGCGAGCTGCACCTCCGCGTCGTCATCGAACGCCTCAAGGAGAACTACGGCATCGAGCTGATCACCGCGCCGCCGCGCATCGCCTACAAGGAAACCATCACCGCCAGGGCCGAGGGCCACCACCGCCACAAAAAGCAGACCGGCGGCGCGGGCCAGTTCGGCGAGGTCCACCTCCGCGTCGAGCCGCTCCCGCCCGACCACGAGACCGGCTTCGAGTTCGTCAACGGCACCGTGGGCGGGTCGATCCCCCGCCAGTTCATGCCCGCGATCGAGAAGGGCGTCCGCTCCGTGCTCTCGGGCGGCGCCATCGCCGGCTACCCGATGAAGGGCATCCGCGTGGAGGTCTACGACGGCAAGTACCACGCCGTCGACTCCAAGGAGATCGCCTTCATGACCGCGGGCAAGCGGGCCTTCATCGACGCCGTCAGCAAGGCCCGCCCCGTGCTGCTCGAGCCGTTCGTCACGCTCGAGGTCACCGTCCCCGCCTCCAGCATGGGCGACATCGCCGGCGACCTGTCCACCAAGCGCGGCCGCGTCCAGGACACCCGCATTCTGCCCGGCGACATGTGCACCGTCGTCGCCCAGGCCCCGCTCAGCGAACTCCAGACCTTCTCCAACGAACTCAAGAGCATGACCGCGGGCGCGGGCAGCTACACCATGGAGTACTCCCACGACGAGAACACCCCGCCGCACATCCAGCAGCAGGTGATCTCCGAGTTCGCCGGCCACGCCGACGACGACTAAACCCCCGCGCGGGTCCGGCCGACGCCGGGCCCGCGCATTCCAAACGCACCCAAAGGCCCGGATAACACCGCCCACCGCGCACAATCCGCGCCATCGGAGCCCCGAGCACCGCGCTTCTCCCCGGTTCATCCACATCGCCTTTCCGCCCGCCAACGGCGCGGTATCATGTCCCAAGCAGGCGGCAGGGAGGCCGACCGGCACGCCGGCAGTTCAGAACGGAATCAAGCACGATGGACCCCATCTCCCCCGCCATCCCGTTCCACGCCGCCGCCCGCGCCTACGGCGTGCGCCCCGCCGCCGCACCCCAGCCCGTTCAGGCGGTCCAGCAGCCCACATCCACCGAGCCGCTCGCCCGCATCGGCCGGCCCGCTGAGCCGCGCCCCGCGGCCGACCCGTCCCGCGTCGTCGCCGCCCAGGTCGCCCCGATCGACCTGACCCGCGATGTCGCCGAGATCGCCGGCAAGCCCGCCTCCGACGGCACGCTGCCCCTCTACCGCCACCCCGCCGACCGCAACCAGGCCGCCACCGCCATCGCACTCGGCCGCGCCCTGGATGTCAAGGGCTGAGCCCGTGGCGACCACGCCGCTGCCGGCACCCAGCGACCTCGCCAGACACTTCCGGCTCGACCCCGGCGTGGTCCACCTCAACCACGGCTCCTTCGGCGCGTGCCCCACGCCCGTCCTCGACGCCCAGGCGCGCCACCGCGACCAGGTCGAGGCAGACGGCGTCCGCTTCTTCGTCCACGATGCCTGGCCCCTGCTCGACCGCGCCCGCGCGGCCCTGGCCCCCATCGTCGGCGCCGACCCCGCCAACCTCGCCTTCGTCGCCAACGCCACCACCGGCGTGACCACCGCGCTGCACAACATCCCCCTCGGACCCGGCGACGAAATCCTCGTCACCGGCGCCGAGTACACGGCCTGCGTGAACAACTGCCGCGCCGCCGCTCGCCGCGCCGGGGCGTCCGTCGTCACCGCCGACCTGCCCTGGCCCGCGCCGGGCCCGGACGCCGTCGCCGACGCCCTGCTCTCGAAAGTCACCGCCCGCACCCGCGTGGTTATGCTCTCGCTCGTCGCCAGCTCGACCGGCCTGCGTCTGCCCGTCGAACGCATCCTCCCCGCCCTGCGCAACCGCGGCGTCATCACCATCCTCGACGCCGCCCACGGCCCCGGCTGCGTACCGATGCGCCTGCGCGACTGGGCCCCCGACTTCGCCACCGGCAACGCCCACAAGTGGCTCTGCGCACCCAAGGGCTCGGCCTTCCTTTATGTCGCGCCCGAGCACCAAGCCGGCTTCCGCCCGCTCGTGCTCTCCAACGACGCCGAGCGGCTGGAGGAAGCCGCCGCCCGCACCGGCCGCTCGCCGTGGCAGCACGAGCTCGACTACGCCGGCACCGACGACCCCAGCGCAAAGATCGCCATCGCCGACGCCGCGGCCTTCCTCGCCGGCCTCTTCCCCGGCGGCCTCGACGCCGTCATGGACCACAACCACGCCCTCTGCCGCAAGGGCCGCGACATCGTCTGCGCCCGGCTCGGCCTCGATCCGTCCGCCCCCGACGCCATGACTGGCCCCATGGCCGCCCTGATCCTGCCCGGCGTCACGGACCCGATGGCCCTGTGGGACCGCCTCTACCACCACTGGCGCATCCAGATCCCCGTCTGGCCCACCCCCGGCGGCACCGTCTCCCTGCGCCTCAGCGCCCAGGTCTACAACACCCCCGCCCAATACGAATACCTCGCCAAAGCCCTCGCCCACGAACTCGGCGCGACGCGATAGCGAAGCGGCCCATACCGATTCACCGCAGAGCGTCGCAGAGTTTCGCAGAGGAACGCAGAGGATCGAACCCGGTTTTTCTATCTCTGCGCTCCTCTGCGCCCCCTCTGCGCTCCTCTGCGGTTGTTCGTGTGCGTCCCATCAAACCCATCACACGACTGTGGTCACTCCCACCGCGGCTCGCGCCCATGCAGGTGCCGCACGAAAAAATCCCGCATCCGCCGCTGCCCGTACGCCGACCCGATCGTCCCGTGCCCCAGCCCCGGGAACACGATCAGCTCGAAGTCCTTGTCCGCCCGGATCAGCGCATCGACCACCTGCATCGTGCTCGCCGGGTCGACATTCTGATCCACCTCCCCCACCGTCAGCAGCAGGTGCCCCTGCAGGTTCGCCGCGTGCTCCACATTCGAGCTGGCCGCGTACGAATCGTCCACCGGCCAGCCCATCCACTGCTCGTTCCACCAGATCTTGTCCATGCGGTTGTCGTGGCAGCCGCAGTCGGCCACCGCCGCCTTGTAGAAGTCCCCGTGGAACAGCAGCGCGCCCAGCGCGCTCTGCCCCCCCGCCGACACGCCGTAGATCCCCACCCGGTCCAGATCCATCCAGGGCCGGTCGGCCGCCGCCGCCTTCATCCACGCGATCCGGTCGGGGAACCCGGCGTCCTTGAGGTTCTTGTACGCCACATCGTGGAACGCCTTGGACCGCCAGTTCGTCCCCATCCCGTCGATCTGCACCACCACGAACCCCAGCTCCGCCAGCGACCGCGCCCCGTGCCACACCGAGAACGCCTTGGGCACATGCTGCCCGTGCGGCCCGGCGTAGATCGACTCGATCACCGGGTACCTCTTCGACGCATCGAAGTTCGTCGGCCGGTGGATCAGCCCCCAGATCTCCGTCTCCCCGTCCCGCCCGGTCGCGACGAACCGCTCCGGCGCCGTCCAACCCGCCTCGACCAGCGCCGACGCGTCCGCCTCCGCCAGCACCGCCACCCGCGACCCGTCCGACGACCGCCGGATCTCCGTCACCGGCGCCAGGTCCGCCCGCGACCACACGTCCACAAAGTGCGCCCCGTCCGGGCTGAAATCAATCCGGTGCGTCCCGTCGCCCTCCGTCAATATCGTAAAGCCCGTCCCGTCCAGCCCCACCCGCGCGTGGTGGATGTGGTACGGATCCTCCCCCTCGTTCACACCCATCACCCGCAGCCACACGGCGCGCCCCTCCTCGTCCACCCGGTCCACCCCGCGCACCACCCACTCACCCGAGGTGATCGCGTGCTTCACCGCCCCCGTCGTCAGGTCGTGCAGGTACAGGTGGTTCCACCCCGACCGCTCGGACATCCAGACCAGCTCGTCCGTCGCGTCGATCCGGTGCGCGAACACCTTGTTCGTCCAGTCGATGAAGGTCTCGCTCCGCTCGTCCGCCACCACCCGTGCCGCCCCCGTCGACGCGTCCACCGCCACATACCGAACCCGCTGGTGCCCCCGCCCGTTGTACAGATAGAAGAACCGCGACCCGTCCGGCGACCATTCCACCCGCCCCACGCTCCACGGGTTCTCGATCGGCCCGTCGTCCGGCTCGACCATCGCCCCCGTCCCCGCCACGAACAGCCGCGGCCGGCTCACATCCACCCGGTCCCCCGGCTTGCGATACCCAAAGCTGATCAACCGCGGCTGGAGCTGATCCCGCGGCGAGGACTCGACGATGTGCACCGTCCGCTCGTCCCCCGGCATCGTCCGCATCACCACGAACCGCTCGGAATCCGGCGACCACCGCACCGGCCCCTCGTACCGATCCTCCGGCGTGCCGTCCGAGGTCAGCACCGTCTCCGACCCGTCGGCCTCCGACCGCAGCACCACCTGATGATCCCGGAACACCACCCGAAACCGCCCGTCCGGCGACCGCGCCGCCGACCCCCGCTCGCGCACCGGCGGCTCCGGCGGCACCACCGGCCCGCGCACGAACACCACCCCCGGCCGCTCCGACGCCACATAGGTCCCCAGTTCCTCGTCATCCGCGCCGATCACCCGCCACGCGTGCCCGGTGTAGGTGTTCTGCCGGTGCGACGCGCCCGGCTCGATCGTCGCGTACGCGCGGCTCCTCGCCTCGTGGTCCAGCCACGCCAGCCGCACCGGCCCCGGCGTGGCGTTGACCACAAACAGCGTCGTCGCCGGCCCGCCCGACCGCGTCCGGTCCGTCCGCACTGGCGCGAGCCCGAACCGCTCCGGCAACCCCGCCGGGTCCGCGGCTTCCAGCCGCCCCGCCCCGTCGACCCACGACCAGATCCGCGCATCCCCCGCCAGCATGAACAGCACACGGTCCCCGTCCGGCTCGAACCACGCAATCCGCAAACCATTCTCGGGCAACGCCCCCACCCCCTCCAACGCCTTCCCCAGCGCGCCGTGATCGAACGCCGGCCGCACGCGGCCCGTCTCCAGATCCACCGTGCGCCACTCCTGCGTCCCGTCGGCGTGCGTGTAGGGATAGACCGGGGTCGCCGCGTCGATCCACCGCACCGGCACCTCGGCGTGGCGCACCAGTCCCGGCCAATCGCCCGGCAGCGCATCCGCCCTGCGATACTCCTCCGCCGAGCCCTGGGCGAACGCGGACGGGGCCAGAATCAACAGCAACGACACGAAAATCAGGCGGTTCATGACGACATCCTAACCCAAACCGCCCGCCCCGCACCAGCCCGAACCGCAAACCACCCCACGCAACCCAACACGCCCATACGATCCGCCCATGCTGGCCCTGGCCCAATCCCACTGGTCGCTCCCGGTCACCGACCCGGTGCTGACCTTCGCCCTGGTCATGCTGATCATCCTGATCGCCCCGCTCGTCATGCAGCGCCTCCGCGTCCCGGGCATCATCGGCCTGATCGTCGCCGGCGTCATCGTCGGCCCCAACGCCCTGGGCATCCTCGACCGCAACGAGACCATCGTCCTCCTCGGCACCGTCGGCCTGCTCTACATCATGATCAACGCCGGCTTGGAGATGGACCTCAACCAGTTCCGCCGCTACCGCAACCACAGCCTCGCCTTCGGCAGCATCAGCTACCTCGTCCCCCAGGTCATCGGCGCCTTCGCCGCCCTCTGGATCCTCGGCTTCTCCGTCCAGGCCTCCATCCTCCTGGCCAGCATGTTCGGCTCCCACACCCTGCTGACCTACCCCATGGCCAGCCGCCTCGGACTGACCAAGAACCCCGCCGTCACCACCGCCGTCGGCGGCACCATCGTCACCGACACCTCCGCCCTGCTCGTCCTTGCCGTCATCGCCCGATCCACCCAGGGCGAACTCGGCGTCGGCTTCTGGGGCGTGCTCGTCTCCTCGCTGGCGGTCTACACCGCCGCCGTCTGGTGGGGCCTGCCCTGGATCGGGCGCTGGTTCTTCCGCACCGTCCCCGCCGAGGGCCCCGCCCACTTCGTCTTCCTCATGGCCGCCGGATACCTCTGCGCCTTTCTCGCACTCGTCGCCGGCGTCCAGCCCATCCTCGGGGCCTTCCTCGCCGGCCTGGCGATGAACAAGCTCGTCCCCAAGCAGAGCGTCCTCATGGCCCGCGTCAGCTTCGCCGGCTCCTGGCTGTTCATCCCCATCTTCCTCATCTCCGTCGGCATGCTCGTCGACCCCCGCGTTTTCGTCTCCGACCTCCAGACATGGAAGGTCGCGATCCTGATGGTCGTCACCGTCATCTCCTGCAAGTTCCTCGCCGCCATGATCTCCCGGCGCATCCTCGGCTACACCGCCACCGAGGGCTGGGTCATGTTCGGCCTGACCGTCAACCAGGCCGCCGCCACCCTCGCCGCCGTCGTCGTCGGCTTCGAGCTGGGCATCTTCGACGAGTCCGTCGTCAACGGCACCGTCATGATGATCATGGCAAGCTGCCTGGTCGGCTCCGTCGTGATGCAGAAGCACGGCCGCGAGCTGGCCATCCGCCAGTCCGAGGCGACCGAGGACCTCGCCCTCGCCCCCAAGCGCATCCTCGTCCCCCTGCGCAACCCCGAGGCCGCGCCCGCGATCATGGATGTCGCCTTCATGATCCGCGAGAAGCAATCCCACGAGCCCGTCTACCCCCTCGCCGTCGTCCAGGACAGCGACGACGCCTCCGCCCAGGTCGCCGCCGGCGAAAAAATGCTCAGCGCCGCCGTCACCCACGCCGCCGCCGCCGACATCCCCGCCGTCCCCGTCACCCGCCTGGACACCAACGCCGCCGAGGGCATCGTCCGCGCCATCCGCGAGCTGCGTATCTCCACCGTGGTCATGGGCTGGACCGGCGTGAGCACGACCCGCAGCTTCATCTTCGGCAGCGTCCTCGACCAGCTCCTCAAGCGCTGCCCCCAGCAGTTCGTCGTCTGCCGCTTCGCCGAGCCGCTCTACACCGCCAAGCGCCTCGTCCTCGTCGTGCCCCCGTTCGCCCACCGCGAGGTCGGCTTCGCCGACGCCGTCGCCACCGTCAAGAACCTCGCCAGCCAGTCCGGCCTCGACCTCGTCCTCAGCGCCCGCGCGTCCGACCTCGAAACGCTCGAGCCCCTCATCGCCAAGATCAAGCCCGAGGTCAAGACCGAGACCATGCCCGTCCCGGTCATCGAGTCGTGGCTGCACCCCAACGGCCCCGGGCTGGAAGAGCACGACATCTTCGTCCTCCTCGCCGCACGCGAGAACCAGGTCTCCTGGCGCCCCAGCATCGACCGCCTGCCCAAGGCCATCATGTCGCGCCCCGACCCGGTCACCATGCTCGTCGTCTACCCCTCCGAGCAGGCCGTCGACATCGCGCCCCCCCTCGCCCGCGAGGTCAACCGCGCCATGGCGCTGGCCGAACTCTTCGACACCAGCCGCGTCGAGCTGCGCCTCAGCGCTCAGACCCCGCGCGAGGTCATCGACGCGCTCCTCGAACACCTCCCCCCCGACGCCAGCGCCGCCGCCGGACGCCTCGCCGGCGACCTCGAGCGCATCGCCGGCGAAACGCCCATCGAGATCACACCCGGCGTCGTCCTCCTCCACACCCACACCGCCGCGATCGAGACCGCCATGGTCTTCCTCGCCACCGTGCCCGAGGGCCTGCCCTTCCAGAAGCTCCGCCGCGATGCGCAGGCCGTCTTCGTCCTGCTCACCCCCAAGAGCCTGCCCGCCTCCGCCCACCTCCAGCACCTCGCACGCATCGCCGGCCTGCTCCACGACCCGGCCAACCGCGACGCCATCCTCAACGCCGACACCCCCGCCGCGCTCGAACCGATCTTCCAGAGCACGAAAACCGAACCGTAAAAGCGCCGAGCCCGAAGCAAGCCCGAAGCAAGCCAAGAGCATCAGCGACGGGGACGAGCGCAGCGAACGCCGGCCATGCGTTGCTCCAATCGCTCAAACCAACCCCCGTGCGCATCCGGCCGCCCGCCGCGATCCACCACGCGAAACGCACAGCGATCAAACGCACAGAACGCTGAGGGTCGCAGAGCAGCGCAGAGAGATCAAAGGATTCTGATTCAATCCTCTGCGAACCTTTGCGCCCCTCAGCGATCCCCTGCGTTGAACCAGACCGACACACAGGAGCGCACCACGCCCACGCCGCGCCGGGCGCCATCCCCTCGGCCCTGCAAGAGCGCGAGCGCTTGGGAGCGAGCCCGCCTGGACGGATCACGCCCGAAGATCAAGAAAGACCCGTCTCACTCCTCCAGCAAGTGCAACTCGAACAACCGCAGGATCCGCCGGTACTCGTCCAGCCACCCGCTCGGCTCCCGGAACGCGTGCGGCTCCACCGGGTACAACGCCAGCTCCCAATGCTCCTTCTCCAGCTCGATCAGCCGCTGCGACAGCCGGATCACATCCTGCGCCACCACATTGTCGTCCACCAGCCCGTGCAACATCAGCAACGCGCCGCGCAGCCCCTCCGCGTGGTTGATCGGGCTGCACCGGTCGAACGGCTCCGGGTCCACCTGCGGCGTGTCCAGCGGGTTGCTCGTCCACCCGTGGCTGTACTGCCGCCAGTCCGTCACCGATCGCAACGCCGCCCCCGCCTTGTACACATCCGGGCGCAAAAACATCCCCATCAGCGTCAGAAACCCGCCGTATGACCCGCCGTAGATCCCCACCCGGTCCAGGTCCGCGTTCCAGTGCTCCGCCGCGTACGCCAGGCAGTCGTCAAAGTCCTGCAACTCCGGCTCGCCCATGTCGCGGTACACCGCCGTCCGCCAGTCCCGCCCGTAGCCCTCCGAATGCCGGAAGTCCGGCCCGAGCACGATGAACCCGCGCTCGGTCAGCAGCGTGTGGAACATGTGCTCGCGGAAATACTGCGACCACCCCCGGTACGCGAACTGCAGATACCCCGCCCCGTGCGCGAACACCACCACCGGCCGCGGCCCCGGGAACCGCTCCGGATCCGGCAGGTACACCCGCGTGTGGATCGCCCCCTCCGTGTGCGTCGACGGGATCCACACCAACTCCGGCTCCGTGAAATCAAACGAGCGGAACAGCTCCGTGTCCGTCCGCGTCAGCCGCACCGGATCGCCTACGCCCCCACCACCCCCAACCGCCACCGCGTACAGCTCCGGCGGCCGCATCGTGCTTGACCACTCGAACAGCAGCCGGTCCTCCGCCGGCGACACCATGAACGAACGCACCGCGCCGCCCATCGCCGTCACCGGCGTGATCGATCCGTCCATCCCCACCCGCTCGATCTCGTAGATCCCCCGATCCCCGCGGTTCGTGCGCACCAGGAACGCGCCCCCGTCACGCAGCGGCGTCGTGTCCCGCACCTCCCACGCGCCCTCCGTCAGCGCCCGCGCCGTCCCGCCCACCTCGCACAGGTACAGATGCGCCCAGCCCGAATCCTCCGACTCGAACCACACCGTCTCCGTCCCCGGCACGAACCCGAACCGGTTGAACCGCCACCCGATCCACGCCGGGTCGTGCATGTGATGCACCACCGTCCACGACGGCTCACGCCGCGTCGCGTCCAACGCCACGATCCAGCGGTCCTTGTTGTCATTCGACCGCAGCATCACCGCCGCGTGCCGCCCCGAATCCGACCACCGCACCCCGAGCTGGCTCACACCCCGCGCCTTGCCGTCACCCTTCGCGTCGGCCGCCGCCGCCGCCGGATCGGCCCCCTTCCGCCGCGCCTCGGCCGCCGCCCGGATCCCCGCCAGCGGGTCCTCCGTGATGCCCGGCAACGCGTCCAGCGCCAGTTCGTGCACCCGCAACCGGTTCAGATCCAGCAACGCGAACCAGGTCGGCTCGCGCGCCTGCTCCCCCACCTTCGGACGCAGCCGCGAGGTCCGCACATACCCCGTCTCGTTCACATAATCCGGCATGATGTCCCGCCGGTCGTCCGGCGACCGACGCGGCGACATCGCCACCAGCAGGTGACGACCGTTCGGGCTCAGCCACTGCCCGCGCTCGCGCCGCTCCGGATCGAGATAGAACGGCCCCGGCACGCCCGTCGGGTCCAGCCGCGCCCGGAAATACTCCACACGCTCCCGCTCCCGCCGCCGCGCGTCCGCCTCCCGGATGAACGCGAACAGGTCATACTGGTGCTGCTCGATGTCGCTCCGCTCCTTCTCTTCCTTCTCTTCCGGGTTCTCCGCGAACCGGATCTCCGCGGCCTGCGCCTCCAGGCCGGACTCCAGATCCCGCACGAACCACGCCCCGCCACGCCGGAACCCGATCCGACGCGGGTCCGCCATGAACATCGGCGACGAATCCCGCTCGGCGCTCCGCGTCAGCTGCCGCCACCCGCGCCCCGTCTCCCACAAAAAAATGTCCCCCCCGATGTCGGACAGCAGGCGCCCCCCGTCCCGCGACCACGGCCCCGTCGCCGGGATCGCACGCCGCCGGTCCATCTCCTCGAGCATCCGCGGCCAGCCGTCCGGCGTCGCCCCGTCCATCAACTGCACCAGCCGGTCCTTCATGTCCCGCCCGAGCACCCCCGCCCGACGCTGGTCGTACAGAATCCCCGACCCGTCCGCCAGCCACCCCAGCGGCTCCGGTGAGCGGGCAAACCATGACGGATCGTCCATGATCTGCTTCAGCGTGGGGACATTGCCCTGAGCCAGTGCGGACACCGCGGACACGAAGATTATGAAACAAGCAGCGATTCGATTCATGCCCGCAGGATAACCGTTTCCCGGCCGCGCGTCTCTTGATCCCCGCCGATCCGGCGCGCCGATACTTCCACACATGACCACCACCGCCGCCGCCGTCCGCACCGCTCCCAAACGCCCCCAGCCCATCCTCGAGGCCTTCGCCGACCGCGTCCGCGAGCCGGCCCGCCACGGCGTCGCCCCGGGCACGGTCATGCTCAACGGCGCGTCCTACGGCTGCGTCCCCGACCTCGTCCGCGACGCCCAGCGCGAACTCCATCGCCGCATCGAGCTCGACCCCGTCCGCTTCTACAAGTTCGACCTCGAACGCTACTGCGACGACGCCCGCCAGGCCCTCGCCCGCCTGGTCAACTGCGACGCCGCCGACCTCGCCCTGGTCCCCAACGGCACCGTCGCGATGTCGTCGGTCATCCTCAACCTGTCCCTCGAACCGGGGGACGAGATCGTCGTCACCAACCACGAGTACCAGGCCACCATCAACGAACTCGGCCGCGTCGCCGCCCGCTCCGGGGCCCGTGTGGTCACCGCCAAGGTCCCCTTCCCCCGCATCACCCCGGACGCCGCCGTCGAGGCCATCGAACAGGCCATCACCCCGCGCACCCGCCTGGTGATCTGCTCCCACATCGCCAGCGCCACCAGCATCCGCTTCCCCGTCGAGCGCATCGTCCCCCTCGTCAAGAACAAGGGCATCGACATCCTCATCGACGGCGCCCACACGCCGGGCCAGATCCCCATCGACCTCCACGCCCTCCGCCCCACCTACTACGCCGCGAGCTGCCACAAGTGGCTGGCCGCCAGCAAGGGCACCGGCTTCCTTTATGTCGATCCCGAGCGCCAGAAGCTCATCAAGCCCGTCGCGATGTCCTGCCGTACGCACCTCAGCCGCCCCGAACGCAAGGCCTTCCTCTGCGATTTCGACTATGTCGGCACCGAGGACCCCACCGGCAACCTCGTCATCCCTGTCGCCATCGCCCATCTGTCCGCCCAGCACCCCGGCGGGCTGGCGGGCCTCCAGCAACGCAACCACGAGACCGTCATGGCCGGCGCCAGACTCGTCGCCGACGCCGCCGGCGTCGAGCAGCCCGTGCCCGAGTCCATGATCGCCTCGATGGTCTCCCTGTGCCTGCCGGTCCCGGAGACCGGCGTGCCCAAGGGCGCGGCCTTCGACGATGCGCTCTGGGACGCGTTGGTCCTCGACCACCACATCCAGGCCCCCGCCTGGGCCCTGCCAGGCGTCCACCCGCGTCTGATGCGCGTCAGCTGTCAGTGGCACAACTCGATGGCCGATTTCGAGAAGCTCGCGGCGGTGCTGCCCGGCCTGCTCGGACGGGCCTGAACCCGCTCAAGACCGCAGCGAGGCTTCGACGCTGAGTTCCCCGGTGATCGTTTTCTGGACCGGGCATTTCTCCGCGATCTGCAGCAGCCGCTCACGCTGCTCGTCGGTCAGGTCGCCCTCGAAGACGAACGACGCCGTGATCCGCTCCGGCCCGCCGCGGACCTCGGGACGCTCGTGGGTCAGCTCGACCTTGACGGTCTGCAGGTCCCAGCCCTTGCGCTGGGCGTACATCCTGGCGGTGATCGCCTTGCAGGAGCCGACCGCGCCGAGCAGCAGCTCGTAGGGCGTCGGGCCGGTGTCCTTGCCGCCCAGTTCGCCCGGCTCGTCCGCCGTCAGCGAGTGCGCGCGGGCGGTGACCAGCGTGGCATACGCCTGCGGGCCGAGACCGACCGTAACCCTGGCCTCGTCACCCATCTGTAGACCCTGCCTTTCCGGGCTCTGGCTTTCCCTGGGCGGCCTTGAGCACGGCGTCCGCCAGCTCCACGATCTGCCCGAGCGTCTTGGCGTGGCCGTCGGCGCCCATCCGGCGCCAGAGGCTCGGCGCGTCGTCGAAGACATGCCCGCCGACGATGATCGGGGTCGAGCCCGTCCGCGCGTCGGCGCGGAGCGCGTCCATCGTGGCGCGGGTCGTCTCGACCTGGGTGGTCAGCATGACGCCCAGCACGATCAGGTCCGCGCCGAAGTCGCCGGCGCTCCGCACCAGGTCCGAGGCGGGCATCTCGGTGCCCAGGTCCAGCACGCGCCAGCCCGTGCCCTCCAGCAGGAGCCCGGCGATGCGCCCGGCCAGCTCGTGCCGGTTGCCCGGCACCGACGCGATCAGCACGCTGCGCCCGTTCGGCTCGGCCATCGTCATCCGCTCGCGCACCGCGCCCATGGCCAGGGCTGAAGTGGTCGTGGCGAAGTGCTCCTCGCCGATGGTCACCTCGCCGAGGTGCCACATCCGCCCGACCTCGCGGGCGACCGGCACGATGACATGGACCAGCACATCCCGCGGGTGCAGGCCGCGGTCGACCGCGCCGGTCAGCATCCCGATCGCGTCGCGCCGGTTGCCCTCCAGCAGGGCGACCAGGTACCGGGCGGCCAGCTCGCCGTGGGGGCCGGCGATGGCCTGGGGCGTGGATTTGACCGGGCGGGCGAGCCATTGGCGGGCGGCGTCGAGGTAGGGGGCGACCGCCTTGGACCCGTTCGGGGGCAGGCCATCGTCGAGGGCCACGCCCAGGGCCTCGGCCGCGGCGTCGAGTTCGCCGGTATCCAGGCCGCGGGATGAGAAGGCGATTTTGGCCCAGTGCAGGGCCCCGCCGAACAGGGCGGGCTCGCCGGCGCGCATCGCGCCGGCCAGTTCCAGCAGCCGGCCGGCCAGGTGGTCCTGCCAGCCGCGGAAGGCCGGGTCGCCGAAGGCGTGGGCGCCGGGGCACCGTTCCAGGAGGACCTCGGCGGCGTGGGCCGCGAAAACCCGGGCGCTCGATTCGATGATCTCGGCATGGAACGGGTCGGGGTTGGTCACGGGCAACTCTAGGGACCGGCCGGGCGGATCAGTCTTCCGGCGTTTTCCGGGCACTTTGGGCGAACGCCGAGCCGCCGAGGAGCACGCCGGTCGCGCCGAGCAGCGGGGTGATGAAGGCCACCCACACGGGCGAGCGGGCGTTGGAGAGGACCTCGGCGAAGGGGGTGCCGGGCTCGCGTGCGGCCGGGTCGTCGGGCCGGGTCGCCAGCGCGGCGCCGGCGGCCTGGAGCAGGCCGATCACGAGCACGATCCCCGCGAGAGCCAGCACCGGGGTCTTTGCGCGGGCGATCTTCGCGCAGACGGCCCCGCCGGCGAGGGCCGCGGCGAGCGAGATGGCGGCCCAGACGCCGATCCACAGGCCCGAGACCTGGTAGGAGCCGGGGCGGAAGGCCCGGTCCGCGCCCAGGGCGAAGTAGCCGATCGTCAGGCCGAGGAAGACCAGGATGAAGATGGCCAGGTAGCCGAGCACGACCGAGAGGATGGACCGGAGCATGGGGCGTTCCTTTTTTGGCTCGGGCTACACCCTGGGGGAGCCGGCGTGTTCGGGCTCGGGGACATCGTCCTCGCCCTGGGCGATGCGGCGGAGGTTCTCTTCGTGCTCGAGCCGGTCGTTGAGGCGCTTGTGGCCCTCGCTGCTGAGCAGGCCGGGGGTGGAGTGGAGCCAGAAGGAGCCGGAGAGGCCGAACATGACGAAAAAGATGATGCCGAAGGTGCCGAGCAAGGGGGCGGGGTTGATGCGGGTGAAGTTGAGGACGAGGAACAGGACGGCGATCCACCAGGCGGCATCGACGAGCCGGGAGGCGAGGGGCGGGTTGCGCGGGGCGATGGGGATGAGGACCATGCCGGAGATCAGGCCGCAGAGGATCAGGCCGGCGAAGAGGAGCTTGGCGGTGGGCGTGCCCATCGCGGTGATGAGGTAGGCGAGCAGGACGAGGACGAAGAGGTTCCAGACGATGCGGGACGCGCCGACATTGAGCCGGTAGGTGGAGAGGCGTTCGGCGATGGTCTGCATGGCGGCTCCGGGGGAGGGGGGAGCCGGTCAATGTAGTGGATGTGCCGGTCCGGTGCAATGGGCCGGGCTTTGTGATGCGGGGAGACGGAGGTCAGCGGCTGCGGGGTTTGGGGCGGGGTTTGGTGCCGCGGGGGTATTTGCTTTTGCGGGGGGGTTTGTGGGGGGTGCGGGTGGGGTTCGCCTCCCCCGGGCTTCCGGGGGAGGTGCCGGAGCGCAGCGGAGGCGGAGGGGGTTCTTGAGGGTGCCGCGATTCGTCCGGGTTCTCAAGACCCCCTCCGTCACGGCTGCGCCGTGCCACCTCCCCCGCAGGCGCGGGGGAGGCGAGAGGATCGGCCTGCGGGCGATTGGCCGGCTGGAAGGCGGCCCCACCAAGAGCATCGGCCTGCGGCCGATCGACCGGCTGGAAGCCGGCCGCTCCCAGCAGCTTCAGGAGGTCTTTGACGGCGAGGCGGACTTCCTTGGCGGCGGTGGCGCTGGTGGGGTGGCGGGCGGTCAGGGCCGCCAGGGTGCGGGCGGCGTCGGCCTCGGCGCGGGCGAGGATGAGGGGGCGGCGGAGTTCGCGCAGCTCGCGGATGATCGATACGGCGTGGCGGAAGGCGGGCCGCCTGGCCTCGGCGCGGAGCTGGTCGAGGGTCAGGCCGTGGCGGCGGCAGAGGTCGAGTTCGGAGAGGTGGGGATCGTCAAGGTCGGCGAGGAGGGCGTGGGCGAGGGAGGAGAGGGTGGGGGCGGGGGATGTTTGGGTTGTGCTCATGGAGCGAGAATACTTGGGTTTTAGAAGGGTGTAAAGGGGGTTTTTGGCGTTTCAGCCGGGGGCCAAACTGCCCTGTTGGGGGGTTCAAAGACGATGTATAGCGAAGTTTGGGATGTTTAGCGTTTTTGCTATACTTGGATAAACTTGCTATACTTGGGCATGGACGCGGTGCGAAATCCGTATGCGCCTGGAGCTGGGACGCAGCCGCCGGAGTTGGCGGGGCGCGATGCCATGCTGGAGACGGTGCGGGTGTCGCTGGCCCGGATCCGGGTGGGGCGGTCGGCCAAGAGCGTGGTGCTGATCGGGCTGCGGGGCGTGGGCAAGACGGTGCTGCTTGAGCGGATGCGGCTGGACGCCGAGGGGGACGGGATCCACACGGTGCGGCTGGAAGCGCCGGAGGAACGGTCGTTGCCGAGTTTGCTCGCGCCGCAGTTGCGGCAGGTGCTGCTGCGGCTGAGCACGGTCGAGAAGGCCAAGGACCGGGTGAATCGGGCGATGCGTGCGCTGGCCGGGTTCGTGCAGGCGTTGCGGTTTACTTACAAGGACATCAGCGTGGGGATCGATGTCGAGCCGGAGGCGGGGCTGGCGGACAACGGGGATCTGGAGCACGATCTGCAGGTGCTGCTGGAGTTGATCGGGGAGGCGGCGAAGGCGGCGGGAACGGCGGTGGGGATCTTCATCGATGAGATGCAGTACATCGCGGACGATGAGCTTGGCGCGTTGATTACGGCGTTGCACCGGGTGAGCCAGCGGCAGTTGCCGGTGACGATGGTCGGGGCGGGGCTGCCGCAGTTGCCGGGCAAGTTCGGGAACGCGAAGTCGTACGCGGAGCGGTTGTTTGACTTTGAGGTGATCGGGCCGCTGAAGCCGGAGGATGCGCGGCGGGCGCTGCAGAAGCCGGCGCAGGACGAGGGGGCGGGGTTCGAGCCGGCCGCGCTGGACCGGATCGTGGCGGAGACGCAGGGGTATCCGTACTTCATTCAGGAGTGGGGCAAGCACACCTGGGACATCTCGCCGCGTTCGCCGTTCACGCTGGTGGATGTGGAGCGGGCTTCCGGCGTGGTGATCCAGGAACTGGACGAGGGGTTCTTCCGGGTGCGGTTCGATCGGATGACGCCGGCGGAGCGGGAGTATTTGCGGGCCATGGCGGAACTTGGACCGGGGCCGCACCGGTCGGGGGATATCGCGGAGGTGCTGGGGCGGAAGGTGCAGTCGGTGGGGCCGGTGCGGGCGAACCTGATCAAGAAGGGGATGGTGTGGAGCCCGTCGCACGGGGACACGGGGTTCACGGTGCCGTTGTTTGATGGGTTTATGAAGCGGGTGATGCCGAGAGTGGGCTGATCTGGGCATCCTCGATCACGCTGAGTCCACAACGAAGAAGGTAGCTTGCCGTCTCCTCATACCAGGCTGGATCGCGGGTTGCATCAGCCGGTGACCCGGATGGCACATAGATCACCATGCCTTCTCTCGCCCGCGTCAGCAGCACCCGATACTTGTTCGACAGGTATTGCTGATCTTCGGGCTTATTGACTCGGCGCCAGGCGCTGCCGCTGAACCGGTGGAATCGCCACGAACCATGAACAACTCTGAGATCGGCATCCCAGCAAACCCCTGTGAAGTCGATCTCGAGTCCTTGGCAAGAAAACTCGGTCATCGCTACTTCGAGGGTGTGCGATGACCGGACATCATCGGGGCCGTCAAGAAACCAGCGTTCGATCGGGTAGGCTCGCTGAAAATTTGTGTCGAGTTCGAGACCTTCTGGGCGTAGCCGCAGTGCACCCGAACTCGCCACCAAACCGGATCGCATCTCATCTCTGCCTGCATCTCTCAGCCATGCGCGGGCGGATGCAAGGCTGCGCGTGAGACCGATGCGAAATCCGTCGAGCGAGCGGATCAGTTCAGAAGCTTCTTCGGCATGGCCAGTAAGTACCGCATCCACCCAGTTCGCCATCTGGGTTGCTCGGGGTGATCGGATTACCGCAGATAGATGCAGACTGGAGACGGATCGTACGAATCCCGGTTCTGCCGGACTCTCGAAGAGTTGGCGACTTGGATCGGATTGATCGGACTGCAGCACCTCGGGTGATGCATAAACGTCCCACTTCACCGAACTGGCAAGAATCGCCCTGCCCCACTCAGCGAGGCCCGCCTCGCCATTGTGAATCTCCTGTCCATGACCGACCAGCGCGACGACGAGACACCCATTCTCGTGCCTTCCCATGATATCAAGCATGAGTGATGGCTCAGAAGGGAGATCACGGCGTCGCTTACTGGTCATTCGTTCGGCATGCCATGCCCGCTGAGCCTCATCGAATACCACAACCTGCTCGGGAGGCACGTGTGTAGGGCTCACGATTCCGTATTCATCGATAAAGCGGTGGACGTTCTGGATGAGTGTTTCAGCGTGCCGACGGGCCGCACCGACACCTCCATGACGATCAGCCGCATCTCGTGCCACCGCTTCTCTCAAGACTGCCACAAGAGGTCCGTTGCCGCTCAAGTAGGCTGCCCGAATTTGGTCATCACCGGTCTGCGCCGCGGAGAGTCCGGCAAGAGTCTTTCCAGAACCAGGAACTCCAGTCACGAAACAGATTGCGCGTCTCCTGTCTCGAAGGCTGACGCGGGCAATGTCCTGTATGCTGCGGAGGGTTTCGTCAAGATTGTCGGCGCTTGCACGGTTGATGGAATCAACGCTGTGAGTTGAAAAGAGCAGCCGAGTTGCTGCGATCACATCCGGCGTCGGATCGTATCGGGAAGTGTCCCAGTCGGCAGGTTCAATTCCGGCCGCACTTTCAATGAGCGCGGCATCCAAAGCAGGAACCATTCGATCCATTGTGCAAGCCCGAATGGGTACTGCCGATCCGGCAAGCACGCGGTCAACGCCTTCTCCGTCGGAAGCTGCGAGCACACAGCTGATTCGCTTTCCCCGAGTTGAATGGTGAAAGTCGCGGAGATCCAGCGCATAGTCCTCGACCTGCCAAACCGACGATCGGGTGAGCTGATCGATAGAAGTCTTGAACTCGATGACGGCAACAGATGCGCCATTGACAATCACCACATCGATCCGCTTGGACCGCCTCGGAATCTCGTACTCGATAAAAAGCCCTGCCGACATCAAATCAGGTCGAACTTTGAGGAGCTGACCGACGACAGACCGCAGTACAGGAAGCGTACTCTGCCAAGCGACTACCTGGGCGGCATCCGATCCCAGATTTGATCTAGCGGCAGCTTGAACGAGCCGGCCATACACGGCGTCCAAATCGGCATGACACTCGTAGTCTGACAGTCGGCAACAAAACCACGAGCGGGATGGCCCGATCAACGGTGTCTCACCAACGCGGCTGATCACCCTTGTTTCACTCAAATCAACCGATCCCCGCTCGGGAGGTTGTGGGCCGGGGCGGTGTTGAGTTGGACGAGGACCTTGGCCTGGACTTTTTTGGCTTCTTCGGGGTCGACGAAGTCGGAGTGGCAGGAGGGTTTCGGAGACACCCCCTCCGCCTTCGCTTCGCTCGGCACCTCCCCCGCAGGCGCGGGGGAGGAGGCTACCGCCTTCTTGACCTTGGCGGCGAGTTTGTGGATCTCTTCGGGCTTGAGGTAGCCGCGTTGTTTGAGGATGGCCTGCTGGTCCTCGCTGAGTGCGTCGGACTTGATGGGGGCTCCGGGTTTGCCGCCGGCGCCCAGGCGTTCGAAACCGTCGGCCTTGCCGGAGGCGAAGTCCTGGATTTCCTTGGAGATGCGGACGGAGCACCAGTCGTGGCCGCACATGGCGCAGAAGTCGGTGTCGACATCCAGGTCTTCGTCGTGGTAGGCGCGGGCGGTGTCCTCGTCGAAGGCGAGTTCGAAGTGCTTGGACCAGTTCAGGGCGGCGCGGGCCTTGGTGAGGCTGTCGTCCCAGTCGCGGGTGCCGGGGATGCCCAGGGCGACATCGGCGGCGTGGGCGGCGATCTTGTAGGCGATGCAGCCCTCCTTGACATCGCCCTTCTTGGGCAGGCCGAGGTGCTCCTTGGGGGTGACATAGCAGAGCATGGACGCGCCGTGGTAGGCGATGGCGGTGGCGCCGATGCAGCTGGTGATGTGGTCGTAGCCGGGGAAGACATCGGTGACGAGGGGGCCGAGCACATAGAAGGGGGCGCCGTGGCAGAGGCGGCGCTGGAGTTTGGCGTTGAACTCGATCTGGTCGAAGGGGACATGGCCGGGGCCTTCGACCATGACCTGGACGCCGTGGCGCCAGGCGCGTTCGGTGAGTTCGCCGATGGTCTGGAGTTCGGCGAGCTGGGCGTGGTCGGTGGCGTCGGCGAGGCCGCCGGGGCGGAGGCCGTCGCCGATGGAGAAGCTCACATCGTGCTGGCGGAGGATCTGGCAGATCTCGTCCCAGAGGGTGTACATGGGGTTTTCGGCGTTGTGGACGAGGCACCATTTGGCGAGGAGGGAGCCGCCGCGGGAGACGATGCCGATGAGACGGTTTTTGACCAGGGGGATGTGGGCCTTGCGGACACCGGCGTGGATGGTCATGTAGTCCACGCCTTGGCGGGCCTGGTGCTCGATGGTTTCGAGGATGATCTCGCGGTTGAGGTCCTCGATCTTGCGGCCGATGATCATCGAGTAGATGGGGACGGTGCCGATGGGGACGGTGGCGTTGTGGATGATCGCGGCGCGGGTGGCGTCGAGGTCGCCGCCCGTTGAAAGGTCCATGACGGTGTCGCCGCCCCACTTCTCGGCCCAGCGGAGTTTCTCGACTTCCTCGTCGGTGCTGGAGGAGACGGGGGAGGCGCCCATGTTGGCGTTGACCTTCGTGCGGCTGGCGCGGCCGATGGCCATGGGGTCGAGCTTGTGGGCGAGGTGGTGGATGTTGGCGGGGATGATCAGGCGGCCGGCGGCGATCTCGTCGCGGATCTGTTCCGGGGTGAGGTGGGGCTCCCGCTCGGCGACGCGGCGCATGGCGGGGGTGATGATGCCGAGGCGGGCGGATTCGAGCTGGGTGATGGGGGTGAAGTCTTTGGGGAAAGTGACTTTCCGGGTGGTGCCTCGTGCGTCTGTGAATGTGACTTGGTCGAGAGACGGAGCCACGGAGAGACGGAGAGACGGAGTGGGTTCGGAGGAAGAGGCGGTCGGAGACTCCGTCTCTTCGTCTCTGCGTCTATTCGTCTCTTCCACTTCCACGGTCCAGTCGTCGGGCAGGAAGTCCCAGGCGGTTTTGTCGCTGGGGGCGGGCATGCCGGGGGTGTCTGGGCTGGAGAACATGAGGGGGCCGCCGATGTCGGCCTTGTTGGCGAAGGAGCCCGGGGTGGGGGCGTTCTCGTCGGCGCCGGGGTTGAAGGCGCCGTGGACGGGGAGCTGCCAGGCGCCGTCGGGGGTGGCGGGGCCGGGGTTGGTGGTGCGGTAGCGCTGGCGGAGGTCACCCGCGGTTCGGAGGCCGGCGGTGGTGTGGTCGTTGGCCTTCCAGGCGGGGGAGCCGGCGGCCAAGTGAGCCGGAAGGTGGGCCGGGAAGTTGGCGGGCAGTGTGCTGGCGGGGGTGGTCGTGGTCATCGGTCGCCTCCGTGTGGCGGGAATGTCGGTGCGGCACGGAGGGACGGGGTACAGACGCCCGTGATCGCGTTCCCTCCGCCGGTGCAAACCGGATCAGGTTCGACGGGTGCGTCTCAGCCGCGGGAGGAGAGTGCCTCCCGGGCGCCCCGAGCGATCGGGGGAGTGTAGGGGGTTGGATCGGGCGGCTCAGGATCCGTCAATCCGGCGGCACCACCAGGGTTTCGTGGAAGAAGTCGGCCATGGCGCGGCGGGCCTCGGGGACGGTCTGGACGAAGGCGTTGTGGTCGCCCTGGGGGTGGGTCCAGAGGGTGACGGGGACGCCGGCGGCCTCGGCGGCGTCGGCGATGCGGGCGGCGTGGCGGACGGAGATGATCTCGTCGCGGTCGGCGTGCATGACCAGGAGGGGGCGGTCGCCCAGGCGGGCAGCGGCGGATTCGGGGTCAACGCCGGGGGGCATCAGCAGCGGGCCGATCAGGGGGAGGACTTCGCCGGCGATGGTCTGCCAGCTTGAGAAGGCGGAGAGGGTGACCACGGAGCGGACGCGTTCGTCGGACGCGGCCGCGTCGAGGGCGAAGGCGGCGCCGAGGCTGACACCGAGGACGCCGACGCGGTCCGAGTCGACATCGTCGCGCTCGAAGAGGTGGTCGAGGGCGGCGCGGGTGTCCTTGACCAGGCCGCGGCGGCGGAGGGGGCCGGTGTTGTCCGAGCGGCCGAACTTGCGGTAGTCGAAGAGAAGGACATGGAAGCCGTGGCCGGTGAGGAAGTCGGAGAACGAGTCGTGGAAGCTCACATTGCCGGCGTTGCCGTGGGCGTGGAGGACGGCGGGGGCGGGCGTGCCGGGGGCGACGCCGCGGGCGGGCATGAACCAGGCGTGCAGGCGGACGCCGTCCTCGGTGGTGATCCAGACATCCTCGTAGCCGGGGGGCGTGACGAAGTCGGCCCGGAAGGGGTGGTAGGCCATGGACTCGATGCAGCCGGTCAGTCGGATCACGAGCAATCCAAGGACGAGCACGCCGGCCACGGCGGCCCAGTCGCGGAGGGCGCGACGGGGGCGGGCGGGGGCAGGGGCGGGGCTTGGGGCCGGCTGGGGCTCAGTCATCCGTCAGGCTCCATTGCAGGGCGCTGCCCGGCGGCAGCGGGTCGACGCCGATCTGGCGGAGCATGTTGACGCACTGGGCGCGGTGGTGGACGCCGTGCGTGGCGACATGGACGACCAGGTGGGCGCGGGGGTAATGCCAGACCTGCTCGGCGCGGCGGACCTCGATGACCTCGTCCATGGGCCCGGCGAAGGCGGTCAGGCGCAGGTCCGTGGCGGCCTCGCGGTTGAGCTGGCGCCATTCGGCGGGGCCGATCTCAGGCGTCGCGTCGAGCCAGGGGCGCGGCTCGCGGGGGGCGAGGCGGTCGGACCAGAGGCGCATGGCCGCGATGGTGTGGGTCATGGTCCTGCGGAGCGTGGCCAGGCCCATGGGGAACTCGTGGTCGAGCTGCTCGTCGGTGAGGGCGGCGCAGGCGTCGATCACGACGGCGTTGGCCCACGCGTTGTGTTCGAGCATCGCCAGCACGGGGTCGGTCGGCAGCGGCATACGCCCTCCTCGCTTTGGATGAGTCTACCCTGATCGTGTGGAGACCACCGAAGAGACCGATTTCTACGCCGACCCGGTCGTCTATGACATCCTGCATGCGCCGGGGACGGCGGACGAGGCCCGGGTGATTGAATCGATCGCCCGGCGCGAGACCGGGGCGGGCGACGACGCGTCGCTGGTGCTGCTCGAGCCCGCCTGCGGCACGGCGCGGCACCTGCGGGCGCTGGCCAAGAACGGGCACCACGGGGTGGGCTTCGACATCGCCGAGCCGATGATCGCGGACGCGCGGCGGCGCGTGGCCGGCGCCGGGCTGGGGCCGCGGACAACGCTGTTCGTGGCGGACATGACGGAGTTTGCCCGCGCCTACGCCCGGCTGGCGCCCGGGAAGGCCGACGCGGCATTCAACATGATCAACACCATCCGCCACCTGCCCGACGACGGCGCGGTGCTGGCCCACCTGGAGCAGACCGCGCGGTGCCTGCGGCGCGGCGGTGTGTACATCGTGGGGCTGTCGGTGACCAGCTACGACCTCGAGCAGCCCAGCGAGGATGTGTGGAGCGGCGGCCGGGGGCTGTGCCGCGTGACGCAGGTGGTCAACTACCTGCCGCCGGAGGACCCTGCGGCGCGCGCCGAGACCGTGGTCAGCCACCTGTGCATCGCCACGCCGGAGCGGGAGGAGCACCGGGACAGCACCTACACCCTGCGCACCTACACGCTGGACGAGTGGACGGGGTTGATCGGGCGGTCGTGCATGCGGATCGACCGCGTGCTCGACGATGCGGGCGAGGAGATCAGCCCGCCGACGCTGGGCTACGCCCTGTTCGTGCTGCGGGCACGGTGAACGGGCGCGAAGAACAAGCGGCCGCGCCGCTCCCGGGGGGTCGGGGCAGCACGGCCGCTTGCACACAGGGCACCAGCCATCGTCGATGAACCTACCCACCCGGCGACGGCGGCGCGCTTCTCATCGCTCAGGCCGTGCGTTGGCCGGCGTGGCGGCCTTCGCGGACCTCCTCGATGGTCTTCTTGATGAACGCCGGCAGGTCCTCGGGCGTGCGGCTGGTGACGAGGCCCTGATCGCAGACCACTTCCCTGTCCACCCAGCGTGCGCCGGCGTTCTTCAGGTCGTTCTTGATCGAGGGGTAGCTGGTCAGCTCGCGGCCCTCGATCACGCCGCAGTCGATGAGGATCTGAGGTCCGTGGCAGATGGCGGCGACGGGCCGGCCGTCCTTGAAGAAGGCGCGGACGAACCGGGTGGCGTCCTCGCGCATGCGGAGCTGATCGGGGTTGAGCACGCCGCCAGGGAGGACCAGGGCGTCGTAGTCGTCCTGATGGGCGAGGGCGTCCTCGATGGTGCGGTCGACCTTGACCGAGTCGCCCCAGTTACCGTCCTTCCAGCCCTTGATCTTGCCCGTTTTCGGGGCGACGACATGGACGGTGGCGCCCGCTTCGCGGAGTTTCTCGAGCGGCTCGAAGAGTTCGCTCTGCTCGAAACCGTCGGTGGAAAGAATCGCAATGGTCGCGTCGAGTTTCATTGGGTATGCCTCTTGCGTTGGTGTTGCGGTGGTTGGTGCGCCCGCCGGCGGGCGTCCACGAACATAGAGTCTCACGCCGCCGTGCCGCACGGATGAATCGCGGATGAAAACGGTTTTATCTGCGCGCTGCGACGCCGACGGGCTCGTGAAACTTGTTTACGGCGCGTCGATAGTGCGCGTGAGCCGGACGCCGGTGTCCGGCTCGGTCAGACCGACGGAGATGCGGGCCCCCGGGGCAACGCCTTCGAGCATGAAGCGGCGTTCGCCGGTTTCTCCCCTGTTCAGGCCGTTGATGGTGGCGCGTTCGCGCGAGGCGCCCGCGGCCACGGCGGCGAGTTCCACGGACCGGGGCCGATCGGAGCGGTTCGTGACCACCGCGTGGACCGACACACGCCCGCCGGGGGCGCGGTAGGCCACGACCTCCATGTCGAGGTCCTCGGAGGCGATCTCGATGCGGCGCGGCACGCGGAGCAGCGTGTACTCCTCGTCGGCGAAGAGCTGCACATCAAAGATGGCTTCGGCCCAACCGGTCTCCTGGCCCGCGCCGAAGGACAGCTCGATCGGCTCTTCGCGGCGCTGGCCCGCGTCGAGCGAGAAGGCCACGACGCGGGGGGCGATCTGCCAGCTGCGGTCCCGCCCGGCCGTGCCCTCCGACAGGCCGCCGGGCTCGACGATGAACACCCGCCCGCGGATGGGGAAGTCCCACGGGTTCTCGATGACGAGGGCGTGGCGGCGGCCGCCCATGACGGGGTTGAGCCGCTCGGGCGTGAGGCGGACGCCGGCGAGGAAGCGCACGAGGTCGGCGCGGACGCCCTCGATGATCACCGGCTCGCGCGAGAGGGCGATGCGGTGCCACGAGGTTCCAAGATCCTCCCGCTCGACCGGTTCGATGATGCGCCGCTCGCCGAGCAGGTCCACCCGGCGCACGGGGCCGGGGTGCAGGGGCAGGTCCAGCACGCGCAGGGGGGCCTCCGGGTCTTCCAGCCATGCGATCAGCACGCCCTCGTCGTCCTCGCCGGTGAGCAGGATGCGCACGCCGGGCAGCAGGCGGATCTCGTCGACCCCGCCCGCGCCGCGGTCGCCGAGCACGGAGGCGAGGGTGCGCCAGGCGGCCAGCTCGGGCGTGGGCATCATCGACGGGCGCAGGCCGCCGGTCGAACGCCAGGCCTCGTCGAGCGAGAAACGCACGCGGTCGGAGACGCCGGTGCGGTTGGCCGCCGCCCACGCGGTGATCACGCGCCGGGCCAGCCGGCCGAGGGCGGCCCGGGAGACGCGGCCGTCGTCCGAGGAGGGAAACTCGATGGTCAGGGTGGAGGCGTCGCTGTCCGAGCCGGACACGCGCCGGGCGCCCGTGTTGGCCAGCCCGGCCCACGACGACACCAGCCAGTCGAGCGCGGCGTCCGAGCCCGCGCCGTCGTCGCGCACGACCAGACCGCGCCCCGGGATGCTCAGCTCCGCGGGGACGGCCACGCCCACGGGCCAGGGGCCGATCAGCTCCGGGCCGGGCACCCACCGCGCCACGGAGACCGAGGCGGCGCCGGCCTGCTCGCCCAGGCGCCACCCGCGGCTTTCGATCGCGTCGCGACCGAGCCGCCAGGACAGCACGCCCTGGCCGAACTGGTCGAGCATGCGCTCGGCCCAGGGCAGCCAGAGCCCGTCGTCAGCGGCGAGCACGCCGGGCACATCCCACGGATCGCGCCCGACGAGTTCGGCCAGATCCCGCGGCACTTCGTCGAGGGCGATGGTGACCTCCACGCCCGCGTCGAGCATGCTCCGAACCGCGCCGAACGCGGGGTTCGCGTCCGGGTCGGCCGAGGCGCGGTCGAGCCGGTGCGACCAGACGCCGACCTCGGCGCGTCCCACGCCGGTCCAGGCGGCCATGGTCGGCAGCGCGCGGGCCCGCTCGGGCTCGACCGCGGAGCCGCGCAGCGCGAACGAGGTCGAGCGCGGGCGCTGCTCGTCCTCGGGCGCGCCCCAGGCGAAGTCCAGGACGGTCGATCCGACCGGTTGCCCGCCGGACAGCACGGTCAGCACGGCGCGGTACCAGCCCGGCCTGGTCAGGCCCGGCTCGAACCGCTCGACCAGGCGGCCCATGCCGGGGCGCATGGTGTGCTCGTCGATCGGGCGGCCGTCGGCGTCGAGCACGCGGACGACGGCCTCGATGCGGTCGCCCGTGAGATCGCGCACCAGGATGTTCAGCGCGGGGCGCTCCCGCGCGGGGATCACATGGCCGTGATGGCCCGTGTCCAGCTCCATGCGGGGCAGCAGCGAGACCGTCAGGTCGTCGAACCACGCGCGGGCGTGGTAGTCCTCGTGCCAGACATGGAACGGGTTGGCCTCGTCCGGCGCCCACTGGCGCGGCTGGAGCACCAGCATCTCGATCTGCAGGTAGGCCGCCCGCTCGTCCGTGCCGGCGAGATGGACGCCGAGCGGCCGCCAGTCCCCGTCGGTGCGCACGAGGTCGGAACGCGACTCCGTGCCGGGCAGCACGCGTCCGTCCTGGTCGAGCAGGCGGGCCGCGATGGCGGCCCGGGCGTGCACCATGTCCTCGGTCCGGACCTGGGCCGTGATGCCGTAGTCCGCACCCGGGAAGACGCTGATCACGCCGGAGAGCAGCCGGAGGCTGGCGGACCCGCCCTCGGCGGGCAGCACGGCCGAGCCGATGCCCGAATAGGCCGGCGTCTCGTAGTCCAGGCCGCCGCGGTTCCAGATCGGGAAGCCCTCGCGCAGACGCGGGATGGACGGGTCGTGCTGGGCGCGGATCCAGCCGAAGGGGACCGGCAGCGGGTTGAAATCCCGCTCCTCGAAGTCGAAGACGCGGACGACGCGCTGGGCGCCGCTGGGGCGTTCGGGCTCGCCGGCCCAAGCGAGATCGCCCGCCAGCGCGGCGATCGCCGCGCAGGAAAGACCCAGACCGGGAATGATCCGACCGCGTGGAGCCATCTCCACCCTCTATCGGCCCCGGCCCGATCCCGGGTCCACACGCCGGTGCTGTTCGCACACCAGAATCCCCCATCGGACCGACCAAATGACCGAGCACCCCCGCGAGCCTCTCGTCCCCTACACCCCCGCCCAGCCCCCGGAACAGGCCGCGGAGGCCTTTTACCAGACGCTGCGGCGGCGCCGGACGGTCCGCATGTTCTCCGACCGGCCGGTGTCGCGGGCCACCATCGAATGGGTGATCCGGGCCGGGGGGACCGCGCCGTCCGGGGCGAACAAGCAGCCCTGGCGGTTCGTGGCGGTCTCGGACCCGGCCATGAAGCACAAGATCCGCGTGGCCGCCGAGGCCGAGGAGCGCGAGTTCTACGAACGCCGGGCCAGCGAGCGGTGGCTGGCCGACCTGGCCCCCTTCGGCACCAACCCGGACAAGTCGTTCCTGGAGGTCGCCCCGTGGCTGGTGGTCGTCTTCGCCCTGCGCCAGACCGACGACGGCGGGCAGGTGTATTACCTCAACGAATCCGTCGGCATCGCCACCGGCATGCTCCTGACCGCGGCCCACATGGCCGGGCTGGCCACCGTCACCCACACGCCCAGCCCGATGAAGTTTCTCGGCGAGGTGCTCGGCCGGCCCGAGCACGAGCGGGCGTTCATGCTAATCCCGATGGGCCACCCGGCCGACGACGCGACGGTGCCGAAGATCACCAAAAAACCGCTCGAGGACATCGCCGTCTTCGTGGAGTAACCAACTCGCCTTGGAGCGGGGGGCAACCTGCCCCCCGTCGGCCCAAAGGGCCGAGCCAACAACCCTCCCGCCCGGTCCCGCAATGGTGCCGTGCTCTTCGTCTTCGAAGAGCACGCGCGTTCACCGGTCACGCGATCGTGCTCTTCGAAGACGAAGAGCACGGCACCCGCTTGCTGGCGGTCCCGGGGGCGGAAGACACGGCTTGCGAGACAAGCCGTGGCACCCATTCCGTGCCCCGCACCCCCACCACCCAAGCCCCCCCAAAAGAACAACCGCCCCGTTTTCGCGGGGCGGTTGTTCGCCTGTCTTGGCAAGAGAGAAAGAGAGAAAGAGAGTTCGTCAACCGGCGAAACCTTGGTCTCGCCAGCGGGTTGTCTTTTTCCGTCGGGCCGTGGCCCGCACATCCACAATGTGCCACCGATCCGGCGGCGTGCCAGCCACTCAGGGTGATTTTTTTAGGACCGGTGAAAAAAAGATCGCCGGGCCGCCAAAACACCCCCACAAATGGCGGTTTGCACGCCCGCGGGCCGATGGGTAGGCTGTGTCGGAGAGACTGAGATGCACGAAGGCCATGCCCTGGCAAGCACGCTTGAGCCGGTCCTGCGGGACGCCTGCCGAGGGCACCTCTCCCCCGTTCGGTGGTTTCAGGCCACCTGGCAGCACGGCGGGGCGGGGACGGGATATGCCGAGTGGACCACGGCCGCCGGGCGGACCATCGAGTGCGTGGTCAAGTTCCCGGTGGGCTACCGCGAGTACGCCTGGACCAAGCGGCTGGGTCTGACGCACGAGAAGGACTGGGACAATCCCGACCCGGCCAATCTACCCACGCCGCGGGTGCTTGCGGGCGGGTTTGAGCTGGGCTCGTACGACTTCGCGTGGCTGGTGATGGAGCGTTTCCCCGGCCAGCCGCTCGGGGCGCACAAGATGGACGATGCGGATGTCTGGGCGTTGTTTGAGACGACGGCGGAGTTCCAGGCCGTGGCGGTGCTGCAGGAGCCGGTCGAAACCGATCACCCCGCGCCGGACCAGGACTGGGCCGACCTGCTCGATCGGTCCATCCGGGAAACCGACGGCGGCTATCTGGCCGAGGGGCTCGAGGGCTGGCCGGCGGCCCTGGCTCGGGCGAAGGAGGTCCTGCCGGACCTGATGGCCCGCTGGAAAGCCCGCCCCATCGACACCTGGTGCCACCGGGATGTGCACCCCCACAACGCCATGCGGCGGACCCCGGTCAACGGGGGGCGGGGGGCGCTGGCCCTGATCGACCTGGCCCGGGTGGGCCCCGGCTGCTGGATCGAGGACGCGCTGTACTTCGAGCGGCTGTGCTGGGGGCGGGAGCATGTGCTCTGCGGGATTGACCCGCTGGCCACCCTGGCCCGGGCGCGACGGACCCTGGGGTTGCCGGTGTCGGATGAGGACCTGGCCCTGGCGGATGTGCGGCGGGTGCTGATGGCGGCGACGAGCCCGGCCTTTTCCCGAACGCAGGGCGACCCGGTTTATCTGAAAGCGGCTTTGGACCGGCTTGAGCGGCTCTTGCCCGCCGTTTGCGGGTAAGATCACGCACCAAACCGGGCCGGGTGGCCCTCGAACCGATCACGCACGACCGCCTGTTCCGGCGGCATAGCCCAGGAAGGGATATCCCATCATGGATTCACTCGACAAGCTTCAGGGTCTCGTGGAGTCCTGCCGCGAGGATTACAACAAGGCCAAGGGCGGCAACAAGGCCGCGGGCACCCGAGTCCGGAAGGTCATGCAGGAAGTCAAGAACCTGGCCCAGGACATCCGCAAGGAAATGCTGGGCAAAGACGAGGATTGATCAGCCCATGTCCTCGCTCGCCCGCGAATCCAACTCGCCGGACGCGCCCGCGCGTCCGAAGCGCCAGGCACGCCTGTTCGAAACGGACGGCGTGGATCTGTCCGGGTGCGTCGCCGACCGCGAGACCATCGCGGGGGTGATCCCACACCGCTACGAGATGGCCCTGCTGGACAAGATCGTCTGGGCCAGCGAGGACTACACGCGGGGGATCGGCTCGGTCCAGGTGACGGGCGAGGAGTTCTGGGTACGCGGGCATTTCCCCAACCGCCCCATGCTGCCCGGTGTGCTGATGGTCGAGGCCGGCGCTCAGCTCTCGTGCTGGCTCTGGCAGAAGCGCCAGCCCAAGCCCTGCCTGGCCGCGTTTCTCCGCATCGAGAACGCCGTCTTCCGCCAGTCCGTCACGGTGGGCGACGAGATGTTCGTCCTCTGCCAAGAGATCAAGGTCACCCCCCGGCGGTTCTTCACGAACATCCAGGGGATCGTCAACGATCAGATCTGCTTCGAGGCGAAGATCAGCGGGATGAACATCGGCGAGATCTGAGGCGGCTCAGCCGCGCTCCTCCGGTGGGGCGGGGGGGACGAACTCGTACCGGCCCTCCGACTCCCGGACCATGCCGATCCGGATCGCGAACTTGTCGTAGTTGTAAAACCGGGACGGGTCGGGCGGGAAGGCCACGCCGGCCAGTTCGAACCCGGCGCGCAGGTCGGCTTCCTCGACCGGCGCTCCGACGCGCAACAGACGCAGCCCCTGCCCGGCGACCGGGGCGGAGGCGCGCGCGTGCCGCGTCAGCAGGCCGCAGTCTGTCAGGGCGGGGTGCTCTTCCAGGCAGTCGCGCACGGCCCGGTCGACGCCGGGGTGGAATGAATCGTGCAGGAGCACATGGCCGCCGGGCTGCATGGCCCGGAGCGCGCCGCGCAGGTCCGCCGCGGCGCAGGCGTGGATGTGCATCGCGTCGATGAAGACAAGGTCCGGCGGGCCACCGAGCCGCTCGACGGCTTTGGGGATGTCCTGCGGCGAGTAGCCCTGGACGAGTTCGTAGCGTCCGTGCAGGGCGCGTTTGGGCGCGCGGAAGGCGTCGGTTTCGGGGTCGAGGCCGACCATCCGGCCGTGGCGGTTGTCCTCCATCGCGGCGCAGGCGGTGCGGGCCGAGCCGCCCCAGCGGACGCCGATCTCGAGGACGCGGGACGGTCGCAGACCGCGGATGAGGGCGTAGATCATGATGCGATCGGGCTCGCACATGTCCGTGGGACGGTGGAAGGCCGCGCCGACACGGGCGCCGGGCCGCCCGAAGGCGACGCGGCACCACTCGGACAGGTTGCCCAAACGGACACGGGCCTCGCGACGCACTTTCCGAATCTGACGACCCGCCATCGGCTGCCTCCCCTTCGTGACCGACTGTCATCGGTTCAGAGCGTCACCCGCCTGTTGTAGACCCACCACTCCAGCATCATGATGCCCAGGGCGAGCAGCACGGCCCAGGGCCACAGCTCCATCAGCCCGCGGCCCTCGTCGCGTCGGGCCTGGACGATGCGGTCGCTCAGGCCGAGTTCTTCGGCGGCGCGGGTGTCGGACTCGTGGCCGTCGAGGAGGTTGGCGGCGTAGAAGCGGGTGTAGCGGGAGCCTTCGGCGATGTCGGCTTCGCCCGGGGGGCCGGACCATTCGAGGCGGTAGATGCCGCGGTGGCGGATGGGGCCGTAGACGACGCGGCCGTCGGGGCCGGGTTCGAGGTCCAGCGCGGGGCCCTGCGGGGGGACGACGCGGACGCGGTCGGCGCCCTGGGGCACGAAGTCGGCCAGGACGCCGCCGGGGGTGATCTGGCGGGAGCCGATGCCGCCGGCCTGGCCCGCGCCGGTGGTGAGGTACTCGACCGCGCTGGCGAGGTAGACCACGAAGCTGACCTGGAAGGGCCAGCTGCTCTGGCCCGGGTCGAAGAGGACGGAGAGGGCGCGGACGGTGCCGTCGGAGATCTCGATGATGGCCGGGCCCTCGGCCGTCTCGGCCAGGGAGATGACGCCGGAGTCGTCGGGGATGCGGGCCGGGCGGGCGCGGCCGAGCACGACGCCGTCGAGCGTGAGGCTGCGGAGGACGGGGTGGTTGCGGCGCCAGTCGATGATCGCGCCGGAGCCGCTCTCGCCGAGGTCCTCGACGCCCTGGGGCGGGGGCGGGACGACGCCGAAGGACATGTACCGTCCGGGATCGAGCACGCGCTCGCCCTCGGCGGCGCGCGGCAGGTAGCGGTCGAGCACGATGACATCGAACCGGCCGAGGCCGCCCTGTTCGCGGAGGGATTCGTATTCCTGGGGCGAGATGGTCTCGAAGCGGCCGAGGGGCAGGCCGCGGAGGGCCTCGGTGAGGAAGAGGTTGCCGCCGGTCACCAGGCCCAGCGATGAGCGTCGGGCGGGGGGGACGATGAGGATGCCCTCGTCGTCGGACTCGAGGACATTGTCGGGCTGGCCGGTCAGGCCCGCGAGGCGGACGCGGACCTCAACGCCGCGCGGCTCGCGGAGCTCGAAGACGACCCCGCCCGCGCCGGGGGCGCCGAAGGTCACGCCGGGCGACGGGGGGTCGGCCCCGGGCACGGTGACGGCGCGGACGGACGCGGGCGTGCCCTCGACGAGGAGTTCGACATCGACGCGGCGTTCGGTGGGGCGGGTGTTCTCGATGCCCACGAAGACGGAGAGGCGCGCCGGGTCGTCGAAGGCCCGCTCGGCGCGGAGGGCGACGATGCCGATGTTGTGCGAGCCGGGGTCGCCGACGGCGTGGTAGACGAACTCGGGGGCGGTCAGCTCGTCGGTTTCGGACATGAGGATGTCGGCGTCGGGGATGCGGCCGTCGCTGAAGAGGTGGTAGACCAGGGTGGGCATGCGCGGGGCGACGGAGGGGTCGTCCTCGAGCAGGTCGGCCTGTTCCTCGGTGAGGAGCAGGCGCGGGCGCTGGGCGCGGGCGAGGGCGTAGGCCTCCTCGATGGAAGTCGGGGCGTCGGTCGGGCGGACGGAGCGGATCGCGTCGACGAGGGCGCGTTTATCGGCGGTGAAGGGCTGGATGATCTCGGCGGACTGGTCGAAGGCGATGACCATGGCCTGGTCCGCGGTGCCGGCGCCGGTGCGTGAGAACAGGCCGGGCTCGCGGAGGGCCTCGACCTGCTCGATGGCGCGGCGCTGGGCGGCCTCGAGGCGGGTCAGGCCGTCGCGGCCGGGGTCGCCGTCGGTGGCGGCCATGGAGGCGGAGCGGTCGAGCATGATGACGACGCGCTCCCCGAGGGCGGCGGTGCGGTCGGTGCGCGGCTGGGCGAGGGCGGCGATGAGGACGGCCAGGGCGATGAGCTGGAGGATGAGCAGGATGTTGCGGCGGAGCTTCTGGAAGGGGGCGTTGGCCTGGATGTCCATGATGGCCTTCTTCCACAGGAGCGTGGTGGAGACCTCCATGGGCTTGCGCCGGAGCTTGAGGAAGTAGAGGATGAGCAGCGTCGGGATGGCGACGGCGGCGACGACGGCGGCGAGAAGGGGGGTGGTGAAGGTCATGGGGTGGCCTCCTTCGGAGGCTCAGGCAGGGAGGCACGCAGGCACGAAGGCACGGAGGGGGGACGGGCGGGGGCCATCGCTCCTCCTAGCCGTGTGCGTGAGCACCCGGACTGAGCGGGGCTCGCCGAAGTGGTCACGACCGCTTGACAGGGTTTGGCAAACATCATGCAGCACCCCGTACCAAGCTCGCAAGATGGACGAGAACTCCCAAACCCGAGAGCATCCAGAGCACACCGGCGATCGTCAGCATCACTTTGCCGGCCATCGAAGGGGCCTGTTTGACCAGCAATCGAGCAATCACGAATCCGCCGACGGTGATCGCGAAGCCAACGAGAAAGATGTGCTTGGCTGCGCCAACCTCCACCAACTCGCTGGTTGGCTGCCAGTTTGGATAGATTCCTATGCCCACGATGAGCAAGCAACCACCCATCGCGAGCGACTGCACGGGCGAGAGCTTGTCGTTTTTTCGTCCGCACCCCTTGCATGTTTCGCGTTTCATCGCAGCAGCCCCCGCTTTCGCATGTAGTCGAGGATGAGGGTGTCGATGGGGGTGTCGGTGCGGATGGTCAGGGCGGTGATCTCGCGCCGGGCGCAGAAGGTGCGGAGGTCCTCGCAGTAGGCGCTCAGGTTCTGCTTGTACTTCTTGAGCAGGGGGGCGGAGATGGTCACCTCGGCGTGGTCCTGGTCCTCGATGTCGACCAGGCGCAGGTCGCCGGCGATCTCGGGCTCGACCTCCTGCGGCGAGAGGATCTGCAGGGCGAACACATCGTACCCGCGGCCGGAGAGCAGGCGCAGGCCGGTCTCGTAGCCCTCTTTCATGAAGAAGTCGGAGAGGACGAGCATGATGCCCTTGCCGCGGCGGGTCATGGCGATGCGTTTGGCGGCGCGGCCGAAGTCGGTCGTGCCCTCGGGCGTGAGCGAGCAAAGGAAGCGGGCGATGTCCTGCGTGCGGCGGCGGCCGCGGAGGTCGCGGATGGTCCCGGCGATGCCCTGGTCGCCCATGGGCGCGACGGCCGTGTCGCGCGTGCCCAGGGCGGTGACGGCGACGCGGTTGAGGTTCACCAGGCCGATGTAGGCCATGGACATGGCGACCTGCTGCATGTAGTAGAACTTGTTGGGCTCGCCGGTGTCGCCCGACGCGCTGGCGTCGATGACGATGTGCAACGAGAGGTCCTCCTCCTCCAGGAACATCTTCATAAACAGGCGGTCCAAGCGGCCGTAGATGTTCCAGTCGATGTGGCGCAGGTCGTCGCCGAGGGCGTAGGGCCGGTGGTCGGCGAACTCGACGGACTCGCCCCGCTTCTTGCTGCGCCGCTCGCCCTTGAGCTTGCCGGCGAAGATCTTGCGGCTGGACAGGTCGAGCTGGGAGAGGCGCGCGACGAGGCGGGCGTCGAGGAGCTCGTCGATGGTGGTCGGGCGGGTTGGGTTGGCTGATTTGAGCATGGTTGAACCAGGATTTTTAACGCGAAGATCGCGAAGGACGCGAAGGGGTTTCAGAGTAACGCTCGTTGTACACGCGGTGGATGCCGTCCTTGGCGAGTTTCATGTTGAAGTTGATGAGATATCCGAGTGGGAAATCTCCTGCACGGAGGTACGAGAGAAGTTGGGCCTTGTGGACATCCTGGATCTGGGTGATCGACTTCAGTTCCACAACCACCAGGCCTTCTACAAGCAGGTCTATTCGCTGTCCTTGGATTGAGACACCCTTATAGAGCACATCGATGGGTGCTTGCTGCACGGCTCGGATGCCCCTGAGACCGAACTCGTGAAGCAACGCGTGCTCATACACGGACTCAAGCAAGCCGGGCCCCAGCTCGCGATGGACCTCAATGGCCGCGCCCAGCACACCCCGCCCGACCTCCTCGATCCAATCCGGCAGATCCGATTTGTCGAGTCGAGTGTGCATCTTCACCCCAATCGCTTCGCGTTCTTCGCGATCTTCGCGTTAAAAATCTTTCTTACGCCTTGCCAACCATCGCCGTCGGCTGGGTTGGGGTGAGCTTGAGGATCTCGCGGACGAGTTTGTCGGGGTCGACGCGGTCGGCTTCGGCTTCGAAGTTGAGCAGGACGCGGTGGCGCAGGACCGGCAGGGCGACATCCTGGATGTCCTGGTAGGAGACATGGAAGCGGCCGTCGACGAGGGCGCGGACCTTGCCGGACAGGACGAGGGCCTGGGCGGCGCGGGGGGAGCCGCCGCAGCGGATGTAGCGGTTGGTCGGGCCGTTGGGGCCGCCGGCGGCGGTGTCGGTGTCGGGGTGGGTCGCGAGGACCAGCCGGGCGGCGTACTGCTTGACATGCGGTGCGACGACGACCTGGCGGACGAGCTGCTGCATCGCGAGGATCTTGGGGCCGTCGACGACCGGGCCGGCCTCGGGCGTGATCGCGCCGGTGGTGCGGTCGAGGATGGTCATCAGGTCGTCGAGCGGGGCGTAGCCGACATCGACCTTCATCATGAAGCGGTCGAGCTGGGCCTCGGGGAGCGGGTAGGTGCCCTCCTGCTCGATGGGGTTCTGGGTGGCGAGCACGAGGAAGGGGGCCTCGAGCTTGTAGGTCACGCCGCCGACGGTGACGCTGCGTTCCTGCATGGCCTCGAGCAGGGCGGACTGGGTCTTGGGCGTGGCGCGGTTGATCTCGTCGGCGAGGACCACCTGGGCGAAGATCGGGCCGCGCTGGAACTCGAAGCGGCGGCGGCCGGTGTCCGGGTCCTCGCTGACGATGTTGGTGCCGATGACATCGGCGGGCATCAGGTCGGGCGTGAACTGGATGCGGCTGAAGGGCAGGCTCAGCGTGTTCGCCAGCGTGCGGACGAGCAGGGTCTTGCCCAGGCCGGGGACGCCCTCGAGCAGGACGTTGCCGCCGCAGAAGAGGCAGACGAGCACCGCGTCGACCACGGGCTGCTGGCCGACCATGACCTTGCCGATCTCGGCGCGGAGCTTGGCGAAGTCGGCGCGGAAGGCGTCGCACTGGGCGCGGACCTCCGTGGGGGTTTCATGCATCTCGTTGATTCCGGCCATGTCGGCCCTCCTTCAAACGCCGCCGTCCCGTGGGTGGGTCCGGCTAGCGGTCCTTCATGTCGTCCCTGGCACGCGTGCGCGCCGCGCGCAGGGCGGCGAGCGAGTCCTTCGGTGCTTCATCGTCCGCCACGCGCGGGCGTTCTTTCTTCTGGAGTTGCTCGGGCGCCTCTTCCTCGCCGGCCAGGGCGACCGGGCCCGCGGGGGCGGCGCGGTCCGCGCCGGCCTCGTAGCGGACGGCCGCACGCTCGCGGGCCGCGGCCGGGGTCGCGCCGTCGCCGGATAGGGCCGCGCCGGCCTGCGGGGTCGGGGTGGGGGCCTTGCGGGTCCGGACGCTGCGCAGGGCCTCGGTGGCCTCCGATGACCTGGCCCGCTCCTTGGAGGCCGAGCGCCGGGCCCACGCGACGATCGCGCGGGGCTCGATCCGCACGCGTCGGATCCCGACATCGGCCAGGAACACGGCCGCGCCGAGGATCAGGAACAGCAGCCACAGCGGGCGCAGCGTGACGGGCATGGTCAGGCCGTCGCGGGTCCACAGGGCGGCCAGGGTCGGGTCCTCGGGCAGCACCCGGCCGCCGGTCATGCCGGCGACCTGGCGCAGGAGGGCCGTGTTGGTGCGCAGGGAGCGGAACTCGTCGGCGTAGGGGCGTGTGACCGCGGCCTGGACCGCGCCCTCGTAGACCACATCCTCGCGTCCGGGCGCGCGGTAGCGCATCGAGACGACATACGCGCCCGAGCCCGACGAATCGAACGAGCCCTCGTAGCGTCCGGGGCCGACTTGGCGGAGGTCGATCCGGTCGCCCCGCCCGTCCGGCGTGGCCACGCGGGCGTCGAAGCGGGCGAAGTTGAGCCGGTCGCCCTCAGGGTCGAAGGCCTCGACGATGACGACGGTCTGGTCGCCGCGGTTCTCGGTGACCACGCGGAGGGAGGCATCGTCGCTGGGGCGCATGGCCCAGCGGACATGCTGCTCCCAGAACTGGCGGAAGCCGGCCCAGCCGACCCAGGACGGGGACCAGCGCGTGCTGGCGTCGCCGGTGAAGACCACGACGCGGCCCAGGCCGTGCTGCCAGAGGGCGGAGATGGGGTCGTTCTCCTTGCCGCGCAGGGTCACGAGGCTCAGGCCCTCGCGTTCGGCGGCGACGACATAGCCGCGGATGGGGGGCACGCCGGTGATGCCGCGCATCGGTTCGGCCGGGACGCCGACACGGGCGGGCGAGAAGGCCTCGCCCTCCCAGATCAGAGCGCGGCGGACGGTCTGGGCCTCGCGGATAAAGACCTGGGGGAGGACATCCTTCGATTCGGCGCTGCCGACCTTGTAGAAGCGGCCCCCGCCGCGGACGGCGATCTCGTTGAGCAGGGGGTCGTTGGTGAAGCCGCCGACGCCGACGGTGGAGACGGTGATGCCGGCGGCGCGGAGGCGGTCGACCACGCGTCGGCCCTCGGCATCGGTCCCGATCGTGACGCCGTCGGTCAGGACGATCATGTGCTTGACGCCGGCGTTGCTGGCGATCAGCTCCTCGCCGGCGCGGGCCATGGCGGGGTACATGTTGGTGCCGCCGCCGGGGCGGATCGAGCGGATGCGCCGGGAGATCTCGCCGGGGTCGTTGACCGGGGTCAGCGGGACCACGACGCTGGGCGAGCTGTCGAAGGAGATCACGGTGATCTGGTCGAGGCGGGTCATGGTCTGGACGCCAAGGACCGCCGCCTCGTTGGCGACCTGCTGCTGGGTCGATCCGGTGCCGGGCACGGCGGCGGCCATCGAGCCGGAGGAGTCGATGACCAGGGCCAGCGCGCCCATCGGCAGCTCGCGGCGCTGCGGGGGGTCCATGCGGATGGGCAGCGCGTCCGCGAGGGGCGAGCCGATCCAGCCGCCGGCGCCGAACGCGTCGGGCCCGCCGATCTTGACCAGGCCGCCGCCGGTGTCGTGGACATACTGGCGGAGCAGTTCCTGGGTGGCCACGGGGACCGCGTACGCGCTCTGGTTGACGAGCACGACGGCGTCGTAGGAGACCAGTTCGGGCAGGGTGGAGGGCAGCTCCCGGGCGGAGATGATCTCCGTGGCGATCTCGGAGGCTTCCAGGGCGTCCTGCAGCGGGACGACCTCCTCGGGCGTGTCGGCCACGAGCAGGACGGCCCCCACCGCCGTGGCGAAGGCGATCGCGGTGGCGCGGTTGTTCTCGAGGATGGAGTCGCCGGTGGACGGGAGCCGCTCGCCGCGCTCGTCGAGGGCGCTGATCGGCTCGTAGACGACCTCGTACAACTGCGCGCCCGAGCGCCCCGGGGTGACGGGCATGGAGAGGACATGGCGGCCGGCGTCCAGCCGGACCGTCGTGCCCAGGCTGGGTTCGCCGGGGCTCAGGTCCACCGGGGCCCCGTTCTGGAACAGCAGGAGCCGGCCGAGCACGGGGCCGGTCGTCGTCACGACGGTGCGGAGCGACACCGTCTCGCCCACCCGCACGCCGGAGGGGATCTGCAGCTCCTCGACCATGACCTCGCGCAGGTGCTCGTAGCGGACGGGGAGGACATCGATGGGCACGCCGAGGGCGCGGGCCTGCTCGGCGGCGCCGAGGAGCGAGCCGGTGGTCTCGTTGCCGTCGGAGATCAGCACGATCCGCGCGGCGGCGTCGCGCGAGGCCGCCGCCAGCGCCAGGCGGACCGCCGCGCCGAGGTCGGTGGCGTCGCGCCCGCCGACGAAGCGGCGCTCGACGCTCCGGACGAGGCGGCTTGGCGTGGCCTGGAGGAGCGCGCGTTCCGCGGCGGTGACCACGCCGAGCAGGTCCGGATCGCGGCGCGAGCCTTCCTGGGCCTGCTCGATGTACGCGTCGATCTGCGCCTGCATGTCGGAGGGGATCGACCGCGAGACATCCACGATGGCCATGACGCCCACCGCCTCGCCGACGCGTCTGGACTGGGGCTGGGCCAGCGCCCCGGCGAGCAGGGCCACCACCAGCACCCGGGCTGTCAGGGCGGCCCAACGCGTGCCCGGGCCGAGTCCGCTGAGGCTGCCCCGCGACAGCCACCAGCAGATGAACCCGAGGATCGGGATGAGCAGCAGCCACGCCGGCCGATCGAACTGGATCGGCCCGAGCGCCAGCGATCCCAGGATCAGTGCCCCTGGGGTCACCGGCCGCACCCGGCCACGGACCGCAGCCTCACCGGCCCGCCCGCGTTGAGGTCCCGGCCGGGCACAGCCCGCGCTGGCTCGGTCCGGATCGACTCGGTGCGGGTTGGCTGGCTGGGCGCGGGTCTCACGGCATCGATCATACGAAAAGACCTACTGCGACGGGCGGCCCGGGGTTGCCGGAACCGGACGGAAACCGGGCGATTCCACCCTCTCGCGCGTCCGGGCGGGTGCGGCGTCGGCATCTCGGGTGTGAAACCCCGGCTTGCGCGGCACTTGCGCCCCGCGCGCGGGCCATCCGGCCGGACGCTCAGAAAACCGACATCCCCCCGGCGATGCGGATACGATTGATCCACAATCGGGCCCGCGCCGCGCACGGGCCGCCCACGGCCGACTCTCGGCCGCGGGTTGAACGGGGACCTGAGAACCACAACATGATCGATATCCGCAAACTCAAAGAACTGGTCCGCCTGATGGTCGAGAACGAGCTTTCCGAACTCGACCTCCGCGACGAGCAGGAAACGGTGACCATCAAGCGCGGCGGCCCGGGCCCGGCCTACATCGCCGCCCCCGGGATGGGCCAGATGGGGCAGATGATGCCCGCCCCGGCCGCTCGGCCAGCCGCCGACGACGCCGGCGACAACGGCTCGGCCGAAACCGGCGACGACCCCTCGCTGGTGGCGATCGAGTCGCCGATGGTCGGCACCTACTACAGCCGCCCGAACCCCGACACCGACTGCTTCGTCAAGCCCGGGGCGAACATCGGCCCGGATACCGTCGTCTGCCTCGTCGAGGCCATGAAGGTCTTCAACGAGATCAAGGCCGAAGTTTCCGGCACCATCGAGAAGATCCTCGTCAAGGACGGGGACTCGGTGGAGTTCGGGCAGAAGCTGTTTTTGGTGCGGCCGAACTGAGGCGGAGAAGGCGTCAGGCACTAGGCATCAGGCACTAGGGCCGGAAACGATCCCGCATCACCGAGCAACCTCTTCCCCAGTGCCTAGTGCCCAGTGCCTAGCGCCTCCCCAGGCTCCCCCATGTTCAAACGCGTCCTCATCGCCAACCGTGGAGAGATCGCCCTCCGCATCATCCGCGCCTGCCGGGAACTCGGCATCGAGTCCGTCTGCGTGTACTCCACCGCCGACAGGGACGCGCCGTACCTTAAGGACGCGGACGAGGCGATCTGCATCGGGCCCGGACCGGCCAAAGAGTCGTACCTGAACATCTCGCGGATCATCTCCGCCGCCGAGATCGCCAACGCTGACGCGATCCACCCCGGCTACGGCTTCCTCTCCGAGCGGGCCGACTTCTCCGAGGTCTGCCGCGACTGCAAGATCGAGTTCATCGGGCCCAGCCCGGAAGCCATGGGCAAGCTCGGCGACAAGGTCGAGGCCAAGCGCTACGCCAAGGCCGCCAAGGTGCCCGTCTTCCCCGGCTCGGAGGGCGCGATCGAGGACCCCGAGGAGGCCGTCGAGGTCGCCAACGAGATCGGCTACCCCGTCATCATCAAGGCCGCGGCCGGCGGCGGCGGGCGGGGCATGCGCATCTGCCGCAACGAGGCCACCCTGCGCACCAACATCTCCAAGGCCCAGCAGGAGGCGCTGGCCGCGTTCGGCAACGGCGCGGTGTTCATCGAGAAGTTCCTCGAGCACGCCCGCCATGTCGAGGTGCAGGTCCTCGGCGACAAGCACGGCAACGCCATCCACTTGTGGGAGCGCGACTGCTCCATGCAGCGCCGCCACCAGAAAATCATCGAGGAGGCCCCCGGCCCCGGCATCGACCGCAAGAAGATCGAGAAGATCTGCGAGTCCGCCGCGCGGCTGGTCAAGAGCGCCAACTACGCCGGCGCGGCCACCGTCGAGTTCCTGATGGACGAGAAGCAGAACTTCTACATGCTCGAGGTCAACACCCGCGTGCAGGTCGAGCACCCGGTGACCGAGATGATCACCGGCGTGGACATCGTGCAGATGTCCATCCGCGTCGCCGCCGGCGAGCCGATCCCCTACAAGCAGAAGGACATCCAGATCCGCGGCCACGCCATCGAGTGCCGCATCAACGCCGAGGACCCCGACCGCGACTTCATGCCCAGCGCGGGCGTGATCGATCGCTACCGGGCCCCGGGCGGCCTGGGCGTGCGCATCGACAGCCATGTGCTGGCCGGCTACCGCGTGCCGCCGAACTACGACTCGATGATCGGCAAGCTGATCTGCTGGGCCGACACCCGCGAGCAGGCCATCGAACGCACCAGCCGCGCCCTGCACGAGTTCGAGGTCGGCCCGATCAAGACGACCATCCCCCTGCACGCCCGCCTGATGCAGAACACCGACTTCCGGCGGGGCGGGGTGGATATTCATTATCTGGAACGGTTGCTCAAGGGCTGATCGAGGCACACTCTTCAGTGGCACGGGCTTCCAGCCCATGTTCGCCCCGAAGGGGCGAAGCCCGATCGCCGCACGCGCACCCCGCCGACCTTTCCCGGCAATCTGCAACGCGAACCGGGCCGCTCCTTTCCAGTCGCGGCTTGTTCAGAGCCCGCTACCTCATCACCAACCACACCACATACGCCCCGCTGAACGCGATCAGGAACACGATCGCCGCCAGGCTCCAGGCCCGCATCCACCGGCCCGGGCGGGCCTCGGGCGGCGTCAGGCGTGTGATCACCAGGTAGTTGATCACCGCCAGCACCGGGGCGGTCAGGAAGCTCAGGGTCGTCGCCAGATCCACCATCGTGCCCAGGCCCGCGCGGAACCAGGCCAGGATGCCGAAGCCGACGCCCGCCTGGGCCAGCACCCAGCCCGTGTGTCCGGACCAGAAGCCGGACCAGAAGCCGGACCAGAAGCCGGACCAGAAGCCGGACCGGCGGCCCCGTTCCGCCGGGCCCCGCGGGCCGCGGCCGCGCATCGCCTCGGTCAGGCGGTGCATCGCCCGGGGAAAGGCGTCGAGGACGACCAGCGTGGTGCTGAGCATGGTCGTCAGGGCGGCCAGGCCGATCACGGGCACGCTCCACGCGCCCAGCGTCCGGCCGTAGACCTCGATGAGCTGGCGTGCGAAGGCCGCGCCGTCGGCCAGGTCCAGGCCCTGGCCGTAGAGCACCAGCGCGCCCAGCGACAGGAACAGCACGGCGACCAGCCCGGCGGTGATGTAGCCGAGCCGGTAGTCGAACAGCGCCTCGCCGAGCGTCATGGTCCGGCCGCGGGCGGCGCCCTTCTCGCGGACCCAGATGGAGTTCCAGATGGCCGAGTCGATGGGGATGGGCATCCAGCCCATGAAGGCGAGGATGAAGGCGAGGTTGGCCAGGCCCCACCACGCGGGCGGCTCGGTCAGCACGCGCTCGGCCGCCGGCTGGGCCGCCGGCTGGGCGGCGCTCAGGCCGGTCGCCGCGAGCGTCACCGCGGCCAGCGTCGAGACGAGCAGGACGGCCATGACGACCTTCATGGTCCGCTCGAGGGCGCGGTAGCGTCCGACCAGCAGGACCGACAGGCACGCCGCGATGATCACGCCGCTCCAGGCCTCCAGCGGCATGGACACGGGCAGATACAGCTCGAGCACGAACTTGGCCAGGGCCGCCGTGACGATGGTCACCCCGGCCATCACGATGAACATCGAGCCGAAGGTGACCAGGGCGCAGACCCACACGGCCCAGGCGCCCAGCCGGCGGTACCCCTCCACGAGGTCCTCACCCGTCGACGCGGCGTAGCGGGGGCCGAACTCAAGGAAGGGGTACTTGGTCAGGCAGGCGAGCACCAGCAGCCCGAGCATGCCGAAGCGGAACTCGGCCCCCGCCCGGGTGGCCTGGACGAGGTGGGAGACACCGATGGCCGCCCCGGCCAGGAGCAGGCCGGGGCCGATGCAGGCCAGACACCGAGACAGCCGACCGCTGGAACCCATCCATCCCTCCGGAGCATGTTTGTGGTGCCGGGGCTTCTCGCGGCCGCTCCGTCCAGAGCATACCCAAATCGCGATCAGCGCAAGAAGAGGCCCCGGACAGGGGTCCGGGGCCTCTTGAGAATCATGCCTGAATCACGGGCCGGAGCCCGCGTGGGATCGGATCAGCGACGGCGGCGAGCCGCGGCCAGACCGCCCAGGCCGAGCAGGGCCATCGCGCCGGGGGCGGGGATGACCTGACCGACATACAGGTTGTCCATGGTCGCCCACGCGGGGCCGGCCAGCGGGTTCAGCGCGGTGATGGAGATGCTGGTGATGATGTCGTTGCTGGTGAAGCCGCGGAAGTCGGCGGCGCTGGTCGAGTTGTAGCTGACGACGGTGCCGTCGCTCAGCTCGATGACGACTTCGGCCGCGCGGGGCTGGAAGTTGATGTCGGTGGACCAGAAGTTACCGCCGACGGCGGTGACATTGCCGCTGGTGAAGGTCACCACGATCGAATCATTGGCGTCGTCGAGCGAGATCAGACCCGGGTTATTGAACAGGTTGTTGCTGCCCGGGCCGGTCGCGCTGACCGTGTACGAGAAACCGTTGCCCGAGAAGTTCAGGCTGGGCTGCGAGCCGGTGGGGACGCCGGCGAAGTCATTGAAATAGAAGCCCGGGAGCACATTGTCCAGGAACGAAGCGCTGTCGGTGTAGACCGTCGCGCCCATCGCCGGGGCAGCGGCCATCGCCGCGCCCGCCAGATACATCATCGCCTTCATGAGTTCTCTCGCTTTCTCTCTGGGTGAACAACACACCGCCCACACGAGGACGGTCTCTCTTCGAACCACAGGATACAGGCTTACCCCCCACCGACACAAGGGGTCATCTCAGAAATTCTCAAAGATTGCTGGCAAAGTCCCCAGACTTGATTTCGGGTGCGGGCCTACAACTCCGCCCGATGAACCCCCCCACCCCCCCCGTCCCCCAACCGCTACCCCTCGTGCCCTTGCTCAAGTCCAAGGTCTGGGGCGGGCGACGCCTCCAGACGCTCGGCAAGGCCCTGCCGCCGTCCGAGAATGTCGGCGAATCCTGGGAACTGGCTGACCTGGCGACCACCTCGGCCTCCGGCGGCGGGGGCGATCCGGCCCGGACCGTCATCGCCTCCGGCCCGCTCGCCGGGCGGTCGCTGCACGAGGCGATGGACCAGTGGGGCGCGGGGCTGATCGATGAGCACCGGAGAACGACCGAGGGCGATTTTCCCTTGCTCGTCAAATATCTCGACGCCCGGGAGCATCTATCGGTGCAGGTGCATCCGTCGCCCGGGTACGCCGCCGAGCATCCGGGGGCGCACCTGAAGACCGAGTCGTGGTTCGTGGTCGCGGCCGAGCCGGGGGCGGAACTTTTTATCGGACTCCAACCCGGCGTGACCCGGAACGACCTTGCCCGGGCGATCGAGGGCGGCACGGTGCCGGACCTGTTGCAACGGCGCCGGGCCGTGCCGGGCGAATGCCACACGCTGCCCAGCGGCACGGTCCACGCGCTGGGCGCGGGCGTGCTGGTGGCCGAGGTGCAGACCCCCAGCGACACGACCTTCCGCGTCTATGACTGGACCCGCGAGTACGGCCGGGCCAAGCGCGAGCTGCACATCGAACAGGCCTTGGCGTGCGCGAGCTTTGACGAGCCGCCCGCGCCGGTGGCGGCCGGCGGCGAGCGGTCGGTGGTGGCCACCACCGAGTTCTACACGATGGAGGTCGTGCGGGCGCACTGCAAGGGCGTGCCCGTCGGCGGGACAGGGCCGGTGGTGGTCATGGTCACCAAAACCATGGGGGCGGCGATCGCGAGCAAGACCAACGCGTGGCCGGAGGTCACGCTCGAAGCCGGGCGGACCTGCCTGATCCCGGCGGCGTGCGCCGAGGACGCGGTGCTGCGGTGCGGGCCGGATACGGAAATGGTGCTGGCGCGGTTGGGCTGATACGAACCGCGACTGGAAGGGAGCGGCCTTTGCACCGATGCGCCGCCTCCGGGCCGCTTCCTGCCGGGCGCGGCTTGTTCTTACTTGCGGAAGGCGTTGGCGACCTTCTCGATCGCGTCGCAGACGCCGTGGGCCTGGTCGTCGGTCAGGTTCTGGTGGATGGGGATGCAGAAGATGGTCTGGGCGAGTTTGAGGGCGACGGGGGGTTCGTGGCCGCCGTTCTGCTCGACGATGTGCTTGAAGGCGGGCTGGCGGGTGAGGCTCTTGGGGTAGTGCAGGGCCGTGGGCACGCCCTCCTTGTTCAGGGCGGCCATGAACTCGTCGCGGGTGCAGGAGAAGGCGTCCGGGTCGAAGCGGCAGGTGTAGAGGTGCCAGGCCGGCTCGGAGCCCTGGGTGGGCACGGGGCGGTGGACGCCGTCGATCTGGTCGATGCGGGCGTGGTAGAGCTTGGCGACTTCGCGCCGGCGCTCTGTCTGCCCGGGCAGCTCGTCGAGCTTGGACAGGCCGATGGCGCCGGTGATGTCGTTCATGCGGTAGTTGAAGCCGACCTGCTCGTGCAGGTACTTGTCGGTCTCGCCGTGCGAGCGGAGCAGGCCCATCTGGCGGGCGACGGCCGGATCGTTGGTGGTGACCATGCCGCCCTCGCCGGTGCCCATGTTCTTGGTGGCGTAGAACGAGTAGGTCACCGCGACGCCGAACGCGCCGATGCCCTTGCCCTTGTAGGTGGCCAGGTGGGCCTGCGCCGCGTCGTAGATGACCTTGAGGTTGTGCTTCTTCGCCAGCGCCTCGATGGCGTCGATGTCGCAGGGGATGCCGTAGAGGTGCGTGACGGCGATGGCCTTGGTCTTGGGCGTGATCCTGGACTCGATGTCCTTGGGGTCGGCCTGGTAGGACGCCTCGACGGAGTCGCAGAAGACGACTTTGGCGCCGGCGGCGACGAGCATGGAGACGGTGGCGATGTAGGTCCAGGCGGGGACGATGACCTCGTCGCCGGGCTCGAGCAGCGCGCCGTAGGCGAGTTGGAGGGCGCAGGTGCCGTTGGCGCAGGTCAGGCCGATCTTGGCGTCCGAGGCTTCCGCGAAGCGTTCCTCCAGGGCGGCGCACTTGGACGCGGCGCGGAGCATGCCGGATTCGAGCACCTCGGTGGCGGCGGCGATGTCCTTCTTCGTCAGGCCGACGGCCATGAAGGGGACGGGTTTCTCGAAGACGGGGGTGCCGCCGTTGATCGCGAGGTCGGTGGTCGCCATGGTCGCCATGTGTCTCTACTCCGTTGCGGGGCCCGGGTTTACGGGCCGGGGGGCGGGTGTGGCCGCGGTGCGATCCCTCATCGTGCCGCGGGGGTGGGGAAGGATAGGGGGGCGGGGGTTCGGGTCGAGGAGCCGATGATGCACCTCACGTTTCCGTCACCCCTCCGGGGTGAATTCTCGGGGAAACCCGGCTTCCACGGGTTGCGCTTCGCTTCACCCGCGGCTACAGACCTTCGCCCCTCCGGGGCGAATCGGAGCGGTCGCGTGCGCGGTCGATGGCGGCGGCCAGGGCGACCATGTGGTCGACGGACAGATCCTCGATGCGGGCGGTGGGATCGACGCCGTCGGGCCAGTCGATGTCCGCACCCCCCCCGGCGATCTGCTTGGCGGGCTTGGCGAGCTGCTTGCGCCGGGACTGGAACAGGGTCTGGGTGATGTCGGCCAGGCGGACCCACCAGGCCGGGTCGACGGGGACCGCCGGGTTCCGCCGCCAGGCCATCATGGCGCTGGTGACCTCCGGGCGCGGCCAGAAGCACGCGGGCGGGAGTTTGGCGATGCGTTCCGCCCGGCCCAGGTGCTGGGTGACGACGGAGATCGAGCCGAAGGCCTTGGTGCCGGGCGAACCGGTCAGGCGGTCGACGACCTCGGACTGGATGGTGACGAACATGCCCGTGCAACCCGGGTGCTTGGTCATCAGCGTCATCATCAGCGGCGTGGCGGCGTGGTAGGGCAAGTTGGCGACGAGCTTGAACCCCCCCGGCCGATCGGCCAGCAGGGTGGCCACCTCGGTGTTCATGGTGCGCTTGTTGGCCAGGCAGTCGCCCTCGATGAGGGTGAAGCGGTCGGGGTGTTGTGCGCCGAGGGTTTCGCGGAGGACCTGGGACAGGCCGGTGTCGAGTTCGCAGGCGATGACACGCGCCCCGCGTTCGAGCAGGCCCTCGGTCAGCGTGCCCGTGCCGGGGCCGACTTCCAGAACGAGTTCACCGGGGCTGAGTTCCGCGGCGTCGAGGAGTTTGTTGATCAGGTTGTGGTCGATCAGGAAGTTCTGGCCGAGGGACTTCTTGGGGGCGTGGCCGGCCCGTTCGAGCAGTTCGCGGATCTGGGTGAGGGTTTGCATGGTTGAGATTCACCACAGAGTGCACAGAGAACACAGAGTGGCACAGAGGATCAGAATGACTTGAGGATCCGGATCTGAATGGCTCTGTGAGGCTCTGTGCACTCTGTCGTTCGGTCTTACAAGCGCGGCGTCCATACGCCGGAGAGGATTTGGTCGATGGCGGTGGCGACGCCGTCTTCGGCGTTGGTGGCGGTCTGGTGGTGGGCTGATTGTTTGATAATGGGCTTGGCGTTGCCCATCGCGATGGACAGGCCGGCGCTGCGGATCATGGTCAGATCGTTGATCTCGTCGCCGATGGCGGCGGTGCGGGTGGGGTCGAGGCCGCGCTCGCGGCAGATCCACTCGACGCCCCCCCACTTCGTCGCGTCGGGGCTGAAAAGTTCGAGGATGTGGACGATCTCGGCCTTGTGGTCGAGCGGGTGGACGGCGGCGAAGTCGTGCATGACGATGGACGCGCCCAGTTCCCGCTCGGCGTCCTTGGCGGCCCTGGCGGAGACGCCGCCGACGGCGCACATGCCGACGCGGACGGTGTGCTCGGGGTGCTCGTCGTCGTGGACATGCAGGCCGGTGCGGACGCGGAGGCTGTGCTCGCCGAACCACCAGCGGGTGGTGGCGTCGACGGGGTGGCGGTCGTCACCTTCGAGGACGAGGTAGTCGTAGTCGAGCTCGGCGGGGTCCTTGAGGACCAAAGCCGGGGTCCGGTGGGCGTGGAAGATATCGGTGGCGGCGCGGACGATGTCGGTGTGGATCGTGGCGCGGTGCAGGGTGGCGGCGGTGGTCGGGTCGGCGACGATCGAGCCGCCGGCGACGACGACGGGGTCGAGCTGCCCGATGGCGTCGAGGGCCTTGCGGGACTCGGCCAGGCCGCGCCCGGTGCAGATCAGGACGGTGATGCCCGCGTCACGGGCGCGTTCGACAGCGGCGCGGTTGCGCTCGGAGACGGCGCCGTCGGGCCCGAGCAGGGTGCCGTCGAGGTCGATGGCGAGGGCGTCGATGGGGGGGCGGGAGGGCACGGGGGAGGGTAGGTGCGCCGCGATCAATGGCGCGCGGGTCGCTACTCGCTCAGCCGGCACACCTTGTCCGCGGCGCGGCCGAAGGTCAGGGCGTTCTTGCCCTGTTTCTTGGAGGACAGCGAGAGCTGGTCGGCGCGGTCGAGGAGGGTGGCGGCGTCGTGGCCGTCCCAGGGGAAGGAGGCCAGGCCGCCGGAGATGGTCAGGCTGCCCGCGGCCTCGTGGGCGAGTTTGGGGAAGCGGTGGTTGCAGACCTGCTGCTGGAAGCGGGTGGCGATCTGGTAGACGGTCTCGGGCGGGGCCGAGTCGGGCTGGCGGGGGCCCTGGGGCTCGTAGAAGATGACGGCGAACTCGTCGCCGCCGACGCGGCAGACGCGGTCCGAGGGGCGGATGTTGGAGTTGAGCAGGCGGACGGTCTCGATGAGGATCTCGTCGCCGGCGGCGTGGCCGTAGGCGTCGTTGTACTTCTTGAAGTCGTCGATGTCGAAGACCATCAGGGTGAGGCTGCGTCGGGCGCGTTTGGCCTGCTCGATGGCGGCGTCCATGAAGCGGTCGAAGTAGCGCCGGTTCCACGCGCCGGTCAGCGGATCGGTGAAGGCGGCGTGGCGCAGCTCGCGGTGCTGCGCGTCGAGCTTGACCCAGGCGCTCAGCCAGGCGTTGAGCGCACCGAGTTCGGCGGCGTGCTCCGCGGACCAAGCGTGGTCGGGGCAGCTCAGGCGGCCGGTGGCGCTGTCGTAGGTCAAGTCGTCGCGTCCGGCGCGGGTGCGGGCCAGGGCGAGGGCGGGCCCGAGGATGGAGCGCCCGGCGAGGAGCGAACGGACGAGTTCGGCGTCGTCGGCCGGTGCGTCGGTGCGAACGGGGGCGGCCGGGCCGCCGCGGATGGCGTGCTCGTGCGGATCGTCGGCCGGAGGCCCCGCGTGCTGGTCGGCCGGGCGGGGCGGCTCGGCGATCGCCTCGGCATGGGGGTCGTAGGCATCCTCGTGGTCGGCAGCGTCGTCCGGGGCGGGGGCGCTCGGGCGGCTGGCGTTCAGGGCGGCGCGGAACACGGCGGCATCGGCGTCCCGGGACACGGCGGCGTCGTAGCCGGGGCGCAGCTCGCCCACGCGGATGACGCGGACCTCGGGGTCGACGCGGCGCAGGGCGGCGAGGAAGTGGGTGCGTTCCTCGCTCTCCGGCTCGGCATCGGGCGCGACCACGACGGCAGCGCGAGCGGGGGACGCATCGTCGATCGGGTCGGAGAGTTCGCCGAGGGCGTCGATCGAGTCGCGCGCCCGGACCAGCTCGAAGCCGGCGTCGCGACGGAGCGCCTGGTCGAGGCCCGTCCGCCCGACGAGGATCACACGCCACGCGTGCGCGGCGTCGCTCTCGGGGCTGGATGGGCTATCGGTCCTGGGCATGGTCATGCGGGTGATCACCGGGGATCGTCCTCCATGGCTTTCTCGCCGGCGAGGAGCATCTCCAGCTCGTCGTCGTCGAGGATGTCACGGGCGGAGAGAGGCCGATCGGTCCTGATGGGATCGGCCGGGGCGGGGACGGGCTTCAGCGTGGTTTCTCGGACGGGACGCATCGGCTCCGGGGGGGGCGGGGGGGATTTTGGCTCTTCGTGGTGGCCATTGCGGGATTCATCCCGGTCTGCCTGGGCCGTTCGCACGGACGCGGGCCCTGTGATCTGGACGATCGGGCGGAGGGGCGGGTTCGCGCCGGGTTGATAGATCCACACCACCGCGCCGGGCGCGAACCGCTCGGCGGCGGCCAGCACGCGTTCGGGGTCTGGGGCGTCGGCCAGGATCAGAACCGCCCGACGCCCGGCGTGCTCCGCGAGGCAGACTTCGGCCAGGGCGTTGTGCGGCGAGCGGGTGTGGACGGGGTCCAGGCCGCGGGCGAGGAGGACGCGGGCCAGCGCGTCGGGCAGGTCGGCCGACGGGTCGGTCCAGACGACGCAGTGCGCGGGATGGCTCTTCGGATGGCCCACCGGCCAAGTGTAGTGCGATCGCGGACCGGGCCGAGGGCGGAAACCGGCCGGATGGGGTGAATTGACAATGGTTTATGCGTCCGAGAACCGCCCGTGTTGCAGCCGGTGGAGCAGGGCCCGGGCGACCCGTTCGGCCCCGTCGGCGGGGGGGAGCCGCTCGGCGGGCTCGGACAGCGCGCTGAGCCGGGCCGGGTCGGTCAGCAGGGCGAGGATGGTGTCGGCGTGGGCGGCGGCGTTGGCGTCGGGCTCGATGAGGTCGTCGAGGATGACCGCCGCCCCGGTTCGGGCGAGGGGCTGGGCGTTGCGTTTCTGGTGCTGGTCGGCGTGGTAGGGGTACGGGAAGAAGACCGCTGGGGTGCGGGTGGCCCAGGCCTCGGCGACGGTGCCCGCGCCGCAGCGTCCGAAGGAGAGGTCGGCCGCGGCCCAGGCGCCGGCGATGTCGTCGAGGTAGTGGTCGACCCAGGATCGCACGCCGGCGCGGGCGTAGGCGGCGCGGACGGGACCGGGGTCGTGCTGGGCGCCGGTCTGGTGGATGGCCTGCCAGCCCTTGAAGGCGTCGGGGTGATCGGTCAGCAGACGGATGAGCAGGTCGTTGATCGAGCGCGCGCCTTGGGAGCCGCCGGTGATGAGCAGGGTCGGCGTGTCGGGTTCGAGTCCGAAGGCGGCGCGGGCCTGGCGGGGGTCGATGGGGTCGGTCAGGGCGGGGCGGACGATCGGGCCGACGAAAGGCCAGTTCTGGGGAACCTCCGCGGCGGTGAAGGTGCGCTCGGCGCGTTCGGCGACCCAGCGGTTGGCCTTGCCGGGGACGGCGTCGAGGTTGACCAGGGCGACGGGGATGTGGTGCTTGAGGGCCGCGCTGACGGAGGGCGGGCAGACGAAGCCGCCCATGGCGACGAGGACGGTCGGGCCGCGGGCGGCGTGCTCTTCGAGGATGAGCCGCGCACCGGTGACCGAGGGCAGCCAGGCGCGGGCGAAGCGGATCATGGCGCGCGGGCGGGGAATCGGCGGCTGGGCCGGGAGTGGCGTGAAGGGGACGGCTTCCTTGGCCAGGATCTCGGCATCGACCGCGCGGGACGAGCAGAGGACATGGACCCGGACCCCGGGGTCGAGGCGCGCCGCGTGCTCGGCAATGGCCAGGGCGGGATAGATGTGCCCGCCGGTGCCGCCGCCGGCGAAGAGGAGGGCGGGGTTTGGGGGATCAGAGGGCGTCACGCGGGGGGTATCGGCGGGATGCGAGGCTTTTCGCGATCGGGCGAGGGGGTTGGCGGCACTCGGCCTGGGCCGCTCGGGGTTTCCATCGGCACCTTCCTGCCCGACCGAAGCGGCCTTTGAACCACCGAATTCGGGTGCATCGATGGAAATGCCCGTTGATGACCGGGGTGTTTGCTTGACGGATTGGGCGGAACAATGGTAATCTGATTTCAATACTGGTATTCACCTAATGAACTGTGGGGGCGCGTTGAAAGGATCGTCCATGTGCAGCCGAATCTGTCTGATCGGGACCATCGTTGCGTGCGTCGCCGGTTTGTCATCGGCGCAATCGGGGCATGATCTCGCACAGTCCTGGGTTGAGCAGTGCCGCCGGCTGAACTCGGTTGTATACCACTGGATCGACACGCAGGATGTGATCGATACGGCCGGTCGGGTTGCGTACTCGTTCGATAAGGAAGAGGTCGTCCTTGTCGATTGGCCGGACCGGATCGAACACCGTTCCCGGGTCATCGAGACGGGCGAGGTGCGCGTGTCGGCGGCGGCGATGCGGTTCGATCGGGATTTTTTCGTCAACGGATCGGGCAGGGTCTCCGAGTCCTATGTGAAACGCAGCGCGCAGAACAGCGCCGTGGTGGACACGCCGCAGCGGCTGGCCGTGACCCAGGCGTCGTTCGCGCCGAGCCTGGTCGGCGTCTGGTTCGGGGAGATGCCGGACGGGTCGTTCGAGGTCGAACCGCTGTCCGACAGCTCGTTCTCCGTTTCATCGGACGATCTCGGCCTGCGGGCGTTCGTGCGGCGCGTCGGGAACGATGGTGCTTCGCGGGGTGCGGGGCCACTGGCGGTGTATCGGCTGGAAATGATGGGGGCGGACGGCCATCCCCGTCTGTGGTGGGAGTACGACGATTTCAGGCCCGCGGGCAACACCGGCGCGGCCGTCGGGCATGTGCGTGTTTCCTACTCGATCCTGCGGGACGGCTCGATGCACGAGAGCATGCCGGCGATGCTCAAGAGCATGCGTCGGGCGGATTTGGCAGCCTCAGGGGAGAACTTCTCTGACGAACGAGCCGGGGCCGGCTCCGGGCCGACGGTCGCGGATCAGGGGTCGGAACGATCCGGTCGCCGGACCCGGACCCTGCTTTCGGCGGGGCCGCTGATGCTGTGGCTCGGGGCGGGCGTGGTGGTCATCGCCGGCGTGTTCTGGGGCGCGGGCAGGCTGCGGTCGTGAGCGAGTGACTGAAAGGATTTCGCGTGTCTGAGACGGGCTTGGCGTGTGGATCGGGCATGGCCGTGCGTCGAACGCGGCGGGGCACGACGCTCATCGAGGTGCTGGTCGCCATCGGGGTCATCGCGATGCTCGGCGGGATCATGCTGACCGGGCTGCGTGGCGCGCTGGACCGGCGGGACAGCATCGCGTGCCTGAGCCACATCCGCACGCTGGGAACCCTGGTCGCGGTGTACGCGGTGGACAACAGGGACTCGTTCCCCTCGTGGGCCGATCCGCGGGTGAACTATGAATCGTCGCCCGAGCACTGGCCCTGGTTCACGCTTCAGGGGCACCGAACGATGGAGGACGCCAGGTGGCTCGATTACACGGGGTTTACGACGACGACCGAGACGCTCTACTGTCCGGCGAACAGCCAGCATCCGTTCTGGTATGAAGAACTCGCTGTTCCGGACTACATCATCAGCCACTCGGCCTATGCCGCGCCGGAGCACTTCGCGCCCGAGGTGCCGCCCGAAGTCTGGCTGAACCGGCTCGGCGGGCGTGTGCAGCGGATGTCCATGACGCGTTTCCCGTCGTCGAAGGCTGGGATGTACGAAGTGTTCGTCTGGCACGGCTGGCGCGGCGTGTATGGACCGGGAGAGGATCTTGGCACGCAGGAGTACTGGCAGTCGGCGCAGCCGGGATCGGTGTGGTTCATCGACGGGCACGCGCGGCAGATGCACCAGCGGGACGCGATCCGGCCCGTGCGGCGGTATCCCGTCTGGCCGTACGCGACCTTCGGAACGACGCCGTGGGGGATGCAGGGGCGCGATATCCAGTGAAGTATCCTGCCTGAAGCGGATCCGGGCAGGCGGACGGGGCAGCGGCTCCGGGCCTGTGGAGGGGTTGTTCGGATCGCTGGCGGGCCCTTTCATGGCGGGTCGTTCATGCGTGGCATGGGCGATGGGGCGGTGAACGGGAGCGAGCGATCTGGATGACCGACCTTGAACGCTTCCTGGATGCGTATGAGCACGACCGCTACCCGGAGGCCGCGGAGATCGGGGCCGGGCTGGTCGCCGACGACGCGTGCGACCCGGGCGTGGTCGGGTCGTACGGGATCGTCCTGTACTACTGCGGGCGGCACGAGGAGGCGGTGCGCTGGATCACGCGGTCGCTCGATCGGCAAGACTCGGTCCCCAAGCGGGTCTTTCTTGCGAACGCGTACCACGCGTTGGGCGAGAAGACGGCCGCGCTGCGCGAGGCCGACCGTGTGATTGCCGCGGAGCCGGACAACGAGGACGCGCTCTCTTTGCTCGCGATGGTGCTCTACGAACTGGAGTTGTACGCGTTGTCGGCGGCGATCTTCGAGCGGTACTTCGAGGCGGCCGGGCTGAGCGAGCCGACGCTGGCCGTCTACGCGGGGATCGTGCTCACCAAGCGGGTTCATCCGAGCGACGCGTGCCAGGCCCGGTTCAGGTCGCTGCTTCACACGATCGAGGACACGGCCACCGACTGCTGGCTGCTGGCGTACATCGCCGTGATCTACGGCGAGGAAGGGGCAAGGGACCGATACCGCCACTTCGCCGCGCTGGCGCGGGAGGCGGCGGAGCGGCAGGGCGTGTTCGATGAGATCGACGCCATCCTCTGAGCCAAACCTACGACCGTGCGAGCGCCGGCGGGACGCCTGTGCCACTTGCGGCGGGGGCTCGGGCGGGCGTGCCGGGCAGGGTGATGCCGGGGCGGATGACGATCTCGGCGCGGTCGGCGTCGGCGTGGTCGGTCGGGTCGCGTTCGATGGCGAAGTCGTCCAGAACCGCGGCGGGCTGGGTGCGGTCGATGGCGACGACGAGGCCCAGGGCGAAGCCGGTGAGGATCCAGCCGGTGCCGCCGGAAGAGATCAGGGGCAGGGCGATGCCCTTGGTAGGGGCGAGTCCGACGACGACAAAGAGATTGATCAGGGCCTGGAGGGTGATGGTGGCGGTGACGCCGAGGGCGGCGAGCTTGAGGGCGGGGTTGGTCTCACGCCGGGCGATGGTGGTGCCGCACCAGGCGAGGGTTGCGTACAGGAAGAGCACCAGCAACGCGCCGAACAGGCCGAGTTCCTCGCAGATGACGGCGTAGAGGAAGTCGGTGGTGTCCTCGGGGAGGTAGCCGAACTTCTGGAGGCCGTGGCCGAGGCCGCGGCCGAAGATCCCGCCGCCGGCGACGGTGGTCAGGGACTGGATCATGTGGTAGCCGGCGCCCTGGGGGTCGGCGTAGGGGTCGAGGAAACTGGTGATGCGCTGGACGCGGTAGGGCGTGGTGACGACGGCGACGATGAAGGCCAGGATGGCGGGCGGGGTGAAGAGCAGGAAGTGCCAGATCCGCGCCCCGGCGGCGAGCAGGACCACGGCGCACGCGGCGACCATCAGCACGCCGGTGCCCAGATCCTCGAGCACCACGAAGCCGGCGACCGCGCCGATGCAGAGGCACGCGGGCAGCAGGCCGGAGAAGAAGCGGCGCATGTGGTTGTCGGTGCGGGTGGCCAGGCGGGCGGCGAAGACGGCGACGAGCAGGACCAGGCCCCACTTGGCGATCTCGGAGGGCTGGACGGATTCGAGGCCGGGCAGGTGGAGGTTGACCCAGCGGGTCGCGCCCTTGGCCTCGCGTCCGATGCCGGGGATGTAGACGGTGGCCAGCACGGCCAGCAGGCCAACCGAGCCGAGGATCAGCAGGCCGAGGTCGCCCGCCGGGGGCAGGAACGCCGCCCGCTGGGTCCGGTCGGCCAGGCGCCGCAGGGGCAGACGGCTGGCCAGGGCCATCGCGCCGACGGCCAGGGCGAGGTAGAGCGTGGTCCGGCTGAACAGGAGGGACTCGACCGTCACGCCCGAAACGGCGGCGGCGACCTGGGGGTCCACCCCCTCGGCGAGCGGGCGGACGACCATGCTGGCCGAGTGGACCATGACGACGCCGACCATGAGCAGGCCGAGCGCGCAGAGCAAGATGCCGTGGCCGGCACGGAGCATGGGGGGGCTATCGGCGAAATCCGGCCTTGGGGCTGAGAATCCGGGGGCGATCGGCGGGTTCGGTCAGGCCATCGGGAGGGAGAACTTCTTTTCCAGCTCGGTCACCGGGCGGGCGATGAGGTCGTAGCCGGTGGAGGCGACGACGGTGCAGCGGACGAGTTCGCCGGGGGCGAGTTTCTCGCGGGACTGCACATAGGTGACGGCGTCGATCTGGGGGGCCTGGAAGTAGGTGCGGCCCTGGTAGAGCGTGCCGCCGGCGGAGACGCCGCTGGTGGCCTCGACCACGGAGTTGGTCGGGCGGTCGATGAGGACATCGAACTGGTGGCCGGTGTTGGTCGGGTCGTCCTCGTCGAAGGCGCCGGCGATGAAGGCGGCCTGGTCGTGGGCGATCTCCTGCTGCAGGGCCATGATCTCGTCGTGGCGCTGCTGCTTGACCTCGGCGGGGACGGCCAGGTCGGGGTTTTCTTCCATGGTGCCGGCGACGGTGCCATCTTCGTGGGAGTACTTGAAGCAGCCGACGGCGTCGAAGCCGACCTCGTCGATGAACTCGAGGAGCTGCTCGTGGTCGGCCTGGGTCTCGCCGGGGAAGCCGGTGATGAAGGTCGTGCGGATGGCCATGCCGGGGATGCGCTCGCGGAGCTTGAACATCAGGTCGCGCTGCTGGGCGGCTTTGACATGGCGGCGCATGGCGGTGAGCATGTTGTCCGAGGCGTGCTGGAGGGGGATGTCGATGTAGGGCAGCAGGTTGCCGTGCTCGACGAGGTGGGCGAAGGCGTCGATGATCTCGTCGGTGAAGTTGGAGGGGTAGGCGTACATCAGGCGGAGCCAGCCCTTGCCGATCTCCTGGCGCATGGCGTCGGAGACGGACTTGAGGGCCTTGGGGAGGCCGGCGCGGAAGAGGTCGGCGGGCGCGGCGACCGCGCGGGCTGAAGCCCGCGGCTCAGAGCCGAGGCCCTGGCCGATGTCGTCGCCGTAGCTGGTGGTGTCCTGGCCGATGAGGAGCAGCTCGAAGGCGCCGTCCTGGAGCAGCTCGCGGGCCTCGGCGACGAGGGGGTCGACGGGCTTGGAGCGCATCTTTCCGCGGATGCTGGGGATCGTGCAGAAGGCGCAGTTCTGGTTGCAGCCCTCGGAGATGCGCAGGTAGGCGTAGTGGCGCGGGGTCAGGCGGAGGCGGGCGTTGTCGGACTCGAAGTAGCCGATGCCCTTGCCGTCCTTGCCGTGGACGGTCAGACCGACGGTGTCGCGGCCCTCGGACTTGGCCTTCACAAGCGCGTTCGATGAGATCCAGTACTTCGGGCCTTCCTCGACGGCCTGGGCCAGGTTGGTGCGCTCAGAGCGCTCGCCGCGGACGGCCTCGAGGACCTTCTCACGGTCGAAGACGCCGAGCATGGCGTCGATGCCGGGGGCCCACTCGAGCATTTTGGCGCGGTGGCGCTGGACGAGGCAGCCGGCGACGACGACGCGTTTGACCTCGCCGCGCTTTTTGGCTTCCAGGGCGTCGTGGATGACGCCGAGGGATTCCTGCTTGGAGGCCTCGAGGAAGCCGCAGGTGTTGATGACCACGGCGTCGGCCGCGGTAATCCGCCCGGCGGCGGCGGAGGCGTCCTGCTCGGAGCCGGCGATGGACAGGTCGTCGTGCTCGGCGTCCTCGGCGGCCTCGGCCGAGACCGGGGCGATGCCGTCCGCGGCGAGGATGCCCAGCATCCGCTCGGAGTCGACGAGGTTCTTGGGGCAGCCCAGGGAGACGAAGGAGACCGTGCGGATGGCCTGGTCCTGGGGGGCGTCCGGGGCGGTCTGGGGCGGGGTGTCGGGGGTCGTATGTGCCAAGGGGGCAATGGTATGCGCGGTTTATGGGCAATGGGCAATGGGCAATGGGCAATGGGCCGGAACCCTATTGCCCATTGCCTACTGCCTATTGCCCGCGAGCGGCTCGGCCCTTCGGGCCGACGGGGGGGCAGGTTGCCCCCCGCTCCAAGGGTCAGGCGGCTTCGAGGTCGTCCATGACGCGGTCGATGAAGGTGTGGTCCATGCCGTCGATGGGGTAGTGCATGGACAGGCCGATCATCAGGGTGTCGCGGTCGCAGATGCAGAAGGTGCAGGGGCCGTTGATCCGCCAGCCGGTGAAGCGCAGGGCGCGGGCGAGGTCCTCGACGCTGGTCACGAAAACCAGCTCGTCGCCCTCCTTGCGGACGGGGATCAGGCGGAACTGCCAGGCCTGGCGGCGTTCGATGATGTTCAGGACCTCGGGCTCGACGGCGTGGAGCCGGGGGTCGAAACGCGGGGCGATGGCGGCGTACTGGGCGGCCCAGGCGTGCTCGACATCGGACGGGGAGACGCCGAAGAGCTCCTCGGCGAGCAGGCCGAAGGGACGGCCGCTCTCGCGCTGGACGCGGAGGATCTCGTCACGCTGGTCGGTGGTCAGGCAGCGGTGCTGGACGAGCAGGTCGCCGAGGCGGATGGTCATGGTCGGAGTCCTCCCCCCCGGCGGTCGGCCGGGGCATGGGGGAGGATCGGGCCGGCGGAGCGCCGGTCTGGAACGGGGCGTGGTGGGAATCGGGCAGATCCCGGTTTGGGGGCTGGCAAGAGCCGCGTGGGCGGCGCAGAGCGGTGAAAGCCGCTTCATTCCAGGGATTTTGCGTGACTTTTCGTGGCAGGCTTTCGTGGGGTACGCCCTTGGTTCTCGGGCCTACTTGCCCACGCAGAAGGCGCTGAAGACGCGGGCGAGCAGGTCTTCGGTGCCGACGGGGCCGGTCAGTTCACCGAGCGCATCGAGGGCGCTGCGCAGGGCGGCGGCGGTCAGTTCTGGCTCGGGCAGGGCGGGGGCGTCGGGGTCGAAGGAGGACAGGGCGGCCGCGAGGTGCTCGGCGGTGCGGGCCATGGCGCGCCGGTGGCGCGGCAGGGCGACGGCCCCGGCGGGCGCGGCCTGGCCCGAGGCGTCGGCGATGGCGCGCCGGAGCGTGGCGAGGTTGGTGTGGTCGAGGGCGCAGACGGGGATGGTCATCCCCCCACTCGCGTCCGTGGCGTTTCGGGATGCCAGATCGGACTTGGTGCGGACGCGGATCGTGGGCTTGTTGGATGCGGGAAAGGCCGCGGCCTCGAAGCGTCCGGTGGGGTCGCACCAGATGAGGACATCGGCACGGGCGATGCGTTCGCGGGCGAGGCGCTGAGCGGCGGTGTCGATCTCATCGATGCCGGCATCCCCCAGCCCGGCCAGATCGACCAGGGTGATAGTTCCCGCGCCGGGGGCGTGCGGGGACAGGTCGAGCGACTCGGCCAGGGCGTCGCGGGTGGTGCCGGCGTGTTCGGAGACCAGGGCCCGGGGGCGGCCGAGCAGGGCGTTGAACAGGGTGGACTTGCCGGCGTTGGGCGGGCCGACGAGGACGGCCTCGGGCCGGTCGCGGTCGGCGGCGCGGGGGGCCGGGCCGAGGATCGCGCCCAGGTCATCGCGCACCGCGGTCAGGCGGGCGGCCAGATCCGCGGGGGCGATGGGGACGACATCCTCCTGATCGGAGAAATCGACGCCGGCCTCGACCAGGGCGAGGCCGGTGGTCAGCGCGTCGGCGTGGGCGCGGAGCCGGGCGGCGTGGGAGCCGTCCATGAGCGCGTCGGCCGCGGCGAGCTGGTCGGCGGTCTCGGCGGCGATGCGCTGGGCGATGCCCTCGGCCTGCTGGAGGGTCAGTTTGCCGTTGAGGTAGGCGCGGGCGGAGAACTCGCCGGGCTCGGCCTGGCGCACGCCGGGGCGGGCGAGCAGGGTGTCGAGCACGAGCCGGACGAGGTGGGGGTTGCCGGGCAGGAGCAGCTCGAGGGTGTGCTCGCCGGTGAAGGAGTTGGGGGCGGGGAAGGTCAGGGCGAGGAGGGGCAGGGGCGGAGGGGAGGATGAGGAAGAAGAAGAGGAGGAAGAGGCCGGCTGGAAGCCGGCACTACCAAGGAGAAGAAGGGCGGGGCGGACGGCTCGGGGGAAGTCCTTGAGGTTACAGAGTTCGTGGGCGATCGCGGGCGCGTCGGGGCCGCTGACGCGGATCAGGGCACGGGTGCTTCGCCCGGGCGGGGAGGCGACGGCGGCGATGGTGTCGCCGGTGGGCATGTCACTTCTTCTTGCGTTTCTTGTCGGGGATGGTCGGGGGACGCCCGCCGTGGGCCTGCTCGCGGAGGCGTTTCTGGGCCTCGGCGGCCTCGGAGAGGCGGGACATGAAGCCGGGGCCCTTGGCCTGGCGTTCGGCCCGGATCTTCTCGGGGTCGAGCATGCCGTGCTTTTCCATGTGGGCGCGGATCCACTTGTGCTCGCCGATGCCCAGGACGGAGTTGGTGATGAAGTAGAGGGCCAGGCCGGACGGGGCGGCGTACATCATCAGCGGGAAAAGCACGACCATCATGACCTTGATGATCTTCTGCTGCTGTTCCTGCTCCGGGGTGAGGCTGGCGCTGGTGGGCGGGGTGAGGAACTTCTGGTGGACATAGAAGACCACGCCGAGCAGGAGCGGGAGGACATTGATCGATTGGACCGCGCCCCAGAGCGGGAAGGAGAAGTGCATGAACTCGGGCAGCGGGATGGCGTGGTCGGGCTGGGACAGGTCGGCGAGGAAGCGCCAGTTGTCGGCGGTGAGGGTCTGGAAGACGCCGTAGAAGGCGGCCTCGTGGCGGAGTTCGATGGCGAAGAAGAGGGTGGCGTAGAGGGCGATCCAGACGGGGGACTGGAGGAACATGGGCAGGCAGCCGAGCATGCCGGCGGGGTTGATGCCCTCTTCCTTCCAGAGCTTGGCCATCTCCTGCTGGAGCTTCTTGGGGTCGTCCTTGTACTTTTCCTTGAGCTTGGCCTGCTTGGGGGCCATGGCCTGCATCTGGGCGCCGAAGCGCTGCATGCGGATCTGTGACCAGCGGGTGACCGGGTGGAGGATGCCGCGGACGAGGACGACCAGCAGCATGATGGCGATGGCCCAGTCGCCCGAGACGGCGTGGAAGAGGCGGAGCACGCCCATGAGGGCCTCGGTGAGCCACGCGAAGGTGCACGGGGCGCACCAGCCGCCGAGGTTGTAGACGACGACCTCGGGGATCCGAAGCGAGGCGAGGAGGGTGTCCTCGCGCATCGTGGGCCGGGACATGGGGCCGACATACACACCGAAGGTGGTGGTGCTGGACTCGCCGGGGGCGATCCGGGCCCGCTCGCCGTTGAAACGCATGACCATCACGGCATCGGGCGCGGCCGAGGCGGGGTTGAGAACCAGGCGGTCGACCAAGCCCAGGCCTTTGAGCAGCTTGTCCTCGGGCTGGCGGACGGCGGTGGGGTCATAGACCGGGTGGACGAGGACGGCGAAGTAGCGGTCGGTAAAGCCGAGCCAGGCCAGGCGGTGGCCGCGTTCCTGGGTGCGGGCGGTCGGCCAGACGGCGAACTGGGGCGGGTAGACCTTCACGCCGTTGGGGGCGGTGACGCGTCGTCCGAGCAGGCGCGTGCGGTTGGCCAGGTCGTCGTCGACGAGGACGGTCAGGTCGTTGAGCTGGCGTTCCGGGGGCTGGAGGAAGCCGTAGCGGAAGCGGCGCTTGTCGCCGGCGTAGTTGTTCTCGGCCTCGGGCAGGTCGATGGGGCCGGTCTGGATCAGGCGGGCGTTGATCGGGGCGTCGGAGAGGTTCTCGAGCGTGGAGGTGATGACGAAGCCGTAGCGGTCCGGGTCGCGCAGCTCGTACCGCCGGGTGATGCGGAGCAGCGGCGAGCCGTCGGCGTCGTCGATGTGGGCGACGAAGACGCCCGGTTCGGACTGGGACCAGATGGGCCGGTCGCTGCCCGCGCCGCTGAGCGACACGAAGACGCCGTCGAGATCCACGCCCAGCACGGCGAAGGGGATGGCGGCGAAGCCGCCGATGGTGGTGGCGGCCTGCAGATCGACGCGGGTCTCGTCGCCGGCGGTGCCGTAGGCGTCGGACAGGCTCAGACGCTGGATGCCTGCGCTGAGGGGGGTGAACTCGATGAAGGTTTTGGCGTCGGGGTCTTCCGCGCCGAGGGGGATCGGATCGAAGGGGTCGGCCCGGCGGGGGATGGGCTGGCCGTTCGGCTGGGCGGGTGCGTCGGGCTGGGCCTGGGGCTGGGCTTGCGGCTGTGTCTGGGTTGGCGGCTGGGGTTCCGCCTGGGTCTGGGGCTGCGTCGGTTCGTCCTGGGCGAGGGCCGGGGCGACGGCGAGCAGGGCGGCCGCGGCGAGCGCGGCGAGCCGGGAGAAACGGCGGGCGTGGCGTGTGTGGTTGGCGTCGGGCATCGTGGCGGGTGGTTTCTCAGCGGCCTTCGAAGAGGCGGTCGCCCAGGAAGTTGTTCAGCTCGGCGATGGCGTGGATCTTGTCGGCGGTGGTCTTGATGTCGTACTCGACGCGGATGAACTCGACCTGGCCCGGGGAGAGGATCACATAGGAAGCGCGCGGGTCGTAATCGCGCGGCTGGCCGACCGAGCCCACATTGACGATGGCCTTCTCGTCGTCGATAAAGCGGTAGACCCGGGTATCGCCGAGTTCGCCCGGGGGGTAGAAATCGGGCTCGTCGGAGAAAACCCCCGGGACATGGGTGTGGCCGACCAGGGCCACGCGATCGACCCGGTCGAAGATCGCCTCGAGCTTGTCGGGCTGGTCGGCGGCGTCGTCGGGGAAGATGTACTCGTTGACCGGGCGCCGGGGCGAGGCGTGCACGGCGAGGACGGGGGTTTCGTCGCCGAGCAGCTTCTCGACCTTGCGCACGGGCATGCGGCCGAGGTATTCGTACCGCTCGGTCCGTTTCTTCTCGTCGGGCTCGGCGTCGAAGACGGCCCGGGTCCAGAAGGCGGAGGCCTCGGCGGAGGGGTTGAAGTTGGTCGGCTCGTAGAGGACGCCGAAGTCGTGGTTGCCCATCAGGGCCCAGACGCAGTGCTCGCGGACGAGGTCGACGCAGTCGAGGGGGTCGGGCCCATAGCCGACGATGTCGCCGAGGCAGACAATTTTCTCGATGCCGCGGTCGGCGATGTCGGAGAGGACAGCGCGCAGCGCTTCCGCGTTGCCGTGGATATCGGAGACGACTGCGGTGCGCACGACGGATCTCTCGGCTGTTGAAGGGTTTACGAATCTCGGCGTGCCCGGGCTCGGCCCGGGGGTGATGGCAACTGTAGAGAGCGGCGGGGGTTGGGGCAACGCGGGGGCCGTGGCGGGTGCGGGAGGGTTCCCCCGGTCTTTGGGCGTTTGGGTTGGCGCGTATCATGCCGCGGGCGGATCCGGCCGATGGAGTGCCGGGGCCGCCCCGACCGGCGGTGTCCTGTGAGCAGGGCCGCCGGGGAACGGCCGGACAAGCATGACCAGCCCGGGGGGAGAACCCCGCGGGCGAAGACCAGGGATGGACGCATGGCCTCAGCCTCTGTGAGCTACCAGCGCACGCGCGAGATGACGATCGACGAGCTGCTGCTCGAAAACCGGATCGTCTTCCTGATCGGCGAGATCAACCACGCGAGCGCCGCCCGCGTGATGATGCAGATGCTGTATCTGGAGAACCAGCGTCGCAACCAGGAGATCAGCCTGTACATCAACAGCCCCGGCGGGGCGGTCGACGACACGCTGGCGCTGTACGACACGATGCGGTTCATGTCGTCGCCGATCGCGACCTTCTGCATCGGGCGGGCGTACTCGGGCGGGGCGCTGCTGCTGACCGCCGGGACGAAGGGGCGGCGGTTCATCCTGCCCCACGCGAAGGTGATGATCCACCAGCCCTACGGGGGGGTGACCGGCCAGGCGGAGGACATCCGCCTGCAGGCCGAGCAGATCATCAAGAGCAAGCAGATCCTCACGGGGATCATCGCCAAGCACACCGGCCAGGACATCGAGCAGGTCCGCGCGGACTCGGAGCGGGACAAGTACTTCACCGCCGAGGAGGCGAAGGCGTACGGGCTCGTGGACGAGGTGCTGACCGAGCCGCCGAAGGAAGTGAACCTGACCACGGGCGCGCCGACCTCCTCGTGAGCCGGCGCCGGCGGACCGCTTGAACAACGATCAAACCAGCAACGAAGGGCACGGAAGACCGATGACCAGCTCGAACACCCATTCCCACGCCGCCAGCACGCTCGTCCCGATCGTGGTCGAGCAGTCGGCCCGCGGCGAGCGTGCGTACGACATCTTCAGCCGGCTGCTCAAGGACCGGATCGTGTTCGTGACCGGGCCGGTCATGGACGAGATGGCCAACCTGGTGGTGGCGCAGCTTCTCTTCCTGGCCAACGAGGACGCGTCGGCGGACATCCACATGTATGTCAACTCGCCGGGCGGCAGCGTGACGGCCGGGCTCGGCATCGTGGACACGATGAAGTTCATCCGCCCGCACATCTGCACCTACATCATCGGGCAGGCGGCGAGCATGGGCAGCGTGATCGCGGCCTCGGGCGAGAAGGGCAAACGCTACGCCCTGCACAACAGCCGCAACCTGATGCACCAGCCGCTGCTCTCGGGCGTGATGGAGGGCCAGGCCACGGACATCGAGATCGAGGCCAAGGAGATGCTCCGCCTGCGCGACCGGCTCTACGATATCTATGCCGAGGCCACCGGCCAGGACCGCGAGAAGATCCACAAGGACTGCGACCGCAACCTGTGGCTGGATGACAAAGAGATGGTCGAGTACGGGTTGATCGACAAGGTGCTCAAGTCGATGCCCAAGCCGCGGGACGAGGACTGATCACGACAGAACGAATCGCTGACACGGCCCGGGCTTTCACGCCCGGGCCGTTTTCTTTTTTTGGGGGGCCGGCGCGGTCACCCGGTCGCGTACAGGAAGCCGATGTAAGCGGCGTATCCGAGCAGCATGACCGCGCCCTCGGGGCGCGACAGCTTCGACCCCGAACGCATGAACACGGCCAGCAACACCGCGGTGGCGAGCATGAGCGGGGCGTCGAGGCGGAAGATCTGGGGGGCGATGGCCTGCGGGCGGACGGCGGCGGTGATGCCCAGGATGCCAAGTATGTTGAAGATGTTTGAGCCCAGGATATTGCCGACGGCGATGTCGGACTGCTTGCGGATCGCCGCCACGACCGAGGTGAACAGTTCCGGGGCGGAGGTACCCAGGGCGACGACGGTCAGGCCGATGACCAGTTCGGAGATACCGAAGTTGCGGGCGATGTCGGTGGCCGAGCGGACCAGCAGCCAGGAGCCGGCGACGAGCAGGGCCAGGCCGGCGGCGATTGAGACCGCGGCGATGAGGGGGCTGGCGGGCTTGGTGGGGTTCAGGCCGACCTCGCGCTCGAGTTCGGCCTGCAGTTCGGCCTGGCGGCGGGACTCCTCGCGTCGTCCGGCGAGGTAGCCACGCCAGAGATACACACCCAGCAACGCGACCATCGCCAAGCCCTGCCAGCGGGTGACGGTGTAGCCGGTGGCCAGGGCCACGAACGGCAGCAGCGAGACCAGGGCCACCACCAGCAGTTCGGAGCGGACCAGGCGGAGTTCCACGGCGATCGGCCGGATCAGGGCCGTCGCGCCGAGGATCAGCAGGATGTTGCAGATGTTCGAACCGACGACATTGCCCACGGCGATGTCGCCCGATCCTTTGAGCGCGGCCATGAGCGAGGTGGACAGTTCGGGCGTGGAGGTGCCGAATCCCACGATGGTCAGGCCGATGAAGAACGCCGAGACGCCCAGCTTGCGTGCAATGGCGACAGAGCCGCGCACGAGCAGTTCGGCCCCGCCGGTGAGGATCAGCAGGGAGACGACCAGCAGCGACAGGGACAGGACCACGGCGTCCACCTCGGCCTTCGTCGCCCGGACCACCCCGGCCCGGGGGGAGGGGGTGGATACGCCCCGATCGTCGGTTCGGGCGGATCCGGTCGGGTGTGGGATGCTAGCGAGACGCGGCCCGGCGCGGTAGGCTGTCCGGCACACACCGCACGGGAGAACCAATCATGCTGACCGATCTGCTCTCGCTCTGGCTGCCGATCCTCGTCGCGACGGTCGGGGTCTTCTTCGCCAGCTTCGTGTTCTGGGCGGCCACGCCCTGGCACAAGCCCGACATCCGGCCCGTTCCGGATCTGGCCCGGGCCGACGCCGCGCTGGAATCGCTGAACCTTGAGCCCGGGCATTACTACATCCCCTGCACGCACGACTCCAAGGAGATGAAGTCCGAGGCGTTCCAGGAGCGGTACAAGCGCGGGCCGTGGGCGACGATCAATGTGATCGGGGCGCAGCCGAACATGGGCAAGAACCTGGGGCTGTCGTTCCTGGTCACTCTGGTGATCTCGGCGGGCATCGCGTTTCTGGCGGGCAGCGTGCTGGCGCCGGGAGCGGGGTCGATGAAGGTGTTCCAGGTGACCTGCACGGCCGGCGTGCTCGCCTACACCTTCGGCGGGGTGCTCAACGGGGTCTGGTTCGGCAAGCCTGCGGGTTGGGTGGTGCGGGACATCATCGACGCCGCGGTCTACGCGATCATCACCGGGGCGGCGTTCGCGCTGCTGTGGCCGGGCGTGCCCGGCGGCGCGCCCGCGTTGCCCGGGGCGTGAGCCAATGATCCGGGCATGGAACGGCCCGGCCTGGTGATCTTTGACTGCGACGGCGTGTTGGTGGACACCGAGCCGGTGGTCCAGCGCGTTCTGGCCGACTGGCTGACCCGGCACGGCTGGCCCATGACGCCCGAGGAATCCGCCCGGACGATCAAGGGCTCGCACATCGCCGAGATCCAGCAGCAGGCCGAGGCGCGCCTCGGGCGCGAGCTGCCGGGGTTCATCGAGGGCTACCGGCGGTCAATGTTCGAGGCGTTCGGGGCCGGCATCCCGGAGATCCCCGGGGCCGGCGCGGTACTCGAACGACTGGTGTCGGCGGGGGTGCCGTACTGCGTGGCGTCGAACGGGCCGCATGTGAAGATGGAAGTCTCGCTGCGGTCGTCCGGCCTGCTGGATCTGGTGGGGGGCATGGACGGCGGGCGGATCTTCTCGGCCGATGATGTGGGCGAGCCCAAGCCATCGCCGCGGCTGTTCCTGCACGCGGCGGAGCGGATGGGCCACGACCCCGCGTCGTGCGTGGTGATCGACGACTCCGTGCAGGGCGTGCTGGCGGCGCTCGCCGCCGGGATGCGGATCATCGGCTACGAGGACCTGACCCCGGCCGACAGGCTGCTCGACGCGGGCGCGGAGCGGGTGCTCGAACGCCTGGATGAGTTGCCACGCTGGCTGGGGCTGGGCGCGGCCCGGGCGGGCCCCTCGCCGCGATGAGCCTTAGGGTCGGATGGGTTGTCAGTCGTCGAGGCGTTCCTCGGCCGCTCGGACGGACCGCGCGAGATCGTCCCACGCCTCGTCCAGGCCGCGACGGACATCGTCCCACGCGACGGCCGCGTATTCGGCGACTCTTTCGAGACGGTGAATGAACGCGTCACGCTGGACCTCCAGCTCAACGATGGTCGTGTCCATCTCGGCCCGTGCCACGCCGGTCATCTCGGAGGCTCGTTCCCGCAGGCCGTCGATCTGCGCGTTGAGTTCCTCGATGCCCGCCTGCATGTCGCTCTGGTAGTCTGCGATGGCGGCCCTGGCCTCGGCCTCGGCGGCCGCCTGCTCGGCGGCGAAGTCAATGCCCGGATCCGGCGTCGGGTCAGGGGTGTCCTCGGCCATCATGCCCGGGCCGGTGTCCTCCGGCAGGGCGGGGGGCTGTTCCGAGCAGCCGGCGCCGAGCAGCATGGCCGGGATCAGCAGCATGGCGGCGTCGGTCGTTCTGTTCCGCATGGCGTTGCTCCTTGTCGTGCTAATGGGTTGGCACAACATTCCGAAGTCGTCGGCCCCGCACCCGCGGAGACCGCGCCGGCCCGGCACGCTTCGCGATGGCTCGCCCCCTCGATCTCCCCCCCGCCCGTGCGGAACAGCCGGACCGCCGCATACAACAGCATACGGGACGCCGCACGCCCGCGTTCGCCCTCTCCGGTGATGATGGTTCTGTGGGGAGCCTATTCGGACTTTGGTCAGGATCAGAACAGCAGCAGGCCCAGGGCCATCCACGCGCCGGCGGCGACCATGATCACCGCGGTGTAGCCGACGATGTCGCGCGCCTTCAGGCCGGTGATCGCCAGCAGCGGCAGGGCCCAGAAGGGCTGGAGCATGTTGGTCAGCTGGTCGCCGTAGGCCACGGCCATGATCATCTTCTCGGGCGCGATGCCCAGCGCGAGGCCGGCCTCGAGCGCGACGGGGCCCTGGATCCCCCACTGCCCGCCGCCGGAGGGGACGAAGAGGTTGACCACGCCCGCGCTGAGCATGGTGTAGACGGGCAGCGTCTGCTCGCTGGCGTTGGCGGCCATCGCGCCGGCGAACGCGGCGATCAGCCCGGAGACCGCCAGCACGCCCATGATCCCCGCGTAGAGCGGGAACTGGAGGATGATCCCGGCGCAGCCCTTGGCGCCGCGCTCGGCCGAGGCGACATACGACCGGACCGAGCCGTGCGCCAGCAGGCCCGCGGCGAGCATCAGCATGTTGATCTCGTTGAGGCCCATGCGCAACACCGAGAAGTCCGCGTGGAAACGCCACAACGCCCACAGGATCAGCCCGGCGAGGATCACCGGGATCAGCGGTGTGCGCTCCAGGAAATCCGGGACCGAGCGGGCCGGCAGGGGCGGATCCTCGAACAGTTCCTCCTCGGCGGGCATGGGCGTGACCGGCTCGGCCTTGCCGGGGGTCAACAGCCAGAGCAACGCGGGCACGAGGATCAGCAGCCCGCCGGTGACGAACAGGTTCATGGGCGAGAGCAGCGTCCGCGAGAGATCGATGCCCCAGCCCTCGCCGAGCTCGTCGGTCAGCAGCCGGATGGTGTCGGGCGGGAGGACGCGGGCGGCCTCGATGTCGGCGACCATGGTCAGGGGCGCGCTGCCGGAGAACCCGCCGTGCCAGACGAGCATGCCGGTGTAGCCCGCGGCGGCCAGCAGCGGCGCGTGGACGCGCACGCCCCGCGCTTCCAGGGCGCGGGCCACATCGCGGGCCAGCAGCGCGCCGACGATCAGGCCCAGCCCCCAGTTGATCAGGCCGAAGGCCATGGCGACCAGCCCGACCATGGCCGCGGCGGGAGCGGGGCGTTTGGGCAGGCTCGCGAAGGCCCGGATCGCGGCGCGAACGGGGCGGGACTCGGCCAGCGCGTGCCCGGTGACGAGGATCAGGCACATCTGCATCGCGAAGGCGAGGAAGCGCCACAGCCCCGTGGACGGGTCCCGCCAGGCGTCCATGGTTCTGGCGAGGCCGAAGGCCGTCTCGCCCGGCCCGCGCCCCCAGATCGCCGCCGCGCCGAACGCGACGAGGGTCAGCAGCACCGCCAGGACGAACGGATCGGGCGCGGTGCGTGCGAAGACGGCGGAGAGGATGCGGCCGAGCCTGGCGATCATCTCAAGGGCGTTCCTTCCCGGTTCGGGTGTTCGCCCGGCGTGACCCCGGGCGGTGCTGGTGTACGGGCAGTCTACAGTCTGCCCGCGTGAGCGGCCCACCCGCGATGGCTGAAGATCCCGGCGCATCCGCCGTGGCCCCCGTGCCCCGGTCGGAGGCCTCCCCGCACGCGCTGGCGCCGGAAGGAGGCCCCGGCCTGCCGCCGGACACCTCGGCGGCGACGAAGCGGGGTCTGGCGTTCGGGCTGGGGGCGTTCGGGTGGTGGGCCGTCGTCGTGCCTGTGTATTTCCGCCTGCTGGCCAACGGGCACGGGGCGAGCCCGTGGGAGATCCTGGCCCAGCGGGTGGTCTTCGGCCTGCCGGTGCTGGTCGCGCTGCTGCTCTGGCGCGGACAGCTCGCCCTGGTGATCGGGGCCTTCGGTTCCAGACGGGCCCTCAAGGTGCTGATCCCCAGCACGGTGTTCATCGGAATCAACTGGTTCTTCTTCATCAAGTCTGTCGCGGACGGGAACCTCAGCCACGCCAGCCTGGGCTATTACATCAACCCGCTGGTGTCGGTCGCGCTGGGGTTTCTGTTCCTCGGGGAGCGGCTGCGCCCCGGCCAGTGGGGCGCGGTGGGGCTGGCGGCGGTGGCGGTCGGGGTGCTGGCGTGGGGGGAGGGCAGCCTGCCGTACATCTCGATCGTGCTGCCGCTGAGTTTCGGGATGTACGGGCTGCTGCGCAAGCAGGCCTCGGTGGGCCCGGCGGTGGGGCTGGCGTTCGAGATGACGGTGCTGCTGCCCCTGTGCATTGGCCTGATGGTGTGGCTGATGGCCGGCGAGACCGGGATCTTCCTCCGCGCCCCGGCCTGGGTCAGCGGGCTGATGCTCCTCGGCGGCGTGGTGACGATCGTGCCGCTGCTGTGCTTCACGGCGGCCGCCCGGCTGCTGCCGCTGAGCACGGTCGGCTTGCTCCAGTACCTGGCGCCCACGGGCCAGTTGCTGCTGGCGTTCCTGTTCTTCGGCGAGGAGTTCGGCGTGGAGAAGTGGGTCGCGTTCGCCCTGATCTGGGTGGCGATCGGCGTGTTCACCTGGGACGCGCTGCGACACAACGCGCGGATCCAACGCGACCGGCGCGACGCCCGGGCCCTCGCGGCGGGCACGGGCGGCCCGCCCTGAGCGACCGCCCCCCGCCGCTCCCTGCGATCATGCTTCGGTCGCCTTTGTTCACGGATCGTGGATGTCGTAGACGCGCAGGCCGGTCAGGCGGGGACGCCACTTGTCCACAAAGGCCACATGGTCCGGGTGGACGACATAGGCGTTCAGGCCCTCGACATCGTCGAAGCCGAGGATCATGCCGATGTCGTAATCGTCGAGCACCGTGGCCCGGCCGGTGTCGATGTGCGGCCCGGCGGAGTAGGCCGTCACGGTGGGGATGGTCGCCAGCATGGCCCGCCCGTCGGCCAGCAGCTCGTCGGCGTCGGACGGGTCGGCCAGGTTCACGAAGACCACATGGCTGATGGTCGCCACCGGGCGGGGGGACGCCGGGGACCCGGAGCAGGCGGCCAGGAACGGGAGCAGAAACAGCACGGCGATCGCGGCGGGCATGGTGCGTGTCATGGCGACATTCTACGAAAAACCTGTCAGCGGAGAGATGGGCCGGGCGGTGGGTCTCCATGGACACCACACCGCACACCGTCGAGGACCGTCTGCAACGACTCGAAAAATCCAACGCCCGATGGCGGGGGCTCATCATCGCCCTGCTGGCCGGGTCGCTGGGCGTGATCCTCGGGGGCATGGCCCAGCCGAGGGAGCGGCCCGATGTTCTCGACCAGTCGCACATGGGCTATCAGTATGTGTCGGTCGGGGACCTGATCTATCGGATCGACAAGTTCGGCGAGATCTCGTATCTCAATGTCGGCGACGGATTGCGAACCGCCAATGGGTACTACGGGTGGGGCCGGCTCAAGGTCGACCCCCAGCGCCGCCTGCAGGACCGGCCCTGAGCGGGGCCCGCCCGCTCAGGCGGTCTCGAGCGTCGCGTGGGGCAGCGGGAAGCGTTCGCACAGGGCGCGGATCTCGGAGCGGACCTTGTCGCTCTCGGCGGCCAGCTCGGACTCGCCCTTGAGCCCCGCGGAGAGCACCCGGTCGATCCAGGCGCCGATGCGCTCCATCTCCGGCTCGGTGAAGCCGCGGGTGGTGGTCGCGGGCGTGCCCAGGCGGAGGCCGCTGGTGATCATCGGCGGGCGCGGGTCGTCGGGGATGCCGTTCTTGTTGGTGATGATGCCCGCGCCCTCGAGCCACTTCTCGGCGTCCTTGCCGGTCAGGTCATCGCTCTTGGCGGTCAGATCGACGAGCATCAGGTGGTTGTCCGTCCCGCCGGAGGTGATGCGGTAGCCGTGCTTCTGCAGGGCCGCGGCCAAAGCCCGGGCGTTCTTGACGACCTGCTGCTGGTAGGCCTGGAACTCGGGCCGCAGCGCCTCGCCGAAGGCCACCGCCTTGGCGGTGATGATGTGCATCAGCGGCCCGCCCTGCACGCCGGGGAAGACATTGCGGTTGATGAGCTTGTTGAGTTCCTCTTCGTTGGTCATGATCAGCCCGCCGCGGGGGCCACGGAGGGACTTGTGCGTCGTCGTCGTCACAACATGCGCGTGCGGGAAGGGCGACGGGTGCACGCCCGCGGCCACCAGACCGGCGATGTGGGCGATGTCCGCCATCAGCACCGCGCCGACCTCATCGGCGATCTGGCGGAACCGGGCGAAGTCGATGACGCGGGGGTAGGCCGAGTAGCCGCAGAGGATGGCCTTGGGTTTGGTTTCAAGAGCCACCTGCCGCACCGCGTCGTAGTCGATCTGCTCGTGCTCGGGATGGTCCTTGTCGTAGTGCAGGGGGTAGTGGACCGGCTTGTAGAAGATGCCCGAGAAGTTCAGGTTCATCCCGTGCGAGAGGTGCCCGCCGTCCTTGAGGACCAGGGACAGGAAGGTGTCGCCCGGCTGCATGATGGACATGAACACGGCAGTGTTCGCCTGCGCCCCCGAGTGCGGCTGCACATTGGCGAACTTGCAGCCGAAGAGTTCCTTGGCCCGGTCGCGGGCGAGCTGCTCGACCTTGTCATGGTGCTCGCACCCGCCGTAGTAGCGCCGGCCGGGGTAGCCCTCGGCGTACTTGTTGGTCATGCAAGTGCCCGCGGCGAGCATGACGGCCGGGGAGGCGTGGTTCTCCGACGCGATCAGCTCGATCGTGTGCTCCTGGCGTTCGGCCTCCGCGGCCACGATGGACGCGACCTCCGGGTCGGAGCGGGCGATGTGGTCGAGGATCAGCCGGTCGAGTGTGTCGTGGGCCATGCCCGATCGTAGGGACGAGGGCCGGGACCGTCCGGTCCGGTCCCGTTCAGGGCCCGCCTCCGAAGATCCCCCAGACGACGGTTCCCAGAATCGTCAGCCCGCACCCGCAGAAGAGCAGCGCCCCGAGCGCCGCCAGGGTCCAAAGCATGAAGTACAGCCAGCCGCGGGCCTCCCGCGGCGTGTCGAGGGCGGCCATGACCGTGGTGGGCGTGCCGCACTCGGGACAGATCAGCACGGCACCCGGGTCAGGCTCCGGCCCGACGCCGGGCAACCCGGCGAGGTCGTGGCGGCAGCGGGGGCAGTGGAGGGAGAGGGGCTGGTTGGGATCCGCGTCGGGCACGGGGAAAGGTAGACGGGGCGAGCGGGGGCAGGATTAGAGGTAGAACCGCAGCATGTTCGACATGGACATTTCGATCACATAAAGCACCACCCCGCCGAGGAGCGAGGCGACCGTGCTGAGGGCAAGCAGCGGCCACGAGCGGATCTTCCAGCCGATGACAGCGGCGCAGATCCACCAGACAAGTGTCCAGACGCAGACAACCAGATAAAGAAAAAGGATGATCGCCTCAACCCACGGCTTCGCGGTGCCATGCAACGCGAACGCATACAGAATTCGCATCGCCGCAAACACTACGATGAGTCCGCTCAACTGGAACAGGACGGCGCGTTGCAGGTGAGCGGTCCGGAGCTTAGCGATCCGCCGTGTGATCGGCAGCGCAAACAGAAACGCGAACCAAGTGAGGCTCATGCCCAGCGGCATGCGCATGGCCGAGATCAATGTGAAACCGTCACCAAAGCAATTACACCACACCCAGCCGTCATACGAGATACACGCGACGGGCCACATCAAGCCGGTGGCCAGCCAAATCATGAACTCGAATCCGGCCAAAGAACCGATCATCGAACTCAACTTCGTATAGGACAGTGGATAGCCCAAATCAGTGGCCGCCAGCACCAGAGAAAGAGGAAGCCAGCAGAACAGGTGCAACGCGATGAACAGCATCAGAAGCCAGCCCGCCACCGCCCGGGCGTCGGTGCGAGCGTGGACATTCACACGCGACCAGAACACCCATGGCAACGCGAGGCAAACCAGCGTGGGGACAGTTCGTCGGGCACGGCGACGGACTGAGCGGGTGTGCTCGACAAGCCACGGGAAGTCCTGGCGAGCCGGATCGAACAGGTCCGCCCAGCGAAACTCCGTCCCGCACTCCGGGCAGGTTCCCGCGACCGGGCACCGGTCGGTCCACGCGGCCACTTCCCCCGACTGGTCGTAGCCGCAGCGGGGGCAGGTCGGGATGGTCTGTGTGTTTTTCATGGACGCTTGGAGCAGCGGGGGCACACGCTCAGTATCCCCGCAGCAGAATCACGACCGAGTCCTCGATGGTCATCAGAACGGCCCCGCCCAGGATGCCCGCGACGGTTCCGAGCACCAGCAGCGTCCACGATCGCACCTTCCACCCGGCCCGCAGCGCCGCGCCCCACCACACGAGCGACCAGAACCACGCGCCCGTAAGGAGACCCACCAGCGCCAACTCCTGCCAGACCTGACCCCCGTACAAGTTCATGGGAAAGAGAACCCGCCCGAGCTGGAACACCAGGACGACCGCCGCCGCGTTCAGGAGCAACGCCCGCACGAGGTGGGCACGCCGAAGCCGCGCCATCCGCCGGGTGACCGGGAGGAGGCTGAGCACGCAGAACCATGCCAGCCCGATGCCCAACAGCCATCTCGTCGCCCGCCACAACTCCGACCCGCTGTGCTCGGCATCGCCCCAGGCCAGGTGACCGTCGATGGCCGTCACGATCGGCCAGGTCAGCCCGTTGACAAACGCCCAGAAGAGCTGGATCCCGTCCGCGTCGCGGGCGTAATCGGCCAGTCCGGTCATGGTGGTCTCGTAGCCGGCGTGGACCGCCGCGTAGACAATCGAGCACGGCGGCCACACCGCGATGTGCATGCCGATCATCAACCAGATGACCCACATGACCAGCCGAGCCGGGTCCGTCCGTGTCAGAACCCCGACGCGGGACCAGAACACCCACGGGAGCACCATCCGCAGCAGCGTGGGGACGGTCCGGTGGATCATCGCGCGGCTCGTGGTCGCTTGCTCGGCCAACCACCGGATGTCGGCGCGCGAAGGGTTGAAGACCAGCGACCATTGATAATCGGTCCCGCACTCCGGACAGGTGCCCTCGACGGGGCAATGGTCCGTCCAGGTCGCCACAGCGCCCGACTGGTCGTAGCCGCAGCGTGGGCATTGGGGAATGGTGCGTGAAGGAGAGGTCATGGCAGGATCCACACCAGCATCGTGATCCTCATAAAGTGGAGTACGGGTGCGGCCAGGATCACGCTCAGGTTCGCATAGACAAAGAAGCGAAGGCTTGCCTCGGGAACGAAGGTGGTCACGGCTGCACGCCACCAGACCCACAACACGGCTGGCGCGCTAATGAGCACCGCCAGAATCACACCGTCATGCAACGCGCCCTTGGTCAGGTACCCCCATGCGACGGCAATATTGAGCATTTCGTGGAAGACAGGAACGATCATCCAGCTCATGAGCCAGGCCCGAAGGAGGTGCGGAGCAAGGGCTCGGCAGCGGAGCGCGCCCGCGTACCAGATGGCGGTGAAGATCAACCACACCGTGGAGATCGTGAGCGGCCAGAGCGAGAGGAAGAGAACCTCGACCGAGTCGAGTGACTGGCAGCGTCCGCCTTGCAAAAGATCCGCCCAGCCGCCCTCGAACGCCAAGCGGTAAAAGCTGGCCGCACGCTGTGGCGTGAGTCCGGCAGTCAACGCGTCCCAGAAGGGTGCGTGCGGCGAGGCCATGCCCGAATCGATTTGGAGGATCGCAGCCGAGGGCAGCGAAACGACCGCTCGGACCACCAGCCACCACGCGACGAGCAGCACCGCGATCCGCACGGGCCGCACCGGCGTGGTAAGACCCATCGACCGCCAGTAGCGGCTCGGAACGGCCGCCCGGGCGGTCGTCTGGCACGCACGCCGGACCAGGCCGCGTGGACTGTCGGCGTGTTCAAAGGACCATCGGTGCGTCGTCCGACCGGGTCGAAGGACGATGGCCCAGCGGAAGAAGCAGCCGCATTCGGTGCAACGGCCCTCCACCGGACACCGGTCCGTCCACGCCGCCATCTCGCCCGATTGGTCGTAACCGCAGCGGGGGCACTTCGGCGTGATCGCGATGGGCCCGTGCGTGACCACTGGGGGAAGATACCGCGCTTGGGGCTTGGGGGATGCGTGAAGATTTGCATGGGCTTCGGGCAGGCCGCGATCGGCAGGGCACGGAGGGCTGGAAGCCCTCCGCTCCAGGTCCGGTCAGCCCCCCGCGACCGGGACCACCATCGCCGGGCACTCGCTCAGACGCGGCTTGCTGGACAGGTCGATGGGCAGGTACACGCCCTGCTCGTGGTCGGTGTTGAGCACCAGTGCGTTGGGCTCGACCAGGGCGTAGCCGTGGTCGGCGTGCTCGTGGCCCAAGATGAACAGGTTCACGCCCCAGCGTTCGGTCAGGTCCTCGAGCAGCTCCGCGTCGTAGCCGCGGCCCCAGACCATGAAGTAGGCCGAGCCGGAACGCGGCTGGTAGTCGTCCTCGGTCAGATCGCGGTTGATGATGGTCGGGTCGAAGCGGGCCATGTTCGCCGCCGCGGGCAGCGAGTGGGCGCACAGGATGTCCCCCTGCGGGCACACGCAGCGCAGGGCCAGCGGCATGGAGAGCACGAAGTCCTTGATCGCGTCCTGCACCGCGTCGGCGTCCTCGCCGAAGACATACTCGACGCCCGCGTTGAACGCGTCGACGACGCGCACGCCGTTCTTGACGATGCCCGCGCCGTAGACCTGCGCCAGCTCGTGGTTGGCCAGCAGCGTGTGGACGAACCCGGGAAAACGCGCCTTCAGCGCGGCGACCCGCGTCAGCCCGCGGTAGGAAAAGTCCATCCCCCCCACCAGCGTGGGCGGGTGGATGATCTCGTGCAGGGTCAGGTGGGCGGGGTCGGCCGGCTCTTCGCCCTCCGGCGCGTCCAGCCCGGCGGCGGCGACCACCGTGGCGAAGTTGATCGGGTTGTCGTGGATGTCGCCCGTGGCGATGAGCCGGCCGGGGGCCTCGACCCGGTCGATCGAGCCGGTGCGGCAGGCGGCGGTGCGGTTGGCGTCGGCCCCGGCGCGGAGCGCTTCGATCACGGCCTCGGCGTTGGCAAGGTCGAGCGGGGGCACGGCATGGCTCAGTTCTGCTCGTCCGCGGCGGCGGGCGTGCCCGCGGCGGCCGCGGCCCGCACGATGCCCAGGATCAGGTCCAGCTTGTCCGCCACGATGTGCATGTTCTCCGGGCGGTCCTCGGGACGCACCTTGACGCACTCGTGGATCAGGTTGGCCAGCCGCTCGGGCACCTCGGGGTTGAGCTCGCGCACGGGGACAGGCGGCTCGATCTTGCTCTCGTCGATCGAGCTGGTCAGGGCGTCGTTCTTCAGGCCCATCGCCGTGGGGATGTTCCGGCCCGTGAGCGTCCAGTACATGGTCGCGCCGAAGTTGTAGATGTCGGTCCTGGGCGTGATCTCGCCGCGGCGGACCTGCTCGGGCGCGATGTAGTCCGGCGTGCCCTGGATGCGTTCCTTGACGGTCCCGATCTTGCAGGACTGGCCCAGATCGATGACCTTGGCCGTGGGGTGGCCCACGAAGTCGTGGCCGACGATGACATTGTGGGGCTTCATGTCGGCGTGGACATATCCGGCGTCGTGCATCTGGGCCAGGCCGTGGGCGGTCTGGCGGAAGATGTCGATGATCTGGTCGAGCCGGTCGGGCTTCTCCTCGTGGAGGGAGACGCCGTCGACGAACTCCATGATCAGGAACAGCTCGCGGGTGTTGAGGATGGAGCCCTTCTTGATCAGGCGGGGGATTTTACGGATGGATTCGTGGGCGATCGCGCTGGCGATCTTCTGCTCCATCTCGGCCTGGTCGAGGAAGCGCTGCTCCTTGGGGCCGCGCTTCTGGACATGCTTGAGGGCCCAGATCTGTTTGTTCTTGGGGTCTTGGACAAGGTAGATGACCGAAGCCGCCCCGCGCCCGATCTCGGAAAGCACGCGGAAGCCCTCGACGGTGTCGCCCTTCTTGTAGGCGGCCTGGATATCGGGAAGTTCGTCGGACATGGCACCAAGGGCGGGGGGTTCACCTGCAATCCGGACGGCTCGAAGCGATGAGAACCAGTTTCGGCCCGTTGGGCCGCCGGTTGCAGGGGAAACCCGCGTCTGCTCCCACTTGCTCGGCAGGGCCATGATACACCCCGCGCAACGCTGCCGACCGTTGCGACGAGGCCCGAGAGCACGCTGGGAGGGGCGCCCGATCGGGGTGGCAAGGTTAGCGCATGGAGGCGAGCAGTTCCTCAAAGGCCTGGCGCGGGAAATACCGGCCGGGGCTGGAGGTCTGGGCCAGGTCCTGGTGGAGCCGGATCCGGTCGGGCGAGATTCCGAGCCGGTCGGCCAGGGCGTTGACGAGCTGGGCGGTGCGGACGAGCTGCTCGCGTCCGAACGGACGCCGGTCGCCGTCGCCGACCAGGCAGACCTCGATGATTCCGCGGGACGAGCCGCTCAGACCGGCCAGCTCGGCCCCGTCGAGCTGGTCGAGCCAGCGGTAGCCGACATGGATCTGCCCGTCGGACATGCCCGCGCCGTTGCCCACGACGAAGTGGAAGCCCAGGCCGTCGTAGCCCACGGCCCGGTGGCTTTCCTCGATGGTGGCCGCCGAGCCGGCGGGCGAGCCGGAGTGGACCAGCACGATGGTGTGCCAGCGGTCCTCCTCGATGGGGGCCCGGGTCTGGAAGACGGCCTCGACGCCGCGGGCGCCACCCACGGCCATCAGGGGCGAGAGCGTCACGCCGCTGCTGCGGGTGGGCGAGCCGGAATCGAGCAGGGACAGCAGGCCGACACCCACGGTCATCGCACCGGCCAACGCGCACCAGACAATCTTCGTGCGGGCACGGGAGCTGGGCAGCGATGTGCTTCGGGAGATGGGCATGACGACGGCCTTCCGCAATGAGAGTATCCCAATCGATCGGGTGATGCGCCCCGATTTCTTGCACAATCCTTGCGATCATCCTCAACCGGGCGTGCCGGATGCGCCGGATGCGCGGGAACTCCCATGCGCAGACCGAACAAGCGGTGATTCCACGGGCCGTCGCCGGAAATTACTCGGACCGTTGCAGCAGCCGCCCGCGCAGGTTCGGGGTGCGCCGGCCGAACTCGTCTTCGAGGTACGGCTCGGCCCGCTCGGCGCGGACACGCTCGTACCGGTCGTACGGCGAGCGGACATCGTCCGGACGCAGGGCGGTCTTCTGGCACCCCGTCGCGCCCGCGGCGCCCGCCGCGAGCAGCGCCGCAAGGGCAAGCCCACCCCGCCACCCCCACTGGCACCCCCACTGCTTGTGGTGTCCGATCACTTGGGCACGACGCTGGTCCAATAGGCACCTCCGAACCGAGAACATGACCGGCTCCAAAAAACAGTGTACCGCCCACAAGGGGCGGCACACTGTTCTGGAGAGAGGAGAGATGAAACTGGTCTGGTCCCGGCCTCGCTTGTGGCCAGTCCTGACTCCATAAATACGCGGGGTTCGTTCGTGTGGTTCGCACTTCGGGGTTTCACGCTTTGATAATCGGGAAAACACCCGCTCAGGCACCGCTCAGCCGTCCCGCGTTATCCACCGAAATCGCACCGATACCGATCATTTTCCGAACCATTTCATAGACCGCCACGGCCACCGCGTTGGACAGATTCAGCGAGCGTTCGCCCGGCCGCATCGGGATGGCGAGGCGTCGGCCGGGGTGCCGCTCCAGCAGGGCCCCGGGCAGGCCCACGCTCTCCCGGCCGAAGACCAGGCGGTCGCCGGGGCGGATCGGAGCCTCGTACAGCGATTGGTCGGCGCGGGCGCTGAAGAACCAGACGCCGGGGTCCTCCGGCCCGCGGCCGATGATCGTGCGCTCCCAGGCGTCCAGATCGGCGTGCTCGGTCAGGTCGACCCGGGGCCAGTAGTCCAGCCCGGCCCGGCGGCAGGCCTTCTCGTCGATGTCGAAGCCGAGCGGGTGGACCAGGTGCAGGGCGCAGCCCGTGGCCACGCAGGTCCGGGCGATCGAGCCGGTGTTGTTGGGGATCTCCGGCTCGACCAGCACGATCCGCGCGGGCGGGGTGCGCCGGGGCTGGTGGACGAGGACGGCGGGGGCTGGGTCGTCGGGCACGGGCGATTGTTGGACGCGGCAGGCAACACGGCCCGCCTGGAGGCGGGCCGCGCGTGGAGGGAGGTCGCTGGTTCGGGCGCGAGGGTTACCGGAGGCCGGGATCGACCTTGAGGACCTGCTCGACGGCCTTGCGGAACTCGGGCGAGCCGGGGTGGCCCTGCCAGCGGACGACGCCGTCGGTCGACAGCACGGCGACATGCGGGATGCCGCGGATCTCCAGGGAGCGGTAGACGCGCTGCTGGGGGTCGAAGAGCTGGCCGTAGGAGTGCGGGTTCCGGTTGAGCCATTGACGCACGGTGCCCAGATCCTCGCCCTGCCCGGCGACGCCGAGGATGGCGAGCTGCTCGGGGTGCTCCTTCTGGAACTGGTCGAGGGCCGGCATGACGCGGATGCACGGGCCGCACCAGGTGGCCCAGAAATCGAGCACGATCACGCGTCCGGACAGGTCCTGACGCGGGGTGATCCAGGTCTCGCGGCCCATGGGCACGGGCAGCGGGCTGCCCTGGACATTCTTGCCGGAGAGGCGACCGGTGTTGTGGGCGGGCCACTCAGCGCTGCGGTAGTCCGCCTCGGTCACCGTGCGGCGTTCGGGACGCTGGGTGCGCCCGGGGCGTTCGGACGGCTCGGCCTCGGTCGAAGCGACGGCGGGCGACGCGGCTTCCAAGGCGGCATTGGCCACGGCCTCCGCCGCGTCCTCGCGGAGGAGCATGTTGACCGCCACGGGCAGGGCCCGGCTCTCGATGTCCGCGAAGCGGAGCTGGCCGGCCCGGTCGATCAGGTACAGATCCGGCGTGCCGTCGGCGCCCATGGCCTTGCGGAACGCGCCCTCGGCGTCGAGGGCGACGGGGATGCGCAGGCGGTTGTCCTCGGCCAGGCGCTTGATCTCCTCCCACGACTCGGCGGGGTGGACGGCGAAGACGGACAGGCCCTGCTCGCCCTGCACCCGGGCCATCCGGGTCAGCGTGTTGAGCATGACCATCGAGGTGCTGTTCTGCACATCGATGAAGGCGAACGCGATCACGCCGCCGGCGTTGATCTGCTCGCCGGTGACCGCGTCGCCGCCGACCCACTCGGTCAGGGCCGCGAGAGTGTCCAGGGCGAAGGGCTTGGCCTCGATCTCGGCCAGTTTCGCGCGGTGCTCGGCGTCACCCTGCCGGGCCACGCGGGGCGAGAGGGCCGTGGTCACGGCGGCGGTCAGGGCCAGGCCCGCGATGAGGGCGACGCGTCGGGTGGTGGATCGCATGGGGGTCTCCTGTGGGTCCTGTTCCGGATTCCTGCCTCAAAGTATGACCGAAAACCCCTGCCGTTGGAACCCGCTGACGAAAAAAACCGGACGGGCCGAGGGCCTCGTCCGGCGGATGGGAGCGAAATCGGGCCCCGGCGGGCTCAATCGCGGGTGCGGGCGGCGATCAGCGGATCGACGCGGAGGACCTGCTCGACGGCCTCGTCGAAGGCCTTGGCGTGGGGGTTGCCGATCCAGCGGATGACGCCGTCGGTCGACATGAGCACGACCAGCGGGATGCCGCGGGACTCGAAGGGCTTGAACACGCGCTGCTGCTCGTCGTGGATGTAGGCGACCGTGAGATCTTTCTTGTCCGCGAGATAGGAGCGGACGGTGTCAACATCCTCATTCTGGCCGGAGACACCGAGCACAACGAGGGTGTCCTTGTGACGCTCCTGCATCTGGGCGAGCTTGGGCTTGGCCGCGATGCACGGGCCGCACCAGGTGGCCCAGAAATCCAGCACGACCACGCGTCCCTCGAGCGGTCGCTTCTCGGTCAGCCAGGTCTCCTTGCCCAGGGCGACGGGCAGACGCTGGCCCTGGAGGTTCTTAGCGTACAGGTTTTCGTTGTGGGCGGGCCAGTCGGCCGCGGCGTACAGCGCGGGATCAACCTCGGGCAGGCGCTCGGCGGAGGCGTCTTCCGCCGAATCCTCGGGTGAGCCGGTGAAGATCATCAGACCGGCCCCGGTCAGCAACGCGAAGGCGAGAAGCAGGATCGAAGGCATGGGGTACTCCGTGATGGTTCCTTGCGGTCCGCGACCGTCTCAGGACGGCCGGACCAGTCTGTGCAGGGCAACCGCCGCGGCGACCGCAATATTCAGCGAATCCACGCCCTGGGCCTGCGGGATGGTCAGAAAACGGCCCACCGCGGCCCGCACCGGCCCGCTGAGGCCCGGGCCCTCGGCCCCGAAGACCATCGCGGGCCGGCTGGGGGGTTCGGCCTGATCGATCGGTTCCGCGTCCGGGCCGGGGTCCAGGGCAAGGACCTCAAAGCCGAGATCTGGGAGCCGCGCGAGAAACCCGGGCCACTCGTCCGCCCAGGCGAAGGGCAGGTGGAGGGTGTGGCCCATCGACACCCGAAGGGCCTTGCGGTAGAGCGGGTCGCAGCACCGGGGGCTGAGGACGATCCCGACCCCCCGGCCCCCGAGCACGGCCGCGGAGCGGAAGATCGATCCGAGGTTGTCGTGGTTGGCCAGGTCCTCCAGGATGACCAGGGCCCGGGAAGACCGGGCGAGTTCGACCGGGTCCGGCGGGGGCAGACGCCGGCCGCAGGCGAGCAGACCCCGGTGGATGTCGAACCCGGTGATCGAGGCCATGACGGGGCGGGCGGCCCGGTAGATCGGGACCTGCGGCGGGACCCGGGCCAGCAGGCCCGCCAAAGCCTCGGCCCGGGGCTCGGAGACCAGGACCGACTCAACGGGGTAGGGCGAGGCGAGGAGGTGCTCGACGACCAGGGCCCCCTCGGCCATGAAGCGGGGTTCGGGGCCCTCCGCGTCGGCCTGGGCCGGGTTGTGGGCGGCCCGGAGCCAGGCGTCCTTCTGGTTGAGGTACGGGGCCACGCGCGGGTCATCTCGGTCATGGATCGGGGTGATCCGGTCGATCATGCCGACAGGCTACCCTCACGGCTCGGTGCGGGACGGAGAACCCGCTTCCGCACCCGTTTTCGCCAGAATGGACGGACCGATGGAATCGATGACGCTGACCCAGGCCCTGATCCTCGGGATCGTCGAGGGCATCACGGAATACCTGCCCGTGTCCTCGACCGGGCACCTGATCCTGGCCTCGTCGCTGATGGGGCTGGACCGCACGCCCGAGCAGAAGGCGGCGCTGGACACCTTCAACATCGTCATCCAGGGCGGGGCGATCCTGGCGGTGCTGGGGCTGTACTTCCCGCGCGTGGTGCAGATGTGCAAGGGGCTGCTGGGCAAGGACCGGGACGGGCTGGCGCTGGCCATCCGGATCTTCGTCGCCTTCCTCCCCGCGGCGTTCCTCGGCGTGCTGCTCAAGGAGCACATCGAGCGGCTGCTGTTCAACGCGCCGACCGTGCTGACGGCCCTGGCGCTGGGCGGGGTATTCATGATCGTGCTCGACCGGGCGAAGATCCGCAAGTTCCGGCAGATGGACGGCGACGAGGCCGAGCGGTTCGGGCCGGACCTGCCGCAGATCCGCATGAGCCAGGCGGTGCTGATCGGGTTCCTCCAGTGCGTGGCGATGATCCCGGGGACCTCGCGGTCGATGATGACCATCGCGGGCGGGGTGCTGGTGGGGCTGCACCCGCGCCGGGCGGCGGAGTTCAGCTTCCTGCTCGGCCTGCCCACGCTGGGCGGCGCGTGCGTCTATTCGCTGTACAAGGACATCTCCAACGACGGCCCGAACATGTTCGAGATCATCGGCTGGGCGCCGATCGCGGTGGGCATGATCTCGACCACGATCTGCGCGGCGTTGGCGGTGCGTTGGCTGGTCAACTTCCTCAACAAGCACGGGCTGGCGCCCTTCGGCTACTACCGGCTCGCGCTGGCGGCGGTGCTGGGCACGCTGATCTACACCGGGGTGGTGGTCCTGCACGCGCCCGACGACATCAACCCGATGCCGGGGGTGGTCCAGATCGACGCCGACGGGCCGGCGGCCGTGGAGACGGACGAGGGATGAGGACTTCTTTCCCCAAAGACCGGATCGAGATCGTGCTGCTCGAATCCGTCCACCCGGACGGGGCGGGCGAGCTGGAGCGGATCGGCTTTACCGTGCGGCCGCACAAGGGCGCGCTGGAGGGCGACGCGCTGGCGGACGAGATCCGCCGCGCGCATGTGGTGGGTGTCCGGTCGAAGACCCGGCTCGGGGCGGAGGTGCTGGCGGGCTGCGAGCGCCTGCTGGCGGTGGGCTGCTTCTGCGCCGGCACGGACCAGGTGGACCTGGACGCGGCGGCGCTGGCGGGCGTGCCCGTGTTCAACGCGCCGTTCTCCAACACACGCTCGGTGGCCGAGCTGACCATCGCCGAGGTGATCGCCCTGCACCGCCGGATGACCGAGCGCTCCGACGCGCTGCACGCCGGGCGGTGGGAGAAGAGCGCGGCGGGCAGCCACGAGGTGCGCGGCCGGACGCTGGGCATCATCGGCTACGGGCACATCGGCGCGCAGGTCTCGGTGCTGGCCGAGGCGATGGGCATGCGGGTGCTGTACCACGACATCGCCACCAAGCTGGCGCTCGGCAACGCGCGGCAGATCGGCTCGCTCGACGAGCTGATGTCGTCCAGCGACACCGTGACGGTGCATGTGCCCGATTCCGGCGTCACGCGCGGGCTGATCGGCGCGGCGCAGATCGCCCGGATGAAGCCCGGCTCGTACCTGATCAACAACGCCCGCGGCGGGGTGGTGGACATGCAGGCCCTGGCGGACGCGCTGCGGAGCGGGCGGCTGGCCGGGGCCGCGCTGGATGTGTTCCCCGACGAGCCGGCGCGGGCCGGTGACGCGTTCACCTGCCCGCTGCAGGGCATGCCCAATGTGATCCTCACGCCGCACATCGGCGGCAGCACGGTCGAGGCCCAGCGGGCGATCGCGCTGGATGTGGCGGGCAAGATCGCCCGGTTCATTGACACCGGATCGACCATCGGCGCGGTCAATGTGCCCGAGGTGGACCTGCCCGAGCAGCCAGCCGACGCGCCGGACCGCCCGCACCGGATCCTCAACTTCCACCGCAATGTGCCCGGCGTGCTCGGGCAGATCCACAAGGCCGCGGCAGATCTCGGGGTCAATGTCGCCGGGCAGTACCTGCGCACGATGGGCGAGATCGGCTATGTCGTCATCGACATCGATCCCTCCGACACCGACGCGTTCAACGAGCGGCTCAGGGCGATCCCCGAGACGATCCGCACGCGCGTGCTCTGGTGACGCGGCGGGCGATCAGCGGTCCGCGTCGACGATGACCGCGATGGACGCCGGGTCCGCGGCGGCGCGGAGGGCGTCCCGGGCGTCCTCGAGCCGGAACCGCTTGGAGATCAGCCCGTCGAGATCGATGGACCCGGAGCGGAGGATCTCGACGCCCTCGCCCAGCGAGCCGCAGCGGGCCCCGACCACCGTCAGCTCGCGCTCGATGACGGGCGCGAGGTCGCAGCACTCGGGCGTCTCGTTGTGCGGCGTCTCGCCGAGCAGGACGATGGTTCCGCGCGGGCGGGCCATGCCGCAGGCGAGGGAGAAGGACTCGGCGTCGCGCTGGGAGTCGATGACGACATCCTGATCGCCCCAGCGTCCGGCCTCGTCGCGGTGCCGGTGCTTGACGCCCCAGCGGGCGCAGCGGTCGAGCCGGTCGGGCATCACGCCGAGCAGCCGGACCGAAGCGTTGAGACGAGCGAGCACCTGGGCCGCCAGCAACGCCCGGAGGTTGTCGCCCAGCACGGTGACAAAGGGCTTGCCGGGGATGCGGACGATCTGCGCCGCGTGGAGCGCCCGTGCCAGCGGCAGGGCGAAAACGGCTCGGTCGGGCCCGACTTCTTCCGGCACGGGCACCAGCGCCGACGCGGGCACGGCGACCAGGTCGGCCAGACAGCCGTCGCGCCCGCGGACCCCGAGGATGCTCCGTGACGGATCGTGCGCGCCCAGACCGCGGCGCGCCAGATCGCTGGAAGGATCGGGCAGGTCCGGCGAAGCAACGACGGTCCGCCCGGAAAGCGAGCGCGGGTCGGGCCCGACGACGCGCTCCACCTCGCCGACGAACGCCTGGCCGAGCACGCCGGAATGGGTCAGCAGGCCCCGCGCGACGGCCAGGTCGGTCTCGGTGATCAGGACGCGCCGCACGCGCACCAACGCCATCCCCTGCTCGGGCCGGGGCTCGGGGTAGCGCGTTTCGAGCGTGATGGCGCCGTCTCGGATCGTGGCCGCGCGCATGGATCCTCCCTCGGGTGGGCCCGCGGGGCGTTCATCGGGTGTTCGCGGATGCGGGCGGGAAGGAATCACGGCCAGAGCCGGGTTCTCGGACGCGGGCGGACCTTACCGGTCCGGCGTCGGGTCCAGACCCACCGGCGAGGACGCCGATTCGTTGGGAGGCGGGGGGATGAAGGGCAGGTACTCGAACGGTCGCCGGCTGCGATGGAAGGCGGGGTAGACATACGGCTGGCGCCCCGCGAAAAGCTCCCGCGTGCTGTTCTGCCAGTCCAGCCACGCACGCCGGTTGACGCCGAAGTCCTGGCCCGTCAGCGTGATCAGCGAGGAGCGGGCGGCGTGGTTGACCGACAAGCGCGGGTCGGCCAGCGCCGAGATCAGCGATTCGACCACGCGGGCCTCCGCGTACTGGCCCAGCGCCTCGGCGGCGGCCACGCGGACATCGGTGTCCGGCTCGCGGTCCATCCGGGTGGCGGTGATCAGCGCGGTGACGGCCTGTGGGCTGTGCAGGCGCTGGAGCGCCCGGGCCGCCGCGATGCGGACCATGCGGTCCTCGTCGTTCAATCGCCGGACGATAACGGGCACATGCTCGGGTTCGCCGTGGCGTCCGAGGGCCCGCACGCCCGCGGCGCGGACGCCGGCGTCCTCGTCGTTGACCGCGTCGAGGTACAGCTCGAGGTAGACCGGCCCGCCGCCGAAATCGGCGTTGGAGAGCAGCGTCGTGCCCCGGAAACGGCGTTCGGGCGAGTAGGGGTCGACCGCCATCGCCGCCGCCTCGGTGGGCGAGGTCTGGGGGGCGAACGCCTGGAGCAGGGTCGGCGTGCCGCGCGGGACATCGTCGAAGGTGTTGCACCCGCACAGGGCGGCCGCGCCGGCCAGGGCGAGGATCAGGAGGTAAAGTCCGTTTGTGGCCATCCAGCCCATTCTAGTCCGAAACGCGTGCGGCCCGTGCCGTGCGACCGCCCGGTGGGCGGTGGCGGCCTGGGCGTTCGCGGCGGCCGTCGGCTGCGCGGGCCCGGGGCTGAGGAGCCTGGACGCCGCGGACGGGCGGCTGGCGGACGCGATCTTCGAGCCGGGGCCGTCGGAGGACCGCTTCAAATCCTCCGAAGGGTTGGTCACGCGGGTCCGCAGCGCGGCGGACGCCGACGGGGTCTGGACCAGCGTAACCACCGGGCCGGGGGAATCCTCGGAGCTGACCCTCCGCCGGGAGGACGGACGCGGGGTGGTCCTGCTTCGCCTGGTGTCCGACGGCCGAGCGGTGATCTGCGACGACGGACTGGCGATCGAGCCGGTGGACGGCGCGCTGCCGTTCGCGGACGAGCAGGCCTGCACGATCGACGGTCGCTCGGGCACGGCCCGATCGCTGCTCGAACCGGGCGAAGAGCCGGGAACGGTGCGGCTGACGCTCGAGTTCCGTGCGGCGCCGGCGGTGGTGCGTCGCCGGTTTGACTGGCGTACGGGCCCGGACGGGCGGATCGAATCCGAGCTGGCCGAGTTGCGGGTGACGGTGCTGGGCCTGCCGGTGCGATCGTGGTCGCGGGCGATGCAGCGGGCCGAGGAACGGTGAATCAGAAGATGCCGGGCTTTTCCGGGTCGCGCTCGGAGATCGGCGGGCCGAGGATCTCGGCGAGCACGATGGCCTGGCGGAGATTCTGGCCGGCGCCCAGCAGGGCGCCGATGCCGGAGACCTGGGCCCCGCGGAGCTGGTAGGGGCTGGCGGCAAGCTCACCCCCGGTCCCGATCTCGGTCGCTTCGACCGGGCGTGTGCCGGGCGGCGGCGGGACCGGCTGGCGACGCTGGAGCTGCGGCTGGGACGGCTGCTGCGGGCGGAGCTGGGACGGCTTGACGGGCGGCTGCATCCGCTGTGGCGGGGCCGGGCGACGGGTCGTGGAGTGCTGCGCGGGCTTGGCCTGGGCCGATTCGGCGGTGTGGGTCTGCGTCTGTGGACGGGAAGGCGCCTGGGCGGGCTGGCGGGCCGGTGCGGGCGTGCCCGAACGGGCGCCCTGCTGACCGGCGCGCTTGGCGCGGAGTTCTTCGAGGCGCTTCTGCTGCAAGGCGCGGAGTTGGGCGGCCCGCTGTTCCTGCAGCGCCCGCTGGCGTTCGGCCTGCGTGGTGGCGGTGGCCTGGGTTCCGGGGACGGGGCGCAGCGTGGATTCGACGGTGATGGGCCGGCCGGTGCGGAGGTTTTCGTCATCGCTCCGGGCGCGGGCGAGGGCGGCGGCCCGCTTGGCCCGCTCGTGGCTGAGCCAACTGCCCAGTTTTCCCAAGCCGCCGATCAGGCCGAACAGGATGATGAAGCCGATCGGGCTGGTCAGGAACTGGATAATCTGGCCGAAGAAGTTGCCCATGACGCTCCATCATACGGCCCGACGGGGCGCGTCCGTGGCCAGGACGGGTCCGAGGCCGGGGTGCTCGGTCTTGTGGATCGGCGTTTCGAAGAGGTCCGACAGCAGATCCGATGTCAGGACTTCGTCGGCCTCGCCCGCAGCGATGATCGTTCCCCTGGCCCCGAGGAGCACCGCGTGGTCGGCCAGACGGGCGGCTGCGGACAGGTCATGGAGCACCAGCCCCAGGGCCGCCCCGCGGTCGGCCAGATCGCGGAAGGCGGCGAAAGCGCGGACGGCGTGGGCCGGGTCCATCGCGCTGACCGGCTCGTCGGCGAGCAGGCAGGTCCCCGGGGATCCGTCCAGCTGGGCCCAGGCGCGGGCCAGCGAGACGCGTTGACGCTGGCCCACCGAGAGGGCTCCGAAGGGGGTGGAGGCGAGCCCGGCCAGCCGGAAGCGTTCGATGGCCCGGTCGACCGCCGCGCTGGGGTGGCCGGCGCCCTCGGCCCCGAAGGCGATGACGCGTCGCGCGTCGAAGTCGAAGGCCACCGAGGGCTGCTGGGCGACCAGCGCCACCCGCGACGCCCGGCGACGCACCGACAACTCCGCCAGCGGCACCGCGTCGAGCGTGACCGAGCCACGGTCCGGCGGGCGCACGCCCGCGAGCACGCGGAGCAGCGTGCTCTTGCCTGCGCCGTTCGGCCCAACGAACACGGTGATGCGTCCCGGGGCGAGCGTGCAGGAGACCCCGTTCAGGGCGGTCCGGCCCCCGCCGCGGGCGGGGTAGATCACCGCGATGTTCTCGCACGCCAGCACGGGGGATGGTACGGGCGATCCACCCCCCCACCTACGATCGGGCCTGGAAAGGATGCCCGGCATGGAGAAAATAGCGGCGGTGACCGGTGCGACGGGGTTCGTGGGGCGCAACATCGTCCGCGAACTGCTCGAGCACGGCTGGTCGGTGCGGGCGCTGGTCCGCAGCGAGGACAAGGCCCGGAAGGTGCTGCCAGAGTCCGAGCGGCTGTCGTTCGTCGTCGGCGGCGTGCTGGACGACGCGGTGCTGGACCGACTGATGGACGGGGCGACGGCCTCGGTCCACCTGATCGGCATCATCCGTGAATCGGGCGGGGACCAGACCTTCGAGAAGATGCACCACGAGGCGACGCGCCGCGTGGTCGCGGCGGCGGAACGGGCCTCGGGCGACACGCCCATGCGCCACCTGCAGATGTCGGCCCTGGGCGTGCGCGACGGGTCGACGATCCCGTACCAGGCGACCAAGCGGGCCGGGGAGAAGGCGGTGGAGGCGTCGGGCCTGCGGTGGACGATCTTCCGGCCCGGGCTGATCCACGGGCCGGAGGGCGAGTTCACGAACATGGCCGCGGACTGGGTGCGGGGCAAGGCGGCCCCGTTCCTGTTCATCCCCTACTTCGTGCCGGGCTGGCTGCCGGGGGGGCGGGGGGCGGCGGTGGCGCCGGTGCGGGTGGAGGATGTGGCCGCGATGTTCCGGACCGCGTTGGAGCGCGAGGCCTCGATCGGCCGAACCTATGATCTGGCCGGGCCTGAAATCCTGGCCTTCGACGAGATGCTCCGCGTGTACCGGGAGAAAGTGCCCGGGGCGAAGCGTCTCCCCCTGATCGGGGTCCCCGGAAAGATCGCCGCCCTGAAGGCGAAGCTTTTCGGGATGATCGGGCTTGGGGGGCTCCTGCCGTTCGACGAGGGCATGGCGAGAATGGCCATGGAGGAATCCATGTCCGAGTGCGCCCGTGCCCGGGCCGATCTGGGCTTTGAGCCGCAATCATTCACCGAATCCCTCGCGTCGTACGCCGACCGGTTGTGACCGAGAGCAACACCGACTTTCAAGAGCAAGGACCACCATGCCGCTCCGCTACCGAGACCGACTGATTTCCTACATCTCCTCCGACGACTACCGGGCCGCGCCGATCCCGCGCGTGGCCAAGGACCTTGGCATCGATGATGTCGAGGACTTCGGCGCCGCCGTGCGCGAGCTGGCCGACCGCGGCGTGATCGACCTGGACGAGTCCGGGCGGATCCAGCTGCCGTTCCGCACGGACCGGGGCGAGTTGGTCGGGCAGTTCCGCGGGACGATGAAGGGCGTGGGATTCGTGATCCCCTCGGACATGACCCACGGCTCGGACATCTTCATCCCGCCGGACGCGACGGGCGGGGCGTTGACCGGCGACACGGTCAAGGTGGCGTACCGGCGCGACCAAGGGCGGGAACGCCGCATGGGCACGCTGGAACGCCAGTACGCCGGCGAGGTGGTCGAGATCGTCCGGCGCAAGCGGGCGAACTTCACGGGCGAGATCCTCAAGCAGGACGGCCGGTGGATGGTCTACCCCGACGGGCGCGAGCTGACCGCGCCGGTCGTGGTGCGCGACGCCGAATCGAAGAATGTCCGCGAGGGCGACAAGGTCGTCCTGGAGATGCTCGAGTATCCCGAGGACGGGCGGCTGGGCGTGGGGGTGATCGTCAAGGTGCTCGGCGCGGCGGGGGAGCCGGATGTCGAGACCCAGGCCGTCATCGCAGCGTACTCGCTGCCCAGCACCGAGTTCCCCGAGGACTGCGTCGAGCAGGCCCGCGAGGCGACGCGCCGGTTCGAGGAAGAGATGGACGCCTTCGAGCAAGGCGGCATCAAGGCCCTGGAACTCCGGTCCGACCTGACCGGCGAGTTCATCTGCACCATCGACCCGCCGGACGCCAAGGACTACGACGACGCCATCTCGATCAAGAAGCTCGACGACGGCGGTTACGAGCTGGGCATCCACATCGCCGATGTGGCCCACTTCATCCCCGTCGGCTCGGCGCTGGACAGGGAAGCGGCCGAGCGCGGCAACTCGGTGTACCTGCCGCGGCTGGTCATCCCGATGCTGCCCGAGGTGCTCTCCAACGGGATCTGCTCGCTGCAGGAGGGCGTGAAGCGCTACGCCAAGTCGTGCTTTATCCGTTATGACAGCCGGGGCAATGTCCGCTCGCGCGGGTTCTGCCAGAGCGTGATCGACAGCCGCAAGCGGATGACCTATATCGAGGCCCAGGCCCTGATCGACGGCAAGCCCGACGAGGCCCGCAAGCACGCCAAGACCGAGACCGAGTACACAGACGAGCTGGTCGCAACCTGCCGGCTGATGGACGAGCTGGCCCGCAAGATCCGCGAGCGCCGGCGCAAGGCGGGCATGATCCACCTGGACCTGCCGGTCGTCGAGCTGATCTTCGACGAGAACGGCAAGGTGGTCGACGCCGAGCCGGAGGACAACGCCTTCACCCACACGATCATCGAGATGTTCATGGTCGAGGCGAACGAGGCGCTGGCCACGCTGTTCGAGGAGCTTCGCGTGCCGGTGCTGCGGCGCATCCACCCCGAGCCGACGCCCAACGACACCGAGGACCTGCGCCGCGCCGCGACGGTGGCGGGCTTCAAGATCCCCAAGAACCCCGAGCGCGAGGAGCTCCAGGCCCTGCTCGACGCCACCGCCGGCACCGGCGCGGCCCGGGCCGTGCACATGGCCGTGCTGCGCACGCTGACCAAGGCGAGCTACTCGCCGGCCCAGATCGGCCACTACGCCCTGGCCAGCCACGCTTACAGCCACTTCACCAGCCCGATCCGGCGCTACCCGGACCTGACCGTCCACCGGGCGCTGCAGGCCTACCTGGAACGCACGGACAACGGCGAAAACCGCCCCAAGTCCGACGACGCCAAGGTCAGGCTCGGCAAGGAACTCAAAGAAGACGACCGCTGCCCCTCCGAGCAGGACCTCATGCAGGTCGGCAGCCAGTGCTCCAACACCGAGGTCAACGCGACCGAGGCCGAGCGCGAGCTGCGCCAGTTCCTCGTCCTCCAGCTCATGGCCGAGCATGTGGGCGAGGAGTTCGACGGCGTGGTGACCGGCGTGACGCCCAAGGGCGTCTATGTCCAGCTCAACAAGTACCTGGCCGACGGCATGATCCAGAAATCCGACCTGCCCGGCGACACCACCCGCTCGAACAAGCCGCCCTCCTGGCGCGTGGACGACCGGACCGGGGCCCTGGTCGACATCCACTCGGGCCGCAGTTACAACATGGGCGATTCGGTCCGTGTCACGGTGGGCGCGGTGGACCTGGCGACGCGCCGGATGGACCTGTTCATCGCCGACTCGGGCTCGCGCGCCGGCGGCAAGGCCAAGGGGCTCAATCTGGCCAAGGAGGGCGACTTCGGCGGGCTGGGCGGCGCGAAGGGCGCCGGCTTCAAGACGCCCGGCGACACCCGGCGCAGCCGCAAGAGCAAATCCCGCGACAAGGGCAAGGGCGATTTCCGCCACGACCGCAAGAACAAGGGCAAACGCCAATGATCCGCGCGGTCCTCCCCCTCCTGGCGCTCGTTCTCGCGTCGTGCGCCGGGCCGGCGTGGCGCGCCGACGGCGCGCCGACGCAGGACCGGCTGCTGTCGCTGCGATCGTTCATGACCGGGTCGTTCTCCTCCGCGGCCCAGGCGGCCCGCGATCAGGCCTACTACGACATCGTCCTGCACACGACGCCGATGTGGACCTGGCGCGACGACGGGCCGTGGCTGTATGTCGAGCAGGCGCTGGCCGAGACGACCGACCGGCCGTACCGCCAGCGGGTGTACAAGCTGGAACGCACGGACGACGGCCGGTTCTGGTCGCGGGTGTTCGTGCTGCCCGACCCGGAGCGGCACGCCGGCGCGTGGCGTTCGGGCAGCCCGCTGTCCGAACTGACGCCGGGCGACCTGGAGGAACGCGTGGGCTGCGCGGTCACGCTCCGATGGGACGAACAGGCGGGCGCCTTCGTCGGCTCGACCACCGGGACCGGCTGTCCCAGCGACCTGTCCGGCGCGGCCTACGCCACATCGCAGATCGTGCTCCGGCCCGACGGCATGAGCACCTGGGACCGCGGCTTTGACGCCACCGGCCAGCAGGTCTGGGGGGCGACGGCCGGGGGATACCAGTTCGATCGGATCGATTGAGCCCGGCCGCTCACGCCGGACGCCAGGGCTGCCAGGGAAAACCCTCCGGGATGAGGTCCTCGCGACCGTTGAGCCAGCCGACGAGGAACTCCAGGGCGTCGATCACGCGGGGCCCGGGCCGGTTGAACATCTGGTTGCCGTCGACCACCGCGACGCGCCCGGCGCGGACCGCCGGGAGGGCGCGGAACCAGCCCTTGGCGGCGAGCTTGTCCGTTTCGGCCCAAGCCTGTTTCAGCGTGAGGCCGCACGGGGCGATCACGAGCGCTTCCGGACGCACCGCGGCGAACATTTCCGGCTCGACCGCAATCGAGTGCCCGGCGATCCGTTCGGCCATCTGCGGGCCGACGGCGGCCCCGGAGCCGGGCCTGGGGACCGCCCGGTTGAGCGGGTGCTGGCCGCCGGCCCGCTCGATGAGCTGGACGGACCAGTGACCGGCCACGAAGATGGGGTCGGTCCATTCCATGAACCCCACCACGGGCCCGTCGATGTACGGGTTGACATGTTCGAGCGCGCGGTCCGCGCGTTCGCGGAGAGAAACGACCGCGTGCATCGCCTGCCGAGCCATCCCGACCGCCTTGCCGACACGGAGGATGTCGTCGTAGATGTCCTCCACCGTCTTGGGGTTCAGGCTGAGCACCTCGGGGCGCGGGTCGAGCGATCCGGCGACCTGGCGGACGGTCCGGTCGTCGATCGAGCAGACCGAGCAGAGATCCTGGGTCAGGATCAGGTCCGGGCGCAGATCGGCCAACAGGCGGTCGTCGAGGGTGTACAACGCCTCGCCCGCGGCGGTCGCGGCGCGGACCTGTTCGTCGATGCTCGCCGAGGCGCCGGGATCACCGAAATCCGTGCCCGTGCGCGATCCGGTCAGGGCGGGAACCCCCTCCACCGTGGCGGGGTGATCGCACTCATAGGACCGCCCGACGAGCGTGTGACCGGCCCCGATGAGGCACAGGATTTCGGTCGCCGATGGCACGAGACTGACGACGCGCACGGTTCGGATCCTCACGCGGGACGGCGGGGACGCCGGCCCGGGACGGTCCGGGCGGGCGGATCGGGCGAATTCCGCCCGGGGGTGCGTTTCCGGAGGCTCGGTGCGGGCTTTCCGGCTACGCTGTGAACACGGTACGCCCGCCGCGGAGCGGGCAATGAGGAGTCCTGCAAGTGCCCTGTCACCACGCCGCTTTGCTGATCCGACCCGCCCTCGCGTTGCTCGCCGCGGCCGCCCTGTTCATCGGGCCCGCCGCGGCCCAGGACGAACGGCCCGACGAGCCGCCGGACATCCTGCTGGACTGGGGCGTCGAGCAGCAGCCCCAGCGCGACCGGGCCGGCCAGGACCGGGCCCAGCCGCCCCGCGAGCAGGCACGCCCCGACGCCGACCGGCCCACGCCCACCCGGCCGGGTGAGCCCATGGTCGCGTTCGACGCCTTCTCCGAGCCGGTGCAGCTCACGACGCTGATCGACTTCGTCGGCGAGACGCTGGGACTGAACATCGTCGTTAAGGGCTCTCCCACCGGGGAGATCGTGTTCAACGCGCCGATGTCCATCCCGCAGAGCCGCCTGCTGGACCTGCTCGACGCCATGCTCGAGCAGTACGGCTTCGCCATCACCAGCGAGCAGACGACCGGGTTTTACATCGTCCAGCCCGTCACGGACATCCGCCCGAGCCTGGGCGGCGAGCGGTCCTCGGTGCGGATCATCGCCACGCCGAACATCAAGCCCTCGCGGATCATGGATCCCCTGGCGGCGGTCCTCGGCGCCTCGGGCGGCACGGGCACGCAGCTCCAGGCGGTGGACGAGCTGGGCGTGCTGATCATCAGCGGCGGCACGCGGGACATCGCCCGCGCCGAGTCGATGATCGCTGAGCTGATGCGGATCGATTCCGAGCTGCGCTACATCCGCTTCGAGCTGCGCAACATCGCGGCCCCGGCCGCGCTGGAACGGGCCATCGGCCTCGTCGGCGGGCAGGCCGCGGCCGGGCCGGCGTTCCCCGGCCAGCAGCAGATCCAGATCCAGCAGCAGATGCAGCGCGCCCAGCGCGAGCAGGGTCAGGCCCAGAGCGTGGGCATCTCGGGCGGCAGCTTCTCGAACCTGGCCGACCGCATCACCGTCGATCCGCAGGGCAACGCCCTGATCTTCCGCGGGACGGAGGCCGAGATCGATCGCGTGCGGGGCGTCCTGGCCCAGATCGATGTGCGCAACACGCTCGAGCCGCGCAACTACTTCGCCGGCTCGTCCGCGGCCCAGATCGCCGACATGGCCAAGCTGCGCGGGCTGGGCGAGGTGGTCCAGGTCGCCGACCCGCAGGCCGGCATGGGCCAGGTCGGCATGGACTTCGGCATGCAGTTCCAGCGCGGGATGCAGCAGGCCTTCGGCCAGCCGCAGGGAACCCAGCAATCCCGCGGCGGGCCCGTGATGGTCGTCGACCCGATCCGCGGCAGCATCATCTATTACGGCACGCCCGAGCAGCACGAGCAGATGACCAACCTGATGAAGGAGCTGCGGGCCGATGACGAGCGGATCGTCATCCGCAGCTATATCCTCAACCACTCGGACGCGGAGATCGTCGCCGACCTGATCACCGGCCTGATCACCGGGCAACGCATGACCGGCGACGCGCCGCTCCTCCCGACGGCGCGCGGCACGACGCGCCCAGGGGCGGCCGGCACGAGCCGCTTCATCCTGCCGTTCCAGGACGGCACGCAGCCCGGCGACGATGTTTCCGCGTCCTTCGATCCCGACATCGTCCGCATCATGCCCAACGCGGAGAACAACCAGGTCATCGTGCAGGCCCCGGTCCGTCAGCAGGACGAGATCGCCAAGCTCATCGAGCGGCTCGACCGCCGCCGGGCGCAGGTGTACATCCAGGCGATGATCGTCTCCGTGGCCGACGACGAGGACTTCGCGCTTGCCTTCGAGAGCCAGTACCTTCGGGGCGAGTTCGGCATCGGGACCAACTTCGGTCTCAGCGTGATCGGCGAGGACGGCGCGTTCACCGACCCGCGCCGGGTCAACCCCGGGCTGGCCGGCCTGACCAGCGCGATCATCCGCTCGGACTACGTGCCCCTGATCGTCAACGCCTCGCAGACCAACTCCAAGGTCCGGATCGTCTCCTCACCCCAGCTGCTGGTCAACGACAACGAGGAGGCGGAGATCATCTCCGTCGAGGAGCAGCCCTTCTCGACCACCATCGTCGGCCAGACCACGGACCAGACCAGCTTCGGCGGGTTCGAGACGGCCGGCACCACGCTCCGCGTCACTCCGTCCATCTCCGAGGGCGGCTTCCTCCGCCTGGACTACTTCGTCGAGCTGTCCAACTTCACCCGCTCGACCGGCATCGGCAACAGCCCCCCGCCCCGGAACACCCGCACCGTCACCGGCAAGGCCACCATCCCATCCGACGCCACCATCGTCGTCGGCGGCCTGACCGTGGACGACATCCGCAACACCGTGGCCAAGGTGCCGTTCATCGGCGACATCCCCCTGGTGGGCGAGCTGTTCAGGAGCACCAACCGGGTCAACAACCGGGCACGCCTCTATGTCTTCCTGACCCCCCGCATCATGACCGACCCGAACTTCAACGATCTCAAGCTGCTGACCCGTGGCCCGCAGTCCGAGATGGGTATCGATCCCGACGCGCCGGATCTGGAAGCCGAGACGATCCGCTCCAGCCTGCCGCGACGCCCCGTCGACCGCTCGGGCGCGCCGGAACTTGAGCCGGCCAGCCTCGACTGATCCCAACACCCCGCCCCCCCGCCCCCCTCCGCCATCGACGCACCCGACGCAGCCCTCCGTGTGAACCGCCCATGCCCATCCGCCACGGTCTGAGCAAACGAACCAAGCCCGAGCCGCCCAGGGCCCCCACGCCCGGAGGTCTGGCGCGCGTGCAGTGGGACCGCGTCTCCGAGGTCTTCGGCCCGCTGCGGATGTCCCCGGACCAGCTCCGCTCGTTCGCGCGGCTCGACGGCTCCGACGACGAGCCCTGGGATGTCATGCTCCAGGCGATGGCGCTGGACGAGGCGACCGCCCTGCGCCTGCTGGCCGACCGCACGGGCCTGGAGTTCCGGACCGAGCCGCGGTTGACCGAGTCGGCCTCCCGTTTCTACGAGGTCGTGCCCGCCGACACGGCCCGCCAGGGCTCCGTGGCCGCCATCGAGGTAGAGGACGGCGTTTTCACCCTGGCCATCTCCCGGCCGATGCAGCCCAGCGTCGTCTCGATGCTCGAGGACCTGCTCGACGCCCCGGTCCGCCTGGTCCTCTCCCCCCGCGCGGCCGTCGCCAACCTGATCAACCGCGGCTACGAGCAGCGGGGCGACCTGGTCACCGAGATCGTCGAGGACATGCCGCTCGACGCCAGCGCCATCGAGAAAGCCGCCGGCGCGATCGGCAAGACCACCGACCTGCTCGCCCAGGCCCGCCAGACGCCCGTCATCCGGCTGGTCAACATGATCCTCTTCGAGGCCCTGCGCCGGCGTGCCTCGGACATCCATGTCCACCCGATGGAGGACAAGCTCGTCATCCGCTTCCGCGTGGACGGCATGCTGGTCGACGCCTTCAACCCGCCCCAGAGCCTCTCGAGCGCCATCTCCAGCCGCCTGAAGGTCATGACCGAGCTGGACATCGCCAACCGGCACAGCCCGCAGGACGGCCAGACCTCCGTCCGCATCGGCACCAAGAAGATCGACATCCGCCTCTCGGTCATCCCCACGATCTTCGGCGAGCGGATCGTGCTCCGCCTGCTCGACCAGAGCCAGACCCAGCTCGACCTCGACGCCGTGGGCATGTCCAAGGGCCTGCAGACCCGCCTGATGGACTGCGTTGAGCGGCCCAACGGCATCCTGCTGGTCACCGGGCCGACCGGCTCGGGCAAGACCACCACGCTCTACGCCGCCCTGGGGCGCATCGACCGCGCCAGCCGCAATGTGATGACCATCGAGGACCCGGTCGAGTACCACCTCGACGGCATCAGCCAGATGCAGGTCAACCCCAAGAGGGGCGTGACCTTCGCCAACGGCCTGCGCGCCCTGCTCCGCCAGGACCCCGATGTCATCCTCGTCGGCGAGGTCCGCGACTCCGAGACCGCCCAGCTCGCCATCCAGGCCTCGCTGACCGGCCACCTCGTGCTGGCCACGCTCCACACCAACGACGCGCCCAGCGCCATCCCCCGCCTGCTGGACATCGGCGTCGAGCCGTACCTGGTCACCAGCTCGCTGCTCGGCGTGCTGGCCCAGCGCCTGCTCCGCAAGGTCTGCACCGCCTGCAACGGCACGGGGCGCGTCGACGCCGGCCAGTGCGAGCAGTGCTTCGGCACCGGCTACCGCGGGCGGCTGGCCGTCCATGAGCTGATGATGATGACCGACGAGCTCCGCCGCCTGACCGGCGAGCGGGCCGACGGCGTGACGCTCTACGAGACCGCCGTCAACGGCGGCTTCGAGCCGATGAAGATCGACGCGATGGAAAAGGTCGCCATGGGCCTGACCGACGAGGCCGAGGTCTTCCGCGTGCTGCACTGACCAGCGAGTTGGACCGGCTTCGGGGGCATGAGAACAACGGGGCATCATGTCGCTGACGCTGGCCATCCTCCCGCTCGCCCTGCTCGTTCTCCTGATGACGGCGACCCGCCCGCGTCGCTGGCTGCCCCTGCCGGCCCACATCGCCCTGCCCGCGATGGCCGCGCTCGCCTATGCCCTGCAGTTGCTCTGGTTCCGGGCCGGTTCGACCCCGGAAGCATCGGCGATCGGCGGCGTCGCGCCCGGCCGCTGGATCCACGCGGCGGTCATCGACGGCGTGCTCTCCGCGCTGACCCCCATCGGGATCGTCTTCGGCGCGGTGCTCTTCTTCAAGACCATGGAGGCCTCGGGCGCGATGCGCGTCCTCACCGAACGCCTCCGGGGTCTGAGCCCGCACCCGGTCGCCCAGCTCATGCTGGTCGGCTGGAGCTTCTCGTTCCTGATTGAGGGCCTGTGCGGCTTCGGGGCGCCCGCGGCCCTGGCCGCCCCGATCCTCGTCGGGCTCGGCTTCCCGCCGGTCCGGGTCGCCGCGATGTGCCTGATCATGAACAGCGTGCCGGTCTCGTTCGGCGCGGTCGGCACGCCGATCTGGTTCGGCCTCGGCGAACTCGGGCTCAGCCCGGATGAGCTGCTCACCGTCGGGACCAAGGCCGCCCTCATTAACGCCGTTGCGGCGCTCGTCATCCCGGTCCTGGCCCTGCGTGTGCTCCTCCCGTGGCGCACGATCCGGGCCTCGATCGTCTTCGTCATGCTCGTCGTCCTGGCCAGCGTGCTGCCCTACGCGTTTGCGGCGACGCTCTCGAGCGAGTTCCCGTCGATCATCGGCGGTCTGTCCGGAACGATCTTCGGGGCGTTGCTCGCCCATCGGCGGGTGAGCCTTTCCTCGGCGGCCAGCCCCGCCCACGCACAGCCGCGTCAACCCGAGGGCACGGATCAGCGGTTCGGGTTGTTCCGAGCGGCCAGCCCGCTGCTGGCCGTGATCCTGCTGCTGGCGGTGACACGAATCGATCAGTTCGGACTTCGGACCGTGCTCACCTCGGACAGCCCGGCCGCGGCACTTGACCTGGGCCTGATCGGCGGCGTGTGGGTCACGCCCGGTCTGGTTGTCGGTTTTCGTGAGATTCTCGGCACCGGCGCCTCCTGGAGCATGCCGCTTCTCTTCGTACCGTTTCTTGTCCCGTTCGTCCTGGTGTGTCTTGTTTCGGTCCCGCTGCTGCGAATCCGGCGGGAGGCGGCCGTCTCGGCGTGGGCGGACACACTCAGGCGCCTCTACCGCCCGGCGGTGGCGCTCGTGGGGGCGTTGGTGCTCGTGAAACTGATGATGCTCGGCGGTGAGCAAGCCCCCGTGATGCTGATCGGCCGCGCCATGGCCGACGCAGCCGGGCAATCGTGGATCCACCTGGCGCCGCTGCTCGGAGCCCTCGGGTCGTTCTTTTCCGGATCGAACACCGTCTCCAACCTGACCTTCGCGCCGGTGCAGGCGGCGATCGCCGGCTCGCTGGGGCTGGACATCACGAGCGTGCTTGCGCTGCAGACCGTCGGCGGCTCGCTGGGCAACATGGTGTGCATCCACAACATCGTGGCCGTCGCGGCCGTCATCGGACTGCGCGACCGACCGGCCGCCGGCGAGGAGCACCTCCGCGGCGGCGTGGCCTCGATCCTCCGGCTGACCATCGTTCCCATGCTGATCTACGCGGCCATCGCCGCGGCGGGCGCCGCGCTGCTCTGATCACCCGGCCGGGGCGATCAGCCGCTTGGTCACCGTGTTCTCCTCGCGGGTGCTGCCGGCCGCAAAGTCGCTGAGGTTGCCGATGGTCGTCTCCGCGATCGCCGTGCAGGCCTCCCGCGTGAGAAACCCCTGGTGGGCGGTGATGAGCACATTGGGAAAGGTGATCAGCCGCACGAACACATCGTCCTGGATGACCTGGTCCGACAGGTCGTGGAAGAACAGATCGCCCTCTTCCTCGTACACATCGAGGCCCACAGAGCCGATGGAGCCCTTTTTCAGTGCGTTGATCAGGGCCCGGGTGTCGATCACCGCGCCGCGGCTGGTGTTGATCAGCATTACGTTGGGCTTCATCTTCGCGAGGGCGTCCGCGTTGATCAGGTGCTTGGTCTGCGGCGTCAGCGGGCAGTGCAGCGAGATGATGTCCGATTGCGCGTAGAGATCGTCGAGCGATACATACTCGACGCCCATGTCTTCGCACACCGGGTTGGGCTGCGGGTCGCTCGCCAGGACGCGGCAGCCGAAGCCCACCAGGATCTTGCAGAGCACCTCCCCGATCTTGCCCGTGCCGATGATGCCCGCGGTCTTCCCGTGCATGTCGAAGCCCATGAGGCCGGACAGTTCAAAGTTCTGCTCGCGGGTGCGATTGAACGCCCGGTGCAGCTTGCGGTTGAGCACCATCATCAGGGCCAGGGCGTGCTCGGCCACCGCGTGGGGCGAGTAGGCCGGCACGCGCAGCACCGTCATCCCGAGCCGGTCGGCTTCCTCGATGTCCACATGGTTGAATCCCGCCGACCGCAGCGCGATGACCCGCGTCCCGCCCGCGTGCAGGGCCCGGAGCACGCCAGCCGAGGCGTCGTCGCCCACGAACAGGCAGACACCCTCGTACCCCTCGGCCAGCGGCACGGTCGATTCCGAGAGAGCAGCAGGCAGGTAGGTCAGATCGTGACCAGCCTTCTCGTTGGCACGGTCCAGAAAGGGCACCTCGTAGGGGTGAACCGAGAATATCGCCGCTCGCATGGACTACTCCTCAGGCCGTGAATCAGAATCCCGGAAAGGCAAGGGTCGGATTGTAGCGATCCCCCTCGCCAGCCCATCGCCAACCTCGATGCGCCGGCGGGGGCGGTGATCCCCGCCGAGTGATTGGTCCCGAGGCTGGTCCGCCGGTCAGTGGGCCTGCACGCCGCGGCCGCGCAAGAAGAATCCCTCGCGCCGGGGGAGCGGCGCGAGGGACTGAAGAGGAGCATGCGTCCCGCCGCACGACTGCGTCGGGACTGCTCGGAGAGAGAACCGGGTTGTACTCATCCGCTCGAAAAGACGCGGGCGGTCGGGCGGGGCGGACCCCGTCGGCCGCGGACCTGTGCGTCGTGCGTGAACAGGCATCATGATCATTCGCCTGTCGGCAACTCCACCGATGCCCAACCCATCGGATTGGGCATCGGGAAGAGGCCACATTTTTTCGCGCTTCGACGCCGGATCACGAGAAAACGCCCGGATCAGGGCGACCCGCTCAGGGGGGGCCGCGGGGCGAAGGGCTCAGGCGATGATTTCGCTCGGCGGGGTCAGGGGCAGGGACCGCGCGACCTCCAGAAACGCCTCGTAGTTCGCACGCGTCTCGGCCAGCGAGTCGCCGCCGAACTTGTCCATGCAGGCCGCGGCCACCTCAAAGGCCACCGCGTGCTCCATCACGACGCTGGCGGCCGACACCGCGCAGATGTCCGAACGCTCGTACTGCGACTGCTGCGCTTCCTTGGTGTTCAGGTCCACGCTGGGCAGACCCTGGAGGATGGTGGCGATGGGCTTCATGGTGCCGGTGACGACGACGGGCTGGCCGTTGGTCATGCCGCCCTCGGTGCCGCCGGCGTTGTTGGTGTCGCGGACGAAGCCCAGGTGGGACTCGTTGACCAGATCGGGGCGGTAGCGGATGGGGTCGTGCAGGGCCGAGCCGCGGACCTCGCCGGCGCGAACGCCCGCGCCGATCTGCACGGCCTTGAAGGCCTGGATGCCCATGACCGCGTAGGCGATGCGGGCGTCGAGCTTGTCGTACCAGTTCATGCAGCTGCCCACGCCGGGCGGACAGTTGAAGATGTGGCACTCGACATGCCCGCCCACGGTGTCCTTGTCGATCTTGGCCTGCCGGATCGCGGCCCGCTGGGCCTCGGCGGCGGCCTCGTCGAGCGTGTAGGTGTCGGTCGCGTCACGCACGCCTATCAGGTCACGCCAGTTGCCGGGTGTGACGGCGACCTCGGTCCGCACGCCTTCGATCTGGCGGACGAAGCCGAAGGTCTCGACGCCGAAGGCCTCGCGGAGGATCAGGGTGCCGACGGTGCAGGCGGCCACGCGGGTGGCGGTCTCGCGGGCGCTGGCACGCTCGAGCGTCTCTCGGCAGTCGGTGGTCAGCCACTTGATCGAGCCGGCCAGGTCGGCGTGGCCCGGGCGGGGGCGGTGAACCGGGGGCGTGCGCTCCAGGTCGTCCAGACGCGAGTCGCGGTTGCGGAGGATCAGCGTGATCGGGGCGCCAATGGACTTGCCGCGTCGCACGCCGGTGAGGATCTCGACGGTGTCGGTCTCCATCTTCTGGCGGCCGCCCCGGCCGTAGCCGCCCTGGCGGCGGCGGAGTTCCTGGTTGATGAAGTCGGTGTCGATGGCGATGCCGGCGGGCACCCCGAGGACGGTGGCGATCAGAGCCGGGCCGTGGGACTCGCCGGCGGTCTGGTAGCGGAGGCGACTGGGGGGGATGGACATGGGCGAAGGATAGCGTCCGAGTGCCCCCGGACGGTCACCGCAGGCCGCTGATGACGCTGAGCAGGTTGGAGTACTGGTCAGTCCAGGGACGCATGGTCCACGCGGGCTCGTAGAGCCCGAAGCCGTGCTCGGCGAGGCGCATGCCGGTCTCCTGGGACTTGGTCAGGACGACCCATTCGGACGAGAAGCGGACCTGTGCGTCGGGGTGGTCGGCGGGGATGTTGTCGCTGTATCGCAGGATGAAACAGCCCTCAAGCCTGGCCAGCTCGTAGAGCAGCGGGTAGAGGTCCAGATAGCGGTTGGAGATATGCATCACGACCATGCCGTCCTCGGTGACGCGGTCGAAATACAGCGCGATGGCCTCCCTGGTGAGCAGGTGGGTGGGGATGGAGTCGGAACTGAACGCATCCGCGTGCACCACATCGAAGGGGGCCTCGCCGGCCGCCTGCGACCGCTCAAGCAGCAGCCGCGCGTCACCGAGCCGGACCTCCACATCACAGACCGCGTCACGGAGGTAAGTAAAGAAGCGTTCGTCCTTGGCGATGCGTGCCACGGCGGGGTCGATCTCCATGAAGATGATCTCATCCCCGGGGCGGCCGTGCGTCACCATGGCGCCGGAACCCAGCCCGAGGATGCAGATCCGCGCCCGGTCCGGCCGCATCTCGTAGAGCGCCTTGACGATGGCCCCGCACGGGCCGTCGTAGTGGTAGTAGCCCAGCGGCTGCATGGCCAGCTCGGGGTTGCCGTAGTACTGCATGCCGTGCATCGTCGTGCCGTGGACGATCCAGTGGGTCATGCCATGCTCAAGCATCCGTTGTTCGACCTTATGGATGCCGAAGAAGGTCCGCTCCTTGTAGATCACGCGGGGATCGAGCTGGGTGGCGATGATGACGCCGACCAGAGGAAACAGGCAGGCGCCCGTGGCGGAAACGCGGTCCCGCCAGCCCATATAAACCAGCACCCCCGGCGGAATCAGCCACAGCATCAGACGCATCACCGGGTCGTCGATGAAACGGGTGAACAGGACCGCCGCCGCGAACGCCGCCAACGACAGCGCGGGGATCCAGAGCCGGGAGAACCAGTAGCGAAGCACCGATTTCTCCGGCGTCCGCACGATCGCGGGCAACATCAACAAGGAACAGACCAGCGCGATGTGGTACTCGAAACCGTCGTTGAAAACGAGCGGGGCGATGATCCCGTTGAACAGGCCGCCCATCGCGCCGCCGACGGACATCAGCAGGAAGAACTCGGTCAGGTGTGCGGCGTGGGGGCGGTCCATCGCCAGCCTGGAGTGCCCGTACAGCCCGACCGTGCCCAGCAGCGCCAACTGGACCAGGAACATCGCCCACAGCGGTGCGATCTGGTCCGAGTCCGCCCAGGCCACCAGGAGCACCAGCGCCGTGATGACCGAGAGCACCATCGGGCGCGCCATCGACTTGATGATGGCCGGAGCCCGGCCCGAGAACGCCGCGATCATCGTCAGCAGGTACAGGCTCAGCGGGATCACCCAGAGCAGCGGGAAGGAAGCAATATCCGTTGTGATATGGGTCGTCACGCCGAGCAGCATGGTCGAAGGCACGAAGGCGAGGAAGACCCACCATGCGCGACGGCGCCAGGTGATCGCATCGTCCTCGGGGGCCTTCTCGGCCCGCTGACGGAGGGCCTCGTGGCGGTCGGCGCGGGTCGCCCGCAGGCACAGGTACGCCAGCACCCCGAACAACGCGAACAGCCCCAGCCACAACGCCCGCTGCTGATCGAGGCCGAGCGCGGGCTCGAAGATGAAGGGGTATGCCAGCAGGCCGACGAAGCTGCCGGCGTTGCTGGCCGCGTACAGGAAGTAGGGGTCGTGCGCGCGGTGGTGACCCGTGCGGGCGAACCACCCCTGCAGCAATGGGCCCGCGCTGGAGATCGCGAAGTACGGCAGGCCCGAGACCAGGAAGAGTTGCCACAGCAGCCACGGGACCGGGAACTCGGATGCGCTTTGCGGCGGCTTGGGGTCGTCATACAGCCAACCGACCACCAGGGCCACGACGATCACCACCCCGTGGATGATGAACTGGCGTTGGCGCGGCACGCGCGTCAACAGCAGGTGCGCGTACAGATAGCCCGCGATGAGCATGGTCTGGTAGAACAGCATGCAGGTGGTCCACACGCTCGAACCGCCGCCGAAGTCGGGCAGCAGCGACTTGGCCACCATGGGCTGAACCCCAAAGAGCAAAGCCGCAGCGAGAAAGACCGCGATGGTGAAAACGATAACCATGCCTGCTCTGGGAGACCTCCGGGCAGCCGTACAGTAGGTCCGTGGCCGCAGCACCGTACGCATCCCGACAAGGACGGTTCGATGTGGTCTTCTGTGATGTGGACGGCTGCCTCATGCCCGAGGCGACCACCCCCGCGGATCTGGTCGCGCTCGGGGCGGTCGCCGAGCACAACGCCCGGGCCGTGCGGGACCGGGACCGCCCGGTCGTGGTGCCCTGCACCGGGCGGCCGCAGCCGTTCTGCGAGGCGGTCTGCAAGATCCTGGGCCGCCTGGGCGGGATCCCGGCCATCTGCGAGCACGGCGGGTGGCGCTACTTCTTCGAGGAGCACCGCTGGGACATCGAGCCGGGCATCACCGCCGCCGACCGCGACGCGATCCGCCTGGCCGAGGAATGGGTGTCGGGCGACCTCGCCGGCCTGGGCTGTTTCCTTGAGTTGGGCAAGCACACCGGGGTAACCATCATCCACCATGACCATGCCTATCTCCACGGCGAGCTGCTCGGCCATGTGGAGTCCGTCGTGGCCGATCGTGGTTGGCCCTTCCGCGTCGCCACCACCTGGACCTGCATCAACCTGACGCTGGCGTGCGTGTCCAAGGGTCGGGCCATCCGCCGCACGATGGCCGAACTCGGACTGGACCGGTCGCGCTGCGCCGGCATCGGCGACACGATGGGCGACCTGGCCATCCGCGATGAGGTCGGCTGGTTCGGCTGCCCGGCCAACGCCCTGGATGAACTCAAGCCGCACGCGGACGCGGTGGCGGGCGCGCCCGAGGCGCGGGGGGTGCTCGAACTGCTCGCCTTGCTGTCGGACTGATCATCCCCGCATCCGCGGCAGCAGGTCGATCGGGAACGCCGGATCGCTGATCGGTCGCAGCGCCAGCGCGAGCAACGCCATCTCGTCATCATCGCCCGCGACGCGGTTGGTGCGCAGGTGGCCGCAGCCGGTGCAGCGGTGGACGATGGCCCACTCGCCGCCCGTGCGGCTGGCGATGGCGATCGGTTCCATCGGCTGGGCGCAGGCGCTGCGGCGGTCGCCCACCTGCTCGTCGACATGGCGGGACCACAGGCAGGCCGGGCAGTGGTTGCGCTGGCGCGTGCCGTAGGACTGGTTGGGAATCCAATGCCTGCAGTGGATGCAGGGGAACCCGCCGTCCGGGCGGGCGTGTCGGTCTCGGTGTTTCAATGGGCGTCCTCTGCCGCCCGGGCTCGCATCGGCGTGTCCGGGGCATGACCGTGCGGGCGTGCTCTGGGCACGCTCCGCGGGGGGGTGTGGGTCACACGGTCGGGATCAGAGGACAATCGCGGTCATCAGCCCGTAGCGTACCGGCCGGGGCGGGATTGTCCAGCAAAAACCCGCGGCGCCGTGGTAGGATGCAGGCATGGACCCCGACGATCAGGTGTGCCTGTGCTTCCGTGTGAGCCTGCGCAAGATCCGGACCTACTGCCAGCGGGAGGACCCGCCGGTGGCCAGCCTGATCTCCGAGTGCCTCGGCGCGGGCACCGGCTGCGGCTGGTGCGTGCCGTTCCTCAAGCACCTGCACGACCAGCACCAGCGGGGCGAGACGCCGGACCTGCGGATCTCGCCGGAGCAGTACAGCAACGCACGGTCGGGCTTTCACAAAACCGGGGAGCGGGCCATCGAGCCGGAGGAACCGGACGACCCCGCCGCGGGCGCATGAAAAAGGGCCGGCTGGATGCCGGCCCTTCGTTCGGATTCGGATGGTTCAGGCGCCGCCCAGGGAACCCATGGCGGGCTCCTCGCCCTCTTCGAGGACCCGCAGTCCAAGGCCCATCTCGCCAAGCTTCTCGCGCACCTCGACGAGCGAGGTGGCGCCGAAGTTCTTGATGCCCATCAGCTCGGCTTCGGTGTGGCTGCACAGGTCGCCGATGGTCTGGATGTTGAGCATCTGGAGCGCCTTGCGGGCACGGACCGAGAGCTGCAGTTCCGAGACCGGCTTGTTGAGCGCGGCCTCGCGACCCGAGCCCTTGAGCTTCTCGAGGATCTGACGCCGGGCGGCCCGGTGCGCGTCCTCGCGGCCCTGGCCGAGCTTGAGGTTCTTGGCCGTCAGCATCCGCTTGATCTCCTCCAGCGAGGACTCGCCGAAGTTCTTGTAGCTCATCAGCTCGGCCTCGTTGATCCGGATCAGATCGCCGAGGGTGCGGATGTTCATCTTCTTCAGGCAGGTGCGGGCGCGGACGGACAGCTCGAAGTCGGTCACCGGGGTGTCGAGCAGGGCCTTGCGCTTGAGCACATCGCGCTCGTTCTCCTCCTCGATGACCATCGACCGGGAGGCCTGCACATCCTTCATGAACAGGCGGGCGCGGGGGTGATTGGGGTTGGTGTCGAGCACCTGGCGCAGGCAGCGCTCGGCGCGGGCAAACTCGCCGCGGTCCTCGAGCAGCACGGCCAGGTTCAGCAGCGCGTTGACGGGCGGGGGCACATGCTCGCAGACGCGCTCGTACAGGGCGATGGCCTCGTCTTCCTCGCCGGACAGATCAAGGGCGTAGGCCAGCTTGAACAGGACGGTCGGGTCGTTCGGGCTGGCCGACGCCGCCCGGCGCAGGGCCACAAGCTGGGCGACCTGATCGCCTTCGGCGCGGGCCTGCTCGGCCTCGGCCAGGGCGTCCTTGGCGGCTTTCGCGTCGGCCTTCACGCCCGACGCGCCGATCACCATGTCCATCGCTTCGCTCATGCAAATCTCCCGGTCAGCCCCCGGCCCGGGGGCGAAAGGAAGGATAGGCCGATCACCGGCCGAAGTCGTCCGAGCCGCCCCAGACGGTTGCCTGACAAAGGGTTACGCCATGCCGCTGGTCGGGTCCGGGCCGGGCCCGGGGTTGGCCAGGATCTCGGCCTCGGGCACGGGCTCGGGGTCCGTTTCGGGGTCCTTGCGGACCAGAGACAGGGTCTTCCAACGCCCGCCCACGAACCGCCAGACCAGCACCACACCGAGCACCGAGATGTACAGCGACGCCCCGATCCACGGCCCGATCGCGCCCAGGCCCGGCGCGACCACGATCAGCCCGTAGCCCACGCCCACGATCAGCGTCCAGCTGAGCACCACCGTCACGATGCCCGGCCAGACCGTGTCGCCCGCGCCGCGCAGAGCCGCCGAGGTGATGATCGCCAGCGCGTCGAAGACCTGGAACACCGCCGCCCCGATCAGCAGCCACCCGCCCAGGCGGACCATCTCCTCGGCCACCGCCGGGTCGGTCCCCTCGTTGATGAACACCGCCGTCAGCTCGCTGCGGAACAGCACGAAGGCCAGGGCGCACAGGCCCATGTAGCCGACCGCGATCTTGGCGCACAGCCAGGTCCTCGCGGCGGCGATGTCCTGGCGGCCCGCGCCGATGGCCTTGCCCACCATCGCCTGGGTCGCGATCGAGATGCCCACGGTGGGCATGAAGGCCAGGTGCATCCACTGCAGGGTGATCCACCCCGCGGTGTTGGCCACCACCCCGGCCTGGCGGACGGTTTCCTCGTCCAGCCCCATGGCCGCGGCCCGGGCCCGCCCGCCGGCGGGCACCAGCCAGACCATGAGCATGAACCAGCAGATCAGCTCGTTGACGAACATCAGCCCCGCCGGCCAGCCGACGCGGAAGAGGTCCTTGAGGCACAGGCGGCTGGGACGCCACGGGATCCGGGTGGCGTACTTGCGCGCCATCCCCGGCCCCAGGAAGACCGCCATGGGGATCAGCCACTCCATGAGGTTGGCGAAGACCGTGCCCAGGGCCGCGCCCCGGATGCCCATCGGCTCGATGCCCAGCACGCCCGCGGTCCACGCGGCGGCCTGCGTCACGCCCCCGGCCAGCCACAGCAGGCCCGGGTCGAGGCGCTCGGTCTCGCCCGCGATCGGGAAACCCTCGTGCCCGAACACGAGCACCATGGTGATGAAGATGTTCAGCAGGTTGGCCCCCACCACCGCGAGCATGACGATCCCCGGGCGGTGGAGCCCGAAGAAGTAGTTGTGCATGCCCTTGGCCATGAGGGTGAACACGCCGCCGGCGATGACGATCTGGGCGTACTGGGTCTCGTACGCGATCAGGTCGGGCGCATCGGCGTGCATCCAGGCGAACAGGCGGGGGACCAGGAAGACCGCGGGCATCATGACGGCCATCCAGTAGCCCAGCCCGATCCACATTGAGGTCCACGCGTAGGCCGAGCCACGCTCGGGCCGGCCCGCGCCGAGGTTCTGCGACACGAACGAGCTGACCACCCCCGCCACGCCGACGCAGAAGGTCATCATCGTCCACGCGAGGATGCCCCCGTTGCTCTGGGCCGCCACATACACCGGCTCGGGCCCGATCCGCGAGACCATCAGCTTGTCGACAAACTGCATGACCGTGTAGCTGGACATGGTCGCCACGGAGGGCGCGGCGATCTTGACCAGCTCGCGGAGCGGGTTCTCACGGTCGATCGGCACGGGGACGGCCTCGCCGGGCGGCTGCGACTCCGGAGGAGCCGGCGCGTGGGCGTGGCCCGGCCGTTCGGGCGGGCTGGCGGATTCGTGGTCTGACATGGTTCCTGCCGGGCCGCGGGTCGGACGGCCGGCCGAGTCTAGGCGGGCGAAAACAACCGGTCGCGCGTGCTTTCATACCAGCCGCGACTGGAAAGGAGCGGCCCGGCAACCCCAGCAATCCCCCACCAACCTCGCACCCCCCACCCCCCGACCCCCCAACCACCAAGCTCACTCCCGCGGCGGGAACACCACCCAGTCCCCGTCCCACCTGCCGCGCAGGTACTCGTCCGAGATCAGCCCGACCGGCTCGCCGTCCGGCCCGACGACATGCCGCCCGCCGTCATCGTCACCGTCCGCGCCGAGGGCGTAGACCAGGTGACCCTCACCCATCCAGCGGTACACCAGCCGCCCGCCGGTGAAGCCGTCGACGGGCTCGAAGGTGAGGAGGTCCGTGTCGATCGCGTCCAACGACGCCGGCGGCTCGCCGTGGCGGAGGTGGTGGCGGTGTGCGGCCAGGACCATGCGCACGCCGATGAGTTGCTGGTGGGTGGTGCGGAAGGTTACCGCGACTTTCGACCACTTCGGGGCGAGTATGCCGAGAAGCTTCCGACCGATCCGACCCGGGACCGAGTCGCGGCCCTCGGACCAGGCATTCATTTCCTGCTCGGAAATCGAGTACGGTCCGAACGGGACCGTGATCGCTTGGTCGGCGGCCACCGCGTACCGCTCCGCCTCGCTGTATGATGCGAGCAGATCGGGGGAGAAGGCTGCGAGCGGGGCCGTGCTGGCGGATGGAGCCGAGTGGTCCGACGGCTCCTCGACCGCCGGCATGACGAGCAGCACAAGTCGCGGATCGAACACGCCGCGGTTGTCGACCATCCGCCGGATGACATCCTCGAAGATGACGAGTTCGGTCGCGGGCTCCGGGTCCGTCCAGCCATCGGCGAGTGCATCCATCAGCAAGGCGTCAAACCGGGCGGCGGCCGCGTCGTCGATGAGATCGGGGTGGTGGACGAGCGTGTCTGCGATGCGATCTGCTGCCATGATGAGGAGCGCAACCCGAACAATCTGCGCTATCAGAACTTTCGGCTCGGACGCGTGAGATGCCAGGCCGAAGATGTCTTCGATGGCGTCCATGAGCGCCTCGGCATCCCCTCGATCCACGGCGAGCCGGGCGTGAGCATCGCACATCACCGCGAGGCCTCGAATGGAGCCAAGGTGTGGCAGCAGGGCGCCCAACATCAGCGGTTCCGCTGGCGGCGGGGTCGGATCGGCCGGCGTCTCGACCCCGTAGGCGGCCAGAATGGCGACCCACTCCGGATCGTCCCGCACAAGGAACGGCGCGCCCATAACAGGCTTGCGCGCGGCCTCACGCACGAGAGCCATCGCACCGCGGACCGGCTCGGTTTCCGTCCAAGCCAAGAGACGGGGCCATTCGGCGTCTCCGGGATTCGCCCGGATGAAGTCCGGCACCATCCTGCCTGGCTCTTTTCCCCAGATTTCGTCCGGCATGGCACGAAGCCGGGCCGTGGCCTCGGCGATAAGCGGGTACGCCCGATCCTCCCGAGCCATGGCCGCCACCGTCGCGTTGTGATCGCCGATCGGATCCCACCGCACCGCCTGCTCGGGCGGGAAATCGTGCCGCGGGTGGCCCGCCTGGAAGCCTGTCAGTCGATCAAGCACGAACTTGACGGGATGGAAGCCCTGATACCACGACCTGACCATTGTCCCGGCGATGGGGAAGAGGAGCAGGACGAACAGCACGATCACAATGATTCGTTTCATCCGGAAGAGCCCTCTGTACGGGTTCCGATCACACCCGTTCGGAAACCCCCGCCGGCACCGACAGCTTCGCCGCCAGGCGGATGGCGCTGGTCATCGAGCCTGGATCCGCCTTGCCCGTCCCCGCGATGTCGAAGGCCGTGCCGTGGTCCGGGCTGGTGCGGACCACGGGCAGGCCCAGGGTCGTGTTGACGGCCAGGTCGCGCTCGAGCAGCTTGACCGGGATGAGGCCCTGGTCGTGGTACATCGCCACCACCAGATCGAAGCGGCCCTGCAGGGCGGTGTTGAAGATCGTGTCGCCGGGGTAGGGACCGTGGGCGTCGACGCCCTGGCGCACGGCCAGCTCGATGGCGGGCGTGATCAAACGCTCCTCCTCGTCGCCGAGCAGGCCCTTCTCGCCCGCGTGGGGGTTCAGCCCGGCCACGCCGACGCGCGGGCGCTTGATGCCCAGCCGGCGGCAGGCCTCCGCCCCCAGGTCGATGGCCGTGTGGACCGCGCCGATCGTCAGGTGGTTGCGGACATCCATCAGCGGCACATGCGCCGTCGCCAGCACCACCCGCAGCCTGGCCCCCACGAACATCATCGCAAACCGCTTGCTCTTGAACCGGTCGGCGAACAGCTCGGTGTGGCCGGGCCAGCGCCCCTTGCCCGCCAGCGACCAGGCCTCCTTGCTGATCGGGCCGGTGACCACGGCCCGGGCGTGGCGCGGGTCGGACTCGGGCCGCTGGGCGTCGGCGATGGCCGACTCGACCCAGCGGAAGCTGAGCGCCCCGCCGAGCTTGGTCGGAGCGGCGTGGAACACGGGCTCTGCGCCCTGCTCGGCCAGCTCGGGGTCCGTGTCGAACAGCACGACATCGTGCGAGCCGACGGTGTCGCCAAGGGCCGAGCGGGCGTCGACCCGCCACCAGAACGGCTCGGTCCGGGTGGCCTCGGCCGCCCGGTGCATCGCGGCCGACGAGCCGTGGACGGCGTATCGGGCCGAGGCCCGCACGGCCCGGTCACGCAGGGCGCGGACCAGCACCTCGGGGCCGATGCCCCCGGGGTCGCCGAGCGAGATCGAGATGGTGGGGCGGCCGCGGCTCATCCGGACATGGTACGGGCCGCTTCAGGCCCACACCGCGGACACGGGCCGGATCGGCCCCGGGTCCTCGTCCTCGCCCAGCTCCCGCAGCATCAGCTGGTAGTACCGCACCGCCGTCCAGCGCCCGAGCTTGTAGCCCGCCGGGGCGATGGCGCCGGCGATGCTCATGCCCATCGACTCGTGCAGGCGTTCTGACGCCGGGTTGGGCACGGTCACGCCGGCGAGGACGATCACGAAGCCCTGGGCCCGCAGGGTGTCGAACAGACGCCGGTACAGGGCCTTGCCCACGCCCGTGCCCCGGGCGTGCGGCTCGATGTAGACCCCCGCCTCCACCGTCCAGTCGTACGCCTCGCGGGCCTTCCACGGGTGCCCCCGCGCGAAGCCGAGGAAACGCCCGGCGTCGTCCTCGGCCACGATCCACGGGTAGCGCTCGCCCCCGGACGGCCCCCGCCACTGGGCCTCGACCGCCTCCGGCGGCTCGGTCGCCACGCCGAAATGGGCCCGGCCGTGGAGGATCTGGTCGTTGAGCAGGGCGGCGATGGGGCCCATGTCCCGGGGTTCGGCCGGACGCACGCGCACGCCCGGGCTGTCCGGCGCGGTGCTAGACACGGAAGATCGCCCCAAGCTTCTTGCCCATCATGGCCGACGCGCCGATCAGCGTGATCGCCAGCAGCGCCATGCCCCACGCCCCCATGGCGCTGGCCACGAAGATGCCGTCGCCCAGACGGTTGGTCAGCTCATAGATCATCTTGGTGATGGGGTAGTGCTCGGACTTCTGCGCCAGGATCAGCGAGTCGGAGACCTCCAGCATCGAGAAGCTGAAGACCAGCAGCCCGCCCGCGATCAGGTTGGCCATGATCAGCGGGATGATGACCTTGCGCACCGCCGTGATGCGGCTGGCACCGAGGTTCACCGCGGCCTCCTCCAGCTCGCCCGAGGTCTGCTCCAGCCCGGCCACGGTGGACCGCACGATGTAGGGCAGCCGCCGGATGGCGTAGGCGATGATCAGCAGCGGGAACGGGTTGGGGTTGGCCCCGAAAACATCCAGGTCGAAGGGCGTGCCGTCGAGCAGCATGCCCGGGCCGAACGGCCATCGCAGCGTCATCGCCACATAGCCGAAGGCCATCACCAGCCCCGGCACCGCCAGGGGCAGCATGCACAGGGCGTCCAGCAGGGACCGGCCCATCACCCGCGTCCGCACGATCAGGTAGCCCACCATGATCCCGATGACCATGTTGAGCACCATCGCCAGCAGGGAGAGGATCAGCGAGTTGCGGATCGCCCCGAAGGATTCGTCGGTGGTCAGGGCCTGCTCGTAGTGGCTCAGCGTGAACTGCTGGGGCAGGGCGGTCTGGTACCACGAGCCCGGCTGGGCCAGCGAGGTCAGGATCACGCCGATGTGGGGCAGCACCGCCGCGAAGGTCACCGCGCTGAAGCCGATCGCCGCCATCCAGCCCGCCACCGGGCCGAGCTTAACCTCGTCCCCCGCCCGCGAGGCCTTGGAGTACATCGCGTAGCCCCGACGCCCGAACACCGCCTTGCCCAGGATGTAGCACAGCACCGCAATGGTCAGCATGACCACCGTCAGGGCGTACGGCTCGGCGTTGTTCTGGACCTCCTTGAGCCCCGAGAAGATCTGCACCGAGGTGACCTGGTAGTAGTCGAACATCAGCGGCGTGCCCAGCTCGGTGAACGACCAGATGAACACGATCGTCGAGCCCGCGAACAGGCCCGGGCGGATTAGCGGCAGCGTGATCTTGGCGAACCGACGCCACGGGCCGGCGCCGAGGTTCTCGGCGCACTCGTTCAGGGCCGGGTCCAGGTTGGCCAGCGATGCCGTGGCGTTGAGATAGATGATCGGATACAGGTGCAGGGCCTGGACGATGACCACGCCCCAGAACTTGTTGGCGCCCATCAGGTCGAAGTCGGTCCCCAGCATCGCGTTGAGCGAGCCGGACCGGCCCATCAGCGCCCGCAGACCCAGCGCCCCCACGAACGGAGGCAGGATCAGCGGCACCAGGATCGCCGCGTTGAGCGTCTTCTTGAACGGGAAGCGGTAGTTGGCGCTGAGCACCGCCAGCGGCAGCGAGATCAGGATGCAGATGATCGTCGTCGCGACCGCGATGTTGAACGCATTGATCAGGCCGCCGGTCAGACGCGGGTCCTGGAAGACCAGCATCAGGTGGTCCAGGGTGAAACCCCGCCCCGTGGCTGGATCGGCGGCGAACCCGCCCCGGACGGTCAGCGCGATCGGATATAAAAGAAAGGCCGCCAGGATGCCCAGCATCATGAGCAGGAGTGCGTGCTCGGTCAGGATGCGCACGAGGCGGGCGGACATGGGCCCTCAGTGTAGGGTCTGGGCTCCTGCCCGTCCCCCCGTCCCGCGGCCGGATCACCCGCCCTGACCCGATCTTGACGATGCCCCCGGCGAGCCCGGTCAGTCCTGCAGCGGGGTGGGGCCCAGGGTCTGGATGGTCGGGACGCCGGGGTCGCGCCGGCGCAGGTAGGCGTTCAGGGCTTCGAGGGTGATCGCCTCGAACGCCGCCAGCCGCTCATCCAGCGAGCGGACGCGTCCGAGCGACGCCAGATCCCCCGCCAGCGACGAAGCCCGCGCCCCGGTCGACTCGCCGGAGAACACCAGCCGCGAGCGGATGCCGATCTGCGCCCGCCGGAACTCGTCCTCGGTGACATCGCCGGTGTTGATCCGGTCCAGCTCGGCCATCAGCACCGTCAGCGATTCCTTCGCCCGCTCGGGCGTGGTGCCGACATAGCTGGACACCACGCCCCGGTCCTTGTCCGCCCGGTACGAGGCGTGCACCGCGTAGCACAGCCCGCGCTCCTCGCGCACCTTGGTGAACAGCCGCCCGGACATCCCCCCCGAGAGCACCGACACCGCGAGCCGCTCGAGATCCGCGTCGGCGTGGTCCGCAGCCGGGCCGTCGTGGACCACCACGATCTGCACCTGGTTCGATTCGTCCGACTCGTGGGCGTAGCCGCGTGCCGGGGCGCCGCGGGTGGCCGGATCGGGCACGACACCCGACCAATCACCAAGCAAAGCGTCCAGTCGGGCCGCCGCCGTGTCCGGATCGACATCGCCCGCGATGGCCAGCACCGACCCGCCGGGCACAGCGTGCGCATCCCACCACGCCTTGGCGGCGTCGCGGGTGATGGCCCGGATACCGGATTCGTCGCCGTAGGTTGACCGGTTGTACGGCTCGGGCAGGTGGCGGAGGCGTGCGGCGAGCACGGCTCGTTCCTGCGGATCGTCCTTGAGCGAGGCCAGCGACTGCAGCGCCAGCGCCTTGGCCGGATCGACCGAAGCGGGGTCGAATCGTGGACGCCGGACCATCTCGGCCAGCAGCCCGAGCAGGTCGTCCAGCCGGTCGCCGGTGGTGGTCCCGGCGACGGTCATGCGCCGGATCGTCGGCTCGGCGGAACGCATCGCGCCGGCGCGGTCGAAGGCGTCGGCCATCGCCCGAGAGTCCATCGAACCGGCGCCACGGAGGAGCAACTCGCTCGAAACTGAAGAAATTCCACAAAGTTTGTCCGGGTCGTGCGCGGCGCCCGCCGGGAGCATCCAGGACACCGAAACCGACCGTGCGCCCTCCACCCGCTCGAAGGCGACGGGCATCCCGCAGGCCAGACGGAGCACGGTGTCGGGAGCGGTTTCGGACGATGCTGCGGGGGTGTGATCGGGCATGCGATCAGTCTACGCACGCCCCTCCGCACACCCCGGAGGCGGTTTCCGGCCTGGCAGGACGCACCCGATCTCGCGGCGAACGCGCACCGATCTTTCGCGATCTTGCCACGAACTCACCGTCTTACGCCAAAGACACGGCGCATCCGACAACCTCGCGCTCGGACGCGCAGCACACGGCGCGCACACGCGATGCGGACATCGCGCCGACGCGCCGCGGAGCATCCATCACGCGCGAGATGCGCTCGTGATCGCGCCGCGCGCGCGGGCCATCGGACGGTCGTGCGATGCTCCAGCGCGTCGGATCGGACGCGATCTCAGACGACTCGGAACGAGACGCGGGACAGAAAGTTGACACCCCGGGTTGTGCAAAGTGCGCGCAGATGGTGTATCTTCTTCAAGTCGTTGGTGCGCAAGGAACGCGCACTTTGCTCAAGTAGGCGCGTCCGGCACGACGATGAGTGCCTTAGACGCAATCGTCAGGCGTTCGTGATCAACCAGAGTCGCTCGCTCCGCGAGCCCGGCCCGAGGGGGCCGGAATCCCAAACCGAACGAGGAGTTCAAGTCATGGCGAAGAAAGCCACCCGCAAGAAGGCGACCCGCAAGAAGGCCGCCAAGAAGACCGCGAAGAAAACCACCCGGAAAAAGGCCACTCGCAAGAAGGCAGCCAAGAAGGCCGCCAAGAAGACCACCCGCAAGAAGGCGACTCGCAAGAAGGCAGCCAAGAAGACCACTCGCAAGAAGGCCACCCGCAAGAAGGCCGCCAAGAAGACCGCGAAGAAGGCCACCCGCCGCCGCGCTGTCAAGAAGTAATCAGCCCTTCCGGCGGGATCCACCGCCACTTGCTGGGCCAAGCACGCCGGGCGTGTCGTTCGGCCCGGCCATCCAGGATCACGAACGCACCGGGGTCGGACCGTCCGACCCCGGTTCTCGCTTTTGACCCCCACGCCCACCCGTGCCAGAATCCGCCATGCCCCCGCCCACGAACACCCCCCACCACCACGAGGCCGCACGAACCCTCCGACGCCACACCCGGGGCGTCACCCGCGCCGACGGCACGCCGAGGGACTGCCGCTTCCTCATCGACGGCCAGTCCGGCGAGCTGGTCCTCGGCCTGGACCGCGAGGCGGTCGAAGCGGCCGAGCTGGTCCTCTTCCTGCCCGACGACACCTTCGACGCCGAGGCCTCCGTGCTGATCAACCACCGGCCCGCCGAGGAGGACCGCTGGACGGACCGGCACATGGCCTACCACCCCGAGGCCCGCCCCGACCGCTGGGCCCGCGCCACGGTCGACTCGCTCAAGCTCCGCGACGGCGAGATCGTCGAGGGCGATCGCCTCGCGCTGGTCAACCCCCTGCTCAGCGTCGAGCCGGCGCTCTGCAAGCGCCTCAACGCCGACCGCGACCGCGTGCGAGAACTCTGCCGCCTGATGGCCGGCGTCGAACCGGAGCAGCCCGTCGCGGTGGGCGTGGACCGCTACGGCATCGATGTCCGCGCCCGCTTCGGCATCGTGCGACTGGACCTGCCCGCGCCCTGCGACGACCCCGACGAGGCCGTACGCGTGATCGACGCCCTGATCGAGAACGCCCGATGACCGACGCCCCACCCCCGACCGGCCTGACCGAGCACCACGCCCACCTGCTCCAGCTCGGACGCTCGCTGTCGATGGCCGACCTCTCCAAAGCCGCGTCGCGCGAGGACATGCTCGAACGCCTCGACGCCCACGCCCGGGGCCTCCCGCCCGAAGCCTGGCTCCTCGCCCACGCCGCACGCCCCGAGGCCTGGCCCGACCCCCGCTGGCCCGGCATCGCCGATCTCGACCGCGTCGCGGGCGGTCGCCCGCTGTGCGCCTGGTGCTTCGACTACCACGCCCTGGCGGCCAACACCGAGGCCCTCCGACGCGCCGGCATCAGTCCCGACTCGCGCTTCGAGCACGGGCGGGTGGTCCTCGACGACCGGAGCCAGCCCACAGGCGTGCTGCTCGAGCATGCCGCGCTGGCGCTCTGGAGCAGCGTGCCCGAGCCGTCGGAGTCCGATCGGGCGCCCCTGCTGCTGGCCGCGTGCCGCCACCTGGCCGACCTCGGCTACCAGGAAGCCCACGACCTCAAGGCCCAGCCGTGGCTGGGGGCCGTGCTGGCCGATCTCGACCGGGCCGGCGAACTCCCGCTCCGCGTCCGCCTCTACGCCCTGCTCGAGGACCTCGACCATCTCTACGCAACCCGGCGCGACTGGCAGACCGACCGCGTCACCCTCGCCGGCGGCAAGATCTTCGTCGACGGCACGCTCAACTCCCGCACCGCGTGGATGCTCCACCCCTACGCCGAGGCCCCGCCCGGCCTGGAGCGGGGCCTGCCCATGATGACGCCGGACGAGATCGAGACGGCCGTGCGCCGTGCCGACGCGCTGAACCTGCCGCTGGCCGCCCACGCCATCGGCGACGGCGCGGTCCGCGCCGTGCTCGACGCGGTCGAACGCGCCCGGCCCAAGGCCGCGGGCTTTCGGATCGAGCACGCCGAACTCATCGACGCCGCGGATGTGCCCCGGTTCGCCCGGCTCGGCGTGACCGCCTCGCTCCAGCCCTGCCACCTGCTGGCCGACATCGAGGCGCTCGGCCGGGCGGTGCCGGACCGGCTCGACCGCGTGCTGCCGATCCGTGATCTGCTCGAATCGGGACTGACCCCGGGAAGCGGGGTGGTCTTCGGCTCCGATGTTCCGATCGTGCGCGCCGACCCGGGGGATTCGATCCAGGCCGCCGTCCACCGGCGCCGCGCGAATATGTCGGTCGAGCAAGCGGTTTCACCAGAACAATCCGTCGACGAACCGACCGCCTGGGCGTGTTTCCGCACCGCCTGAGCCGCCCGGCGCGGTAGGATAGAGAAGGCGGGCCCGGGCGGGGGCTGCGGCGTGGGCCCGCAAGGAGGGACCCATGCGCGACGACATCGGATACAACAACATCATCGACGGCGACGAGTTCGAGCGGGCCCAGGCCGCCGCCGACGCCGCCGCGGACCTGCCCGGCGATCAGATCGACACCGAGGGCTTCTATGTCGAGCAGCACTACGACCGCTACACCGAGGAGAACCACGATGTCTGGCGGCTGCTCTACGAGCGCCGCTGGGAGAAGCTCGCCGAGCAGGCGTCCAACACCTTCATCAACGGGCTCAACGCCATCCGGCTCCGCCCGGACCGCGTGCCCCTGCTCTTCGGCGAGGCGCCGCACCCGACCAAGAACGCCGAGACCGTCAAGGGCATCAACGAGTACCTGCGCCCCCTGACCGGCTGGCAGAGCCGCGCCGTGCCGGGCTACCTGCCCGCCAAGGCCTTCTTCGCCTGCCTGGCGCAGCGTCAGTTCCCCACCACGATCGTCATCCGCCCCCGGGACAAGATGGACTACCTGCCCGAACCGGACATCTTCCACGATGTCTTCGGCCATGTCCCCCTCCACGCCGACGAGGTCTTCGCCGAGTTCCTCCAGACCTACGGCCAGGCCGCGCTGGCCGCCGGGCCCGAGCACACCGAGCCGCTGGCCCGGCTCTTCTGGTTCACCGTCGAGTTCGGCCTGATCCGCGAGGACGGGCGTCTGAAGATCTACGGCTCCGGCCTGATCTCCTCCCACGGCGAGGCCCACCACTGCCTGACCGCCCCCGAACCGCCCGAGGGCGTGCACCTGGCCCCCAACGATGAGTCCGGCCGCGTCGAACGCCGCCCGTTCGACCTCGACCGGATCGTCGACACGCCCTTCGAGATCCACCACTACCAGCCGGTGCTCTATGTCCTCGATTCTTTCGAGCAGCTCCGCGACGCGATGAACAGCTACGCGGAGCGGGTGATGAACGGGGCCAAAGCTAGCGCGGGTGCGTGATGACCGCTGCAGGGCGAGGGAGGTCCTGGCCAGTGGTGCGATCCGTTGCGTCCGGTCTCGTCGGTCTGGCCATCACGCTCCTCCTCGCGGCCATCGGGCTCGAATCCCACGCCCGCAACTCCGGCTATCTCACACCCCTGTGGCGTTCCGAGTCGGCCATGATCCTGCACAACCCCAAGCCCGCGTTCGCGCACCGCCAGGCCTCGCACCGCGTGAATCAAGACGCCGGCGCGGCGGCGTACGACGAATCACTCCGGCACCTCCCTTGGTGGGCGGGACGCGCTCCGCGCGACAGCGGCGTGTCGATCCACACCGGCGCATCCGGCTGGCCGCTCCCGGCGTTCCGAACCGTCTACGACATCCAAAGCCCGCAGGCGCGCACGCTCCGGCGTCCATGGGCGAGCCAGAACCAACGCGGGGCGTGGCTGGTCCCGAACCAGATCGTCTGGCCGGGGTTCCTGGGCAATCTGCTGTTGCTCTCGCTTGTCGTCTTCGGCCTGCTCAGCCTGCCCGCTGTGATACGCAGCCGCCGGATCGATCCCATGGGATGTCGGCATTGCGGCTACGACCTCTCCGGGTTGGACGCGGACACACCGTGCCCCGAGTGCGGACGGACCGTGAATCCGGCCGCCACCGCCGGTTGATGCAAGCCCGTGGATTGCCCCCGCTTGCCCCCGGGCCCAGACGCGGAAAACGATCCGTTATTGACCCTTGTCCCGCACCCGTTCCCAGGTTTTCCCCATGAAAGCCAACGAGGGTTCCATCGACCGCGTCGTCCGCCCACTCGCCGGGGTTGTTCCGCTGGGCGTCGCGATGACCGCGCTGCAGTTTCACCGCGGGTGGCACCCGCACGCCGAACCGCAGGGCCCGGGCGGGCCGGGATCGGAACGCCCGCCGGTCCGCGTGAAGGCCAGCCCCACGACCTTCTCGACCGGCGCGTCCGCCGGGGTGGACCCCGGCTCGACGCCCGCCCGGCGGCACAGCTCGTCCCAGGTGCGCACGGTCTCGTCCATGGCGTGGGCGACCTCGACGGTCCTTCCGTTCGCTTCGCAGCGGTAGTCGTAACGCGGCATGCCGATCCTCCCGGGCCGCCCGAAAAGCGTTGGCGGCGGCCCGTGGTATGCTATCGGCGCGGGACGGGGGTTCCCTTCCCAATCCACCTGGAGAAACGCCTCTCCACACAAGGAGCAGTCCATGGGCTTCGGCAAGGAGTTCCGGGATTTCGCCATGCGCGGCAATGTTGTCGACATGGCCATCGGCATCGTGATCGGCGCCGCCTTCGGCACCATCGTCCGCACCCTCGTCGACAAGGTCATCATGCCCCCCGTCGGGGTCCTGACCGGCGGCGTGGACTTCAACGAACTCAAGATCGAGATCAAGGAGGGCATCCCGGCGACGGACGCCGCCCCGGAGGTCGCCCCCGTCTACATCTTTTACGGCGAGTTCATCAACTCGGTGATCACCTTCGTCATCATCGCCCTGGTGCTGTTCGTCGTCATCAAGATGATGAACAACGCCCGCAAGCGGTTCGAGAAGGAGCAGGAAGCCCCCGCGGCCACCCCGCCCCCCACCACCGAGGACATCCTTCTGCTCCGCGAGATCCGGGACGCGCTCAAGATCCGCTGACGCCGGCACGCCCGGTGAGCACGGATTTTCCTTGTGAGCCGACGCCGGGATCGGGTATGCTGCGCGCATGCCGATCCGAATCGCCGCCGCCTTGCTCTGCCTGCTGATCGCTTTCGGGGCCTTCGCCCGGATGTCATCCGCCCCGGAACACCCCGAACCGGCGGCCGATGAGCCGTTCGGGGTGCTGGTCTTCACCAAGACCGCGGGCTTCCGCCACGATTCGATCCCCGACGGCGTGCGCGCCCTGCGGGAGCTCGGCCCCGAGGGCGGGTTCCGGGTCCACCACACCGAGGACAGCGGGGTGTTCACCGATGAAACGCTGGGGGGGTTCCGCGTGATCGTGTTCCTGAACACCACCGGCACGATCCTCGATGAAGACCAGAAGCGGGCGATGGAGCGGTTCATCCGCGCCGGCAACGGCTTCGTGGGCATCCACTCGGCCGCGGACACCGAGTACGACTGGGCCTGGTACGGGCGTCTGGTCGGGGCGTACTTCCGCTCCCACCCGCCCACGCAACCCGCCGAGATCGATGTGATCGACCGCGACCACCCCTCCACCCGGCACCTGCCCGAGCGCTGGGCCCGCACCGACGAGTGGTACGACTTCCGCTCCCGCCCGGCCGACACCGTCCGCGTGCTGATGAACCTCGACGAATCGACCTACGAGGGCGGGCGGATGGGCGAAGACCACCCCATCGCGTGGTGCCACGCCTTCGACGGCGGTCGCGCGTTCTACACCGCCGGCGGGCACACCAAGGAGAGCTTCGCCGAGCCGGACTTCCGCCGGCACCTGCTCGGCGGGATCCGCTGGGCCGCGGGCGAGGACGATCCGGACGGGCCGGTCAGAACAGAAACTGAAACTGGACCGTGACGCCGATCTGGCCGCGCTCGGTGTCGGCCAGCAGGTTGATCCCGTCCGAGGGGCGGACCACGCCGCCCGTGTTCGAGACGCTGTCGAAGTGGTACATCCCGGCGACCGTCAGCTTGGCGGCGTGGGACTCGGGCACGAGGTAGTGGTTCACGCCCAGGGTCAGCGTGCCGAAATCGTCCACACGGTCGCCGACGCTGGGGGCGCGGTCCGAATCGGGCATGACCCGGTCGTAGCGGGCGAAGACCTCGGTCTGGTCGGCCACGAACACCCCGCCCTGCACGACGAAACCCAGGTCGTCGAGATCGGACCCCGGCGCGTCGGTCCGCCGCCAGACGAAGGCCCCGAAGGCGTTCCAGCCGTCCCCGACCCAGCCGAAGTCGCCGGTGAGCGCAAAGAACTCGGCGTCCTCGTCCGAGGGGTTGGTGTCGCCGCTGGACTGCCAGTGGGCCGAGGCCCCGAGCAGCCCGCCGGGCGTCGATCCCCGCCACGAGGTGAACTGCTCGTGCGCCCGCCAGCCGGCCTCGCCCAGGCGCATCTCGGCGCGCGCGGTCAGGCCGATGTCCGCTTCCCGGGCGCTGTCGAACGCGGTGTTGTGGCTGCGGAACCCGTCGGACACCGCGAACCAGGCCCGCCAGTCGTCCCCCCCGAAGCCCGCCTCGACGAACTGGGAGAAGCCCTGGTTGAACACGCTGTTGACCACCGACCGCTCCGCCGAAAGCTGCCGACGGCTGCTCACATTCTCCTCGCGGAAGAACCGCAGCTTGCGCTGGCCGATGCGCAGGGTCAGGTCCTCGCTGACCGTCCAGTCGGCGTAGGCGTCGAGCACCTGCACCGAGCCCGTGCGCTGGAAGTCGATCAACAACCCGGCGCGGATGTTCTCGGTGACCGTCCCGGTCATGGTCACGCGGGTCCGGCGCAGCGAGAAGCCGAGGGTGACATCGTCGTCGGGGTGATCGAGCGCACCCGAATCGCTGTCGCGGAAGTTGAGGTCGTAGCGGGTCTGCACCTGGCCGCTCAACGAGAGGCTGGGCCCCGCGGCCGTGCGCTGCGCCAGGGACCGCAGGGCGGCGTCGTCCTCGAACCGGGCATCGCCGGCCAGCGTGACGGGGGTCAGTGCAAGAACGCCCAGCGGGGCGACGAGACGGGTCCGGTTGGCCATGGTGCGCGGGTCCGTTGCGGGCGGGGTCGTGCGGGAAAGGGCCCGGGCGGCGGCCGGCGGGCTCGGGGCATCTTAGCGGGATCTTTGTAAACATGCGGCCGGCGCAGCAAAAACCGCCCGTCGGGGCGGCCGTGTTTGCGGTGGATCACCCTCGCCGATCGGGCGGGTCAGAACAGCAGCTGGAGCTGGGCCGTGATGCCGATCTGCCCGTTCTCGGAGTCGGCCAGCAGGTTCGCGCCCGCCGAGGGGCTGACCACGCCGCCGGTGTCGTTGACCGCGTCGAAGTAGTACAGCAGGTTGACGGTGAACTTGGCGGCGTGGGATTCGGGGATGATGTAGTAGTTGACGCCCGCCGTGAGGGTGTGGAAGTCACTGACATCCGCCCCGCGGTCCGAGTCGACGAAGACACCGTCCCAGCGGCCGAACAGCTCGAGCTGGTCGGAGACGAACACGCCGGCCTGGGCCATCAGGCCCCAGTCCGTGAAGCGGTCCGCGCCGTCATCGGCCCGGCGGTAGACGCCGGAGGCGTAGGCGTTCCAGCCGCCCCCGACCCAGCCGAAGTCGGCCGTCAGGCTCAGCAGGGACTCGTTGTCGGGCAGGGAGGGGTTGGTGTCCCCGCGGCTCTGGTAGTGGGCCGCGAAGCCGAGCAGGCCGCCCTGGGCCCCGCCACGCCACGAGGTGAACTGGTTGTGGTCGCTCCAGGCCGCCTCACCGAGGCGCAGCTCCGCCCGGCCGGTGAAGGCGTAGTCGGCGTGGCTCTCGTCGTTGAAGGCGACCGCCCGGGTCGAGAACCCGCTGGAGAACGCGCCCCAGGCCCGCCAGTTGTCCGCGGTGTAGCCGGCCTCGACCAAGTGCGAGTAGCTCTGGCCGAAGGTCTGGTTCTGGACTGAGAAATCGGCCGCGAGCATCCGGACGGTGCCCAGCGAGTCCTCACGCAGGAAGCGGACCTTCTGCTGGCCGATGCGGAGCGAGACGCTGTCGCTGATCTTCCAGGCGGCCTCGGCGTCGAGGATGCGGGCGCTGCCAGAGGTGTCGAACTCCATCTGGATGCGGCCGTTGATGGCGTCGTTGACCGGGCCGACGAGCGTGATCCGGGTCCGGCGCATCTGGAAGCCGAGGGTGACATCGTCGTTCGGGTCGTCCAGGGCGGTCGAGTCGCTGTCGCGGAAGTTGAGGTTGTACTGGAACTGGGTCTGGCCCGAGATCTTCAGTCCGGGCGCGGCGTGCATGGACAGGCTTGCGGTCTCGGTCTCGCTGAGCAGCAGGGCCGAGCGAGCGTCGTCGAAGGCGAGGGTGTGGCCGGCGGCCAGGGCCAGGGTCGCGAGGATCGTGGTGCGCATGACGGTGGACTCCCTGCGGGCCGACACGGCCGCGCGTGGCTGGCAACATCGGGTCCGCGGGCCGGGCGGGTGCGGCAAATGTGGCCACGGGCCGCAAGGTTGGGGAGGTCCGCACCCCCGGTTCAGGCGGGACGACGCGCATGAACTGCTCGCCCGTCCGGGGCATGCCAAAAGAAGAACCGGCCGGTCCCGTGGGACCGGCCGGCTTGAGATCAGGTCAGATCAGATCGCGTGGATCGGATCAGAATCGGATCGGATCAGAACATGAACTGGAACATGAACGCGAGGTTCAGCTCGTTCTTGTCGCTGTTGCCGAGGAAGGCGTTGCCGAAGAAGCCCTCGTCGATGTCGCCGCGGGTGTCGCGGAAGGCCCAGCCCAGCTCGCCGGTGAACTTGGCGGCGTGGGACTCGGGGACGAAGTAGTAGTTGAAGCCGACGGCGAGGTTGTGCAGGCTGCGCTTCTCGAGTTCGACGGCGTCGGCCAGGTCACGGTCGAGCCACATGGAGTCCCAGCGGGCGTAACCCTCGACCTGGTCGTTGAAGAACATGTTGGCGCCGAGCTCGAAGCCCCAGTTGTGGATGCTGTTGTCGCCGAGGAAGCCCTTGTTGCGCTGGCCGAAGAAGGCGCCGTTGACGCCCCAGCCGTCGGCGGCATAGGCGGCGTCGACGGTGTACTGCAGGGTGTTGAAGGTCTCCGAGAAGGAGGGGTTGGTGTCGCCGTAGGAGGCGTAGAGGGCACCCGCGCCGACGCGCCAGGCGGTGCTGGAGCCGCGCCACGAGGTGGCGTCACGGAAGCGGTTCTTGTCGCCGTCGGAGAACAGGTCGAAGCGGGCGTTGATGGCGTAGTCGGCCTCGAACGCGTCGTTGAAGGCGGTGTTGGCCGAGAAGGGGCCGTCGGTGAAGCCGATGGCGGCCGACCAGGTGTCGCCGCCGAAGTGGGCCTCGACACCCTGGCTCCAGCCGACATCGCCGATGCTGTTCTGCACATTGGAGCGGTAGGCGCCCATCATGTGGTACTCGGACATCGAGCGGCCGGCAGAGAACTGCTGGACGAACTGGCCGATACGCAGGGTGAAGCCGTCGTTGATCATCCAGTCCGCGTACGCGTCCTCGAGGTTGACCGACTGGCCTTCGCCTTCGAAGTCGGCCAGGGTGGAGGTCCAGCCGGACGCGAAGTTGTCGTCGGGGCCGAAGTCGAAGCTGACGGTGGCGGTGATCGAGTCGGTGACCTGACCGGTCAGGCGGACCTCGACATCCTGGAACTCGAAGCCGACGGTGCGGCGGTCGTTGCTCTCCAGGTGGGTGCCGCGACGGAAGTTGGCGCGGTAGCCGAAGCGGGTGCCGGCGGTGACCTCAAGGTTGGCCGCCGAGCTGTTGAGGACCGAGTACGCACCGGCGTCCGAGCGGAGCTCGGTGGCGTAGGCGCGGTCCAGGTCGAGGGTGCCGGCGGTCGCGAAACCGGCGGAAGCCACGAGCGTGATCGCTGAAATCGAAGCAAGCTTGTTCATCTGTGATTCTCCGGATGACTCTCGGACGCCGGGGACATCCCGCTCGTCCATGCCTAGGGCTGGTTTCATACCGGCTGGCTCGCCGCGGGGCACCCCACCCCGCCCAAGACGACTCGTCTCGGAGCCGGTATGTTCGTACTTACTATCGGGGAGATACTATCCATTCGTCCACAATCTGTCAGGTCCAGATCGAGAAACTACAAAGATTTTTGCAAGGGTTATCCCTTAGAACACGAGCGTCATTTGCGCCCTCAGGAGGAGTTCCCCGTCCGACGAACCGAGCAGGCCGGTTGTCGACGACCCGTTAAAACCACCCGGTTCAGGGGAGAGGGCGTCCAGCAGGGCGGTGTTGTTGAAGGAGTACACGGCGTCGGCGGTGAACCGGGCCGCGAACGAGTCGGGGATCAGGAAGTAGTTGAAGCCGGCGGTCAGGTAATGGAAGTGGCGGCGGTCGGCCCCGGCCAGGTCACGCAGGTCCGAGTCGAGGTACAGGGCGTCGTACCGCCCGAACAGTTCGACCTGCTCGCTGACGAACATGCCGCCCTGGAGCACGAAGCCGTGGTTGGTGAAGGAGGGCAGGTCCCCGACCTCGGGGGTCGCGTCGATGTGGTGGCCGATGTAGGCTGCAAAGAGGTTCCAGCCGTCGCCCTTGAGCATGGCGTCGGCGGTCCAGAGGCTGATGTTCATGCGGTCCAGCCCGACGCCGCCGAGCACGCCCCAGTCCCAGTTCGAGGGGTTGGTGCGTCCCTGCTGCTGGTAGTGCCCGCCGAGGCCGAGCTTGATGCCGTTGTTCGAACCGCGGAAGCTGCTGAAGGCGTTGAACTGGTCCCATGTGCCCGAGACCAGGAAGTCGACCCGGCCGGTCAGGCCCCAGTCGTTCTCGGCGGACGAGGTGAAGGGCGAGTTGGCCGTGTTCTCGTTGCCGATGTAGGCCGCACCGTCCGAGAAGGCGCCGACGAACTTCCAGTTGTCGCTGGTGTACGCGGCGGCCACGCCCTGGGTGTAGCCGGGGTTGAAGAACTCGTTGACCACGGAACGCTCGACGGCCAGGCCGAACTCGGCCTCAACGGCCTCCTCGGCGACGACCGGGTTGTGCCACTGGCCGATGAGCAGGGTCCAGCTGTCGTCCAGGGCCCAGGCCGCGAAGGCGTTGAGCAGGACGGCGGTGCCGGCGTCGTTGCGGCCGTTGAGTTCCGCGGCGCCGAAGTCGAAGCTGAGGTGGCCCGAGATGCTCTCGGTCACATTGCCGCTCATGCGGATCTGGGCGCGGGGGATGTCAAAGCCGATGGTGGTGTCATCGTCGCCGAGGTCGTCGCCCGGCTGGGCGTCGCGGAAGCTGGCCATGTAGCGGGCCTGGAAGACGGCCGAGAGGTTGATGTTGGGCTGGCTGTTCAGGCCGAGGAAGCTGGCGCGGGCGTCGGCGTCGGCGCGGAGCTGCGAGGCGTAGGCCCGATCCAGATCCAGGCCGCTCTGGGCGGCCGCGGTTCCGGCAAGGACGAAGATCGAACACGCGCTGGCTGCGAAAGTCTTCATCGGTCGACCCGCTCGTTTGAGCGCTTCCCTTCGCCGCCGGGCCACGGGCCCGAGGATCAGGGAGAGGGTGCGGTGGGCCGATGCTAGGACCACCTAACCGCCCGGCTCAAGGGGTCGGCGACAAAAGTTTGTGATGACTAAGCAAATTCCGGATACAGAGGGGCAAAAACCGGCCGACCCGGGGTGGGGGTCGGCCGGCGACAGTCATCCGGATCGTTGGAATCCGGGTCGATTCCGATTATAACAGACCGCAGGGCAAAGGGTTAGAACAAAAACTGCAACTGGGCTCGGATCATCCATTCCTCGCCGCTGCCACCGAGCAGGCCTGTGACCGTCGGGTCCGGGAAGAACATGGAGTTGCCCCCCAGCGAGCCGGCGTCGAGCGTGTCGCTCTTGCGCAGGGCGGTGGTGACATCGAAGGTGAACTTGGCGGCGTGGGAGAACGGCGTGATGTACCAGTTCATGCCAGCGGTCAGGTAGTAGTGGTTGCGCTGGTCGGTGCCGAAGCCGTCGGTCAGGGTCTTGTCCAACCGCAGCGCGTCGAACCGGGCGAAGCCTTCGAGGTCGTCGGTGAAGAACATGCCGGCCTGCGCGACGATGCCGTGCTGGACGACGATGATCGTCTGGACGGGGTACTCGTACTCGATGCGGTGGCCCATGTAGGCGACGAAGGCGTGCCAGCCGTCGGACTTGTACGACCCGTCGACAGTCCAGGTGATGTTGGAGATGTCGATGGTCTCGCCGAAGAGGAAGTCGGGCGAGGAGCCGGTGGGGTTCGTGTCGCCCTGGCGTTGCCAGTGGCCGCCGACACCGACACGGGACGCGGTGCTCTCGCCCCGCCAGGAGGTGAAGTCCTCGAAGCGGGACCAGTCCCCGTCGAGCTTCCAGTCGACGCGGGCGGTGACCGCGGCGTCGGCCTCGAAGGGGGAATCGAAGGCGGAGTTGGCCGGCTCACGGATGCCGAGGTACTTGATGCCGCTGTTGAACGACACCTCCCAGGCGATGTCCGCCCCGACGAAGCCCAGCGCGATGCCCTGGGTGTTGCCGGGGGCGAAAAACTCGTTGGTCACGGTCCGCTCGACAGCGAGCTGGAACTCGGGGGCGATCGACTCCTCGTAGATCAGGGTCGAGCGGAACTGGCCGACCTTGAGGTAGTACCCGGTCTGTCGCCCGGTGAAGTTGTACTGGGCCCACGCCTCGCGGAGCTGGGGCGAGCCGGTGCCGCCGGGGATGCCCTGGTCGGGTCGCCCGCGTCCGCGGCGGCCCTCGGCGTCCCCGAAGTCGAACGCCACGCGGGCCAAGAGCTGCTCATTGGCGATGTTCGCGTCCAGCCGGAGCTGGGCCCGGGGGATGGAGAAGCCCACGGTCTCGATGCGGCTGTCGTCGAAGAAGGCCGGGTTGTTGCGGAAGTTGATGTTGTACCGGGTCTGCAGGAGCAGGCTCGGGGTCATCGACATCGGCGCCGTCCGGTGCATGGACGCAAGATCGGTGTGCATCCCGGTCTCGGCCCGGAGCCGGGCGGCCATCTCGCGGGCGTCGCTGCCGAGCGCGGGGGCGGCCAGGCCGCAGAGGGCCACGAGAACAGTCAGCGATCGGGAGCACGGGTTTGGCATGGCGGATCGTTCCCCTCTCATGGGCCCGGATCGACCCGCGCGCGGCATCATCCGACGGATCAGGCCCTTTTTTGATCGTCGGCGGGCCGGGGCGTCAAGGAACAGAAATCGCACACCCGACCTCGGGCGCGTCGGCGGGGGGTCGGCCGGTCGTCGGCTCCGTCGCCCCCGCCGCCCGGTCCGGCGTGCGGCATCAGGACCGGGCCGATTCTTCGTTCAGATTTCATAAATCGCTGCGCCAGACGGGCGTACGAACGGGCGGGGACATATCCTCGTTGGCCCGAAACAACGGAGGCACCCCCCGCATGTCCGCCCCCCTGACGATCCTCGTGGTCGACGACGAACCCGATCTGCTGGATCTGGTCGCGTACAACATCCGCCAGGACGGGCACGAGGTGGTGACCGCAACCGACGGCATCAAGGCCCTGGAACTGGCCAAAAGCCGCAACCCCGATGTGATCGTCCTGGATGTCATGATGCCGGGCCTGTCCGGCCTGGAGGTCGCCCGGCGGCTGCGCAGCCAGACAGGCACGGCCTCGATCCCCATCGTCATGCTCACCGCCCGGGCGGAGGAAAAGCACGAGCTGGAGGGCCTGGACGCCGGGGCGGACGACTACATCTCCAAGCCGTTCTCGATGCAGGTGCTCATCGCCCGGGTCAAGGCCGTCGCCCGGCGGACCGGCGCCGGCGGGGCCCGCAAGACCGAGCTGAGCATGGGCCCGATCGCCATCGACCTCGACGAGCACGCGGCGACGGTCGACGACGAGCCGATGAAGCTGACCATCACCGAGTTCCGCCTGCTGGCCGCACTGGTCAGCGCCCAGGGCAAGGTGCTCAGCCGTCCGGCGCTGATCTCCCGGGCCATCGGGCCGGGCGTGACCGTCACCGAGCGGACCATCGATGTCCACATCACCTCGATCCGCAAAAAGCTCGGCGAGCACGCGAACCTGATCAAGACCGTCCGCGGCGTGGGATACCGGGCCAGCACCGAGCCTGAGACGGCCGATTCCCAGGCCTGACCCGCCCGCCCACGCTTTCCCCCCCCCACCACCGCTCCCGCGTCGGCCCCGGCACGGAACAATCCCGCGTGCCCGAACACCTCTCCGAACCTGCGCAGGACGACGGCGTGCGCGGCGGCTGGCCGCTGCCCGCGGCGGTGTGCGCCAGCGCGATCATCGTCGCGATGTTCCTGCCATGGATGCTGGTCGTGGCCCTCGGGGCGCTGGGGTGGCTGGTCTTGCGCGTGCGCACCGACCTGCTCCGGGCGGAGGACGAGACACTCGACCTGCTCAGGCGGCTGCGTTCGGCACGGTCCGACGACGAGCGGGCCGAGCAGCTCCGCCGGGTGCTCGACGCGGCGGGCACGCCGATCATCGCGACCGACGCAGACGGCGTGATCACCGCGGCGTCCCGGTCCGCGTCGCGCACGCTCGGCGGGGGGCGCCGGCTCATTGGCGTGCGCTTCGACGAGCTGTTCACCCAGCCCGAGCTGCACGAAATGGAGCGGCTGGCCCGCGCCGGCGAGCCGGGCCGCGCCCGGCTCAAGATGCCCGTGGAGGGCGAGCTGCGCACGCTGGTGGTCTCGGCCGACTCGCTCGACCGCGGCTCGGGCTGCGTGGTCACGCTGCGCGATGTGACCGAGCTGGTCAAGGCCTCGGAGCTGAAGGCGGACTTCGCCGCCAACGCCTCGCACGAGCTGCGCACGCCCATCGCCTCGATCCGCGGCGCGGCCGAGACGATCCAGGGCCCCGCGAGGAACGATCCGGCCATGCTTGAGCGGCTGACGGGCATGATCTCGAGCAACGCCGCCCGCCTGGAGGCACTGGTCAACGACCTGCTGGACCTGTCCCGCCTGGAATCCGGCGAGACGCCGCCCTCGCTGTCGGAGGTGGACCTGCGCGAGGTGTTCGAGCACCAGCGCGAGCAGTTCGAGCCGACCTGCAAGCGCAAGGACCTGCGCGTTGAGTTCGACATCGACCCCGTCGTCTCGCGCATCCGGACGGACCCGGTGCTGCTCGACCTGATCCTGCGCAACCTGGTGGAGAACGCGACCAAGTTCGCACGCGAGGGCACGCCGGTTGTGCTGGCGGCGAGGCCGGAGTCGATCCCGCCCGACCCGGTGAATCCGCCGCCCGCGGGCGCGGACCTGCCGATGGGCGTGCGCATCACGGTACGGGACGAGGGCATCGGGATCCCCATCGCGCACCAGCAACGGATCTTCGAGCGGTTCTACCAGGTCGACCGGGCCCGCACCGGCGGCTCGGTCCAGCGGGGCACGGGCCTCGGGCTGGCGATCGTCAAGCACGCGACGCGACGCCTCGGCGGGACGGTGGGCGTCGACAGCGTGTACCAGCAGGGCACCACGATGATCGTCGAACTGCCCCGGTGCGCGGACCGGCCCGCGCCTCACCACGGTGTCAGTCGTCCGCACGAAGACGGTGACGGATCTCGGTGAGCACCCGGTCCTCCAGCTCCGGCATGCCGAAACGCCCCAGCCGGATGGTCAGTTCCACGCCCTCGTCCGTGCGTTCCACGGTCAGTTCACCGGGCTGGTCCTGCGGCCCCATCAGCCGGTAGGTGCGGAAGCGGTGGCCGACCGACCCGACGGCGGTCGCGACCACCAGGTGCTCGATGGCCCCCTCGGTCACGGCGCGATCGATGGCGCGCCAGCCGTGGTAGGGCGAGCGGGAGGGGTCTTCACCAGCGATCGATCGGGTCTGGCCGGCGAGGCGGGGCTGCGGCTGGGCCGTGGGACCCTGGCAGGCCGCCAGGGTCAGGATTCCGGCGACGGCGAGCGCGGCGTAACCCCCCGCAAGCGGGCGGTTTGCGGTTTGCGGAATTGCTCGGCCGGGATGGGGGGCGGGGCTCATATACTCTGCCTTGGGATCGATCGGCCGGACTTGGGTTCCGGCCCGGTGCTCGGTGGCGTCGTGTGGACGCCAGCGTAGCACGGACGGAGTGGAGCACGCTTGGAAATCACCATCCCCATGCCCCCCGGGCAGGACTCGGTCGGGATGACCGGCTCGGGCGAACGCAATCTCAAACTGATCCGCGAGGCGCTCGGCGTGGCGATCGCCGCCCGCGGCGGCGCGATCCAGGTCCGCGGCGAGGAGCCCGAGCTGGGTGTCGCACGCCAGGTGCTCGAGGAACTCGGGCGCCGGACGCGGGCCGGGGTGGGGGTTTCCCGCGAAGAGGTCCTCGCCATGATCGCCGCGGAGTCCGGGCGGGCTCGCCAGCGGTTCAACCAGGGCCGCGCCAACGGCTGGGACGGTCGCCTGCGTGTCTACGCCGCCGGGCAGCCGGTGGAGCCGAAGACCGACAACCAGCGTCTGTATCTGGATGCGATCCGAAACAACGACCTGACCTTCGGCTTTGGCCCCGCGGGCACGGGCAAGACCTATCTGGCTGTCGCGGCCGCCGTGCACATGCTGCGCGAGGGCTCGGTCTCGCGGGTGATCCTCTGCCGGCCCGCGGTGGAGGCCGGCGAGAAGCTGGGCTTCCTGCCCGGCGGGCTGGAGGAAAAGGTCAACCCCTACCTGCGCCCGCTGCTGGACGCGTTGCACGACATGATGGAGTACCGGGACCTGCGCCGGTTCATCGAGTCGGATGTGGTCGAGGTGGTGCCGCTGGCATTCATGCGTGGGCGGACGCTCAACGGGGCCGTGATCATCCTTGATGAGGCCCAGAACACGACCAAGGGGCAGATGAAGATGTTCCTGACCCGGATGGGGCACGGGAGCAAGATGATTGTCACTGGTGATACAACCCAGATTGATCTGCCCGATCCGGCCGAGTCCGGCCTGATCGACGCGGTGCGCCGCCTGCGACGCGTTCCGGGGATCGGGATGGTTACCCTGACCGGGGCCGATGTGGTCCGGCACAAGCTGGTGCAGCGGATCGTCGATGCCTATGGGTCGTCCGAAGACCACCGGGCGTATCGGGAAGCGGTGGCCCAGGCCTTTGGCGACGACACCGAAGGCCCGGGCGTGGTTTCGCCCGCGGCCGGAGGCTGAGGGGTAGGCTGGGAGCGGCATGGCCAAGGACACCGGCAAAAACGCGCGGACCACGACTTCCCGGGTGAAGTTCTCGACCAAGGGTCTGCGCTGGCGGGACCGGCTGGCGACCCTGGCCGACCACGAAGCCCTGGGCTGGGGGCTGCTGGCCTGCGTGCTGTTCGTCATGGTGGTCGGGTCGATCTCGGCCTGGACGCTTGAGCAGCCGCGCGTGGCGGTCGGGCAGATCATGCGCGAGACGCGCCTGGCCCGGGTGGAGTTCAACACCGAGGACACGCACCAGACGGAGATGCGCCGGGAAGCGTCGCGCCAGAACACAGCGCGGATCTACTCGGCCGACCTGCCGGTGCTCGAGGAACTGCGGGCCTCGATCGCCAACCTGCCGCGGACGCTGGCGGGGGTGGATTCGCTGGACCGGGTGGACCAGGACATCCGCGTGAAGTTCGGGCTCTCGGAGGACCGGCTGGCCGCGGTGCGTGAGCTGGCCGAGGACGAGGCGCGGCTGGCCCAGTGGGCGACGCGGACGGCGCGGCTGGACGAGATCCTGCGGAGGCGGCCGATCCTCAGCGGGCAGGGCTGGCAGCGGGTGATGCAGGAGGGCCTGAGCCCGCAGATCGAGCTGCGCGTCGGCCCGGCGGAGGAGGGCGGCACACGCGAGTTCGTCAGCCGGGACGACGCGATCAACATCGAGAACCCGGAGATGCTCCGGCGCGAGGTGGAGCGGATCGTTCGGATCGCGGGGTTCGAGTCGCCGGCGGACGAGGTGGTGCGCAACCGGCTGATCCGGTCCCAGCGTCCGACCTTCTCCTTCGACGCGTCCGCCACGGCCGACGCCCAGTCACGGGCCGCCGAACGCGTGCCGACGGTCCGGCGCAACATCGCGGTCGGCCAGAAGATCTACGGACGGGGCGAGGTCCTCGACTCGGACCAGCTCGGCCTGTTCCTGCGCGAACGCGAGCAGTTCCGCGCCCAGGGCGGGGCCGCAAAGATCATGGCCCGGCGTGCGGGCATTTTCGGCCTTGTCGGCGTGCTGACGGTGCTGCTGGCAGGGTACGTGACGGCGTTTAGCCCGAAGATCGCCCAGCGTCCGGCGCGGATCGGGTGGCTGACGCTGCTGCTGGCCGCCGCGGTGGCGTCTGCGTGCCTGCTGGGCGTGTTCGACCCGCGGCTGATGTGGCTGGCGTCGCTGACGCCGGTGGTGCTCGTCGCGGTGCTGCTGTGCGTGGCGTACGACCAGCGGACCTCACTGGCGGTCAGCGCGGTGCTGGCGGTGTTCGTGGCGCTGGCGCTGGGGCTGCACGTGGGGATGCTGGCGCTGATGATCATCGGCATCGCCTCGGCGGTCAGCCAGCTTCGCGAGATCCGCGAGCGGCGCACGCTGATCCGCATGTCGATCGCCGTCGCGCTGGCGATGAGCGGCGCGTCGATGCTGGACCAGATCGTCCAGCTCCCCGCGGTCGGGCCGGGCATGGCGGCCCGGACCGCGTCGGTGATGTCGGCGGGGGCGCAGTCGTTCCTCTCCGGGCTGCTGGTCGGCGGGATCGCGCTGTTCATCCTGCCGTTCGTCGAGCGGGCGTTCGACATCACGACCGGCATGACGCTGATCGAGCTGCGCGACCCCAAGCAACCGCTGCTGCGCGAACTCCAGCAGCGCGCCCCCGGCACCTACAACCACTCGCTGAATGTCGCGTCGATCGCCGAGTCGGCGGCGGAGTCGATCGGGGCGGACTCGCTGCTGACCTATGTGGGCTGCCTGTACCACGACATCGGCAAGATGAACAAGCCGCAGTACTTCGTGGAAAACCAGGCCGGCGGGCAGAACAAGCACGACAAGCTCAACCCGGCGATGTCGCTGCTGGTGATCGTCGGCCATGTGAAGGACGGGATGGAGATCGCCCGCAAGCACAACCTGCCGCGGAGCCTGCGTCACTTCATTGAGGCGCACCACGGCACGACGCTGGTCGAGTACTTCTACCGGCGCGCGGTCGAAAAGGCGGAAAAGCCCGAGAAGGGCGAGAAGGAGCCCGAGTCCGGCCAGGACACCGAGAAGACCCGCGTGGTCGAGCCGGACGACGACCGGCTGCCTTCCGAGGTCGACTACCGCTACCCCGGCCCGCGCCCGCGGACGAAGGAAGTCGCCATCACGATGCTCTCCGACGCCGTCGAGAGCGCGACCCGCACGCTGGCCGAGCCGACCCCGGCGCGCATTGACGCCCTGGTCCGCGAGCTGGCCAACCGGCGCCTCGTCGACGGCCAGTTCGACGAATGCGACCTGACGCTGCGCGAGCTGTCGATGATCTGCGACTCGATCTCCAAAACCGTCTCGAGCATCTACCACGGCCGGGTCCGTTACGCCAGCACCTCCGGCGAGGCGACCAAGACCGACACCCGATCCAACGAGCCCAAGACCCGGCCCGAGGCGACGCGCACCGGCGAGGCCGACACCGGCTCGTCGGAGCGCCGGGCCTGATCGCACGGATGATCAGCACGGGCCGCGAGCCGGCCACCGCGGGCCCAACCAGGCCCGGGCTGCTCAGCGGCTCTTCTTCCTGCGCGGCTTGCCCCGCCTGCCCGAGCCCTTGCTGGCGCTGAACTTGCCGGTGGTCCGCTTGGCGCCCATCTCGGCGAACATCAGCCCGAAGAAGCCGAGCACGACGAGCACCATCAGCACGATCAGGGTGACGATCATCCACTGGGGCATGCGGGACCTCCGGGCGTAATGTACCACGGATCGGCCCGGAGGTGAAGCCGCACGCCGCGGGATCCAACGCAAGGAGAGACGGGCATGCGGGCGATCGTGCAGCGGGCCGAGCGAGCGGAGGTGCGGGTCCACGAGCCGGGCGGGGTCGGCGTGGCCGGGTCGATCGGGCGGGGGCTGGTGGTCCTGCTCGGGGTCGAAGCCCGCGACACCGACGCGGACGCGGCGTGGATGGCCTCCAAACTCGCCGGGCTGCGGGTCTTCGAGGACGAAGCCGGGAAGATGAACCTGGGCCTGGCCGAGGTGGGCGGGTCGGTGCTGCTGGTGCCCAACTTCACCGTCGCCGGCTCGGCCGCCAAGGGCCGACGCCCGGACTTCACCAACGCCATGAAGCCGCCCGAGGCCGAGCGGCTGTTCGGCGCGGTCCGCGCCGGGCTGCTCGCGGCGGGCGTGCCGGTCGAGACCGGCGTATTCGGCGGGGACATGCGGGTGGAACTGGTCAACGACGGACCGGTGACGCTGGTGATTAAGTCGCCCGGATGATGCGTGCTACTCGACGCCGTGCGAGCGAAGCCACGAGCGGATGCGCCCGGCCTGCGAGTTGAGGAAAAACAGCAGCGTGTCGTGGTTGCCCCGGTGCACCATGCGATCCACCGACCCATGGGCGGCGTTGAACCGCTCTGCGGCGGCCGTGGGGATGACGGTGTCGTTGCCGGCGTAGATGTGCAGGACCGGGATGTCGCGCAGGGCGGCAGCGGCGCGGATCGGGTCGAGCCTGCTCCGCGACTCGTACCGGCTTTGCAGCGCGGCGAGCTGCTCGGGCGTGGGATCGGGCCCGTCTCGTGCTTTCAGCCGGATGCCGCCGTTGGTCAGCGTGCTGCCCTGTGCGATCTCGAGCAGCGTGCCGCCGCCGCCGGCGAGCAGCAACAGCACGGGCCGATCCGGATGCGACTCGCGCAATCGCGCGGCCACGGCCGGGGCGGCCAGGGCCCCCGCGCTGAACCCGGTGACCAGCAGCGGGCGGCCCGCCAGTTCGGGGTGCATCCGGTCCAGCGACTCGACCAGGGCGGCGACCGCGTCGGCGTGCTCGGAGAGCTTCAGATCCACCGCCGCGGCGATGGCGTCCGCGATCGCTTCCGGGTCCGAGTCCGGGCCGAGCTCGAAGCCGGTGCCGAGGTCGGACAGGTCTTTCTTGAGTTCCTCGCCGAGTTCGTGGCGGCGCCGGACATAGCTGCTCATCTCCGCAAAGGACGGCTCGTCGCCCGCGTAGACCCGTTCAGTGAACTCCGGCGGGTGAAACGGCATACGCGATTCCAAAAGAGCCTCGCGTTCGTTGCGCCGGTCCATGGCCCGCTCGGCCAGCGGCCCGCGGACGCTGAGCTGGGTCTCCACATGCCCCACGGCCCAGCCCCACCGCTTCAAGCGCCGAACCACGGCGTGCTCGTACTTGTTCTCGAAGAGCGAGGTCAGGTGGATCACCAGGCCGACCGGTTCTCCATCCGGGAACGAGAAACCGAGCGAGTAGCCCTCGCGCAAACGCCAGCGGGCGGTCTCGTCGGTGATGGTGACCGCGCGAACATCGGTGCCGCGGGAACGCGTGCGCTCTTCAAGCCCGTGCCGTTCGCGGGAGCCCTCGTTGGCCATACGCCACTCGAGGTGGTCGGGCGTCAGGAAGGCGCCGCGGTCGACGAACTTCTCGATCCGACCACGGAAGTTGAAGAACAGGGGTCTCCGCGTGTCGGATTCTGGATTGCGGGTGTCGTGCCAGAGCCGGATCAGGCCGCCCTCGGTGAGCCGGCTCTCGATGATCTCGACGGCGTGCAGCCGGACGGCTTTGTCGGCCACCAGGTCAAGCTGCTCGGGCGTCAGTTGCGGAAAATCCTCGGTCAGGCCGTCACGATCGACCTCGTAGCGCCGGATCAAGCTCGGAGTCCCGGCCAGCGGCCGCAGGGCCTCCGCATCGGGCCGGACCCACGCGTCCGCCGGCAACAGCTCGGCCTGGGCCGGGCCGCCCTGGGCCCGGTGGTATGAAAAGCATCCGGGCAGCCACAGAGCCGTCAAGACAAACAATGTAAGGACGGCCATCGTTCGGTGCATCATGGCGGAAGCGTACCGCCCGTGCCCGGCCGCGGGTGACCATTGATCCTGACGTTCGTCGGGCCGGGCTCACCCGCCCCGAGGGCGGATATTCTCCCCGCCATGTCCAAAGCCCTGCTCACCGTGCTGCTGCTCATCGGCTCGAACTGCTTCATGACCTGGGCCTGGTACGGCCACCTCAAGAAGACGGGGTGGACCATCCCGGTGGCGATCGGGATCTCGTGGCTGATCGCGTTCCCGGAGTACCTGCTGCAGGTGCCGGCGAACCGGATCGGGCACTACTCGCAGGGCGGGCCGTTCACGGCGGCGCAGCTCAAGGTGCTGCAGGAGGCGATCACGATGACGGTGTTCATCGTGTTCGCGATCGTGGTGCTCAAGGAGCGGCCGCGGTGGAACGAGGGGGTGGCGTTCGTGCTGATCTTCGCGGGGGTATTGGTGGCGATGATGGGGCGGGCGCCGATGATCGGGACGCCACCCGTGGACATCCAGACTCCCGAAACCGACCAGTCGCGATCCTGAACGGCGCCGCGCTGCGTCCATCAACCGGACTCGTGTGTTTCAGCACGAGGTCCGACATACACCCGGATCCGGATGCGAACCCCAGCCGCTCGGTCCTCCCTGATCCGGCGCGTGACCTTCTGGGTCGGACAAGATCCGAGCAGATCGGCGAGCCAGTCGGGTTGATCCGCGTCAGCGTACATCAATGCGGCATCGCGGCACGCCCGCATGACCCGCCAGTGTGGATCGTGTGCGAGCAGCTCGAAGAGTTGCTCGTAAATCGCACGCTGGAACCGCTCGCCGAGCGGCCACACGGCTTCGAGGAGTCCCACCAACGCTTCCGCACGGGAACTTGACGGCGTCACATGTCCCGACGCAGCGATCGATCGCTCGGCCATCTCTTCTGCGGTCTCGATCCGGCCCCGCGTGATCAGTGCCGAGATCGGCCACGCAAGACAGGCGACCTGCTTGTAGACCTGCTCTTCCGTTTGCGCGGCCGCTTCCGCCTCAAAGCACGCGGCGACGACATCCGCGTCATTGCTCAAGGTGACGGATCCGATCGCCAAGGCCTGGCACCGGAACCAGCCCTGCTCGATGGCGCGACAGAAGTCGCGCAGCTCATCGATCGAACCGAAACGCCGCTCTCCGGCCTCGTTCCGTCTGGCGGTATCAGGTGGTGTCCGGTCCATACCACCCCTCCAGCACCCCTCGCCAGTCTTCCATCGAAGCCGCCATTGTGAACGCCTGACGGACATCCTCATCGGGTGTCCGGACCGCGCTCGAACGCCCGGTTGATTAGCCTAACCATCTCCTCGCGGTTCGACCCCTTGAGCATGGTCGCCGGCAACTTGTGAAATCCCTGCGGACGGCTTTGGCTCTGGATGAAGTCACGGATTTCCGCGAGATGCTGCCTGTTGTATGCCCAAAGCACACCATGCCTGGTCTTGATTCGCCAGTAGTAGTCCTTGGGGCCGAGACTGAGCACCCCCGTCCTGGCGTGGCATTCCGTGCAGAGCAGCAAGTCGGGATAAGACCGCTCGGGCCTACCTTTGGCCGCGGCCTGCTGCCATTCATCGGCGAAGACCGTGACATTGCATCCCTTACTGTCCTTCCAAGCCTCAATCCGGGTGCGGAAGGGTCCTTTGCGGTAGTGCTCGCGGATCTCGTCAGGATCGCCACGGACATGCATCGTGCCCATAAACCGTCGATACGCGATGCCGCCACACTTTGGGCACGCATATTCAGGTATCAGCGCCATACCACCCCTCCAGCACCCCCCGCCAGTCCTCCAGCGACGCCACCCTGATGAACGCCTGGCGGACCTCGTCCCCCCGCGGGTGGTGCTCGGCGAAGCGCAGGCCGAACTTGCGCATGGTCTTGCCGGTGTGCAGTTCGGGGTGGCGCATCCCCCGGTTGGCGGCCAGCGCCAGCTCGAAGTGCTGCTCCAGCACGCTGCGCTGCTCGGCGATGGTCGGTTTCCGCGGCTCGCGGCCTTCCAAGAGGTCGCGGGCCTGGCGGAAGATCCAGGGGTTGCCGATGCAGCCGCGGGCGACCGAGGCCCCGGCCACGCCGGTGTAGGCGATCATGCGGAAGATCTGGTTGACATCCCACACATCGCCCGAGCCGAAGACGGGGTGGTTGGGGCGGCGCTGGACGAGTTCGCGCAAGGGGTCCCAGCGCGACGGGCCGACATACTTCTGCTCGACCGTCCGCCCGTGGACCGTCACCCAGGCGCAGCCCATGTCGTAGGCCGCGTCGAAGATCCGGTGCAGGTTGTCGACCATCTCCTGCGTGTCGTCGAACGAGCGGCGGAGTTTGACCGTGACGGGCACCTCCGCCGGCAGGGCCTCGCGCACGGCTTCGAGGAGTTCGATCGCCCCGGCGGGGTCGGTCAGCCAGTGCCCGCCGCGGGACTTGGTGGAGATCTTCTTGACGGGGCAGGCGAGGTTGATGTCTACCGCAGCAAAGCTGCGGGGGGATGGGACTAGGGACTGGCCACTGGCCACTAGGGTTCCGGCCGCGGAGTCTTCTGGATCTTCCCCTTGTCCCTGATGGCTAGTGGCCAGTCCCTTCCCTGACAACTGCTCCCCCCCCGGCAGGCGGAGCTTCTCCCGAAACCAGTCCGGCGGCTGGTCCTTGTACGCCGCCTTGCGGTATTCCTTGTCGCCTCGCCGGCCCTGCTCGACCATCTTCACGGCGGCGGCGGCCATCTCGGCGGGTTCGGAACCCATGATCTGGCCGATCAGGGGGTGGTCCTCTTCGCCGCCGGGGATGTTGTCCTCGATGTCGCCCAGGTCGGCCTTGGCGAAGCCGCGGCCCCCGGCGAGCAGGGTGCGGTCCAGAAGGGCCTCGGTCACGCAGATCGGGCAGCCGTGACGCCGGGCGATGATCCGCATGGGGGCGTCGGAATAGCCCGCCAGACCGGCCTGGAAGAAGGGCGCGTCCCATTCGGGGATGACGGCCCGGACGCGGGGGTCCATGCCGCCCGGGCCGTGGCGGTGGACCAGGTCCTCGGCCACCTTCCGGGGGTCGATCTCCTGGGCCCCATCGGCCACGGCGAAGGTCGGGGGGGTCGCGTTGTTGCTCTGGCAGCCCATCGGGTAGAGGATAGGGGCGTGCTGAACCAACTCCGAACCCGGATCGTGCCCCTCGCGGGCGTGCTGCTGCTCACCGGCGGCGTCGCCTCGTCGCTGGGCGGCTGCCAGTTGTTCCGCGAGACGCGGGCGGCCGAGGCCGGGCCGAGCTACCCCATCGACCTGCCGCGGGGGACGGTCGCGCCCGTGCAGGTCTTCCGAGAGGTCACCAAGCTGCGGATGACCAACACCACCGCCCGGACCTTCGGCCCCGGCCGGCTGTGGCTCAACCAGGAACACTCGGCCGAGGTCGGCGTGTTCGAGCCGGGCGACACCTGGGAGCTGGACCTGCGGACCTTCGTGGACGAGTTCGGCGACCTCTACCGCGCCGGCGGCTTCTTCGCCCGGCGCGACCCCGCGGCCGTGGTGCTCGTCGAGATCGAGACCGGCCCGGCGGACAACCGCGAGCTGGTCGGGTTCGTGGTGGTCGAGAACCGGTTCAACTGACCAACCAGCCGCGACCGGCGGAGAGCGGCCGGGGCACGCCCCCCGCGCACCCGCCGCACCAAGAACAATCAGGATGCTCAACGAAAATGAACCGTGATCCTTGACAGGCGTCGCCCATGAATGTAGCCTCTGCTACAAATTATTGTAGCCATTGCTACATTTCTGGAGACCGAGCCATGCCCGCCCGTCCATCCCGCGCCTTCACGCTGATCGAACTGCTCGTCGTTATCGCCGTCATCGCCCTGCTGATCGGCATCCTGCTGCCCGCGCTGGGCAGCGCCCGGCGCACGGCCCAGGGGGCCGTCTGCATGAGCAACATGCGCCAGATCGCCATCGCGACCGCCGGCTACAACAACGACCACCGCGAACGCTTCCCCCGCACCATGCTCGTCGACCCGGACACCGGCCTGCCCGAGACCATCGGCTGGTGGGAGCTGGATTCCTACCAGCGGGCGCTCGAGGCCTACATGGACACCCCCACCGGCGGCGTCGACCGGGGCGGGCGGGAGACCAGCCGCAGCAGCGTCTGGTTCGACCCCGCCGACCCGGACCGGCTCGAACCGGCGATGTGGGGCTCGTTCTCCGACAACGGATTGATCACGGGCGTGCCGCGCCGGCTGTCCGAGATCTGGTCGCCCTCCGGCGTCGTCTACCAGACGCTCCGCGAGAAGCAGTGGTCGCTGGTGGTCGACGCGCCCGTGCCGCCGACGCTTCCGGTCGACAACCCCGACGACCCGTTCTGGGCGAGCGACTTCTTCGACCTGTGCCTGGACCCCTGGTCAGAATCGCCCGACCCGAGCGACCCCTACCACTGGAGCCGCGGCCGGGCGATCCCGGCCTCCAACACCGACCACCCCGACCGCGACGAGTGGGACGAGGAGATCGACGGACGCTCGCCGCTGATCCCCGGCAACGCGCTCCGCTACCGGGGCGGGCAGTTTTACTCCTTCATCGACGCCTCGGTCCGCCTGATGCCGTTCGAGGAGACCTACCGCCGGCCCGGCGCGGACATGTGGAGCATCCGACCCTGGACCCCGCGGTAAACCGAAGCGGGCCGCCGGACGCCGCGCCCGCTCCCTGCCCGTCGCGGCTTGTATGATCCGCCCATGGCTCGCATCGTCGTCGTCGGCCCCCATCCGGATGACCAGGAACTCGGCATGGGCGGCACGATCGTGCGCCTCGCCCGGCAGGGGCACCACATCCTGCTGCTGGACATCACCGACGGCGAGCCCACGCCCCTGGGCAGCCACGAAACCCGCAAGGCCGAGACCGCCGCCGCCACCGCGATCCTCTCGCCCGACCCGGCCGAGCACCCGGGGGGCGTCCCGATCCGGCGGATGCTCCTCGGCCTGCCCAACCGCACGGTCGAGCACACGATCGAGGCCCGCCACAGGACGGCCGCCGTGTTCCGGGCGTGGCAGGCGGACATCCTCTTTACGACCTACCCCGTCGACGCCCACCCCGACCACCGCGCCGTAACCCGCATCGTCGAGGACGCCCGCTTCGACAGCAAGCTGAGCAAGATCACCATGCCCGGCCCGGTCGACGGCTGGACCGGCGAGCCGCTGGACGGCCCCGGCGTGGAGGACGCCGGCGCCCAGACCCGCCCGTGCCACCCGAAATGGCTGTTCTACTACTACGCCACGCACCTGCGCTGGGTGCCCGACCCGAGCTTCGTCTTCGACATCAGCGGCTGCGTCGACGCCAAGCTCGACGCCATCCGCGCGTACGAAACCCAGTTCGTCCGGCCGGAGAAGAACCGAAAGGTGGTCGAGTGGGTCGCCGCCTCGGCGGTGTACTTCGGCTCACGCATCGGGACGGACGCCGGCGAGCCGTTCCACACGCAGGAGCCGGTGGGGCTGGGATCGCTGGATGGGCTGGTCCTATGAAGGACCGAGACGCGCGAGCCCCCTATCCAACCGGGCTGATCGATCTGATCAAGCCGCGGATGACGCCGAAGCTGGTGCGGTACATCGCAGACGCGGATTTTTTAAAGAGTCGCGTGATCGAACATCTCGTTCAGAGTCCGCGGATCATTTCGCCCCTTGATGACAGGGTGATCGAAGCATTGTCGCTTGTCAAGTGGGATGACCCGGAGGATCGGAGCGGCGACAATCCTAAAAAATTTACTACCCGCGAACTGCACATATCTCGGCTCTTCTGTTGTGCTTGCTTGCTGTCGGCATACTCCGAGTCCAAGGGCCACGAGAGCGAGCCGAGCGAAGTGCTGCCCCGCCTGATCGAAAGCACCATCGCCGTTGAACAGGCGTGGCTCGGCGAACTGAAGGATCTCATTGTGTGGGCGAGAGATTGGTGCGATCAGGCGGATCCCACATGGCACGAACATGAAACCGACGCAACTCTTTGTCGCATGGCCCTCATGATCATCGCAGCAGCTTCGAAGGATCGGGTCGACCAGGTGGATTTCGCCCGTGCGGTTGACGAGATCTTCGAGCGCAAGCAACGATCATTTGCCCGACGAATCGATCGTTGGACATGGATTCTTGAAGATGGGTTTTTCCGCCAGAGCGTGCATCTATGGAAGTCGCTCGCCGACCGCTACCTCCTTACGCCGCCGAACGACTGGACGGAAGAAGCAAAGGCCGCCGCACGGCGCCTCGGAAACGCCATGATCAGGGATGAGAGCACGCCCCCGCTCTGATGCAGGCCGGCCTCAGCCCGCCTCGCGCACCCGCCTGGCCCGTTCCCGCTGCAGGTCCAGCGTGAACTTGGCCAGGTCGCGGCTGGCGCGGACCTCGGCGTGGCTGGTGGCGTTGATGAGCAGCAGGCCGCCGAGCCGGGCGTTGGTGTCGTTCACGCCCTGCACGCGCCGGATCTCGAACAGGAACTCGGACGGGTGCGCCACATCGGGCAGCTTGAAGCGGACCGCGAGCGGCTGAAACACCTTCAGACGCGAGTAGACCACCCGATGGACGGTCAGCCCGAGCCCGAACTCCGACGCGTCGGCGATCTCGCCTTTCCAGTGCGGCTCGGACGACAGCAGCGCCCGGAACTGCTCGAGCGAGAGGCCGGGCACCGATTCGTACAGGGTCTGCGCCGGCGTCAGGCCGCGGTGCGTCCGCTCGGATCGCTCGACCCGGAAACCGGCGACATCGCCGGCGGCATCGGATTCGGCCTCTTCCGCCTTCTCTGGGTGCGCGTGGGCCCGCTGCTCTTCGGTGAGCATCTCCAGCGGCACGGCCCACACTTCCACATCCACGGGCGGGTTGACCGAGGCGAAACTCTGCCGGTAGATGCTGCGCCGGTTCCCCTTGATGATCTTGGCCGGCTCGGTGATCCGCATCGCCCGGACGACGGTGGTGTCATTGAGCCGGACCGGGGTGTCCATCTCGAGCACGCGTGAGCGGAAGCAGAAGATCTCCCCGTCGTGCTGGAAATAGGCCTCGATCACCTGATCGGTTTTGAAAGTCACCCGACGCCCGGGGATCTGGAGGTTCTCCACCAGCACCGCGCCGTCCTCCGGCGCGAGGAAGCGCCCGCGCGCCATCGGGGCCTTGCCCAGCTCTTCGGGCCGAACGACGGAGAGCGGCGTGTTTCGGTGTGCGGCCAGCTCGAAGGCCTCGGCCCCGGTGACCGGACGGGTTGTCGCGCTGTCTCCGCTCATGCCGTGACGCTCTCCGGCGCCCTCCCGGGCGTGCATCCGGACCACATCGGCCGGGCCGGGGATCCAATCGAGTTCACGCAACCCCTTGATCGGGGGAACTTCACAGGGCCGCCCGGTCGTGCGGGTCTGGAGAAGTCCCCCACACTTTTCGGGTCCGAGAACGGGCCCGATCGCACCGGATCCACCGGACAACTCCCTGAACCGGGGGCGCTGTCCCGGGCCGCTTCCTATCCTCATGATTGCAGACGCCGCGTGCCGCCGGACGGCGTTGGGCGTGTGGCCCGACGCCGGCCTCCCCCGCGGCCGGAGGGCCCGCCCGATGTCCACGACCTTCGTCGACAGAACCGACATGCAGCACCGCCTCTTCGCCGAGCTTTCGCGGATGTTCGGGCAGGAGGTCCCGCTCTACGACAAGTCGCTGCTGGTCAACCGGGCCTGCAACCGCGCCGTCTGCGACCTGCTGGCCGTCGTCCACCCGGGCTTTTCCATCACCGATGAGCTGATCGAAAAGACCAGCGGCGAGCGCCACGGGGCCATCCGCATCGGCCGCCCGGACGAGTACCGCTGGATCGGGCGCTTCTTCGCCTGTTTCGCCATGGAGCCGCACAACTTCTACGACATGGCCAATGTCGGGGCCAAGAGCCAGCCCATCATCGCGACCGCCTTCCGCTCGACCATCAACCCCGAGCACCGCGTGTTCACCTCGCTGCTGCTGACCGACTATTTCGACGACGCCACGAAGCAGCGCATCGAGGCCCTGCTCGCCACCCGTCAGGTCTTTTCAGACGCGGCCAAAGCCCTGATCGAGAAGGCCGAGGCGCAGGGCGGCCTCGACCGGCACGACGCCGACTCGTTGATCCGCGCCGGCGCGGACCATATCTTCAAATGGACCGGCCAGGCCCGCGACCACGATCTCTACAAGCACCTCTGCGACGCCGGCTTCAAGATCGCGGCGGACATCGCCTGCTTCCGCTCGCACCACCTCAACCACCTCACGCCCAACACCTTCTGCATGGACCTCTACACCGCGGCCATGCGCTTCTGCATGGGCGAATCCGACGAGGCCATGCTGCGGAATCGGGCCATGGTCAGCCTCACCCGCCTGGCCGCACGCAGCGACGCACACGCGATGCGCCTGCTCTTCCGCCACCTGACCCCGGACGCCATCGCCGCGTTCGGCCGCGCCGACGCGACCCCCGCGGACATCGCCCGGCTGGTCAACGCCTTTGCCGAGCGGCTCAAGCAGCCCGACCTGGATCTGTCCCGCCTGCCCCACGCCGGCTTCAAGGACTCGACCGAGGGCCCCAGCGAGGATACCCCCGTGCTCCTTCGCCAGGACGCCTACAAGGCCCTGACCGAGCCGGTGACCTTCACCAACCCCGACGGCGCCGCACTCGACACGGTGCACACCGCCCGCTTCGGCGAGATCGAGCAGCGCGGCTACGCCACCACGCCCAAGGGCCGCACGCTCTACGACGATTGCCTGGCCGAGGTCGAGAAGGCCAAGGCCGCCGACCCCGGTCTGGTCACCCGCGACTTCGATACCTACGAGCGGATGTACGCCGCCGCCTTCGACCGCTTCCCCAAGACGCTGCCCGAACTCGTCGCCGCCGGCCTGGTCCACGCCCGCTACGAGCCGACCCGCGCCGGGATCGACGCGGCGGGATCGATCAGCACAACCGACCTGACCCGCCTGATCGCCGACGGGCTCGTCCGCTTCGAGGGCCTGCGGTACGAGGACTTCCTGCCCGTCTCGGCCGCGGGGATCTTCGCCTCGAACCTCAATCAGTACGGCACGCGGACCACCGCCGCCGAGAAGCCGGTCTACACCCAGGCCGATCTGGAGGAGATCCTCGGCCGCCCGATCGTCGACGCGGCGTCGGTCTACCGCGGGCTGGAGGCCGAATCCCTCCTGCGCACCTACGAACGCCTCGGCCTGCTCGACGGGCTGGACACCGAGGCGAGGCGTACGCTCGAAGCCGACGCCGCGGCCCTCGGCGCCCACGCGCTCGCGGCCGGCTGACCCGCCCGCGGCCCGCCGCGGCCCTCAACCTCTTTCCCACGGACCCACCATACCACCATGATCCTCTCCGCCTTCGAGTACCTCCTGATCACCATCGCGGCGATCTTCGTCATCGTCAACCCGCTGACGACGGCGTTCGTCTTCATGTCGCTGCTGCCGCGCGCCAGCGACGCACGCCGGAAGGAGACCGCCAAGCGGGCGGCGCTCGTCTCCACCGGCATCTTCCTCACCTTCGCCCTGCTCGGCGGCGTGATCTTCCAACTCTTCGGCATCACCATCGAGGCCTTCCGCATCGCGGGCGGCATCATCCTGTTCGGCATCGCCATGGGCATGATCCGCAAGGGTCGCGACGAGGGAGAGGAAGTCGCCGAGGACGGCCCCGAAGCCGCCAAGGCCGGCCCGGCCCAGGATGTCTCCATCATCCCCCTGGCCATCCCCTTCATCAGCGGCCCCGGCTCGATCGCCACCGTCATGATCCTCACCAGCGAAGCCCCCAGCATCTGGCATGTCGGCCTGGTGTTCCTGGCCATCCTCATCACCACGGGGACCACCTACTACGCGATGATCCATTCCAAGGTCCTCGTCCGCTTCCTCGGCGAGACCGGCAAGGACATCGTCACCAAGCTCTTCGGGCTGATCCTCTCGGTCATCGCCGTGCAGTTTGTCATCAACGGCGTCAACGATGTGTACCGCAAGCTGCCGCAGCGTGACATCCCGGCGATCATCACCGACGAGGGACGCGAGTCGCCCGAGCAACCCGCCACCGACGCAGAAACCGGGTACGAACAGACCCCTTGAACCGGCCGCCCCGGACCCGTTCCACGCCGGGCCCGAATCCGCAAGCCCGCCGGGAACGAAGCCAACCTGAATCACACACAAGGAGGCTTCCCATGGCAGAGCAGAATGAGCACACTAAGACCTGGCCGGACCTGGCCATCGGCTTGTATGACCGGCTGACCGGGCGCAACGCCGAGATCACCTACGACTTCGACAACATGACCGTCGGCGTCCCCTCGGGCACCGGCAACGGCGCCGAACGGGCGGAATGGACGCTCAACGGGACCATGCGCATCCGCACGCGAGACGGCGCAGAGGAGTGAGTCACCTCGCCTTCGAAGGCCGCGTCGAAGCACGGCGCGGCGACGATTCCTTCGTCATCATCGGCGAAGGCGGCGAACCGCGGATTGTGGTCGAGAACATCCGCAACGCCCGGCGCATCGGCAGGGATTTCCGATGCCTGCAGGCCCCTCTGGGCAGACTCGCCGAGTTTCAGCATATCGAGATCCATGTCGGGACTCGCTGGCGGGCGGTCTTGGGCGGAACCGGCCGAGGCGGGGCTCGCGCCACCTTGCCCGCCCGCCTGATCGGACGCCTGCTCGGGCTGCCGCTGACTCGGGTGTGGTACGCTGCCCGCCGGGAGCCCTAGGCCAGTGGAACACGAAGAATTCAACCAAAGCCACGCCCACCACGACAGCGCCCCCGTCTTCGTCACTGGCGCCACGGGCTATGTCGGCGGTCGGCTCGTGCCCCGCCTGCTCGATGCCGGCTACGCCGTGCGCTGCTACGCCCGCTCGCCGCGCAAGCTCGACACGCGCACCTGGTCGGTCGACCCGCGCGTGCGTGTCTGCCCGGGCGATGTGAACGATGTGCAGGCACTGGCCGACGCGATGCGGGGCTGCCGCGTCGCGTACTACCTCATCCATTCCATGGGCGGCGCCGGCAAGCACGCCGATTTCGCCCGCCAGGACCGCGAACTCGCCGAGGCGTTCGCCCGGGCCGCCAGTCAAGCGGGCGTCGAACGCATCATCTATCTCGGCGGCCTCGGCGGCGCGGGCGAGGACCTTTCCGAGCACCTCGCCTCCCGGCGCGAAGTCGAGTCGGCCCTGGGCGTCACGGGCATCCCCGTCACCGTGCTCCGCGCCGCGGTGATCATCGGATCCGGCTCGGTCTCCTTCGAGATCCTGCGCTACCTGACCGAGCGGCTGCCCGTCATGACCACCCCGCGCTGGGTCCGCACCGAGTGCCAGCCGATCGCCATCCGCGATGTGCTCACCGACCTGGTCGCCTGCCTGGAGAAGCCTGAAACCACCGGGCAGGTCATCGAGATCGGCGGCCCGGATGTTCTGCCCTACGCCGAGATGATGCAGATCACCGCCGCGGAACTCGGCCTGCGCCGGCGGATCATCATCCCTCTGCCGGTGCTGACCCCGAAACTCAGCTCGCTCTGGATCGGCCTGGTGACCCCCGTCACCCCCGCCATCGCCCGCCCGCTCGCCGAGGGCCTGCGCAACCGCGTCGTCGTGACCACCGACGCGATGGACCGCCTGCTGCCCCGCGAACGCCTGGGCACGCGAGAGGCCGTCCGCCTGGCGGTCAGCCGCACCAACGCCCGGGAGATCGAGACCGTCTGGTCGTCCGCCGGCGTGGTGCCGGGCGACCCGGACTGGGCCGGCGGGACCAGCTACCAGGACGAACGGTCGGTCGTCATCGACGCCCCGGCGGACGCCGTGTACCGCGCGATCTGCCGGATCGGCGGGGGCCACGGCTGGTACGCCGCCCAATGGCTCTGGCGCGTCCGCGGCTGGATGGACAAGGCCGTCGGTGGGCCCGGCCTCCGACGCGGCCGACGCCACCCCGAGCAGGTCGCCTTCGGCGAAGCACTGGACTTCTGGCGCGTGGTCGGCCTCGAACGCGACCGCCTGCTCGCGCTCCGCGCCGAGATGAAGCTGCCCGGCGAGGCCATGCTGACCTTCCGCATCCGGCCGGATGAACAACGCCCCGAGGCGCGATGCGACCTGACCATGTCCGCCCGGTTCCGCCCCAAGGGCCTGCTCGGCATCCTGTACTGGTACAGCGTCCTGCCGCTCCACCACATCGTTTTCCGCGGCATGCTCGGGGGCATCCGCCGCACCGCCGAGAAGATTCACCACGAGCGCAGCCCGGGGATCCACGCCGAAGGGGCCTGACCGCCCGCCCGCGTATCATGATCCCTCATGGGCTCACCCACCACGCTGCTGCTCGAGCCGGAACTCAAGGCGCTCATCGCCCAGAGGTCGTTCCGGCAGGTCCGCGACGCCCTGGCCAACCTCGAACCGGCCGACATCGCCGACCTGGTTGACAGCCTCGACCACGACGAGGCGATCATCGCCTTCCGAGTGCTGCCCCGCCAACTCGCGGCCGACGCCTTCGCGGAGCTGTCCGCCGAGCAGCAGGAGCACCTGCTCGAGGAACTCGGCGACGAGCGGGCCGCCAAGCTGATCGAGTCCATGGACCCCGACGACCGCGCCGCGGTCCTCGACGAGCTGCCCGTCGAGGTGGCCAGCCAGCTCATCGGGCGGTTCAGCCCGCTCAACCGCAAGATCACCCAGGCCATCCTGGGCTACCACGCCGAATCCGTCGGCCGCATCATGACGCCGGACTATGTCCGCGTCCGCTCGGACTGGTCCGTCGCCCGGGCCCTGGATCACATCCGCCGCTACGGCCACGACGCCGAGACCATCCACTGGGTCTATGTCGCCGACAAGGACGGCACGCTGATCGATGACATCCACATCCGCAAGCTGCTGCTCGCCGATACCGACGCGCTGATCAGCGATCTGATGGACAACGAGTTCCTCGCACTCCGCGCCGACGATGACCGCGAAGAGGCCGTCCGCAAGATGGCCCGCTACGACCGCACCGCCCTGCCCGTCATCGACTCGCTCGGCCTGCTCGTGGGCATCGTCACGGTGGACGACATCGCCGATGTCGCCGAGGCCGAGTTCACCGAGGATGTCCACAAGCTCGGCGGCATGTCCGCCCTGGACATGCCCTACATGTCCACCGGCACGGTCGAGATGCTCCGCAAACGCGGCGTCTGGCTCGCCATGCTCTTCATCATGCAGGTCGGCACCATCGGCGTCATCAGCCGCTTCGAGGAAACCCTCGAGAAGGCCGTCGTCCTGGCCCTGTTCATCCCCCTGGTCATCTCCTGCGGCGGGAACACCGGCTCGCAGGCCGCCACCATGCTCGTCCGCGCCCTCTCCGTCGGCGACATCTCCACCTCCGACTGGTGGCGCGTCGCCCGCAAGGAACTGGTCACCGGCATCGGCCTGGGGTCGCTGCTCGGCATGCTCGGCTTCCTGACCGTGGCCGTCGCCTCGCAACTCGGCTTCGTCCAGACCGACGCGCCCATCCGCGTGGGCTTCGCCATCGGCACCGCCGTGGTGATGATCGTGACCTGGGCCACCCTCATCGGCTCGCTGCTGCCGATCCTCATGGTCCGCATCAAGATCGACCCGGCCACCTCGAGCACGCCCCTGATCGCCACCCTGATGGATGTCAGCGGGCTGCTGATCTACTTCACCACCGCCGTGGTGCTGCTGACCGGCACGGTGCTCTGAGCCCGGCTCACTCCCAGTGACTCTTCATTTCTGATCGTGGCGCTGTGGAGCAAGCCTCTGATTCCTGAATGGCACTCAACCAGTCAAGATTCCAGAGAGCAACTGTTCCCGCTCGGCTTCAAAATTTCTGGGTAGCCCAGCGGACTTTGCCGCTTCAGCACCGCGACCGGTCATCCTGTAGATGTCTCTTCCAGTCCTTGTAAAGTACCCGCGCTCGCAAAGTCGCTCAAAGACTGAAATCCAGTGCGTCCTTTCGTCTTTGTGCAATGCGGGTTCGGTACCATCGCTCTCCTTCCATGGGTAGATTGATACTTTATTGATTACCAGATGGTCCATGATGCCCATCGCACGCTCCATTGCGATCGTCTGGTAGTCGGTGGCGTAGACGGTAGCGAGCAAAGATTTCTCGTCATCACTGAGCCGTGACGCCCACATCAGAAAAGTGATCCGACCAAGGAAAAGTACCACCGGGATCCCGAGAGCCGCGATCCAAGAGAACGACGAAGCAACGATCGACAAGGTGTACTGTTCATGGTTTGGCATGCTGGCACTGTATCACAACAGTCCAAAAACCTAACAGTCGTGGCGGCACAGGATCCTGGAATTCTTGCTGAACTCACTCTGGAGATTTGTTCGGTGACCTGCCCGCAACCGCTTTGATCCACCCCGCGATCAGCCCCATCGTCGCCTCGTCGAAGGTCGTCTCGATCGCCCCGTACTCGCCGAGCATCCCGGTCTCCGCCGGCTGAAAGAGGTGATTCAGCCCCGGCAGCCGGACAATCGTCGCCGACGGGCACGGCCCCTCGGCCAGGGCCCGCTCGATCCCGTCCAGGTTCATGTCCGCGGGCACCTGCGTGTCCAGCGTGCCGTTGAGCGCCAGCACCGGAACCCGCACACGCCGCAACGCCTCCGCCGGGTCGATGGAGACAAACCCGCGGATCCAGGGGTTCGCGAACTGCCCGATGAGCATCCCGACCATCCGCTCCCGCCCGTCCTCGTTCTGGATGTGGGTCATCTCCTGGTCGACCAGCGCCCGCACCAGCGGACGCAGTTCGTCTTCCGCCAGCCCGGCCGCGACCGCGTCGAACAGCTCCGACCGCACGCGCCGGTTCTCCTCGATCCATTCCCGCGGCTGCCCGCCGCGCTCGTACATCAGCGCCGACTGGTACAGCAGGATCTCCTTCCCGCCCACGCCCATCCCCGCGAGCAGGACGATGAACGCCGTCTCGGGGTGCTCCGCGGCGACCAGCGGCGCGACCGTCCCGCCCTCGGAATGCCCGATCAGGCCGACCCGCCCGGAGTCGACGCCGGGATGGGCCCGCAGCGCCGCCGCGGCGGCCGCCGCGTCGTGCGCAAAGCGCGGGATCGTCCCCTCCGCGAACACCCCGGTGGACGCCCCCACCCCCCGGTCGTCGTACCGCAACACCGCGATCCCCGCCCGTGTCAACCGGTCCGCCAGCACCAAAAACGGCCGGTGCCCGAAGAACTCGCTGTCCCGGTTCTGCGGCCCCGATCCCGAGATCAGCACCACCCCCGGGTGCGGCCCGTCCCCGAAGCGGGCCGGATCGGGCAGCGTGACCGTCCCCGCCAGCGTGTGCCCGCCATCCCCGTCCTCCCCGACAGGCACCACGACCTCGAACGGCTCACTGCTGTACGGGACCTCCGCCGGCGGATCCTGCGGCCGTGGCGTCTGGGCCGAAGCCGGGATGGCGGCGACCAGCCCCATCAACGCGAGAACGGAGCGGCTCCGGGCGAGCAGGCGGCGTGTGCGTGGCATGCGAACCTCCTTCGCATGCTTCTACGGGTTGGCGTGCCGGATGTTTCACTAGGTCGCGGTGTCACCGCAGGCGGCGGCTCCCGGGCGGACCGCCCGGTCACGCCGGGACGAGGATCGTCTGGTGCTCGGCCCGAACCGTCTCGGCGCCGCCGAAGAATCGGGCGGAGGACGCGACAAAGTCGCGGACCACTCCCCGGACCTCGCCGCAGAGGAACTCGTCCAGCTTGAACAGCTCGCGCCGGAGCACATTGGCGCAGGTCCAATGCACATTCGAAAAGTCGATGACCTGCCCGTTGATCGTCAGCGACCGGTCATGGGCGCTGTCCATGGACGCGGTGAGTTCTTCCATGCGATCGGTGCTGCCCAGGGAGACATCCTCGAGATAGGCCAGGTAGTGCAGCCGCCAGGCCACGCCGACCTTCTTGCCGCCGTTGAGCCTCAGGTAGGTGCTGCACAGGTTCTTTACATGGCAGACATCATCCGGCGTCAGGCCATCGACCGCCGCACGCCTGGGCTCCGAGAGCTGAAGCCAGCTGAACGGGTCCAGGCGGATCAGACGCCCGTCCGGCAGCCTCGACTGGCGGTGCAGGATGTCCACCGGGCGGCGCTCGTTGCGAAGCCATGCGGCATCCATCGCCAGGCCCCAGGTGCCGTAGATGTCGTCCTCGTCGCGCAAACCGTCATACCTGGTCCGCTCGATGCCCGCAAAGCGCATCCCGCGGTCGAGCACCATGCCGGCCAGGGCGTCGAAGTAGTCCTCATGCAACGGGTACAGGTCGAAATCGTGCAGCACCGCGGCCCGCGTGCGGCACTGGGACAGCGCGGTCAGGATGTTCAGACCGTTGTAGAAGGTCGATACATTGACGGCTTCGCACAGCCTGCCTACCGGCTGGGCGTACCACGAGAACCTCAGGGGCAGGCCCGGCCACTCGGCCGCGACCATCGAGGCGAAATCGGCCATCCCGGGCTTCTCCCCGCGGTCGAACACGATGTGGATGTCCGTCAGCCGCCCGAGATCGCAGCGCGCGATGGCACGCAGATTGACATCGAGGATGTGCCGCAGAATCCACGGCACGCCGAGGATGATCGAGTAGCCGTCCTCGCACCGCTCGAGCGGCTCCCAAGGCGTCAGCCGCCCGATCGCCTCACGCACGAGCGATTGCCCGGCACGCCTGCCGAACGATCCCGCCAGCACAACCGGTGAAGTACGCATCCATCTTCTCCGTCCAAGATCGACCGTCACCACGGGACGCTCCCGGCCCGTCGGTGCGTGAACACCGCGAGCGGAACATCTCCGGGCCTGCGTCTCCGCGAGACGCCACTGGTGAGATCATCCGATGACCGGCGACAGACGGCGCATGGAAAACGCCCGGTTCACGCAATCTTGACATGCAAGACGGCGGAACCGGGCGTTTTAACGAGACATGAACAGGCTCACGCCGGCTCTGGGGTGAGATTCCGGACCGAGGCTTCCCGGCGCAAACGGCGGGCCGCGGCCTCGGCCTGCTCGCGGGCGGCCGTTTCGGCGTCGAGGAAGTCCTCCCCGAAACGGAACAGCCGGAACGAGTTGGCGATGACGAGCACGTCGGGCACGAAGTGCAGCAGCGCCGCGGCGGCGACGCCCAGGCTCGCACCGCCGACATCGACCAGGACGCCCGATGCCGCCAGCGAGAGTCCAATGATGGCCGAGAGCACCGAGATGGTGATGTTCTGGCCGATGATGCCGCGGGTCCGCCGGGCCAGTTCCATCAGGAACGGCAGGCGGTTGAGCTCGTCGGTCATCAGCGCCACGCCCGCCGAGTTGGCCGCGATGTCCGAGCCCGAGAGGCCCATCGCCACGCCGACATCGGCCTCGGCCAGGGCCGGGCCGTCGTTGATGCCGTCGCCGACCATCATCACGCGGTAGCCGTCGGCGTTGAGCTGCTTGATCAGCTCGTGCTTTTCCTCGGGCAGGCACTCGGCCTCGACCATGTCCACGCCCGTCGCCAGTCCCACGCGCTTGCCCACGCTGAGCCGGTCGCCGGTGAAGATCGCCACCGTCCGCACGCCGAGTTCACGCAGCCGCTCGACCACGCTCTTGCCGTTGGGCCGGACTTTGTCCTCGAGGCCCACGGCCCCGAGGTACCGACCGTCCTTGACCACATGCACGCCCGACATGCCCTCGGTCCGGGCCTCGACCGCCGCGATCTGGGCGGCCGCTTCGGGGAACTGCGTGCGGATCCAGTTGCCGCGACCCGCGACAAGCTCGCCCAGCGAGGTCCGGGCCTTGACGCCCGCCCCGTGGATCTCCTCGTACTCCCCGCCGGGATCGACGGTGATCCGGGCCTGCTCGGCCGTGCGGATGATCGACTGGGCCAGCGGGTGGTTGGACCGCGCCTCGGCCGCCGCGGCCGCCTTGAGCAACTCGGCCCCGTCCACGCCCTCGGCCGGGGCCAGGCGCGAGACCTCGAAGCGGCCCGTGGTCAGCGTGCCGGTCTTATCCATGACCACCGCGTCGATCGTCGCCGCCGACTCAAGGAACTCCGTCCGCTTGACCATCACGCCCAGGCGAGCGGCCGCCGCGAACGCGGCGACCATCGCCGACGGGCTCGAGAGCAGCAACGCCGTCGGGCAGGTCACCACCAGCACCGTCACGGCCTTGAGCGCCGCGGTGTCGCGCACCAGCGGGTCCGGCGAGCGGGCGTTGAAGAAGAACACAATCGCCGCGACCGAAATGGCAACCGGCACATAAAACTTGGCCACCTGCTCGATCAGAAGCTGGCGGGGGGTGCGGGCACTCTCCGCCTCGCGGATCAGGCTCGACACCTTGCCGATGGTCGTGTCCGCCCCGGCCGCCGTCACCTCGATGTCCACCGCCCCGGTCAGGTTCGTCGTGCCCGCGTACACATCGCTGCCCTTCTGGACCTCGACGGGCATCGCCTCGCCGGTCAGCGAGGCCTGGTTCACGCTCGACTGCCCGGTGAGCACCCGGCCGTCCACTGGCAGGTTCTCGCCCGGACGAACCCGGACGGTCGAACCCACCGCGACCTCGGCGACCGGCACGGTCCGCTCGGTCCCGTCGCGATCGACCACGCGGGCCTCCGTCGGCGTCAGCTTGACGAGCTGCTCGATCGCCCGCTGCGCCCCCGACGCCGTCCGACGCACGACCTGGTCGGCCACCAGCAGAATAAAGGCCAGGAACGCCGCGGTGCCGTAGTTGCCCACCGCCATCGCCGCGAGAATCGCCAGCGCCGCCAGCGAGCTCGACGAGACCCGCTTGTTGAGCACCTCGACCACGGCCGCCTTGAACAGCCAGAAGCCAAGCAGGAACGCGGCGGCCACCGCGGGCAGCGTCGCGACCAGCGGGCTGGTCATGTTCGTCAGGTGGGCGATCCACGAGACCAGCGCCAGCACGCCGCCGATCAGGTAGAGCCCGAGATACCGCTCCACATCCATGTCGTGGTGCGAGCAACATTGCACGGACTGTGAGCCATGCATGTAACTGCTCGAACCCGAATCGTTCACAGGCTCATGCACATGGACATGGGAATGGGAGGCATCGGCCATCGGAATCACACCTCGTCGCGTTGGAACGCGGCTGTCCGGGCGACGCCCGGGGGGACAGTTCCGGGGCCCGGGTCGTGAGCCCGGGCGTGGAGGGTGGGAAGCATAGGGAGCGCAGGGCGTCCGTTCGGTCCTGCCGCTACCCTTACGGGGCCCCGGCCCCCGCGGTTCGGGCGATCAGCGTTCCGAGCACGCCGCCGTGGACGCCCCGGAGCCAAACACCGTGCCCGACGACCGAGCCGCATCCGAAGAAAACCCCAAAGTGAGCGTGCTCGGCCTGGGCCAGATGGGCCTGGTCTGCGCCGGCATCCTCGCCCAGCCGGACCCGGACCGGCCCGATCCCAGGGCCCGCGTGGTCATGTGGGGCCACGACGAGACCGAGCGGGGCAACCTCGCCCAGACCCGCCGGTCCCCCCGCCTGCCCGGCTTCGAACTGCCCGACGCGGTCCGCGTGGCGATCTCCGACGCCGACGCCCTCCGCGGGGTGGACCTGATCGTCAGCGCGATCCCCGTCCAGTTCATGCGCGAGGCTTGGACCCGCCTGCGTCCCCATGTCCCGCCCGGCGCGGCGGTCCTCTCCGTCGCCAAGGGCATCGAGACCGGCACCATCCTCCGCCCCACCCAGATCATCGCCGAGGTGCTCGCCGACGACCCCGACGCCAAACCCCGGCCCCTCGGCTGCCTCTCCGGCCCCACCATCGCCACCGAACTGGCCCGCTGCCTGCCCGCCACCATGGTCGCCGCCTCCGACCACCCCGGCTTCGCCGAGCGGGTCCAGCGCCTCTTCACCACCAGCTGGCTGCGCGTCTACACCAACCCCGACCTGCTCGGCGTGGAACTGGCAGGGGCGACCAAGAATGTCATCGCCATCGCCGCGGGCATCATCGACGGCCTCGGCGCCGGCCACAACGCCAAGTCCGCCCTGCTCGCCCGCGGCCTGGCCGAGATCGCCCGCCTCGGGTCCGCCATGGGCGCGCAGACCGAAACCTTCTTCGGCGTCGCCGGCGCCGGCGACCTGGCCACCACCTGCTTCTCCCCGGAAGGCCGCAACCGCTCCTGCGGCGAAGCCCTGGGCAAGGGCGCCAGCCTCAAGACCTACCTGGCCGACTCGATGTTCGTCGTCGAGGGCGTCGAGACCACCCGGGCCGTCGTCGAACTGGCCGACCGCTACAAGGTCGATATGCCCATCACGCGGGCTGTGCACGCGGTGCTCTTCGAGGGACTGGACCCGGTCGAGGCCATCGGCCTGCTCATGAGCCGCGAGCCCAAGGACGAGCGGGTGGGGTGAGGGACAATCGACGCCGTTTCTGAAGACAATCTGAACAAACAGAGCGCGAAACACGCCCGTTTATGAAGGTTCGGCGTGTCGGGCGCGAAAGGCCTTGAGACGGCCTGGCGATCACGGTACCTTCGGTCCTGAGAGAAGTTCGGGCCTCGTCACTGTCTTGGGGCCCGTCAGAGATCGAAGGAGAACCGCCATGCCGCGTCGTACCGCCGCCCCGCTGTATCTGCTGGTCGCTCTGGCCGGGTCCGCCCAGGGCCAGACCGTTTCGTATTCGCCCTTCACCGTGACCACGCCGAACGATTCCGGGGCGAACACGCTCCAGTCCATGCTCCTCCCCGGCGGGGTGATGCAGCCCGGAACGGCGTACAACTTCTTCCGGATCAACTTCGACTGGACGCCGGACCTGGACTTCAACGCGCGGCAGTGGAACGCGATCTGGGCGCTGACCGATGCCCCCGCCGGCCCCGGCGCGACTTTTTATGCCGACCCGGGCCCCTCGACCAACGCAGCCATCACGCTCGTGCCGCAGTTTCAACCGGGCAACATCAGCTGGGTCGGCGCGTTCAACACGCCCGTCCCCGGCGGGAACGACCTGTACTTCAACTGGGCCCAGTTCGACGCATTCACGGGGACGACCTGGAGCAACATCGAACTGACCCTCGACGCCCGCCAGGTCGTGACAAGCACCTTCTCCGGCGACACCAGCAACGCCCCGACCTGGACCCGCTTCCGCGACCCGCGTGAGGGGGCGGGCGACTTCCCGAGCCTGATCACCAACATCCGCTACGAAGCGACCCCCTTCTATGTCGACACCGACGGCATCTACCAGTTCAGGACCAGCACCAACGGCCAGTGGAACGGCGTGATCGCGATCTATCAGGACAGCTTCGATCCCGCGAACCCCAACGCGAACAGGATCGACCTGTGGGCCGGCACCGCGCCCGGCACCACGCCCTTCGGCGACCGCACCATCGCCTTCGACCTCGAAGCCGACCGCCAGTACTTCTTCCTCCAAACCGGTCGGCGATCGGCGGATGCCGGGGCCTACACGGGCACGGTCGCGGGCTTTGGCGGGGTCACCTTCGCCATCATCCCGTCGCCGGGCGCGACCGGCATCCTGGCCGGGCTGGGCCTGATCGCCGCCCGTCGGCGTCGCTGAACCAGGCGGACCGCTTCCCGGTGAACGCTGCGACGCGCGGTTTTTGCGCGGGTTCTGGGTGTGTTCGGACCCGGGAAAATACACCCTGCGCCGGCATGCTCAATGCCCCCGAAGTCGGTGGCCGCGCCGCCCGATGACTCCATCGGCGGCCGCGTGGCCGCGACCAACACGATGCAGCAAAAGGAACACGCCATGCAGAGCACCCCCGTCGCCCCGAACTTCCCCGGCGCCCCCTGGAACGCCACCCCCTGGGGCTTCTCCGGCTGGAACAACCCCTGGAACAGCACCCCGTGGTCCTTCGGCCAGTCCTTCCCCGGCTTCGGCGGCTTCCCGGGCACCGGCGCCGGCTTCAACGCCCCGACCCCCTGGAACAACTTCGGCGGCTGGAACACCCCCTGGAACCCCGGCCAGAACACCTTCTGGAACGGCTCGACCCCCTGGAACAACTGGAGCGGCGCGAACACCCCCAACGCCTTCGGCGGCTTCCACGGCGCGAACGGCTTCGGCGGTTTCCCGGGCGCGAACAGCTTCCCCGGCGCGAACGGCTTCGGCGGCTTCCCCGGCTTCGGCACCGGCTTCAATGGGGTCCCCGGCTTCCCGGGCTTCCCCGGCGTCGGCCAGGGCTTCCAGGGCTTCAACCCCTTCGCCTTCGGCTTCCCCTTCAACGGCTTCGTGCCCTTCGGCTTCCAGTGGAACAACAACGGCGACGCGAAGAACAACGGCAAGAAGGGTGACCAGCCCCAGGGCTTCGCGTTCCCCTGGGGCTTCGCGCCCTTCCCCTTCCCCGGCCAGAACCCGTCGCAGGCCGCCTGATCATCCACGACAACCAATTCATACCTCACGCGGGCCGGTTCAGGGACGAACCGGCCCGCGTCGTCTTTGCCACGCACACCAAAAGCACGCACGCCCGGGACAAGCCCGGGCGTACGCGGTCCCCAATCCGTGTTGGCGCCGCGGGGCCTACTCCGTGCGGAGGTACGCCGCCTCGAGGGCGCGGGTGATGCGTTCGTTGGCGTCGCGCAGGTGCGCCGAGCTGTACGCGTCGATGCCGCGGGCCTTGGAGTAGATCAGCACCTTGGCCTGCAGCGCGGCCAGCTCCTGCCGGGCGAGGGCCTGGATGGTCCGCCCGTTCGCCCCCGGCCAACGCATCCCGGTGGCCAGGTTGATCATGCGGGTCAGGTACTCCATCTGCAGGTTGCGCTCGAGCTGGCCGACCAGCGGGTCGCGGTTCGTGTAGGTCCCGTCCGGATCGGGCAGGGCCCAGATCTTCTCCCGCAGGGCGTCGAAGATCTCCGGCACGGTCAGCGCGTCCTCGCCCTCCGGCGTGCGCAGCTCATTGTCCATCACCCAGGACAGCCGCTGCGGGTTGATCAGCCCCGTGATGGCCGACGCCTGCACCCCCAGCACGCTCTGGGCCACCGGCCAGGCGTGCGGCGTGCCGTAGCCCTCGTCGTACCAGTTGTCGCTCTGCAGATAGGCCAGCACCTCGGGATCAAGCCCGTACGAGGCGCTGTCGAAGGCGTGATCGATGATGAACGCCAGGGCGCGGCGCTGCTGGGCCGCCTCAACCGGGCGCAGCGGCGGGGGCGCGTCCGGGTCGCCCTTCATCGAGCGGTGGATGTGGGCCCCGCCGATCCAGTGCATCGCCGTGTTGACCGCGCCGAACTGCATCCCCAGAAGCTGCTGGTAGACCCGGCGGGCCTTCTCCCAGCTCTCCCCGTCCTTGACCGCGCGGTCGAGCAGCTCGGAGCGGGCCTTGTCGACGAAGCGGATCCGCTCCTCCGCGAAGTCCAGCGTGTCGCGCCCCAGCACCCAGGTCTTCGCGGTTGGGTCCGGCGAGAACTGGCCGTCCTCGGCCATGAAGGCGTGCTCGGGCATCGCCGCGCGGGACGCGACCTCGTCCGGATCCCCGAAGGTGTAGTTCCACTCGATGGCCCACATGTCGTACGGGCCGATGTCCATCGGCACATAGTCGCCCTGGACCAGCCCGCGCTCGGGGTCCTCCACGATGATGTTCGTCGCGGCGTAATCCATCACCGTCGACTGGATCGGCTTGTTGAAGCCCTCCGAGTTGATCTCCGCGATGGAATGGAGCGATGCGCCCTTCCAGTTGTGGGTCAGGCCCAGGGCGTGGCCGACCTCGTGCATCACCACATCACGCAGCAGCGGGCCGACGAACCACTCGGGCAGCCCGTCCAGCAGCGACGCGTCGTCCTTGTTCTCAGGCTTGTTCGCCAGGCCCAGCGCCCCGATCCCCAGGTCCATCGCCAGCCGTGCCGCGGATACGCCCGAGGACAGCCCCGGCTGCATCAGGCACATGCGGTGCCACGCCGGGTTGTCCATGCGGTGGCCCTCCCACACCGCCGGGGACATGGTGGGCGGCGCGCCGACCAGCAGCTCCGGGGCCCGGTCGGGCCGCTCGGCCAGCGCCCGCGTCAGGGCACGCACGCGGGCCTGATCGCCCGGCTCGGCCAGGATGACCCGCGGATCCCAGCCCGGGTGCTCGGCCAGCCACGACGAGAGTTCCGGCGAGATGACGCTCATCGCCGTCGCCGCCAGCTCGGACTGGAGGTACTGGTTCGCGTACGAGCCGATGAACCCCTCGTCCATCACGATCACCGACTCGTAGATCTGCCCGGTGTCGGGGTGGACATGCACCGGCCCGATCGCGAAGCCCATGCCCGCGTTGGTCCAACGGACGAACGAATAGCGGATGTCCTCCGGATCGATGTCCATGAACGCCCCGGACGAGGCGTCCTGCTGGCGCACCTCGATCGCGTCGATGATGCCCACCCGCTCGAAGGCCTTGTTCCACGCCAGCACGCCCTCACGCACCCAGCGCCGGTAACGCAGCGGCGTGGTGTGCTCGATGTGGAACACGATCGGCTCCTTCGGCGGGCTCATGCTCAGCCTGGGGTCCGCCTTCTCGATGTGCCAACGGTTGGCGTACCGCACCGTCTGCGAGGTACCGTCGTTGATCGCCCGGTCCTGGAACGACTCGTAGTAGATCCCGACCCGCCGGTCGGCGATGCGCGGCTTGAAGTTCGGCGCCTTCTCCGGCATGCCCAGCGAGAACCGCACCTCCGCGAGTTGCCCCCCGGCCCGCGGCAGCTCGAAACCCACCTCCACATTCCGCGGGAAGACCTTCACCCGGGTGATCCGGGCCAGCGAGGCGTTCGAACCGCGCAGGAATCCCCCCACGAACTCCTGCGAGCTGCCCAGCAAGGCCCGGTCCAGGTCGATCACCGGCCCGCCGCCCGGCCCGATGGCCAGGATCGGCACCGACAGCACCACACGGTCCGTGTTGACCCGCTCCACGCCGGCCCGCGACTGCGCATCCCCGCTGCTGCGCACCGACAGGTTCGGCTCGATCAGCGCGAGCTGATCGCCCCGGCGCGACCAGTAGACCGTCTTCGTCGGCACGCGCACCGCGCTGTGCCAGATCGAGTACACCCCCGCCTGCGGGTGCCCCCCGGCGACCGTCGCCACCACATAGAACCGCTTGCCCTCGAAATCCCGCGGCAGCTCGGCCAGCAACTGGGCGTCGCGCTCGCGCTGATAGATGGTGTACATCTCCGCCTGGCCGGTGGGCACGCTGACCCGCTCGTAGCCCTCGATCACCTTCTCGAACGGCGCGAACTGGTCCTGCCCCGCCACGACCAAGGCCGGCACCGCCAGCACACCCATCATCGCCCAAACATCCGCTCGCATGCGTGCTCTCCTTCTCCGACCCCCAGGCAAAGCCTGGGCGGGGCGGCGTGCCGAGTTGATACCCACAGAACCCCGGGCCGGATGCGGCGTCGAGCACCCGCTCACCCCGGAATCGCCGACGGCTATCCCCACATCGGGGATTGTCCTGTCCAAACCAAATCCTTGTGCCAACCAGACAATTTTGATAGGTTACGCATGCGGCGGCCCGTTCTGGGTCCGCCCGGATCGTCCATCTCCCCAAAGTCCGGCGGCTCGCACCCGCCGGGCGGCCACGCAACGGGCGTGGGCCCGTGCGACCGAAATCCTCGTGAGGTATCACGCCATGATCCGCTTTTCCGTCCTGTCCGCCCTTCTGTTGGCGTCCGGCGCTGCCGCCGGCGTCGAGCCCTTCACCGTCGACCCCGAGGACCCCATCGCGCTCGAGGTCGAGTTCAACGGCCTGACCAACCCCATCGAACGCCGCGCCCTCGCCCTCAATGTCAGTTCGGGCGAGGTCCGGCCCGAGCCGCGCCCCCGCGGCCTCGAGGGCCGCCCCGCACAGGTCCCCGTCTGGTCGACCGAGATCGAGGTCCCCGACGCCGGCTGGATCCGCCTGCGCTTCGGCGAGGTCCAACTCGCCCCCGCCACCGAGTTCGCCCGCGAGTCCTACCTGCGCATCACCTCGCTCTATGACGGCCACGAGCAGTACCTCGACCGCCAGTCCCTCGCCGAGTGGCAGTACACCTCCGCCTACTTCAACGGCGGCCGCGTCCGCGTCGAGATCATGGCCTCGCCCGGCAACCTCGCCGGCGTCAACAGCGTCCAGGTCACCGGCGCCACCGTCTCCGAGCCGACGATCATGCCCCGCTCGATCTGCGGCACCACAGACGACCGCATCCTCTCCAACGACCCCCGCGCCGCCCGCCTCATGCCCATCGGCTGCACCGCCTGGCTCTTCGGAAACCAGCCGCACTCGATGATCACCGCCGGCCACTGCGGCCCGGCCGCCGGCAGCGTCGTCCAGTTCAATGTGCCGCTCTCCACCTCCAGCGGCACCCCCCAGAACCCCCCGCCCGAGGACCAGTACCCCATCGACATGGTCTCCGTGCAGCGCCAGTCCGGCGGCGTGGGCATCGACTGGGCCTTCTTCGGCGCGTTCGCCAACGCCAACACGGGCCTGGCCCCGCGCGATGCGATGGGCGACTCCTACATCCTCACCGCCACCGTCCCCCCCGCCGACAGCCGCCCGATCCGCATCACGGGCTACGGCACCGTCTCCTCGCCCGTGCCGCAGACCTGGCGCCTCGCCCAGAAGACCCATGTCGGCCCCTTCGTCGTCAACTCCGGCAACACCCTGCGCTACGCGACCGACACCACCGGCGGCAACTCCGGCTCGGCCGTCCTCGACGAGAACAACAACCGCGCCATCGGCGTGCATACCCACGCCGGCTGCACCTCCACCGGCGGCTCCAACCAGGGCACCAGCCTCAACAACCCCAACTTCCAGGACGCCCTGAACAACCCCCTGGGCATCACCATCCCCCTCGGCCTGGACCTGCAGTTCCTCAGCGAACGGCCCAACTTTGTCCATCCCAACGGCGGCGATGAGTTCTCCATCATCGTCGCGCCCGACAACGGCCGCGATCCGTCCGGCGTCGTCACCATGTGGGTCGACACCGGCTCGGGATTCTCGCCACTGGCCATGCAGCACGCCGGCGGCGATGTCTACACCGGCGCCTTCCCCCCCGCCGACTGCGGCATCGAGCTGTCCTTCTACTTCACCGCCCAGGACACGGCCGGGAGCACCTGGTTTCTCCCCGACAACGCGCCCGACGCCGCCCTGCGCACCACCGTCGCCGCCAACATGACCATCGCCATCAGCGACGACTTCGAGCAGGACCTCGGCTGGACCGTCGAGAACCACACCAGCCTCACCGCCGGCGCCTGGGAACGCGCGGTCCCCGGCAACTACGGCCGCTTCGACCCGCCCCACGACGCCGACGGCTCCGGCAAATGCTATGTCACCGACAACCGCCCGCTCGAGGATGTCGATGGCGGCCCGACCTACCTCATCTCCCCGACGATGGACCTGTCCGGCTACGACGACCCCCGCGTCTCCTACGCCCGCTGGCACCGCTCCAACGGCAACGACCCCTTCCGTTTCCAGATCTCCAACAACGGCGGGGCGTCCTGGATCACCGTCGAGACCGTCCTCAACAGCATCGACTGGAACTGGATGGAGTTCCGCATCGCCGACTTCATCGAGCCGACCGGCACGATGATCTTCCGCTTCAGCTCCGAGGACAACCCCAACAACGCCATCACCGAGTCCGGCGTCGACGCCTTCCGCGTCTTCGACATCGCCTGCACCGATGCATGCCCCGCGGACATCACCGGCGACGGCCAGGTCAACTTCTTCGACCTGGCCGCCTTCATGGACCTGTTCAACGACCAGGACCCCGCCGCGGATCTCAATCAGGACGGGCTGTTCAACTTCTTTGATGTGTCGATCTACCTGGATCTCTACAACGCCGGCTGCCCGTGATGTTGTGACCACAGACAACCCGATCATCCAAGCAACGCCCCGGGCCCGCCCGGGGCGTTTTTTTGATCACACCGCGCGGGTTTCACGCCCAATCCGCGTGATGACGGGCCCCATGGTGCGCTGAATGTATCGAAAGAACCTTGGCCATGTCCCCCCGATCTGGTAGTCTGACCGGATCAGCCTGACCACCCGGGGGTCCACGCCCACATACCCGTCCATCTCTGGCCCGCCGTGGTCGCGATGCGGCCTGGACCAACGCCGCCTCCTGCGAGTGAACAGAACGACAGGAACCACGCCTATGCATCAGAATCATCAAGCCGATCCGCACGAAACCCAAACCCAGGCACGCCGCGCCATGCTCGCCGGCATCGGCGGCCTCGCCGCCGGCGCGCTCCTCGCTGGCAAGGCCAATGCCGGCCCGCTCAACCCGCCACCCGGCCCGATCAGTTCCACACCCGGCCCCGAGCCGCGCATCGCCATCAACAGCACCAACACCCCGGGATCCAGCCAGAGCAGCTTCGTCATCTCCCAGCCCGGCTCGTATTACCTCGAGAGCAACATCACCGGACTATCCGGCCGCAGCGGAATCACGATCGCCTCAAGCAATGTCACCATCGACCTGAACGGCTATTCGCTGATTGGTGTGCCCGGCTCCGTTCACGGCATCCGAAACTCCGTCTTGATCAGCAACACCACCATTCGCAATGGCGCCATCCGCTCATGGGGTTCGGCAGGGGTGGCACTCAATCTACTCGGCGTCTTCAACACCTTCAACTGCATGATCGAGCACCTCATTCTTGCGGATAATCAGTCAACCGGAATCTGGTCCAACAGCCAGGCGATCATTCGCCATTGCACGGCCCACAACAATGGCGGGTTTGGATTCAGCCTCTCGAACCGGAGCGCCCTGCTCAGCTCCGTGTCGCACGGCAACGCCCTCAGCGGTGTCAGAGCTGCTGACGATTGCCTCATCCAAAGCAATGTCATCAGTAACAACAAAGGACAAGGCGTTCTTATTGAAAACGGATTAAGATGCACCATCCAAGAGAACAAAATCAACAACAATAATGGCGGCGGCATCTTTGCGGTCAGCGACGGCGTCATCAGCAACAACAACATCGTCAACAACCGCAACGCCTCCAACCAGGGCGCCGGCATCCGCGTCACCGGAGCCGGCAACCGCATCGAGGGCAACAACATCGTCCTCCAGGCGCCCGGCATCCAGGCCACCGGCAGCGGCAACCTCGTCATCCGAAACTCGCTCCGCGCCAACAACCCATCCTTCAGCCTCGCCGGCGGCAACACCACCGGCCCCACCGTCACCTCCGCCAACATCGCCTCCAGCAACAACCCACACGCCAACTACACATTCTGACCGCCTGAATCCGTTCGTCCGCAAAGGAACAGACGCATGCATGACCAACCCGCCGATCACACCCCCCCGCACGCAAGCCTCCCCACCGACCGGCGCGCCATGCTTGCCGGCCTCGGCGGCCTTGCCGCCGGCGCGCTCCTCGCGGGCAAGGCCCACGCCGGTCCTCTCGAGCCGCCTACCGGCCCCATCGCACCAACCATGAAGCCGCTCGATGAGGTCGAACCGCGGACCCCCATGCTGGGCAGGAACTTCGACTTCGGGGGCGGCGGCGTGTTCCAGATCACGCAACCCGGCAGCTACTACCTCACCGCCAATAGTAACTCTACCGGTGCATTTGGAGTGATCGCCATCGCTGCGAGCAATGTCACCATCGATCTGATGGGCTTTAGACTGGCAGGAAACAGCACGACCTTTCAATCCGCGATTCAACTATCAACCGGCTCTGGAACGCTCAGAAACATCGTGATCCGAAACGGAACCATCCACGATTGGACGAATTCAAACTCGTATGGTGTTAACCTGACCAATGCCGAAAACTGTGTCATCGAGAACCTCGTCCTGCACAACAACCGTGCAGGCGGCGTCAGTGTGGGTCCCGGGTCAGTCATCCGTCACTGCATTGCGACAAACTGCCTCAGCGGTCCCGCGTTCCTCGTCGCGGGCGGGGGCCTGATTCACAACTGCAACTCGCAAAACAATGGCAGAGATGGAATCGTCGCTGGCGCTGGAAGCTCAGTGCTCGAATGTGTCACGCGAAACAACGGTTTTCAAGGGATCAACGCGGGCTCAGGTAGCACGGTTCTCGACTGCGTCGCGCGGAACAACGGACGCGAAGGCATCGTCATCGGTAATGGTGGGTCGATACAGAAGTGCACAATCGACGGCAACGGAAACACTCTTGAACGCCGAGGCATCACTGCCGGATCACGATGCAGCATCCTGGAAAACACCATCAGCGAGAACACCGGCGGTGGAATCGCGGCCAGCAGCGACAGCACCATCATCGGCAACACGATCGTCAACAACCGCAACGCCTCCAACCAGGGCTCAGGCATTCGCGTCACCGGCGCTGGCAACCGCATCGAAGCCAACAACATCGTCCTGCAGGCCCCGGGCATCGACGCCGTCGGCGGCGGCAACCTCATCATCCGGAACTCCCTCCGCGCCGCCAACCCGCCCTTCAGCCTCGCCGGCGGCAACACCACCGGCCCCACCGTCACCTCCGCCAACATCGCCTCGAGCAACAACCCCCACGCCAACTACACATTCTGAGCACGCCGCACACGGGAACCACACGGAGACACGCCATGGATCACGCCAGCCAGACCGACACCGCCAACCCCACCGACCCGGCCACCCACCGCCGCGCCATGCTCGCGGGTATCGGCGGCCTCGCCGCCGGCGCGCTCCTCGCCGGCAAGGCCAGCGCCGGCCCGCTCAACCCGCCCCTCGGCCCGATCGCCCCCACCCCCGGCCCCGAGCCGCGCATCGCCATCAACAGCACTAACACCCCGGGGTCCAGCAACAGCAACTTCATCATCACCCAGCCCGGCTCGTACTACCTCACCGGCAACATCAGCGGCGTCAGCGGGCGCAACGGCCTGGCCATCAACGCGGACAATGTCACCGTCGACCTGATGGGCTACGCCCTCGTCGGCGTCCCCGGATCGCTCAACGGCATCACCGCGACCGCCTCGCGCAAGAACATCCAGATCCGCAACGGAGTGACCGCCGGCTGGGGTTCGATGGGCGTCTCGGCGCTGTCCTCGAACACGCGTATCTCCGACATCATCGCCGCCGACAACGCCAGCTCAGGCATCCGCATCGGGCTGCGGGGCGCCGTCACCAACTCGACGGCGTCGAACAACGCGCAACGAGGCATCTTCGGGGATTTCAACTGTTCCGTTTCTGGGTGCAACTGCTCGAACAACGGGACGGACGGGATCGTCCTCGGCGCTGGGGCGTCCGTGCTCGACTCCGTCGCCGGGAACAACATCGCCCGCGGCATCGCCGTCAACGCCGACAGCACGGTCATCTCGTGTATCGCCCGGTCGAACGGCTCGCGCGGGATCGAGACAAGCTGGGCCAGCATCGTCTCCCACTGCACCGTCATCAGCAACGGCGAGTTCGGCATCTTTACGCTCAACGGCGACTGCAGCATCACCGACTGCACCGTCCGCTCCAACGGCGAGGGCGGCATCCGCGTCTTCCAACGCTCGATCGTCCGCGGCAACAACTGCTCGGGCAACGGCTCATCCGGCGCACCCGGCATTCTGATGAGCAGCTCGCGGAACCGGATCGATTCCAATCACTGCACCGGCAACGCCGTGGGCATCCGCAGCACCGCAAGCGCCAACCTCATCTTCGCCAACACCTGCAACGGCAACGGCACCAACTTGGACATCGCCCCGAGCAACTACTGCTGGGCCCCGAGCATCATCACCACCGCCGCCATCAACGGCGTCGCCGGCGGCGGGTTCTCCCCCTTCGGCAGCAACACCCCCGACCCCCTGGCCAACTTCTCCTACTAAAGCCACCCCTCTCACACGATACGGAGACGAGCATGAAAACCACAGCACTCCTCGGCGCCCTCGCCCTCACCGCCGCCCCCGCCCTGGCCCAGCAGGTCGACCCCAACCACAAGTTCGCCTGGGGTGAGAACATCGGCTTCCTCAACTTCGCCGACGCCGGCAACCCCCCCGGGGCCCAGGGCGTCTTCGCATACCCCACCCACCTCGAAGGCTTCGTCTGGGGCGAGAACATCGGCTGGATCAACCTCGGCGACGGCGACGGGCCCTACGCCAACACCACCGGCCTGAACTTCGGCGTCAACCGCGACCCGGACAACGGCCACCTCTCCGGCTTCGCCTGGGCCGAGAATGTCGGCTGGATCAACTTCTCCGGCGGCGCCCTCGCCTCCCCTGCCAACCCCGCCCGCATCGAGAACAACCGCTTCCGCGGCTTCGCATGGGGCGAGAACATCGGCTGGATCAACCTCGACGACCCCAATGTCTTCGTCCGCCTCGTCTGCCCCGCCGACATCAACGGCGACGGCCTGCTCAACTTCTTCGATGTCGCCGACTTCATCGCCCTCTACAACAACCAGGACCCCCGAGCCGACCTCGCACCCCCCTTCGGCGTCTGGAACTTCTTCGACATCGCCGCCTACATGGCCCTCTACAACGAGGGATGCCCCTGACGGCTCCAGCGAAAAGTCCTGATAACTTTCACACCCCCAGACATCGCGGCGACGGCGCTTGGTTTTCCTCTTCAAAGAGCGGTTTTCCTGCGCCAAAATCTCCCCTGTTCCGCTAGTCTCATGCTTCGAAGCAGCTTCAGACCCCCACCCCTCCGTTTCCCTGACCCACGCCTGCGGTCCCCCAGTAACCGAAACGCCCAGCAAGCCCCCTGAACCGTCCGGATCCCACCCATGCAAGACGATCACCCCGAAAACAAGCCCGAGCACCCGCCGACCCTTCCCACCGACCGCCGCGCCATGCTCGCCGGCCTTGGCGGCCTCGCCGCCGGCGCGCTCCTCGCCGGCAAGGCCAACGCCGGACCCCTCAACCCACCCCCTGGCCCCATCGCGCCCACCCCCGGGCCCGAGCCGCGCATCCCCGTCAATGCCCAGAACACCCCCGGGGACACCAGCGCGACATTCCGAATCACACAGCCAGGTTCCTACTACCTCGAAGACAACATCATCGGGCAATCCGGCCGTCACGGCATCATGATCATCGCGAACAATGTCACGCTGGATCTGATGGGTTTTCAACTCCAAGGCGTGCCCGGATCACGATCGGGCGTCTTCATGCCAAACTATCGCATCGGTGTGGTGATCCGCAACGGCCAGGTCTCCAATTGGGGTGAGCACGGGCTGCTCACCGCCATCGACGACGGGGCCATCGAACGCGTACACGCGCACTCCAACCGCATGTGGGGAATCAGCAACCAGGATGGTTTTATGCTCCGTGTCAACGAATGCGGCGTGCATCTGAACGGCAGCTTAACGTCGGACGCCTACGGAGGCATCCGTGCAGGTGAATCCAGCCTGATATACGCATGCGCCGTGCGAGAGAACCGGGGTATCGGCGTGTCAGTTGGCAGCGGGTCCACGGTGAGTCAGTGCACGGTCTCCGTCAATCGTGATACCGGCATCCTCGCCGCCAAGGGATCACTGGTCACCCACTGCACGATCACGAGAAACGGAGTCTTTTCTGGCCTGCACGGCCTGCAACTCGCCAGATACTGTGTTGCCCGCTCCAACCTCTGCTCCGACAATGGCGATACAACCAGCGGGGCCGGAATCTTTGTCGACTCGGGCCAGAACAATATCTGTATCGAGGAAAATACTTGCAACGGAAACAGTATCGGAATCCGCGTCGTATCGCCTGGCAACTTTATCGCCCGCAACTCGTGCTCGGGTAACGCCTTTAACTGGAGCATTGCGCCCAACAACATCTGCCTCGTCGTCAACGCGTCACCCAGCCTGTTGCCCATCCTCGGCAACTCTGGCGGCACCTCCCCCGGATCCACCAACCCCAACGCGAACTACACCTATTGAATACCTCAGTTTCACAGCCCATTGCTCCCAAGCACGCAATGGAAGGAAAAACGATGGATCAGTCACCCATGGATCATTCGCCCGAAGTCACCGCCTCCAGCCACACCACCGACCGCCGCGCCATGCTGGCCGGCCTCGGCGGAATCGCCGCTGGCGCATTCCTCGCCGGAAAGGCCCACGCCGGCCCACTGAACCCGCCGACCGGCCCAATCACCTCCACCCCCGGGCCGGAGCCCCGCATCCCCATCAACCAGACGAACACGCCTGGCGATGCCGCTAACAGCTTCCGCATCACCCAGCCAGGCAGCTACTATCTCGAAAACAACATCATCGGCGAGGTCGGCAAGCACGGGATCCGAATCGACGCACCCAATGTCACCGTCGACCTCAACGGCTTCGCCGTGCTCGGACCTGGCGGGCAAGGCTTGTCCCGAGGCATTATTGGTTCGAGTGGACTCCGTGATGTCATCATCCGAAACGGCACCGTCAGCAACTGGCCATCGAGCGGCATCGGCTTGCCCGATGCACTCATCGGAAGAAACGCATTGATCGAGAACGTGATCGCTCGAGCGAATGGGTTTTATGGAATACATGCATTGCACAACTCCATCGTCCGAGCGTGCCTCGCAGAAGACAATGGCAACGATGGCATCCACGCCCCGAGCGAAGTCATGATTCTTGAATGCTCTGCACGGGGAAACGGAAACTACGGAATTCGAGCTAGCAGCAGTAGTGCAAAGACGATCGCCGACTGCATCGTGCTCCAAAATGCAAATGTCGGTATCCTCGCCGGCACCAACAGCCTGGTGCATGCCTGCACAGTTCAGTCAAATACCGTCGGAATCTCGGTGTCGAACTCATGCACCGTGGCTCGCTGCCTCACCGCAAACAACACAAGCCACGGAATCTCCGCCAATTCCAACTGCTTTATCACAGGAAACACTTGCAATAATAACACCACTGCCGGATCTTCTGGAATCCGAACTGCATTTGGCAATCGCATCGAGGACAACATCTGCAACAGCAACAATATCGGAATCCTTGCAGAAAGCAGCGGCAACTTTATCGTACGCAACACCTGCCGATCCAACTCCGTGAACTGGAGCATCGCCGCCAACAACGCGTGCATTGTCGTCAACGCCACACTCGCCCCCGCCTTCAGCGGCAACTCCGGCGGCACCTCCCCCGGATCCACCAACCCCAACGCGAACTTCACAATCTGATGCCGTCACAGACCCGTACCGCCGATCCATTCGTGGTAAAGACCATGCACCGCATTCGCAAAACACTGACCATCCTCGTCGCCCTCGCCCTCACCGCCGCCCCCGCCCTGGCCCAGCAGGTCGACCCCAACCACAAGTTCGCCTGGGGTGAGAACATCGGCTTCCTCAACTTCGCCGACGCCGGCAACCCCCCCGGGGCCCAGGGCGTCTTCGCATACCCCACCCACCTCGAAGGCTTCGTCTGGGGCGAGAACATCGGCTGGATCAACCTCGGCGACGGCGACGGGCCCTACGCCAACACCACCGGCCTGAACTTCGGCGTCAACCGCGACCCGGACAACGGCCACCTCTCCGGCTTCGCCTGGGCCGAGAATGTCGGCTGGATCAACTTCTCCGGCGGCGCCCTCGCCTCCCCTGCCAACCCCGCCCGCATCGAGAACAACCGCTTCCGCGGCTTCGCATGGGGCGAGAACATCGGCTGGATCAACCTCGACGACCCCAATGTCTTCGTCCGCCTCGTCTGCCCCGCCGACATCAACGGCGACGGCCTGCTCAACTTCTTCGATGTCGCCGACTTCATCGCCCTCTACAACAACCAGGACCCCCGAGCCGACCTCGCACCCCCCTTCGGCGTCTGGAACTTCTTCGACATCGCCGCCTACATGGCCCTCTACAACGAGGGATGCCCCTAAACCCCCACCCTTCCCACTTTTCCTACTCCGCCCCGTTCCTGCCGCCCGGAGATTGTTCCCACAAAATTCTTTTCTGGAAAACTCTACGAACACAACCCCCAGTCGGGTACGCTGTATCCACTCGGTCGCGCCGAGCCCCACCACCCCCCCTCCGCACGGAATCAGAACATGAAGCCACTGCTCGCGTTGCTCCCGATCGCCATCGGACACGCCGCCCTTGCGGCCCAGACCGATTTCAGCACAGCAGGCTCGTTCTTGCCCCTCGACACCTCACCAACGGACATGATCTCCTTCGACGCCAACGCCGACGGGCGGGACGACCTGATCCTCTTCTTCAACTCGCCCAACCGCTTCCAGATCTACTACGCCACGCCCGAAGGCGGATTTGAGCCGGGACCGACCACGAATCTCACCGGATCCGTCCATCGTCCGGTCATCGCCGATATCAACGGCAACCAACGCCAGGACCTGCTGATCTTCTCGCAATCCTCCCTCGCGGTGCGTGTGTTCCTCAACACCGAGGAGCAAGGCCTGGTCGAGCCCATCTGGTCGCCCGTCCCGACGATCACGGGCGCCAGGAACATCACCGTGGCCGACACGAACGCCGACGGATTCCCGGACATCCTGGTCGTTTCGAACGACGCCGTGGCCATCCACCAGAATCTCGGCGGCGGCAGCGGCTTCAACTTCCCCACGCAGTTCCCCATCCCCGCGACGAACACGAATGTGATCATCGCGGCCGCCGACCTCAGAGGCGATGGAACAAAGGAAATCGCCATCCTCAACAGCGCGAACCTCGCGATCTACGAGACCGCCGGCCAGACCTACGCGTTCGCCCAGACGATCAACCTCGGCAGCAACGGCCTCGCGATCGGCGTCGCCGATGTCGATCTCGACTCACGCTCCGACCTGATCATCCCGGTCACCAACGCCGCCCGCGTCGGCGTCGTCCGGTACAACCCGGTCCAGAACGCCTACACCCTCTTCATCCCGCCCACCGGACGAGCCCTCAACGCGGCATCCGTCACCTTCGGCGACGTCAACGGCAACTCGATGCCGGATATCGTCTACGGCTTCAGCGGCAGCGGCCTGACCACCGTCTCCTACTGGGACCCCGTCCCCACCACTTTCTACAGGGAGACCCAGCCCCCGTTCGGTCGTTACAACGATCTCCGCTTCCCCGCGATTCTCGACCACAACGGCGACGGTAAGAAAGCCATCGCGTATATCGGCATGAACCCGCCCGGCATCATCATCTTCGAGCAGGGCAGCCAGGGCGGCTTCGCGGGTAACGGGGCCACGGTCGATACGGATACGACCATCAGAGCCACCAGGCCCTACACCACCGTTTTCGGTACGCCGGCACTCGCCGTCGAAAGAACGAACTTCCAGCCCACGACCATCTTCAGCATCATCCCCGGCTTCGAATCCTTCTCGATCCAATCCGAGACGCGCCCGACAACCAACTCGAGCGGCCGGTTCTTGCTCGCGGACATCAACGGCGACGGCATCGACGACTTCGTCTTTGTCGCCAGCGGCTCCGGGCCCGCCATCATCCGGTGGCAGCTCGGCAACGCCGACGGCTCGTTCGGCATCCCCATCAACCGGCCCGTGACCGACACCACCACCATCCACCACATCGTCTCGGCGGACTTCAACGGCGACGGGATCGCCGACATCGCCACCCTGGGCATCAACGGGACCGCGTTCATCCTCTTCGGTCAGCCGTCCGGCTTCCTCTCGGCCCCGGTCGCCGTCCAGTTCAGCGCGTCCAGCGGTTTTAGCTCGTTCATCACCGCGGACCTCGATCTGGACGGCCACGCCGACCTCATCGCCACACAGTCCCAGGCCGGCAGCGGCGCGCTCAACCGCATGCACATCGCCTACGGCCGCGGGGACGGCACATTCGAACAGCCCATCGTGCTGCCGGCCGCCGGAAACAACGGCTCGACACAGAACGATGTCCTCGCCGCCGGCAGAATCAACAACAGCCCGTACCTCGACCTCGCGGTCGCCCAGGGCAACAACACCGTCGTCTACCTCTCCGACGGCCCACGCTCCTACCTGCCCCCCCTCACCGTATCGTCCGGCTCGGGCATCCGCTCCGTCCAGATCGCTGACATGAACGGCGACGGCCGGAACGAAGTCATCACTTTTTTCAACAGCAACGCGGAAATTGTCGGACACGGACCGCAGGGACTCTTCAGCCGCAGGCACCGGTTCTATACGCCCGCGAACCCCATCGGCGTCATGCTCGCCGATTCGAACGACAACGGCATCCCCGACATCTACCTGGCCAACGGCTCCGGCTTCACCTTCATGCCCAACCGCTCCACCGGCGATTACTGCCCGATCGATTTCGTCCCGGACGGCGAGATCAACCTCTTCGACCTCGCCGCCTTCATCGACGCCTACAACGACGCCGACCCCGTCGCCGACCTGAACTGGGACGGTGAGTTCAACTTCTTCGATGTCGCCCGCTTCCTGCAGCTCTATCAGGAGGGCTGCCCGTGAGAACGCGTCTCGCCCCCGTCGTCATGGCATCGATGTTCCTCACCGCCGCTGCCGCGGGGGACAACATCCGCACCACAAGCACCTACCAGCCGCTGACCTTCCAGCCGGCCGGCATCCTCGCGACCGACCTGACCGGCAACGGGCGGGACGATGTGATCGTGCTCGGGACCAACCCCGTCCGATACCAGATCTTCCACGCCCTCGACGACGGTGAGTTCGAGCCGCAGCAGATCGTCACGCTCCTCGGCACGAACCTGGCGAGCTTCACCAAAGCCGACATCAACAACAACGGCCTCGAAGACCTCCTGATCCTCTCCAACACCCACGGCATCGTCCACATCCTGCTCAACAACGCCGACGGGCAACTCACGCCTGCTCCGGAAAGCCCGATGCCGACCGCCAACGGCGAGATCCTGGTCGCCGCGGACATGAATCAGTCCGGCAAGACCGACATCGTGGTCGCCAGCTCGGTCTCCGCCCTTGTCCATCACAACCTGGGAGACGCCGTCTTCTCGGTCCCCCAGTTCCTGCTCAACCTTCAGTCAGACCTGGGCAATGTCCAGAAGCTGGTCATCGAGGATTTCAACGCGGACGGCCTTCTCGATGTCGCGGTCCTGCACGCGGCGAGCCGACTGAGAATCATCCATGCCACGCCGGCCGGGTCGTGGCAACTCGGGATCAGCGTCAACCTCGTCGGGGGAAGCGCCGCGACGATACTCGCCGCCGATGTGAACCACGACGGCGTCAAGAATCTCGTATGGGTCAACACCACCAACTACCGGGCCGGCCACTATGTTTTCAACCCCGGCACGAACGCCTACGAAGTCCGTGAACCGGCCGGACCCGGGACACAGGCGTACGGCGCCGTCACCATCACGGGCGCCGTCGCCACCACAGACCGCTCCGTGCAGCGGGCCGACATCTTCCCGTCATTCATGGGCGATGGCGTCGCCAGCGTGATCTCCGCCGACACCGACGAACCGGGCATCTTCCGCGAGATCATCCCGCCCATCGGACAGTTCGCCGAGTTCCGCCATGTCACGCTCGGCGACATCAACGGCAACGGACGCCAGGATGTCATCTACGCCACCACGAGCCCCTTCGGCTGGGTCGCTTTCCCCACCGACGACCAGGACTCCTACCGCGAGAGCGCGACCTACACGAGAACCGCCCTCCCGAGCCCGAGCACGAACCTCTTCCAGGCCATGCTGCGAAATGACCTCCTCGATGGCACGCCGTCCTTCATCCTGGCCTACGGCGAAGGCCCGAGACAGTTCCGCAGGCTCACCCCGGTCCCCGATGGCGCCGGGCACCGACTCGAAATCGAAGACATCCCCGAACCGAGCATCCCGTCCGCCGCCAGAGGCTTCATCACCAACGCCGACATCAACGGCGACGGCATCCCAGACCTCATCTCGATCGGCCACGGCCAATCCGTCGTGCTCCTCGGCAAGCCCGATGGCGGCTTCGAAGAAGCGATCTTTCAGAACTTCGGCCTGTCCAACCCCACCAACCCCGTCCTCACGGACCTGAACGCCAACGGCCGCGACGACCTCGTCCTCCTCCGCTCGGACGGCATCGCATACATCTACCACGCACAGCCAGACGGATCGTTCTCCGAACCGACCACCGCCACCCTCTCGCTCACATCCAGCCCCGGATCGCTCGCGGTCGCCGACCTGGACGCCGACGGGTATCCCGACCTGCTCTGCCTCAACCGCCTCACCAGCGGCAACGGCGCCGTCTATGTCGCCTACGGCCGTCCGGACGGCAGCTTCGAGGCGCCCGTCAGCATCCCAACCTTCAACAACGCCGGGGGCAGCACGAGAGGCGTCCGCCTGGTCGCCGCGGACTTTACCAACAACGGGCTGCTCGACATCGCCGTCGCATCGACCTCCACGATCGCCGTCAACTACGCCACAGGCCCGCGCCAGTACACGCCGCCGCAAACCATCTCCACACCGATCGCATCTTCGTCGATCGAGTGGATCCAGCCCTTTGATGTCAACGCCGACGGCAGGCTGGACCTTGTCGCTGTCCGAGGCCGCGTGATCGAGGTGCTGCACGCCAACCCCCAGGGAAACTTCGAGGCACGGTCCCGCTCCTACTCCGCCCTCAACCCAGTCGCCGCCGAGTTCATCGACCTGAACGCCGACGGCCTGCCGGATGTCATCTACGCCACGGGGTCGGGCGCCACCATCCTCTACAACCGCTCGATCGAGCCCTGCCTTCCGGACCTCATCACCGACGGCGTCCTGAACCTCTATGACATCGCCCGTTTCATCCAGCTCTTCAACGCCGGTGACCCTCGGGCCGATTTCAACGGCGACGGACTCCTGAACTTCTTCGACTTTGTCGTGTTCTTCCGGCTCTTCAACGCCGGCTGCCCGTAAACGCTCAGCCGCCCCAGCAACCCCGCCGGCCCGGCCACGCCCGGGCCGGCGTTGTTCTACCCTCCCGTCATGCGCCTCCGCTTCCTCGGCACCGGAACCTCCAGCGGCGTCCCCGTGATCGGCTGCGGGTGCGCCGTCTGCACCTCCACCGACCCGAGGGACGACCGCACGCGGACCAGCGCGACGCTCGAGTTCACGGACGCCTCCGGCCAGGAGCGTGTGATCCTGATCGACGCCTCCGCCGATCTGCGCCGCCAGGCGCTGCAGGCCGGGTTCGAGCGGGTCGACGCCATCCTGATCACCCATGATCATGTGGACCACATCTTCGGACTCGACGAGGTCCGCCGGTTCAATGTGCTCATGGACGCCCCGATCGAGGTCTACGCCGACGCCCTCACCCACGAGTCGCTGCGGCGTGTCTATCCCTACATCCTCGCCCGCGGCGACAAGCCGCCCGAGTCCTTCGTCGCCACGCTGATCCCCCGGCATGTCGCGCCGGGCACGCCCTTTGACCTTTTCGGGTTGACCGTCACGCCGCTGGACCTGATCCACGGTCGCCGGCACATTCTCGGCTTCCGCTTCGACCCCCCCACGCCGCCTGGGTCGGCATCCCCCTCCGACCCCGGCACGCTGCTGCCGCTGGCGTACTGTACCGATTGCTCGGCCATCCCGGAGGGCACCTGGCCGCTGCTGTCCGGCGTGCAGACGCTGGTGCTCGACGCCCTGCGGCACCGGCCGCACCCGAGCCACCTGACCATCGCCCAGGCCACCGAGGCCGCCACCCGGATCGGGGCTTCTCGGACCTATTTCGTCCACATGACCCACGATCTGGGGCATGCGGAGACGCAGGCGGGGCTGCCTGACGGGGTCATGCTGGCGTATGACGGGTTGACCGTGACCTGACGGGTGTCAGTTTCGCTGGCAATCTTGCCGACCTTGTGTCATGGTCGCTCCGTACTGAACTGATCGGGCCGCGTCTCTTTCGGCCCGCCAAGACCGGAGGAGAGAGCCGTGTCGAACCCGACCCCCAACCGTCCCCAAGACCCGCCGCCCGGCCGCACAGCCCTGGTTTCGATGTTCCCCCTGCGGCTCGACGAGCCGTTGCCCATCGCTCGGCCCCCCGTCAAGCCCGAGAACCGGACCCAGGCCCAATCGAACTCGCTGAACGCCGGGAAATAAGCCCAATGCGGCCGGCCGCCGCTGGCGATCTCAGCCCACCGCGGCGGGCACGCCCGCTTTGACCAGGGCTTCGAGTTCTTCCAGCCGCAACGACCCGATCCCGCGCGTCCACGGCGGCGGCCCCTCACCGGCGGCCGCCTGGAGCTGAGCCGCGGGCGATGTGCCGGGCCGGAGCGCCGCGGCGCCAGACTCCACTTCATCGTCGGATGGCCTCACAAGGGGCTTGGCGGCCCGATCGGACGGGGGGCCGGGCCGCGGATCCATGCGCCCAGCCGGCTTTTCGGCGGTGAACCCGGCCCCGTCGGGCCGCCCGGCTCGCCCGGGCCGCACCGCGTCCTCGGAGGATGCGGCCCCGGATGGCGACCGGCCGGCGTCGGGCTCCGGCGATGCCCCATCCTGCCACCGCAGCACCATGCCCACCGCCTTGCGGACCGATTCGGCCCGGGCGGCGGAGGTGATCTCCTGGTTCATGACGCGGCAGGCCGCGGCCAGGGCCCGGGCGTTGGCCAGCGGCCGCAGGGCCCCGGCCCGGATCTCGACGGCCCGGGCGAACGCCGCCGCAGCCTCGGCGAAGGCGGGTGATTCGAGGATGCGGGCGATCTCGGGCAGCGGCATGTCGTGCCGCCGTGCGACCTCGGGGAGGGCCAGGGCGTGGTCGAGGAGGTCGGTGAGGAGGGGGTGGGGGATACTCTGATTGGGTTTTGATTGGGTCATGCGGGCAGGTTATCAGGTTTTTGATTGGTGTCAAGGGGTGTTTCTGACCATGCTGCGATATCCCATGAGTGATGCGACACTGGAAGGGTCATGAGACAGTCGGGGAACAGGGCTGCCTGAACCGTCTCGGGCAGGAAGAACATCAGGTGGAGCATCTTGGCGTGAACAAGTGGACGGTCTCGTGGGACGAGCGAAACGAGTATCACGGGATCACGGTGGAGCTGGCAATGCGGATCCTCGACGCGATGGGGAGGGCCGAAGGAGGGCCTGACGCCTAAACTACTAGCGTGAGGTGCGAGGCCATCTCAATCGCAGCATTCGAATATGTCGTCATAGATATACGAATCGGGTTCGTCATCCAAACATTGGAGTACAAATGGACCTTTCGAAGCTCAAGCTCGACCTAGGGGCAAAGAAGCGAGAGACAAATCCAATTCTAATATTTGGCGGGCTGACGCAGAGAGGAAATGTAGAGACGCTCTACGGTCCCCAGCAAGAGGCCCTAAATCTTTGGCACGAGAAGTACCGGTCCAAACCCGATGTCCTGTTTTCGATGAACACTGGGGGCGGGAAGACCCTCGTTGGACTCCTCGCTGCACAATCCCTCGTAAATGAGACAAGGGGAAAGGTGCTGTACATCTGCCCCACCAATCAACTTGTACAACAGACAGCCGCACAGGCTGAAGATTGCGGCATCACTGTTGCGACATACGGATCCCAGACTTGGACAAACCGAGATCAGTACGACTCGGCTGATTGCTGCTGCGTGACCAACTATCATGCCGCATTCCGCGGGGGAAGCCCTTTCTTGGATGACACAATCCGAGCAGTGCTATTTGATGATGCCCATGTCGCACCCGCTACGATCCGCTCATGCTTCACCATGCTCGTCCCCTCAGAGCACTCCGCATGGGGGCCTCTTATGAGCATTTTCCGCACCCATTTTGAGCACTCTCCGTACGCCGCCCGTTTTTCACGTTTCATACAATCGGAACGATATGAAGAAGGCGTGCTGTTCGTTCCGGCGTGGTTCGTCTGGGAGCATCGCATAGAAATCGCACAAGTACTGGCCGGGAATGGCGTAGATGCACCGGAGTCCCATTCAACTCGCTACGCCTACCGGCACCTACAGGATCATTTGGCGGATTGCGCTTTTTTCATTTCACAGGGCGGAATTGAGATAACGCCACCGGTTATACCCACGCATTCCCTTTCCTACTTTGGACAAGATGTACGACGCTTGTACTTAACAGCAACACTTCCTTCCCGATACGAATGCATCCGCACCTTCGGTGTGGACCGTGCCGATGTCATCTCCCCTTCCGGAAAAATCGGTGCAGCACAGCGATTGTTTGCATTCCCGCAGGGTGACTTGAATACGAACGCCTACGACCAAACACGCGAGATGGTCGGTGAACACAAAGCCTGCATCATCGTCCCATCAAAGCGTGCAGCCGAACGATGGAAGGACATCGGAACCGTATACGACAGCAAATCGGGACATACTGGCATCAAGGCTTTCGCTGATGCGACGGACACCCACAAGATTATCCTCGCGGGCCTCTTCGATGGGATCGACTTACCTGGCAAAGCATGTAAGATTCTAGTACTAGACGGCATTCCACGAGGAGCCTGCCTTCACGATCGTTTTGTGGAGGACCAGTTGGACTCAAAGAAGTTTCGCCTTTCGCAAACGGCAGGCCGATTGACTCAGGCAATTGGCCGAATTTTCCGCAGCAACACCGACCACGGCGTTGTAGTGCTAGCTGACAAGGTATTGCAAAGCTGGCTTCGCCAGCCTGACAACATGGCGTATCTACCCGATTTGCTCCAGCAGCAGGTATTACTCGGAGCGGCGATTCGTAAATCGCTCGAAGATAATGGCGATGAGGAAATGGCTTATCCCGACCTCATGCTGAAGGTCATCCAAGGTGAGAAGGATTGGGACGACCTCTATAACGCCAAACTCGCAGAGATCGCCACCGAGAGTCGCCCCAAAGAGCCCGCATGGGGCGACGGCGCGGCGAGGAAGGAGTACGACGCCTGGACCCATATGTGGGAAGGCCGCCACCGGACGGCTGCGGATGCACTGAACGGGCTCGGCAATGAGTTGACCGAGAACGACCGGGGTTTAGCAGCATGGCACCTCCATTGGTGCGGTGTAGCTCACCTCCAGGAGGGAGATACAGCCGCAGCCGCGATCGCCTTCCAGCAGGCTGCGAATCTGAAGACGATGCTGGGCCGTCCCACGCCGGCAGGAGCCACGGTGGGTGCAGCACATGTGCCTGCGGCCATATCGGAGCAGGCAAAAAGATCGGTCATTGCCGCCAAGGGCTCTCTCGAAACGGCGGCGAGGTCCGTCCTAGAGCGGTTGCAAGGTGATGGGGGGCCGAACGCAGAGCACCACGAGCAGGCACTTTGCGACTTAGGCTCGTTGCTCGGGCTCGAATCCAGTAGGCCTGAGAAGAAGCCGGACAACAAGGGGCCGGATGTGGCTTGGCTATGCCCCGAGTCGAAGGATGCGATTGGTCTAGAGGCGAAGACCCAAAGGACTAAACCAGTAGTCTACAAGAAGACACGCGATATCGGCCAAGCCCTCGATAGTCGAGAGTGGTTAAGTCAGAACCATAAACACCTGATGGGCCAAGTATGGATTATCGGCGACCTAGGCGACGTTGTAGCACAAGCAAATCCGCCCCCGGACCTCAGAGTGGTCACGCTGGAGTCGATGATGGACTTGGCGCAGCGGCTCATCAATGTGGGACGGCGGATCACAGTGCGACCCGCAGAATCATCGCTGGATTCTGCGACTCAAGAAGCTTTCACATACTACGGTTTGCTCTGGCCGCAGGTGGCTGAGTCGCTGGAGTACCGCATGGCCGTAGACCTCCAAGACAAAATGATCGTGGACGATGACACCTAATCACATAAATTTCTAGGCAACCTCAGGTCTTGGTCTTCTAGCCATTTTCTAGCGGTCCACGGGTTGCGTTTCGCTCCATCCTCGACAGAAGCCTGCCCATAGATGGCTACAGACCGCCGCCCCTTCGGGGCGGTTTGGGTCGTGGCGAGGTTTTGGGCGCGCGGGGTTTGGGCTGCGCCGGGTTGGGTCAGGCCGGAGCGGAGCGGGCCGGGCCTTAGTGCCCGATCATAAACCGATCATTTCCTGCTCTGCCCCCTTCCCACCCGCCCCGCCCCCGCCTATCCTTCCGCCCTATGGGAAAAAGCCGCGAGATCAAGAAGCGCATGAAGGCGGTCGGGAACATCAAGCGCATCACGCGCACGATGCAGATGATCGCCACCAGCAAGTTCTCCAAGGCCCAGCAGGCCTCCGTCGCCTCCAAGCCGTACACCGAGGCGCTGTTCGGCCTCGTCGGGCAGCTCGGGGCGGCCGGGGTGGGCGAGGGGCACCCGCTGCTGAGCACGCCCGAGGGCGATGCGCCGGAGCTGACGCTGATCATCACCGCCGACCGCGGGCTGTGCGGGCCGTACAACGGCACCATCGTCCGCGCGGCGCTCAACCACCTGCGCGGCGACGCCAAGGCCTCCGGCGGGCCGATCGAGGTGATCGGCAAGAAGGGCGCCAACACGCTCAAGTTCAACGGCTACACCGGCTTTACCCATCACAGCCACATCGGCGACAAGCCCCGCTACGAGGACATCGAGCGGATGGCCCAGTCGTTCATCGACGCGTTCACCGAGGGCCGCGTCTCGGCCGTGCGCGTGATCTACATGAAGTACTTCTCCGCCGGGCGCCAGCGGCCCGAGGTGCTCCAGCTGCTGCCGTTCTCGGCCCCGGTCAAGGAGACCGGTGAGGGCGAGGGCGCGACGGGCCGCACCGAGATCTATGAGTTCTCGCCCGACGCGGGCGAGCTGCTCGACGCGATCCTGCCCGCGGCGGTCAAGGCCGTGCTGTTCCAGGCGTTCAACGACGCGGTGGTCTCCGAGCACATCGCGCGGATGGTGGCCATGAAGGCCGCGACCGACAACGCCGGCAAGATGGGCAACAGCCTGCGGCGTCAGTTCAACCGCGCCCGCCAGGCCCAGATCACCACGGAGTTGACCGAGATCATCTCGGGCGCCGCGGCCCTGGAGTAAAGCCGATCCCGTTCAAACCATCAGCCGCGGGCCGATCGGCCCGCGGTTGTCATTCCGGGACCACCAGCACCGGCTTGCGCACGCCCGAGGCCAGGGCCGCGGCCAGCGCATCGCGGACATCGCGCACGGTCAGGGACTCGTACGAGGCGCGCATGCCGGAGAGCACGCCGGTGTCCTGGCCGTGCGCCGACAGCTTGGCCAGGCGGTCGGACCAGAACGCGGTCTGTTCCCAGGCGCGGTCGACCAGGCGGCCGGTGCGGGCAAGCTCGGCCTCGATCACGCCAGCGTCGGAGCGCCCGTCGGCCACCCGGCGCAGGGCCTGCTCGATGGCGTCCATCGCCCGGGCCGGGTCCGCGGCGTGCTCGCAGCGGACCACCAGGGTGGCCCGGCCGGGCAGGCCGTCGCCGAGCCAGATCCACGCCGCGGGTTTGGCGTCGAGCCGGCCGGCGTCGCGCATGCGTTCGAGTTCGGCGCGGACGGCGGCCGCCGCGACGATCATGGGGCGGACGGCGTCGACATCGGCCGCGTCGCCGAAGACCAGGCCGAGCAGGGCCTCGGGCGTGGCGTCGGCGGGGATGCGGTCGGGCGATTCGTCGGCCGGCAAGGGGCCCCAGCGGACGCCGCGGTGGGCGCTCGGCGGGGCGCGATCGGGCAGGGCGCCGAGGGTCCGGGCGGCCGACTCGATGGCCGACGCCGCGCTGAAGTCGCCCACCAGCGAAACCTCCAGCGGCGAGGCGGCCAGGACCCCCAGCCAGGCGCTGAGCACGCGGGGATCGCGGTGGACCTCCAGCGGGTTGGTCACGCGGGGGTCGCCGGGGGTGACCATGCGCTCGCCGAGGCGGCGGATGGCCGGGCCGAAGTCGGGCTTGTCGCGGCGGGAGCGTTCGGCGTAGGCCGGATCGGCCCCGGGCCGGGCCAGCATCGCGGCGGCCAGCGTGAGCGCATCGCCCAGGCCGGAGGCGTCCGCGGCCTCGACTTCCAGGATCACCATGTCCTCGCCGGGGAGGACGCGGTGCGTCAGCCCGCGCGTCATCGACCACGCACGCACCTGGCCGGCGTCCAGCCCGCCGATGGACGGGTAGCACCAGGCGTGCAGGGCGGCGACGGTGCGTCCGGCGGTGGCGGCGTCCTCACGCGACGGGCCCTCGGCGATGCCCACGCGGACGACGGCCCGCTCGGCGTTGGGCATCCGCTTGGCGCGGACCACCACGCCGTTCTGCAGGCGGCCGGTCCAGACATCGATCGCGGGATCGTGGGTGATCTCGAGCACGGAGCCCGGCTCGCCCGGCGGGGCCAGTTGGTCCGGGACGGTGCGGGCGCGCGGCCCGGCGGGGGCGGCGGCGACGCGCAGGATCCGCTCGGCAGTGGCGTGGTCGAGGTCCTCGTCCTCGCGCTTGGCGAGCATCACGCAGGCGAGCGTGCCGGGATCGAGCACGCGCCGGGCGTGGGCGTCGAGCGCGCGGTCGGTCGTCGAGGCGAGCACGCGGGCCGCGTGGCGGGAGGCTTCGGTCGGGGGGATCCACGCGTCGGGGTCGCCGCGGGCGGCGTGGATCAGCCGCTCCGCGACGGTCGGGGCGGCGGCCTCGGACCAGGCGCGGGCCTGGCGCTCCGCCGCGGCGAGCACGGCGGCCCGGGCGGCCCGCAGTTCCTCGGGCCGGAAGCCGTCCCGGGCGATGCGCGACAGCTCCATGGCCACGGCGCGGCCCGCGCCGGCCAGGCCGTCCGGCTCGGCACGGACCGAGATCTCCGCGATCCGGGAGCCGTTGATCCAGCCCTTGACCACCGTCTCGACCGAGACGACGCCCGCGTCGCCCAGCGCGGCCGCGGGACGCACGCGCCCGGCGATCAGCTCGGCCGCGACCGCGTCGAAGACGCCGGCCCGCTGGGGGTCCGATCCCTCATCGGACCCCCGCGGACCGATCGACAGCAGCGACACCTCGCCGGGCGCGTAGCCCGGCACGGCGTGGAACGACGCGCGCCCGCCGACACCCGCGGGCGGCAGCGGCTCCCGCTCACCCGCGTCCACGGCCGGATCCCGCGACACGCCGGCCAGGCGTTCGCGGACGCGCGCCAGCACCCGGTCCGTGTCGAAGTCCCCCACCACGATCAGCGTCGTCAGCTCGGGGCGGTAGCGACGTTCGAGGTGCCGCGCGACCGCGTCCGGACCGGTGCGTGCGCCAACCTCGGGGGCGGGGATCAACGCGCGCCGGCCCATGGCGTGCTCGGGGAACAGGTCGGGGATGAAGCGGTGGCGGGCCTGCTCCTCGGGCGACATCGCGCCGAGGCGTTCGGCGGCCATGGCCCGGGCCTGGTCGATGACCGCGGGTGGCGGCGACCAGCCGCCGAGCAGGTCGGCGTAGTGGGCCAGCGCATCGGACCAGGCGCGGTCATCATCGGGCTCGAACACGAGCGCGTACATCACGCTCTCGTGGGTCAGGCGTGCGTGGCCGCCCTTCGAGGCGGGCAGGGACGAGCCGGGCCGCCCGAACCGGGTGCGCAAGCGCTCGAGCCGCTCGCCCGAGGCCCCGGGGGTGCCCAGGCCCGCGGCCCGCTTGGCCAGGTACGCCGCGCCGATCTCGTCGTCCGCCTCGTCGATCGCGCCGGACCGGATGACGAGCATCACCCCGGCCTCGGGCCCGGCGTTGCCGGGCGGCGCGGGGTGGAGCCAGACCCGCAGGCCGTTGTCGAGCGTGAAGCGTGTCAGGCCGGCGGGGTCGGCGGGCGGGATCGCCAGCGCGGGCACGCAGCAGAGGACGAGCAGCAGCCAGACTGTGCGGGCGAGGGATCCCATTGCTCCCAATGTACCGGCGTCGGTCGTGCGCCGCTGCGGTCGGGGGCAGACCGGGTTGCTGGGGTCTAATCCTGTGGTCCGTCGAGAAAATCGCAGAATCCCGAGCAGGCGGTGTCGGATCCCTTGTGCCATTCACCCGCGGCCATGCCCCGGATGACCTTGGCGATCTTCTCGCGGGTCTTGTCGATCTCGAGCCGGTCGAAGCCGATCGTGCCGCGGTCGCCCGAGGCGAGCATCCAGTATTCGCAGACGGACCCCGGTCCCGGCTCGATCTTCAACGCGGGCAGGGCCATGACATAGATGCCCATCTGGAGATCGCTCTTCTTGGGCTCCCGCAGCTCCTTGGTGGGATAACCGGTCTTGTAGTCGATCAGGCGGCAGCCGCCGCCGGGGTCCTGGTCGATGCGGTCGATCTTCCCGGTGATGGTGTGGACGACGCCGTCGACCTCGAAGGGCATCTCGAACTTCTGCTCGACATGGAGGATGTGGGCGTTCTGTGGGTGGAGTTGCTCGAAGAAGATACGCGACATGGCCACGGCGCGTTCGAGCTGCTCGGGGTCGAACTCGGTGTGACGCGGCCAATCCTGCATGAAGCGGCGGCGGGTTTCGGCTTCCAGCTCGTCCCAGCCGGGGGCTTGGCGGCCCTCGTTGTCCGCCTCGGACCACGCGTTGCCAAAGGACTGGAGCACGCTGTGGATGGTTGTGCCGAGGCTCATCGCGTCGCTGGATTCCTGCGGCATCTCGAGCACGGAGTCAATGTAGTAACACCGCGGGCACTTGAGGTACTGGCTGATGGCGGAGTAACTCAGCCGCATCGGGCCGTCGATGGGCGGGAACACGGGGACCGGCGTCTCGCCCTTGCGCAGGCGTTCGGCGAGGCGATCGCCCAGCTCGTCGAGCCCGGCGGCCTTCGCCCATCGGGGCACGCGGCCGGTGCGTTCGACGGCGCGGATCACGGCGAGCCGTTCGGCCGCCGCGCGGAGGCGTTCGGCCAGGGCGTCGTCCGGCTCGTCGCGCGTCTCGGCCAGGTCGAGGGCGGCGGCGGCGTCCCGGCGTGCGGCGCGTCGCTCGGCGGCCAGCATGGCGGAGCGCTGCCCGGCCGTGCCCGCCTCGATCTCCATCCCGGCGAGCCCGTCGGCCAGGCCGGGCGGGGCGACATCCGCCTCGTCGTGCTCGATCAAGCCGGGCCCGAGATCGGCCAGGAGTTCGAGCGGGTAGTTGATCGCGCTCGTCTTCTTCGGCACCTTGGCGAGCAGCACGGCCCGGCGTTTGGCGCGGGTCAGCGCGACGAAGAAGATGCGTCGCTCCTCGTCATCGCGCCGGGCGCGGGGGGGTCGCCCCTGCGGGTCGGGGTCGAGCACGCCCTCGGGCAGGGCCGACGCTTCGGCCCCGGGGCTGGGGAACCCGTGGGGGCTGCTGCAGCGCAGCAGGTAGACCGTGTCGAACTCGAGCCCCTTGCTGGCGTGGGCGGTGAGCATGCGCACGCCGGGCCCCGCGGTATCGGGCTCGTTGGCGCCGGCCACGGTGCTCTCGGGCGTGGCGGCGTAAAGCTTGTCCTTGTCGGGCAGGTCGTCGATGTAGGCCAGCAGCTCGCGCAGGCCGCGGGGCTCGTCGAGGCGGTCGAGCCGTTCGCGCGCGAAGCGGAGCAGCCCGATGATCGCGCGGACGCGGACGGCCCGTTCCCGGGGGGCCAGCGCCTCCGCCTGGGCCGCGCCGGTGAGCCGCACGATGTGCATCAGCGCGTGGTCTGCGGTGGTGGCGGCGGCGAACTCGGCGATGTCGCGCTCGATCTCGGCGGCGCGCCGGAGGGCGTCCTCCGTCGCCGCCGGCGCGTGGGCGCTCAGCCACGCGATGAACGGGCCCGGTTCCTCCTCGCCCGGGTTCGCGTTGGCCCAGGCCCGCGCCGTGCGGTAGCGGTGGTCGAGCGTCGCGATCGTCGGCGCGTCGAGCGAGAACGGCGGACGCGTCAGGACTGCCCGGGCGGCCCAGGTCCGCGTGGGGTCCACCGCCAGGGCGGCCCAGGCGAGCACCGTGCGGACGCCGGGGTCCTCGGGGTTCGCGCCCGGCGTCGAGCAGGTGAACGGGATGCCCAGGGCCTCCATCGCGTCGCAGGCGCGGAGCAGCTCCCTGTTCGTCCGGGCGATGATGGCGATCTCGCCCAGGTCCAACGCCGGATCCTCGTCGAGGCGCGCCCGGATCATGGCCGCGGCGGTCTCGCCCACGCGCAGATCGTCGCTGATGCGGACCAGCTCGACCGCGGAGCCCTCCGGCACGCCCGGGCCGGCGACGCCGAACTTGCTGTCGTCGAAGCGGTAGCCCGCCCTGGCGATCACGGCGTTGGACGCGCCGACGATCGCCTCGCCGCTGCGGTAGTTGGTGGTCAGGCGCAGGGTGGTCGAGCCTGGCCACTGGTCGGCGAACCGATCGAAGGCCCGCTCGTCCGCGCCGCGGAAGCCGTAGATGGACTGATCATCATCGCCGACGACGCACAGGTCCGGCCCGGACTTCGGCGGGCAGAGCGCGGCCAGCCAGGCGATCTGGGTGGCGTTGAAGTCCTGGAACTCGTCGACCACGACATGGCGGCACTGCTGGCGCACGATGTCGGCCGCCAAGGGCGAGCGGCGCAGCAGCAGCATGGGCCAGGCGATCAGGTCGTCGTAGCGGGCGACGCCGCGTTCCAGGCACGCATCGTCGAGCAGCCCGGCCAGGGCCGCGCCTTCGCGGGCGATGGTCAGCTCGGCGCGGCGCGCCCGGGCCTCGGACGAGCCGTCGGACGAAAGATCCTGCGCGGCGCGGTCGATCCGCGTCAGGGCCTCGCGCGGCGCGACGCCGGCGCTGACCAGCTCGTGGGCGACGCGCAGCCCGTGCTCGACCGCGTGATCGATGCCCCGCCCGATGGACATCCGGTACAGCCCGTTGGCGCGGATCAGCTCGCGCGCGAGACGGCGGATCTGCGCCTCATCGAGGATCTTCAACTCCGGCGGGAGCCCGAGCATGTCGCCGAACCGGCGGAGCAGGCCCATGCCGTAGGCGTGCATCGTGCCCGCGTTGACGGCCCGGGCCGTGACGGGATCGAGCAGGGCGCCGATCCGCTCACGCAGCTCCTCGGCCGCCTTGTTCGTGAAGGTCACGGCCAGGATGGTGGCCGGGTCGACCCCGCGCTCGCGGACCATGTGGGCCACCCGCGCGGTGATCACGCGGGTCTTGCCCGTGCCGGGGCCGGCGAGCACGATCAGCGGGCCGGCGTCGTGCTCGACCGCCGCGCGCTGCTCGTCGGAGAGCGTCAGGGTCGGCGGTTCGGGCTGGGTCGTCGTGCGGCTCACGGGGGCAGTGTACCGCGCGTCATGGGATGGGGCGGGGACGCCGCGCATCAGGGCTTACCACAGAGATCACAAAGGGCACAGAGGTGCACAGAGAATAGAGACTCGAAAACCATTCCTGGGTCAGGCGCTGTGTTTCTCTGTCTGCTCCGTGGTCTGTGTGGTTCGGTTCGGGCACGACGCGGACAGGTCGGCGTCAGGCGGGCGGACGCTTCATGTACAGGTGCACGGCGGTGGTGCCGTAGCCGTGCGTCTCGGGGCCGTCGGCGTGGTCGATCGTCAGGTCGACCTCGACGGGCACGCCCTTGGCCTTGCCCGCGGCGGCGGCCAGCTCGGCCTCGAAGGCGTCGAGCGCGTCGTCGGCGTCCTCCTGCGACAGGTCGATGCTGACCGTCGCCGGCGCGTCGGGGTCCGGGGCCTTGGGCTCGATCATGTGCACGAACGGCCACGGCGTGCGCAGGATGAGATAGCCGGTGTCGTCGAGCAGCTCGACCAGGCGCGACGCCTGGCGACGGACGCGGGCCCAGCCGTCGGGCTCGTTGACCAGGGCGTAGGGCGGGTCGACGAAGATCAGGTGGGCCGGGCGGGGGCAGCGGGTCAAGGCGGCGGGGCCGAGGGCGTCGCCGACGACGACCTCGCACTGGTCGGCGGCGTCGAGCTTGGCGATGTTCTGCTCGAGGATCTTGACGACGCGCCGGTCCTTTTCGACGAAGACGACCCGGGGCGAGCCGCGGGAGAGGGCCTCGAGGCCCATGGTGCCGGTGCCGCTGAACAGGTCGAGGGTCGGCCCGTCGGCGCAGTGGCCGCGGAGGAGGTTGAAGACGGCCTCCTTGACCAGGTCGGGCATGGGGCGGGTGGTCGCGCCCGCGGGCGGGCCGGCGAGGGACCGACGCTTGAACTTGCCGGAGATGATGCGCATGGACCCGGACCGAAGACCGGAACGGGGAGAAAGTCAAGCCGGAGCGGGGTTGTCAGGCTGGGTCTGTCCGGTCGGCCTCGGTCAGACGGGGACTTCCATCAGGGCGTCGATCGAGCAGACGGAGACCGGGGGCCGGTCGAGCCCGCTGACGAGGGACCAGAAGGGCACGCCGCCGTCGTCCTTCCAGGTCCGGAAGCAGGAGCCGGGCTGGCGGGCGAAGTCACGCAGGCGCTCCGGCCCGAGGAAGACCGCCCGCTGGACGAATATCCCGGCGTCGCTGGCGAACTCCAGCTCGGCCGAGACGCCGGTGATGGCCTCGGCCAGGTCGGCGAACAGGCCGGGCCGGGCGCGGCAGAGCACATCGGCGTCGTGCCAGATGAGCACACGCTGGCGGGGGGGCGTGCGGCCGGGGATCAGCGAACGCTGACGCAGGGCGGCGACCACGCCCCGGGGGCCGTCGATGGTGCGGGCCAGTTCGTCGACGAGGATCTGGCGTTCGAGCTGGGCGCAGAAGGATTCGAGGTCCAGGATGGCCCGGCCGTGGAGGATGCAGACCTCGGTGGCGGGCTGGGTCTGGAGGTAGGACTGGAGGCTGGGGGCGAACCGGGTGCGGGATCGGACATCGCGCGACCAGGCCACCAGGTGGTGGCTTTCGAGCTTGCTGCAGACCTCGGGCTGCCAGGTGCAGGGCTCAAAGAAAGATCCGGATGTCGACAAAGACAGGTGCATGGCACAGCCGGCACGGGCGCGATGAATCGCGCTGCGTCGGTTCCTCTCTCGTTCCGGGGGGTGGTGAGTCAGGGTCGGCGGCCCCGGTTTCGCCGCCGACACCCGAAATGTGCCTCCAATTTGGAGAGGTTCCAGCGAATCGGAAGGTTCTCCCGGATTTTCGGGTGCACAATGGGGGGCGAAGTCCGTATATTGTCTTCGGAAGTTCAGACTCCCCATACCGACCAAGTTGTGGTACGCTTAATCCGGTGGACCGAAAGAGGGGGGCTTCTGGTAGGGCATGATGCCTATTTTGATTGAATCGCGGGGTCGAAGCCCCTCAACCAAGTGGGAAAAGGACCGATACTCACACCCGACTCTGGGGAACAGAAAACAAGGACCATGATGGTCCGAAAACAAACTCGTCCACGGGGGATCGGCGACGCGTTGGAAAGGATGCACGCTGTGACGGACATGCACACGCAGCCGGGTCACCGGGAAACGGGGTTCGATCAACGAACCCTGGCCCGGGTGGCGGGGGAAATCACGGAGTTGCCCGCGGTGGCAACACAGGACTGGGTGGACCAGGCCGCCACGGCCCTGACGGGCATCGACCCGTGGTGCCGGGTGGGCATGGCGATCGCCACGCTGGAGCCCAACGGGCAGGTCCATGTCATCGAGGCGGTCGGGGCGGGCGTCTCCGAGAAGGAGCGCGAGCAGCTGACCGACCCGAAGGCCGACATGCTCGGGCTGCGGGTGCGGCTGGAGCGGATGACCGACCTGGGCATCACGCTGCCGGACGCGGCCCTGCGTCGGGGGCTGGCCGCGGTGTGCTCGGATCTGGGCCCGTGGCGGGACGGCCCGCTGAGCCGGGTGTGGAACCCCGCCGGGGTCGAGAAGCTGCTCATCGGGATCGTGCCGATCGGCAAGGGCGAGCCGAATCGATCGCTGCTGGTCTTCGTGGCGCTCGGGCACGCGCCCAACGGATCGACGCGGGCCAACGCCCGGACGCTCGGGGCCCTGCTGCCGTTGCTGGCCCAACGCGTGCGCAAGGCGCTGCCGGCGGAGGGGCCCATCTCCTGGATGACCGACCGGGAGCAGGATGTGCTCGAGCGGCTGATCCTGGGGCGCTCGGTCCGCGAGATCGCCGAGGAACTCGGGCGCAGCCCGCACACCGTGCACGACCATGTCAAGAGCCTGCACCGCAAGCTCGACGCGTCTTCGCGCGGGGAGTTGGTGGCCAGGGCCCTTGGCCACGGCACGCGGGAGAAGTCCGAGCTGGACCCGGTGGTGATCGAGCGTGTTCGCGCGGCGGCGCAGATCGAACCGGCGCCGGGGACCGGCGCGGCCGCCCGCCGGCCCGGCTGATCAACGGGCTGAGCCCAGCCGGATCGGATCACCCCCCCACCACCACACCGGCCACCCCCGCCCCGGCGGGGGTGTTTTTATCCGCGGTCGGCGGGCTGCGGATCGTCCGCCGGAACGGGCAGGCCCGCACGCTCGATGATCCGGTGCATGAGCCGGGCGGCCAGGGCGCGGTCCTCAGAGACCGGCTCGCGGTACTCGGTGGGTACGCCGGCGCGGATGGCCAGCGGGTCGCGGGCGTGGGTGGACATGCGGATGGCGTCGGTCTCGATCCGCCAGTGCGGCCGGCGCACGCGCTGGACGACCACCTCCACGCCGACACGGGTCGGGTTGTCGGCGGGCTCGAAGGTGACGCGGGCGATGCGCTCATGCTGGTGGGCGAGGTCCTCGAAGCTCTGGCCGATGGTGGACTGCTCGCGGTCCCAGGGGGTGGCCAGGCCGGCGGTCCGCTTGGGCGCGGTGGTGATCACACCGCGGGCGGCGTCCACGCGATCGAGGGTGAAGCGGTACTCGGTCAGCACGTCCCGGGCGGCGTTGAACAGGTCCGGGTAGGACTCGGGCGTCATCTCGGCGTCGGCGCGGGCCCCGGGCGGGACGGAGGCGCAGCCGGGGGCGAGCAAACCGAGTGCGAGCAGGAGGATCGGGATGGCGATGGCGCGGGTCACGGTGCTGACTGTACCACGGCATCGGCCGCCGCGCCCAGCTCGGCCAGCAGGAGCTCTACGGCGCGGGCGTCGGTGGTGGTCGTGCCCACGGAGATCCGCCCCACGGGCTGTGGCGGGCCGCCGGCGACCAGCGGCACCGAGGTTGGGGTGATCAGCACGCGGCGTCCCGCGTTGACGCGGGCGACCAGTTCGGTGGTCTGGCGGTCGTCGTCGCCCACGCGGAAGCAGACCAGGCCGAGCGACCGGGGGAAGGGAACGGAGAACCGGGGGTGGTCCCGCAGCCAGGCCTCGATGCGTTCGGCCAGGGCGATGTGACCCCGGATGTGGGCCCGCAGGCCCTCGGCCCCGAAGTGGCGGATGACGAACCAGAGCTTGAGGGCGCGGAGGCGGCGGCCGAGCGGGACATGCCAGTCGCGGTAGTCCACCACTCGGCCGGCGGCGCTCTGCTCATCGCGCAGGTAGGCGGGGGTGATGGACATCGAGCCGGTCAGGGCCCGGGCGTCGCGGACCCAGAACAGGTCGCAGTCGAAGTTGGTCAGCAGCCACTTGTGCGGATTGATGCAGACCGAGTCGGCGTGCTCGATGCCCTGCGCGAAGGCGCGGTGCTCGGGGCAGACCATCGCGGCCCCGGCCCAGGCGGCGTCGACATGCAGCCACGGGCGGACGCCGAGGCCCTCGCACGCCGCGTGGATCCCCGGGAGCGGGTCGAACGCGCCGGTGGAGGTGCTGCCCAGGGTGGCGACGACCAGCGCGGGGACCAGGCCCGCGTCGAGGTCCGCCCGGACCGCCGCGGCGAGCCGGGCGGGGTCCATCCGCAGCGCCGCGTCCGTGCCGATGACACGCACGCGTCCGTCGTCCAGTGGGTGGTCGGCCAGCCCCGCGACCATGGCGGCCTTGACGACCGACGAGTGGGCCTGCTCGGAGGTGTAGACCGTGACCCGGTCGCGGGCCGCGCCGGCGCGCACGGCCCGGGACCGGGCCGCGACCAGCGCGGCCAGGGTCGCCTCCGACGCGGTCGCCTGAATGACGCCGCCCCCGCCCCCCCCGGCCGCGCCGCCCGCGCCGGCGTCGAAGCGGAATGACTCGGGCAGGCCGAAGAGATGGGCGCACCAGTCCATCATGCGCATCTCGAGTTCGGTGGCCGCGGGCGAGGTGGCCCAGAGCATGCCGTTGGTATTCAGGGTGGCGCTGGCGAGTTCGGCGGCGATGGCGGGGGCGGAGGCGTTGCAGGAGAAGTAGGCGAAGAAGCCGGGGTGCTGCCAGTGGACCAGGCCCGGGACGATGTCGCGGTCGAGGTCGGCCAGGATCGTGCCCCAGCCGGGCTCGCCGAGGCCGGATTCGGGCGGCCGGGCGGGGAGCCGGGCGAGGGTGTCGCCGGGCTTTGCGTCGGGGCGGACGGGGCGATCGGGCAGGCCCCGGAGATAGCCTGCGCCCCAGGCTGCGACCTGGGCGACCAGGGCCTCGTACAGCCCGGGGTCCAGCGGGCCTGGCGTGGGCGGGGCGGGGTTCGTGTCGGCCTGGTTGGTTTTCTCTTGCATCGGCGGGGGTTCTCTGGTATTCCTACACGGTCGGCGATCCGGGATTGTCCGCCCGTCGGGAACTGATTTCCCGCTGGGCCGCGGCGTGGGTCTTCGTGGGGTCCACTCCGTGCGCGGCATTTCGGTCGTGCGACGCTCGTGGGTTCTACCGCCGGGACGCTCCATCCCGGCGGGCATGTCGTGTGGGGTTGACACGATGTCACATTTTGTTTCGCGCGTCCCCGGACGCGCCGCGGTGTGCGTGGGTCTTCTGATCTGTGCGGGTTCTGTCGCGTGGGCGTCCGAGCGGGCTGGTCCCGCGTCGGCGCGGAAGGCGGCGCCGGTGGCGAAGCCCGCGGCGACGCTGCCGGTCGTGTCCGACGGCACGCCCGATGCGCTCACGCTTGAGGTCGCCCGGCAGGTGCTCGCGGGGATGGACCCCGAGGAGCTCGGCCGGGGCGTGGCCCCGCTGTTCGTCCTTGCAGGTGAGGACACCGGGCTGATCCACACCCACAAAACGACGCAGGGCCTGCTGCTGCCCGCCGCCAGCCACGCCGCGGGCGGGGCCGCGGCCGACTTCAACGGCAACGGGCTGCACGACCTGTTCGTGCTGGGGGGCGGGGTGTTCCCCGACCGGATGTTCGTCAACAACGGCGACGGCACCTTCACCGACATGGCCCCCCAGTGGGGGCTGGACCGGATGCACCACGCCTACGGGGTGTCGGTGGCGGACTTTAACAACGACGGGAACCTGGACATGCTGATCACCAGCTACGGCCCGTCGGACAGCCTGCCGCAGGCGCGTCGGCACCTGCTGCTGCGCAACGACGGCGAGCCGGGCTCGAACGACCGGAACTTCGTCAATGTGGCCGACGAGGCGGGGCTGAACAACTTCTTCAGCAACTTCGTGGACGGGACCGGCTCGGGCTGGGGCGATATCAATCTCAACGGGCGGCTGGACCTGATGATCTGCGGCTACCGCAGCCAGCACGCGGGCAACCGGCTCTACCGCAACGACGGGCCGGACCAGGACGGCGTGTGGCGGTTTACCGACATCACCGAGCAGGCGGGGATGCTCGAAACGCGGGTGCACGGGTTCCTGCCGCGGTTCATCGACCTGACCGGCAACCGCTACCCGGACCTGCTGCTGATCGCCGACACGGGCACGAGCCGGGTGTACATCAACAACGGGGACGAGACCTTCACCCGGCGCAACGATCTGGCCCCGCGCATCGGCATCGCCAACGCCATGGGCGTGGATGTGGGGGACATCAACAACAACGGCCTGCTCGATTTCTATGTCACCAACATCACCCAGTTCGGCTCGGGGAACCTGATGTTCGTGCAGAACGAGGAGGGCTACTTCATCGACCGGGCGGCGGAGCTGGGCGTGCTGGAGGGCTACTGGGGCTGGGGCACGATCATCTCCGACTTCGACAACGACGGGCACCTGGACATCGCCGAGACGAACGGCGCGCTCGGGCAGTTCGCCAACAGCCCGTCGCTGCTGTACATGAACAACGGGAATGGGGTCTCGTTCACGGACCGCGCCCAGGAACTCGGGTTCATTCACAACGGACAGGGCCGCGGCCTGATCCGCATGGATATCGACAACGACGGCGACCTGGACTTGGTGATCATCTGCAACAACCAGCCGATGGCCGTGTTCCGCAACACGCTGATCGGGCCGGACCGCGTCACGCCGCCGGACGCGAACTGGCTGCGCGTCGTGCTGACCACGAGCGACCGGCCGACGCTGGCGCCCAACGGCATCGGCTCGATGGTGCGGATCATCTCGAACCAGGGCCCGCGGATCGCGCCGATCGACAACGCATCGAACCACTGCACGACCTCGCCCATGGAGGCCCACTTCGGCCTGGGCACGGACACCATGGTCGATGTGGTCCGGGCGGAATGGCCGGACGGGACGCACACCACCCTCATGAATGTCGCGGCGAACCAGGTGCTGCGGATCAGCGCGCCGGCCCACCCGCTGGACTTTGACGGCTCGGGCACGGTCGACGCGCTCGATGTGATCGCGTTCATCCAGGCGTTCAAGGCCGGCGACCTCAACGCCGACCTCGACGGCAACTGGCGGCTGGATTTCTTCGACATCGCCCGCTTCGTGCAGATGTACCGCGACGCGATGTGACGGGCTTTGTCCGGGCCAACGCCGGGCCACACGCACGGGCCGGATGCGATGGGCCACGAACCCACGCGCCCGGCCCGTCTTTTCATCCGTCGCGCGGCGGGCGGATGCGCTCGGTGATCTCGCCGGGCGGCTTGCCCGTCCGCAGCTCCTCGAGCAAACGCAGGTAGGTCTCGTGGCGGACTTTGGGGATGCGCCCGGACTCGGCCGCGGCGCGGACGGCGCAGTCCGGCTCGTGATCATGCGTGCAGTCGGCAAAGCGGCAGTCCGGCGCGAATGCGATGAACTCGGGGAACATCCACCGCAGCTCGTCCGGCGTGATGTCGGCCAGGCCGAAGTAGCGCACGCCCGGGGTGTCGATCACCCGGATGCCGCCGGGGACGCGGTGCATGGTCGAGGCGGTGGTGGTGTGGCGGCCGCGCCGGTCCTGGGTGCGGACCGAACCGACCTCCAGGCCGAGATCCGGGTGCAGGGCGTTGGCCAGCGAGCTCTTGCCCACGCCGGAGTGGCCGACGAAGGCGCAGGTCTTGCCTTCAAGCAGGCGGCGCAGCGCGGAGACATCGCGCGTCCCGGTTTCCGGGTCGGCCCGGCAGACGGCCACGGGGATGCCCGCGGCGCGGTAGGGGTCGAGCTGGCGCAGCTCGGTATCGAGCGCGTCTGGCGCGAGCAGGTCGGCCTTGTTGACCGCGATGATCGGCGAGGCGCCGCCGTGCTCGATGGCGACGAGGTAGCGGTCGATCAGGCGGGGGTGCAGCGGCGGGGAGACGACGGAGACGACGATGACCGCCGCGTCGATGTTGGCGGCCACCACGCGCTCGGTGTTGGCGTCGCGCGGGTCGGGCCGGCTGAGCACCGTGCGCCGGGGCAGCACGCGGACGATCTCCGGGTCCGCGGCGGCGGTGAACACGGCCCGGTCCCCCACCGCGATGGCCGACTGCTGGCGGGACGCCAGGTCGGCGGACAGGCGGCAGCCGACGGGCTCGGCGTCGTCCGCGTCCGGCAGGACCTCGGCCCACCGGCGGGTCAGGCCGACGACCAGGCCCTCGCGCAGGGCCGCGGGCTGACCGACGCCGGGCGTGTCGGGTGCGTCGGTGGGGGTCGAGCCGCGCTTGCGTTCGTCGGCCAGCAGGCGGAGGACCCAATCGATCAGCGGGTCGGGCCGGGACTTGCCGCCGATGCGCTCGCCGTCGACGGACTCGCGGGACTTTGTCCGGCGGCGTTTCTGGGCGTCGGAACGCTGCTTGCGAGCTTCATCGAACAGCCGGTCCCGCTCGCGTTTGGGCAGGGCTTCGAGGGCGTCTTCGAGTTCGCGGCGTTGCTTGGGGTTCAACGGAAGAGGATAGGGACTTGGTACTGGCCACTGGCCACTTGGGAAGAAGGCACCGCGCTGTCCGTCCCGGTCTTCCCCTGTTCCCTGGTGGCCAGTCCCTATCGTTGCCCATGAGCCGCTACGACGAGTTCCAGGCGTTCCGGGCCGAGTTGAACGAGAAGATCCTCGCGCGGGGGACGACGCAGACCAGGCGGTTCTTCACGCTCGATACCAAGACCTATGAAGCCGGGGCCCTGGACGCGAAGACCAAGGAACTGCTCGGCCTGTCGGCGAGCATGGTGCTGCGGTGCGACGACTGCATCGCGTACCACATCGACCAGGCCGTCAAGGCCGGGGCGACGGACCAGGAGCTGTGGGAGACCTTCGACATCGCGCTGGTGGTCGGCGGGTCGATCGTGATCCCCCACCTCCGCCGGGCGGTGGCGTTCCTGGAGGCATGCCGGGCGCGGGGCTGAGTCCAGGCAGTCCGATAACCACTGATCGCCGGGCAGGGGAAGCCCCAGAAATTATCAGTAAGACCCGGCACGGCTCTTGTGCAGGTTGTACGGACCCTGTACGCTGCGTCGTCCGCCGCAGTGGCGGGTGTTCACACGCACAGGGGTTCGACATGCCGGATGACGCCGCGAAGGTCTGCGTGCTCTGCGGGAAGAGCTGCGCGGGCCAGCCCAGGATCAAGAATGGGAAGGGTCAGTACGCACACCGGGCATGCGCCGAGGCGACGCGGCGCGAGCCGGAGCCGACGCCGCCCGAGGACGACCTCATGGGCGCGTTGCTCGACGACATCGAACCGGTGCTGGAGCCGGCGGCCGGGCCGAACGGGCTGCGCGCGGGGTGCCCGGGCTGCGGCAGGGGCGTGGCAGCCGGGGCCGTGATCTGCACGGGCTGTGGCTTCAACCTGCAGACGGGCAAGGGGCTGAAGACCAAGGTCTCCGAGATCAAGCCGGGCAAGGCGGGCGCGGGGCTGGGCGCGATGGCGGGCGGTGCGGGGGAGTTCGCCAAGGCGGGCGGCGCGTTCCTGCTCGGCTCGGCCATCGGCGGGGCGGTCGCCGCCACGCTCGGGGGGCTCATCTGGGCGGGCATCATCATCGGCATCGAACGCCAGATCGGCTGGATCGCCATCCTGGTCGGGGGGCTGTGCGGGCTGGGGACCGCGCTGGGATCCCGCGGCCAGACCGGGATGGGGACCGGCGTGATCGCCGTCGTCTTTACCATCCTGTCCATCCTCGGGGGCAAGTACTTCGGCATGGCCCACCTGATGGATAAGTTCGTCGCCGACCACGCCGCGTCGAATGTCTGGCTTGAGACGCTGGGTCCAGAGGAAATGGCCGACTTTGTTCGCAGCGGCATGGTCGGCGACATCCTGCACCACCGTCTGCTCTACCAGGACATGGACCGCGACACGCGCGAGGACTACGAGTATCTCATGAACTTCGGCGTCTATCCCGACGACTACCCGGAAGATGTGCTTGAGGAGGCCGATGAACGCTGGCGGGGGATGGACGAGGAACAGCGCGCGTTCGCGGCGGAAGACCTGCTCGCCGACCGGCTGCGCGCCGCCCGCCCCCACCTACACGAGGCGGGATTCCTGCTGAGCTTCAGCTTCCGGGATGTGTTCTTCTTCCTCTTCGCGATCGGCGCCGCGTACGCCGTGGGATCCGGGAACACCGGCGTGGATTGAGGATGCCGACGGCCCCTGAGTTCTCGGGCCAGGCCGTTCGTTCCTGTGGCCGAGGCTGTGGCCCTGGCGAGGGCAAAGAGGGGCGCTCGCACCCGGCAGCCCGGGCCGTCTGCGCCGGTCCATCCGCCGACGGGACGCTGTTTTTCAGCCGGATCCACGCGATGAGATAAACGCCCCATCCGTTGGGGCCGATGTGGGCGGGACGATACGGAGTCTCGCCCTGAGTCAGCAAACGCCTCATCCCGAGACGCCCGCCACGGCGTTCTTCCCGGTGTCCATCGACGCCCTCCACGCGCGTCAGTTGGAGCTGGATCTGTACATGATTCACGCGGGCAAGGACCCGGTGCTCTACCGATCCGTCGGCTCGCCCTACACCCCCGGCGACACCAACAACCTGGCCGAGCAGGGGGTGGCGTGGCTGTATGTGCCCACCGGGCAGCACCGGGTGTTCCAGCGGATCCTGACCGAGAACCTGGTGCGGGCGTACGAGGACGCGGCCCTGCCGCCCGACGAGCGGTGCGGGGTGGTGCGTTCGTCCTGCGCCAGGCTGATCCACGACCTGATGCGCTACCCCACGATCCCCGGCATCACGGAGACGCTCGGGGAGATCTGCGGCTACTTCAGCATGTGGTGCGCGGACGACCTGGATCGTTTCGCCGAGTTGCTGGACCTGTCCGCACGCGACTACGAGAGCACGACGCACATGGTCAATGTCGGGGTCGGCTGCGGGCTGCTGTGGCGCGAGTTCAAGGGCCCGGACCCCGAGCGCCTGCGCGAGGTCTTCCAGGGCGGACTGCTGCACGACATCGGGAAGCGGGCGATCCCGGACGATGTCATCCATCGCGAGGGCAAGCTCGACGACGACGCCTGGGCGATGATCCGGGATCACCCGATCACCGGGGCCGAGCTGCTCGCACGCCACAAGGGGATCTCCCACGCCGCCATGGACATGGTGCGCGACCATCACGAGCGGCCGGACGGCTGCGGCTTCCCCCGCGGGATCAAGGCCCACGAGATCGGCGTGCCCGCACGCGTCTGCGCCATCGTGGACACCTTCGACTCGCTGACCACCGCCCGGAAGCACCGTGACCCGCTGCCGCCGGTCAGGGTGCTGGCGAGCCTGCGGGAGGAGGCGGGCACGCTGTTCGATACCGGCGCCCTGGACGCATGGGACCGGACGATCCAGCGGCTGATCCAGCGTCACCCCGAACGGTGCGTGCCGGACAGCGCGGGCATCGACACGCCCAAGCTGCGCCTGATCGTGCCCTCGGCGCCCAAGCAGGCGATCCCGCGCAGCCCGGATGCGGTGGTCGGGCCGGGCGCTCGCGAGCGCGAGTGCGACATCCCCGTGCGGATCGCCCGGGCGGGCGGCGCGACGGGCGAACCGGCGCGGCTGGTAGCCATCGGGCCGGGGCGGGTGCGTCTGGTGCTGTCGGGCGCGCCGCTGCGCGTGGGCGAACGGTGCCGGCTGCTGATGGAAGGACGGCCCGGCGTGGAAGTGATCGTGGGCCATCACCACTTCGGGCCGGGCGGCGAGGTGATCCTCGAGTGCGAGACCATGCGACGGGGCCGCGCGGCCTGAACGGGCGGCCCGCGGCGCAAAACAAACACCCGGGCCAGCGGCCCGGGCGTTCTGGGCGGCGCGGTGTGAGGAGCTTGGGTCAAGCCCGCCGCCCTGCGATCGCCCCCCCGCTCCCGTTGTGGCTGGACGGGCCTACCCACCCGGCATCGGGTCCTGTGCGTCGGGTCAGTCCCTGTTCGAATTCAAGCCGCGTCGCAGCCTCCCAACCGCGACGCGGCACCCCTGTCCAACTGTTGAGAATATCGAAATTTCCCCCAGATACAACCCCCCTTCCGAGGGGAGGGTGTGACTTTCGCAATACAGTATGGTTCGGTCCGAATCTTCACCGGATCATTCACCAGAACAGGTGGGAGCGTGTACGGATTCATGACTTTGCGTTCGTTCGCATGTCGCCGTTGCGGAATCGCCCCATGAGTTCCCGCTGGCCGCGCACGCGGAAGTGTTTGTACACGCGCGAGCTGTACTCGGCGACGGTGTTCGGGCTGACGCCCAGGTGCTCGGCAATCTGCTTGCGCGAAAAGCCTTCGAGCAGCAGCCCGAAGGTGGTGCGCACCCGCGGCGGCAGGTCCATGATGTCCGCGCCGTTGGTGTCGGGCAGGTCCATGGTGTGCAGGGCGTCGGCGGACGCGAAGAGGGCGTGGACCAGGGCGGCCTGGTCCTCGGTGAAGGCCGCACGCCCATCGTTGCGGTGGAACCCAACCCCGCTGAACAGGCTGTTCGGCAGCTTTCGCAGGCTGTACACGAACTCGTTGAGGCCCATGGGCTTGCGGTAGAGCCTGTAGCTGTTCGACTCGTACCAGGCCTCGTCGGGGACCAGCTCGTGGCGTCGGCGGGTGATGTGGGTTTGCTGCCGCAGCAGTTCGATCATCGGCTTGTGCTCGATGAGCGGGGGGTTGGTTTCCGCCGCGCTCTCCATGAGCAGGGCGACTTCCCGCTCAGAGTGGCCGTGCTGCATGAACGAGAGCGACATCATGACGCCGTCGTCCGTGAAACGCGTCACGAGCCAGATCCAGCGGTCAGCCCCGATCCGCTCGGCGACCTGGTGCATCAGGGCGGCTTTGCGCTCGTGCGGTTCGCCCGGGGTGGCGGTGACCTCGCCGAGGATGGCGGCGACCTGGCGGAACAGATCCGGCCAGCGCGAGACCGCCTCGGTGGGCTTCGGGCCGGGCTGTGGCTGTGTCTGTGTCTTGGTCACGGGGCCCCCCTCCATGTCATTTGTTATAGCACCTTTCCCTGATGGGGCCAAACCGAGAATCGGAGAATTCCCTACGATGCACCGGGGGTCATTCGGTCGTCGGGATGGCCTCGATTCGTGCTTTACGGGCTTGAAACGGGCGTATCCGCGGGTGAACGAGAAAATCCCGCACATCGGGGAAATATCCCCCCGGGACCGGTCCGATGAGGGAGAAACCTAACTGCAAGGGGGACTCCTCCGTGTCCAACTCTCCCAATCATCAGGCCAGTGAGGCGGGCTGCCGGCTGATGGCCGAGTACTTTCCGGTCGCGATCGATGTCCTCAACAGCAGCGAGCTGGAGCTGGACCTGTATCTGGTCCACGGCGGGGGCAAACCCGTGCTTTACCGGTCGACCGGGTCGGCATACTCGGTGTCGGACTGCGCTCTGCTCGCCGAGCGGGGCATTACGCACCTGTATGTCCCGATCACGCAGCACCGGGGCTTTCAGGCCCTCGTCAGCAAGCAGCTCACCGAGGCCTACGAAGATCCAGCGCTGGGGCGGGCGGAGCGGTGCCGGATCGTCCGCGGGTCGTGCGGGAAGATGATCGAGGATTTCATGGCCGACCCGACGCTGCCGGGGCTGGGCGGAACGATCGCGTCGATGGCGGACCGCTTCAGCGCGTGGTGCACGGAGGACGAGACCAAGTTCGGCTACCTGCTGGACATGTCCGAGCACGACTTTTACACGATCAGCCACATGGTCAATGTGGGCGTGGGCTGCGGCCTGCTGGGGGCGGAGTTGCTGGGCACGGAGCACGCGATGGTGCGGGACCTGGTGCTGGGCGGGCTGGTGCACGATGTGGGCAAGCGCGGCGTGCCGGCGGAGGTGCTCAACAAGGAAGGCAAGCTCACCGACGCGGAGTGGGCGCTGATCCGGGCGCACCCGCAGACGGGGGCGGAGATTCTGTCGGGGCAGGAACAGCCCGAGCCGCTGGCGGTGGAGATGGCGCTGTCGCACCACGAGCGGCTGGACGGGAAGGGCTATCCGCGGGGGCTGGTCGAGGCGAAGATCGGGCTGCCGGCGCGGATCTGCGCGGTGGTGGATGTCTACGACGCCATGACTACGGCCCGGCCGTACCGCGGGCCGATCGCGCCGCGGAAGGTGCTGGCGAAGATGCGCGAGGAGATCGGCACGGCGTTCGACGGCGAGGTCTTCGGCGCGTGGGAGCGGGTGGTCGAGCGGATGCTGGAAGCCGACCCGGAGCGGGCGGTGCCGGACGATCCGGGGGCCGAGGTTCCGGCGTTGTCGGAGATCATGCCCGTGCCGGAATCCGTGCCGGCCGGCACGGACGCGCCGACGGGGCGGACCGTCGTGGTGCGCCGCGCGGACGGTTCGGGGCTGGCCGGGGAGCTGGTCGAGCGGACCTTCGAGGGGATGACGCTGAATGTCGCGGCGCGGTTCCGGGCGGGGGAGCGGGTTCACCTGCTGGAGCCGGGACACAAGCCGTGGGTGGCGACCTTCCGATCGACGCGGATCAACTGCGATGGCGTCCCGCTGAGCGTGTTCAAGTTTTCGGAAGCGAAGGCGGCGTGAGGGAAGAGCACGGGTTGCCCTTCGGGTCAACCCGTGGCACCCGGACGGGCACCGACCCGGAAGACCGGGTCGGTGGCACGGTTCAGACGCGGACGCGTTCGGTGATCTCGAGGCCGAAGGCTTCGAGCTGGGGGTAGGGCGTTGTCGAGTTGGTGAGCAGGCGGAGGCGGGTCAGGCCGAGGGCGCGGAGGATCTGCGAGCCGGTGCCGTACTCGAGCATGCCGGGGGGGACGGAGTTGCGGGGGGTGTCGTGCTCCTGGTGGCCGGCGGGGCGTTGGAGCCGGTCGCGCCAGTCGTCGCCGATGACCGTGGGACGCAGGTAGACGATGGCGCCGCGGCCTTCCTGCTGGATGGCGCGCATGGCCGCGCGGAGGGTTTCGCCGGTCGAGCCGTCGGGGGATGAATCGAGGTCGCCGAAGATATCGCCGAGCAGGTCGCGCCGGTGGACGCGGACCAGTGTGGGCTCGGTGGTCTCGCGGACGACGCCGGATTCGTCGAGCGCGCCGACCCCCCCCACCGTCAGGGCCAGGTGGGGCAGCGGGTCGACGAGCGAGCGGAACGCGAACAGGGTGAACTCGCCCTCGCGCGTGCGGACCTTGGTCCCGGACTTGGGCTCGAGGCGTTCGACGATGGGGCTGCGCGAGAGGCGGTGCTCGATGATCTGGGCGACCGAGCACATCTTGATGTTGTGCTTCTTGCCCAGCTCGATGAGGTCGGGCACACGAGCCATCTCGCCGTCGTCGCGCATGATCTCGATGATAACGGCGGCGGGGGTCAGGCCGGCGAGGCGGCACAGGTCGATCGACCCCTCGGTCTGGCCGATGCGGACGAGGGTGCCGCCGTCGCGGGCGCGGAGGGGGTTGATGTGGCCGGGGCGGACGAAGTCGGCGGGGCCGAACTTGGGATCGATGGCCATCCGGATGGTCTTGGCCCGCTCCGCGGCCGACACGCCGGTGCCGAAGCCGTGGCGGGGGTGGCCGTCGATGGAGACGGTGAAGGGCGTGCCGCGGACGGAGGTGTTGACGGCGGACTGGGGGGTCAGTTCGAGGCGTTCGCAGTCGGATTCGGTCAGCGAGAGGCAGAGGTAGCCGCGGGCGACGGAGAGCATGAAGGTGATCGACTCGGGCGTGACGAACTGGGCGGGCAGGACGATGTCGCCCTCGTTCTCGCGGTCCTCGTCATCGGTGAGGATGACCATGCGGCCGTTGCGGAGCTCGTCGAGGATGGCGGGGATGGGGGCGAAGGGGGAGGGCATGGGGGCATCTTAGGAAGAGACGGAGAGACAGAGAGACGAAGAGACGGAGTGGGGAGTCAAGGAGCCCCGACCGCGAGGGAGGGGATGGGGGTCTGGGGGAGAGAAAAGGTACGGAGACGGCGCGGAGGCAGGCACGAGGTCGGAGTGTTGCTTCGTTCCCAGATGAGCCCCGACTGCGAGGAAGTTGGGGTGGGATGGGGTGGGCGGATGTGACAAACCAGTTGCAGCCAAAAGTATTTTTGGGCGTACAGTCTCGAATGTTGATTCCCGTCGCCCTCGTACTGATGTTTTCCACACTCACCGATGCCGCTCAAGTCTCGGACGCACCGGATGGAGTGCCCAATGAGCGGACATGGCACGCGGCCGGCCTGCTTGTTGACACGCTCACCGACGAACACACCGGACGGGCATACCAGCAATGGCTGCCTTTCGACTGGTCCTGGAATCTCGTCGCCGAGCAGGACTCGTTCGAGCAGAGCATGGCCGCGAGCCAGCGTCGGGTGGACGACCTGTGGGCGGTGATCGACACCTCCGACCACTCGAGCCGCCCGCTCCCGGAGCACCTCTCCGAGCGGGCTCGGCGGATGCTCGCGCACCTCGATCCTGACGGAGACCGCAGGTTCGACCTGACGGTGTGGATTCGCAACGGTGAACAAGTGATGAAAGTTCCTGTCGTTGAAATCTCCGATGATTCTCTGGTCTGGCGTTTCCCGGACTCCGACTCAAGGATTGAGATGCGTATCGGAAGCGCTCTCGCCGGCAGCGGTCAGCGCATGGTGAAGCTCACGGGTGAATGGATCACACATCGCGGCGATCGCCTCGAACGCTTGCCCTTCCAGGCCGCGGCCCATCAGAACCCGGTGACTTGGTTCCTGTTGGGCGATCAGGAAGCCCCGACCATCGGTTGGATCCACGAACCGATGGAGCGCGCCGGGGGCGGCGACGCGGACATGTCGCGGTGGTCGGTTCAGTTCTCCAAGTCCGGCCCGGGCGCGGCAACGCTCACAACCGATGGGGCGGTGCGACAGCAACGGCCGCTCGATGGGCCATACCGGATCCCACTCCGCGGAACCTTCTCGACGCCAACGGATGATTTCCGGCATCTGGCGGGATCACGAAATGCTTATGCGATTTTTTGCGGCACCCCTCCGCGTCCGGAGACCCCGCCGGTAAGGCTGATCCTTTCCCGGTTCGACGGCGCCGATGCGTTCCTGTTCACCGCAACAGAGATGCAAGACGGCACCCTGAAGGGCGACTTCTGGTCCGGCAACTGGCACCACGAGACCTGGACGGCGGTTCGAGAGGGGTCCGGACCATGAACGGGCGGGTTCGGGCCGAACAGGTGCGGGCGGAGGGATGCTGTGGGCATGGGGGAGTTGAGGAAGAGACGGCGTAGTAGATAGTTCTGACCGCGAGGGAGGGGATGGGGGTCTGGGGGAGAGAAAAGGTAGGCAGAACGCGCAGGTCAGGCCGAAGGGTGATCTCGTATCATGAGGCCATGAAACGGAAGGCCACAGTCGGGGTCGGGCTGGTGCTGCTCGGGCTGGTAGGCCTTTGGTGGATTGTGCAGTTCATATCTGGCCCGCCGGTCCCGATGCGCGTCCACTTGGGCGATCCGCGAACGCCGGGTGACTTCAATGTGCGACTGGAGTTGGAGACGCCGGGCGGGCCTTTGCCGGTGCTGATCCATCGGTATTTCTTTGTGGATCGCAAAGATGACGATGTCCTTCGGATTGACAACTACCGCAGGCTCGATCTTGGTGATGCGATGGCGTTCTGGCAGTACGATTTGATGACACCGACCAGCGCGGCGGATCAGACTCGAACCCCGATCGCATCACGGTCGGAAGCGATCCCAGAGCGGCCCGGGCACCATCGGCTCGTTCTTTCGTTTGAGCCGTACGGATCCGAGTTCGTGACCGAGTACACCGGGCACGAGTTACAGCAGCCGCTGGCGGTGTTGCTTTCGTCGGGCGTGTGGAGACGGCCGCGGGGGGAGACTGTTGCGGAAATCCCGTTCCGCGCCTTGAATGCCAGTTCGAACACGCCGTTGTTCGATCGGATGGAGGCGGCCGGCGAGGCCGCGGCGTTCGCCGGCCGCTGGCGGGTGCGCTTCGATGGATCCGAAGAGGCCGCGGTGGGCGTGTTCCGGGTGGGCGAGTTTTCGGGCGAGGCGTTCGGCACCTTCCTCACCCCCACCGGCGACTACGGCCACCTGACGGGCCGGGTGGACGGGGATCTGATGCGGCTTTCGAAGTTCGACGGGGCGCACGCGTTTCTGTTCCATGCGCGGATGCGCGATGACGGGACGATCGAAGGGGATTTCTGGTCGGGGAACTGGCATCACGCCGCCTGGACGGCGGTGCGGGATGATCGGGCGGCGTTGCCGGACGCGTTCGGGCAGACTTCGGCGACCGGGGTGGGGGTGGAGGAACTCGCGTTCCGGGATCTGGACGGCACGCCGCGGCGGGTGGCGGACCTGCTCGACGCGGGCGGAGTGCCGGCGCGGGTGCTGTACCTCTTCGGGTCGTGGTGCCCGAACTGCGCGGACGCGGGGGCGGAGATGAAACGGCTGAAGGAGAAGTACGGCCGGCGGCTCACGATCGTCGGGCTGGCGTTCGAGCAGACCGAGGATTTCGAACGCTCGGCGCGGCAGGTGCGGTTGTACACCCAGCGGCACGGGGCGGATTGGCCGGTGCTGATCGCGGGGCTTTCGGACAAGGACCGGGCCTCGGCCGAGCTGCCGGTGCTCGACCGGGTGCGGGCGTACCCGACGACGATCTTCCTTGATGCGGACAACGCCATCGTGGCGGTGCACACGGGGTTCAGCGGGCCGGCGACGGGGGATGAGCACCGGCGCTTGCAGCGCCGGTTTGAGACCGTCGTGGAGGGGTTGATCGGGCCGTGAGCTTGACGGGATTCACCACAGAGAGCACAAAGGGCACAGAGTAACACAGAGCAGAGATGGGACGCGGGTGGCGTCGGTTGGGAAATCTCTGTGTTCCTCTGTGATGCTCTGTGTGCTCTGTGGTGCGCTGCTGAAATGATGCGTTGATCGGGCGCGAAAGGCGTGCTCTTGGCGGGGCCAAGAGCACGGCACCGTGCGCGGCTCTTTGATCAGCGTCTCGGGTTGCGCCGGGTTGAGC
>JAFIFX010000009.1 GCA_020831805.1 Planctomycetota bacterium | reverse complement strand
ACCAGCTCCGCTGGGCCGTACACCCTCTCCGGCACCATCGGCCAGCACGAGGCGTGCGGCCCCCCCCCGGCCGGGCCGGGCACGCGGACCGGCGGCGGGTGGGGGGGGGGGGCGCCCCCCCCCCCCCGCCCCCCCCGCGGGCCCGAGCCCGAAGTCCCCGGCTCGCGCCTCCACAAAAACGGATACTCCATGGCCCGGTCGCACAGTCCGGCTTCTCGTGCATTGGCCTGAATGTATCGGTTGGCTTCATCCATCTCAGGATCGGATCGCACGAGTTTATCAAAGTACTCGCGCTGCCAAACACGGCCCGAGCGACCTCGGAGCTTGTTGATCTGATTCGCGGTGTACGACTTGATCGAGTGCATGATATCAGCGCCTGTCGGCCATGATCCATCCGCTTGCTGGATGGTCCGGAGCAAGAGATGAACATGGTCAGGCATGACACACGCGGTGTGCAGCCAGTACTTCGTTTCGTGATGATGCAGGCAGGTATCCAGGATGAGCCGGCGTTCTTCATTCGTGAACTTGATTCCCATTGCTGCCCGAAAGGTCAGGAAATAGGTTCCGTTCGCGATGTTCCAGTGTGGGAGCCTGCCGCCGTCCCGTTTGGTGAATGTGCCAGCGAAGCGTGTATCGGGCTGCGCCCGATCGGGAGGCTGGCAGCCCCCCGCTCCAGGGTGAGTGGACGGCTCGGCCAGCACCATGGTGCAGACAAAGCGGGCGGTCCGTCGGTCCTCGGGCACGCCTTGCAGATCACGGAGCAGCCGGGCGTTGTTGGCGGTGTCGCGTTGTTCGCGGGTCATCGCCGCGGCCTCGCCGTCGGTGCGGCCGTCGAAGGCGAAATGGCTGGAGATCACCCCCGGCCGCCCGCCGAGGGCATCGACTTCAAGCCCCGAGTCGTCCGCCAGGCACAGACGCCCCGTGGCCCGGGCGTAGGCGAGGGCCTTGATCGTCGCGTTGGCCTCGAAGGTGTCGCCGGTTTCTTCCGGTTCGGGCGGGAGATCGCCGAGGTCGGCCAGGCCCAGGACGGTGTAGCCGACCGGGGCGAGCAGATCGCTCAGTTCGGCGATCTTGCCGGGGTTCTGGGTGGCGAGGACGAGTTCGGGCATGATCGTGATCGGGTGGGAAGTGGTTTCGTGCCGGGGATGACCGGGCGGGTCGGGGGTGGGATCATTGTCCACCATGAGCACCGCCGCACGCACCCGCAACGAGATCGCCCTGTCCGCCGCCGAGGCCCTGGCCGCCCTGACGCCCGAGCGGCTGGAATCGCTCCGGTCGGTGGTGGGGTTTGACGGCTTTGTCGATTCGATCATCCATGTGGTGGACCGGCGCCACTCGATGGCGCGGGATGACTTCGACCGGATCCGGACGATCCCGGAGTTCGCGGCCCGCTGCGGGGCGGCGGCGGGACGCAGCGCCAACCTGGAGATGGTGGTGCAGGATGTGCGGTTCGGGGGCAACGGGCCGCTGTTCTCATCGTCGATGGGGCGGCTCGGCTCCCGCGTGACCTTCATCGGCGCGGTCGGTCGGGCGGACGACCACAGCGAGGTGGACCCGGTGTTCGGCCCGTTCGTGGAACGGTGCGAGCGGGTCGTCCCGATCTGCGCGCCGGGCCGGACCGACGCGCTGGAGTTCGAGGACGGCAAGATCATGCTCGGCAAGCCCGAGGCGGTGCAGGACGCGACCTGGGATCGGATCAAGGAAGTCGTCGGGCTGGACACGATCAGGGAGCTGTACGCCCGGGCCGAGCTGATCACGGTGGTGAACTGGACACTGGTCGGCGGCGTGGAGGGCGTGTGGGCCGGCCTGCGCGACGAGGTGCTCCCGGGTTTGCCGGCGAACCTGAACCGGCGGCTGTTCATCGATCTGTCGGATCCGGCCAAGCGCACGGACGCCGACATCCGCCGGGCGATGGAGCTGCTGGCGACGCTGCAGCCGCTGATCCCGGTCACGCTCGGGCTGAACCTGTCCGAGTCCGGTCGGATCGCCAAGGTGATGGGGGTCGAGGCGTACGACGACGAGCACAACCGGAGCCTGGCGGAGATGGTGCCCGAGGCCGCGGCCCGCATCCGCGAGCGGCTGGGGCTCGAGTGCGTGGTGATCCACCAGCACACCGGGGCGGGCGCGGCGGACGAGGCCGGAGAGATCGGGTGGTTCACCGGCCCGTACACGCGCAAGCCGCGGATCTCGACGGGCGCGGGGGACCATTTCGGCGGCGGGTTCAGTTTCGCGCGGTGCGCGGGGCTGGGCCTGCTCGAATCGCTGGCGGCGGCGTGCGGCGTGGCGGGGGCGTATGTCCGCGATGCGCAGAGCCCGACGCTCGAACGGCTTATCGGGTTCCTGCGGGATCTGCCCGGCCCGGAATGAGTGAAAACACGCGGCCCTGGCCGGAGCCGGTGCGTATCGTGGCCGGATGGCCGCACGCACCGCGATCCAGTTGCTGCGCGACGCCGAGTCCAGGCTTGGTTCGGGCGATCGCGCGGGCGCGGTGTCGCTGTACAAGAAGTTCCTGTCGCAGAACCGGCGGCACCCCAAGGCTCTGACGGTGCGGATCCGCGCGGCGCAGCTCTGCATCATGCAGGGCGAGTACGACGACGCGGTGGATCTGCTCACCCGCGCGGACGAGCGGGGGCGATCGGACAAGACCGCGTTGTACACGCTGGGCCAGGCGCATGTGTACGCCGGCCGGCTCGGCCCGGCCCGCGACGCGTTGGAGCGTTGCCTTACGATTGATCCGGATCACGGCCCCGCGCTGGCCCGCATGTCCGTGGTGCTCCAGCACGAGGGAAGGGCCGATGAGGCCATGGCGCTGATCGAGTCCGCGATCGGGCGTGGGATCGATGCGTGGGACCTGGACCAGGCCTTCGCCGAGCTGGCCCAGCGCGCCGGACGCGAGCCCGAGGCCATCGACCGGATCCGCACGCGGCTGGACCACGCCGCGTTGCGGGACGAGGCCCGGATCGAGCTTGGCTTTACCCTCGCCAAGCTGCTCGAAACGGTGGGTGACGACGCGGGCGCGTGGGAAGCCGTCTGCCGCGCGAACCGGCTGCGTGGGGCGGCGTTCGATTCCGACGCGTACGAGCAGGGGATCGAGCACATCCGGTCGGTGTGGACGCCGGATTTGATCGCCTCGCTCGGGCCCGAGCGGGACGCGCCGGAGAAACGCGACGGGCTGGTGTTCGTGCTGGGCCTGCCGCGGTCGGGCACGACGCTCATCGAGCAGATGCTGGCGGCCCACCCGGAGGCGGAGGGCTCCGGCGAGCCGGATCTGGTGCGGGCGGCGGGCGAGTCGATCGGGCTGACGCCCGAGGCCGAGCCGGCGCGGATCCGGCGCGTGTCGGCCAGCCGCCGGTCCAGGGCGGGGCGGGACTTGCTGGAGAAGGAACGCCGCATCGCCGGCGGCACGGGCGTGGTGGTGGACAAGCAGCCCGAGAACGACCTGCACCTGGGCGTGATCGCGGCGGTCGCGCCCGGGGCGCGGGCGGTGCTTATGCGCCGGGATCCGAGGGACATCGCGGTGTCCTGCCTGTTCCGCAACTTCACGGGCGGGCACGCGTGGTCGACCAGCCCGGAGGCGACCGCGCGGGTCATCGCCGCGCGGCTGGATCTGCACCGGCATTGGCAGGATGTGATGGCCGAGCACGCGCCTTGGATCGGCTGGACGGTCGCCGAGTACGAGGAGGTCGTCGCCGATCCGAAGGGAGAGGCCCGCCGGCTGGTGGGCTTCGCGGGCTTGGGGTGGGACGAGGCGTGCCTGCGTTTTGCGGATCGTGAGCGGCTCGTGCCGACGCTCGAGCCGGCGCAGGCGTCGCGCGGGGTGTATTCCGGCTCGGTCGCCCGGTGGAAGCGGTACGCGCCGTTCATGGGCCCGGCGCTGGACATCCTCAACGAGGCGGCGGACCGCCACGGCTTTTCCGGCTGAGGCTCACTGGCCCTGGGCGAGGGAGAAGCCGGGCTTGCCGTCGAACATCTTGAGCGGCTGGAAGTCCGTGACATCGAACTTCTCGGCGACCTTGGTGAGCAGGTGGATCGTGGGCATCAGTCCGATCCTGCCGAGCAGGGCGGGGTCCTTGAGTTCGAAGCGGGCACGGAAGTAGTCGACCGTTTCGGTGTACACCGAGCCGGACGGCCAGACCTGCGTGCCGCGGTTGGACAGCAGTGTCAGCTTGAAGGGTCCGTGCTCGCTGACCTGCTGGAGTTTCTGGGCCAGCTCGAAGGGGGGCATGGTGGTGCCGATGTAGATGTCCGCGCCGCAGACCTGGGTGGGGACATTCTCGAAGGTGCGCCGCAGCGTGTAGTTGGTCGGGCGGGTCGGGGGTTTGAAGGACACGGTGTCCTGCGTGCCGACGACGCGGGGGGTGCACTTGGTGGGCATCCTGCCGAGGTGCTCGGCGACGGCCCCGGCGAACTCCATGGTCTTGACGGGCGGCTTCTCACCCTTGACATCGCCGGTGTGGATGCCGTCCTCGAGCGTGGCCAGCAGGGCGTTGTTGATGATCGCGGCCTGCTTGGCCAGGCCGATGTGCCGGAGCATGATCAGGCCGGAGAGCAGCAGGGAGGTGGGGTTGGCCACGCCCTTGCCGGCGATGTCCGGCGCGGTGCCGTGGACGGCCTCGAAGATCGCCACGGCCTCGCCGATGTTGGCCGAGGGCGCGAAGCCCAGGCCACCGACCAGGCCGGCGGCCAGGTCGGACACGATGTCGCCCTGCAGGTTCGGCAGCACGATCATCTGGTAGCGGTCCGGGCGGAGCACCAGGTTCATGCAGAGCGCGTCGATGATGACATCGTTGGTGGTGATCTCGGGGTAGTCGTTGGCGAGCTGGCGGAACCGCTCGAGGAACAGGCCGTCGGTCATCTTCATGATGTTGGCCTTGTGCGAGCAGGTGACCTCGGAGATGCCCAGCCGCTGCGCCGTCTCGAAGGCGAAGCGGTGGACCTGGTCGCAGCCGGGCGCGGAGATCAGGCGCTTGCACTCGACGACATCGGCGGTGAGGCGGTGCTCGATGCCGCCGTAGGTGTCCTCGATGTTCTCGCGGACGACATAGAAATCAACGGGCACGCCGGCCTTGGAGAAGACGGTCTCGACGCCGGGCAGGCTCTGGAAGTGGCGGAGGTTGGCGAAGGCGGAGAACTTTTTGCGCAGCGTCACATTGATGGACTTGCCCCCGCCGCCGACGGGCGTTCCCATGGGCCCCTTGAAGAGCAGGCCGGTCTGCTCGACCGTGGCGACGGCCTCGTCGGAGATGCCCGATGAGTTGCCCTTGGCGAAGACCTTCTCGCCCATCTCGGCGGGGATGAACTCGATGTGGTCCATCACGCCGGCGGCGGTGAAGATGTGGAGCACGGCCTCCATGATCTCGGGGCCGATGCCGTCTCCGGGGGTCAGGGCGATTTTGAGTTTGTCGGGCATGGTCGGGTTCCGGGGGTTGGGGCTTGGAGAAACGATTGTGATCCAGTTCATCGGCGTTCCGGGAGGGCCGGGAAAGCATCATTGCCCGCTTGACGCGGGATCTCCCGCCGGGGGTTCCGCTCACCCGCCCGCGGCTCGGGACAGACGCTCCAGGATCGCCCCGCGGATCGCTTCGGACGCGGTGTCGGCGCCGGGGCCGGGCCGTTCGATGACGATTCTCGCGGCCTTGAGCCGGTCGGCTTCATGTAGCTTGGCGTAGAGGGCGGCCGCGAAGCCGGCAAGGTCGGCCGGCATCCTGATCAGGACGCCGCCTTGGGGGTGGCTCTGGAGGGACCACGCCAGCAGCGCCTCATCGGGACCGATCCCGTCGGTCCGGGCGTCCTGGACCAGCCGCACGGGTGTCCGCGGCTGGTAGTGCGGGCCGAGCAAGCCGGGGGAGGCGGCGGGGCTGTCCGCGGGCTGTCCGGCGGGTTCGGCTTCGGACGAGTCCACGGGGCCGCCCAGCACGGCCGCGATCGCCTCGTGCCCGATCACGCCCGGACGCAGCACGCGTGCGGGCTGACGGGTCAGATCGAGCACGGTCGATTCGATGCCCGCGCGGCAGGCCCCGCCGTCGAGGATCGGCAGATCGGCGTCCGGGAAGGCGTCGGCCACATGCTCGGCGGTGGTGGGGGAGAGGCAGCCGGAGGGGTTGGCGCTGGGGCCGACGATCGGGGTGGCGGCGGCCTCGATCAGGGCCAGGGCCATCGGGTGATCCGGGCAACGCACACCGACGGTCGGGCCGGAGGCGGTGACCGCGTCGGGCAGGTCCGGGGCTTTGGGGAGCACCAGGGTCAGCGGGCCGGGCCAGAAGGCGTCGGCGAGGCGCTGGGCGGGCTCCGGCCAGTCGGCCACGACGCGCCGGGCCATCTCCGGGCCAGAGACATGGACGATCAGCGGGTTGTTGGAAGGGCGGCCCTTGAGCGCGAAGACGCGGGCGACGGCGTCGGCGTTGAAGGCGTCGGCACCGAGGCCGTAGACGGTTTCGGTGGGAAAAGCGATGATCCCGCCGGCGGCCAGCGCGCGGACGCCGGCGGCGATGCCCTCGGGCCCGACGACGATGCGCGGCTCGGGCATGGGGGCGGCCTTAGCGGACGAGCCGCTCGATGGAGTCGGCGTGCTCGATGAGGATCTCGTCGGCCTCGTCGAGGAACAGGCCGTGGTCGATCACGCCGGGGATGGTGTTGAGTTCGTCGTAGAGGTCGGCGAGGTTCTCGTCGCCGGAGAGGGTGGCGTCGAGGACGAGGTTGCCATTGTCGGTGATGAACATCTTGCCGTCGAGATCCCGTCGGAGGACGCCGTTGAGGCCGATGTGGCGCAGGGCGTTGCGGGTGGAAGCCAGGCCGTAGGCCATGACGGCGATGGGCAGGGGGCACCTGGCGCCGATCTGCTTCTCGGCGACCTTGTCTGAGGTGACCATGAAGACGGTCTTCTTGCTGGCCCAGCAGAGGATGCGTTCGCGGGTCATGGCCCCGCGGGAGCCTTTCATCAGGCGCATGGCCCGGTCGGTCTCGTCGGCCCCGTCGAAGAGGTAGTCGACCTCCTCGATCACGCCGAAATCGATGACCTCCAGGCCGAGCTGCTTGGCCTCGCGTTCGGCCCGCTCCGAAGCGGCGACGCACTTGATGGCGAGGTCCTCGCGTCGGACGCGCTCGGCGAGCGCCTGGATGCCCCTGGCTGCGGTGCGCCCGGCCCCGAGGCCGACGAGCATGCCGGCGACGATGGGTTCGACGGCCATCTCCGCGAGGGCGTCGGACGCGGACGCGGTCTCGGTGGTGGGCTGGTCACTCAAAGCGGATCCCCTGTGCCAGAGCAAAGGTCTCTCCGAAGTTGGTCGTGCAGGTCTGGCGTCGCATGTACGCCTTCCAGGAATCCGAGCCGGACTCGCGTCCGCCTCCCGTGTCTTTCTCACCCCCGAACGCGCCGCCGATCTCCGCGCCGCTCGTCCCGAGGTTCACATAGGCCAGGCCGCAGTCGCTGCCGGCGCCCGAGGGGTCCAGGAACCGCTCGGCCGAGCGGGAGGACCCGGTGAAGATCGCCGAACTGAGGCCCTGGTCCACGCCGTTGTGCATGGCGATGGCCTCATCCAGCGTGCGGTAGGTGAAAATGTAGAGGATGGGGGCGAAGGTTTCCTCCATCGCGATCGGGAGCCGGTTGTTCGCCGGCGCCCGCAGTACGGTAGGCGTGACGAAGTGCCCGCCGCTGAGATCGCCCGGCAGACGGGACGGATCGACCCGCCCGCCGCCCGTGATGAGGGAAGCTCCCTGTTCCTGCGCGGTCGCGACCGCGTTCTCAAATGCCTCGACGGCCTGCGCGGTGATCAGCGGGCCGACCAGCGTGCCCTCGGACAGGGGGTCGCCGATGCGGACCGTCTCGTACGCCCTGGCCAGCCGCGCCACGAACTCGTCGGCGATCGACTCGTGCAGGTAGAGCCGCCTGGTGGTCGTGCAGCGCTGTCCGCAGGTGCCCACCGAGCCGAACACGGTGGACTTGAGCGCCAGATCCAGGTCCGCGTCGGGCTCGATGATGACCGCGTTGTTGCCGCCGAGTTCCAGCAGGCACTTGCCAAGGCGCTGGCCGACGACCGAGGCGACGCGCCGGCCCATGCGGCAGGACCCGGTCGCGCTGATCATGGGGTACCGCCTGTCGGCGATCATCGCCTCGCCCACCGCCGCGTCGGTGCCGATCACATACTGGAACACATCCTCGTGCCCCATCTCGCGGGCGACACGCTCGGCGATGTCGTTGGTCGCGATCGTGATCAGCGGCGTGAGCAGCGAGGGCTTCCACACGCACACATCGCCGCAGACCGCGGCCAGCATCGCGTTCCAGCCCCAGACGGCGTTGGGAAAGTTGAAGGCGGTGATGACGCCGACCGGCCCGAGGGGCAGCCACTGCTCCTTCATCGCGTGCAGCGGTCGCTCGGAGGGCATCGTCTTGCCGTAGAGCATGCGCGACTGGCCGACGGCGAAGTCGGCGATGTCGATGGTCTCCTGCACCTCGCCGACGCCCTCGGCCTTGATCTTGCCCATCTCCAGCGCGACGAGCGAGCCGAGGTCCTCGAGGCGGTCGCGGAAGGCGTTGCCGATGCACCGGACGACCTCGCCGCGTTTGGGCGCGGGCACGCGCCGCCAGCGGTCGAACGCAGCCGCGGCGCGGGCGGTGATCCGGTCGAGATCCTCGGCGGTGTCGAGCCTGACCGCGGCGAGCGGCCTGCCGGTGGCGGGGTTGAACGAGACGACCACGCCGTCGGATTCGGGCGTTTCCGTTCCCGTCGGGTCCGCGATCACGCGGGGGTGCTTGTCGAGCCCGAGTCGTCGGAGGATGTCGTGCATGGTCTTCCCCTGTGCGGCCTGCCGGAAGTGGTTCCGGAACAGGTTATTCCGGGCGGGGGGCCGGATCGACCATGTAGTCCATCGGGGATTCGCCCGGCTCGAGCTGATTGGCGTCCGGCACGATCAGGTCGATGCGGGAGCGTTCCAGCGTCGTGCCCATCGCGGCGAACAGATCCGCCAGGGCGATGTTGTAGTTGATCACCGCGGTGACCTCGGCGATCTGGGCCTGGGCGAGGCTCTCCTGCTGGTTCAGCTCGACATTGAGGCGCTCGACGGTGTAGCCGAGGTTGGTCAGCTCCTTCTCGACGCCGAGGGTGCGCAGGGCCTCACCCTGGGCGATGCGCGAGAGGCTGCTCTGCTCGATCAGGCTGTGATTGGTGATGACCGCGTCGAGCGAGTTCTTCACATCCAGCACCACGCCCTGCACTGCGCGCCGGTAGCCCACGACCGACTGCATCCGCTGCAGACGCGAACGCCGGAACGCGGCCTCGCCGGCCCGGTTGCCCAGCGGCTGCTCGAAGCCAAGGCCGATCAGCCAGTCGTCGATGAAGCGGTTGGCCACCGAGTCCTCGTACGCGTCGCCCAGCGAGTCGTCCAGGCCGAGCATCCGGGCGCGGGCCTGCAGGTCCAGGCGCGGGCGACGGAGGTTGCGGGCGACCTGCTCGCGGATCTGGGCGTCGTCGATCGAGAGCAGGGCGCGGTCGAGGTCGGGGCGCTCGGCCACCGCGGTGGTGATCGCGTCGAGCAGCGAGACGGTGACCTCCTCGGCCGTGGGCAGATCCATCGGGACGAGCAGCACCTCGGAGCCGACGGGCAGGTTGGGGTCGTTGACGAGGCGCTTGAGATCGTCGCTGGCGCGCCGCAGGGACTGGCGGGCGCGGAGCACATCGGCGCGCCGGCGCTCCGTCCGGGCGACAGCGTCAGCCACCTGGGCCTGGCGGGCGTCCTGGACGCGACGGGCGAGGATGTCGTCGCGGACCTGCTCGCCCCGTTCCAGCAGCCGGGTGAGGATGACCAGCTCCTGGTACCGCTGGACCAGGGTCCAGTAGGCCCGCTCGGTCTCCGTGACGGTGCGGATCAGCTCGGCGCGCAGGTCGGAGACGCTCGCGCGCTCGGCGTTGCGGGCCAGGCGGATCTCGGCCAGGTTGACGCGCTCGCCGAACCCGCGGAGCAGCGGCTGGTTCAGTTCGACCTCGAAGTTGGCGTTGCGGGCGGGGTTGGGCTGCGGGTCCGTGCCGAAGAAGGAGCGGTCGACATCGACCGAGCCGATGGTGTGCGTCAGCCCGAGCGAGCCGCCGGTTGTCATCGTGCGGCGCAGGCCCGCGCTGGCGGCCCACGAGGTGGACTGCTCACGGATGACGCCGGGCGGCGTGTCGCCGAAGCCCTGGCCCGCGCGGGGCAAGGCCGAGTCCTGGTACGAGGCGGAGCCGAAAAGCAGCCAGTCGAACGCCGCCTCGGCCTCGACGATGGTCGCCTGGTTGATGGCCGGGGCGTAGCGGGCGAACTCCGCGTCGAGGTTGTTGGCCACCGCGGTCTGGATCGCCCGCTCCAGCGAGACGCCCGCCGTGGTGGTGGGCCGGCCCATCAGGTTCAGCCCGGCGAGGATGGCGGCGGGGTCCTCTCCCTCCTCCACACGCCCGGCGATCAGCGCGAAGTCGGCCGGCGTCGAGAACTCGGCCTCGATCTCGGCGATGTGCTCGGGACGGATCTCGAGCTTGGTCGTGTCCGGGCTGGGCGTGGCGAGGCGCCGGGGGCCGTCGGCGGTCGGGTCGGCATGAGCCACCTCGCGTTTGAGCGCTTCGAGCATCGATCGGCGCAGCTCGGCCTCGGTGCTCTGCGCGAGCGGCGAACTCGAACAGCCCGCCAGGCCGCCGGTAAGCATCAGCAGGGCGGTGGCGGTGAGCCGTTGGGGCGCGGCACGGAGGCAGGGGGGGCTGGTCGGCGTCATCGCGTGAAAACTAGGGACACCCCCACACCGGGTCAAACCCAAACACAACATGTTTCATCGATTCCCGCTCCGTCGGGCTTGCGATACCGGGGTCCCGGGCGCGGCGGGGCGAATAGACTTGGGTCCAAGGATCCAAAAGGAGGCTCCGGTGCTTCGCCAGATTGCCCTAGTTGCCCTGTTCGCCGTCCTGCCCGCCCTCGCGACGGCCCAGGAAGTCCGCGAGATCGAGCCGACCTGGCACATCGTCACCCGCGACGGGGTTTCCATCCGTTGCGGGCCCGAGTCGGTGTTCTACGCCGTGGCCGAGTACAACGCCGGACGGATGCTCCTGGCCGACGGGCGGGTCGGCAACCAGCTCCGGGTGCGCTACCCGAGCGACCTGACCGCGATGGTGCCCGTCGATGAGGTTGAGGCCGTCAACGACACCACCGTCCGCCTGACCCGCGCGTCGGGCCTGCGTTCGCCCTCGCTGTTGCTCGGTCTGTCGGGCAGTTGGAAATCGCTCTACGACGCGGAGTTGCCCGCAGGCACGCGGCTGACCGTGCGCGAAACGCTGCGCAACGACCGCGGCCAGATCGTCGGCTACCGCGTGGCCGCGCCGCGTCCCCCGGTCGCGCAGGGCCACCCGCGGGCCTTTGTCGCCGCCGACGCGGTCCGCGAGGCCACGCCGGAAGAAATCGAGCGGCACATGGAATCCCGCCAGCCCGCCGAGCCGACCCCGACCGAGCCGAGGGTCCAGGAGCCGGCCGCCGAGCCGGAACCCGAACCCGAGACCCGTGAGCCCGAGCCGGTTGAAGCCACCGAGCCCGAGCGGACCGAACCGGCTGAGCCGGCCGAGCCCGAGACCCGCCCTGAGCCCCCGCCGCAGCCGCCCGCGCCGGTCATCGAGCCATCCGAGCTTGAGGTGCTCGAGGCGTCGTTCGCCGACGCCCGGCGCCTGCCGCCCGCGCAGTTGGACGAGGCCCTGGAGGAGCTGCTGGCCGAGTTCCGGCGCACGCGGGCCGAGGCCGATGACGACGAGCGTCTGGCCGCCCAGCTCGACATGCGGATCGAGTGGCTCCAGCTCCGGATCGCGACCCGTGATCAGCGCCGGGCCATCGAGGCCGCGCTGACCAGCGCGGACGAGCGCTCGCGTAACCTGGAGCGTCAGGTCGCCGAATGGCGCCGCGGGCGGACTTACGCACTCGTTGGCCGCCTGGTGGTCAGCACCGTCTACAACGGCGAGCGCCTGCCCAGGATGTACCGCGTGCAGACGGTCAGCCCGGTCGACGGCGCGACCCGCACGCTGGGCTATGTCACGCCCGACCCGTCGATCGACGGCAAGCTGGGGCGTGTGGTCGGCATCGTGGGCGAGCCGCGCTTCGACCCGCAGCTCCGGCTTGTGATCATCCGCCCGGATCAGGTCGATGTGATGCCGGAATGACGGATCGGTCGCCGGATCCCGCCGGGCCCCGGACGGGGCTGCGCTGCCGTTCCGGACTGTCGGTGCGGGCCGATACCTACGACGCGGCCTCGGACCTGGGTGAGCGGCTGGCCGGTCAGTTCGAGGCCGACGCCAAGCCCGACCTGGTGATGTTCTTCGCCACGCCCGAGCACACCGGGCGCATGGGCACGGTGCAGGACGCGCTGCGCGCCAAGACCGGGGCGCGGTCCGTGGTCGGCGTGACCGGCGCGGGGGTGATGGCCGGTGCCACCGAGCGCGAGCGGGCCACGGGCATCGCGGCGATCGCCATGCATCTGCCGGGGGTGCGGGTCCGGCCGTTCTGGATCGAGCCGCCGCCCTCGGGCGATGCGCCGGCGGACCGGGCCGCTTCGCTCAGCGAGCAGATCGGCGCGGGCGACGACCTGCGGGCGACCTTTTTCTTCGCCGACCCGTTCTCCGTGCCGCTGGTGAACCTGGTCCCGGACCTCTCGGCCGCCCGGACGCACCGCGTCGGGCCGGACGGCGCGTCCGAGCCGATCGGCGTGGTGCTGGGCGGCATGGCGTCCGCCGGCGGGCAGCCCGGGTCGAACACGCTGGTCTGCGACGGCGAGGTGCGCAGCTCCGGCGCGATGGGCGTGTCCCTGTCCGGCCGGGTGCGTGTCGACACGGTCGTCTCGCAGGGCTGCCGACCGTTCGGGCCGCGGATGGTCATCACCAAGGCGCGCGGCAACCTGATCCTCGAACTCGGCGGCGAGCCCGCGGTCGAGGCCATCCGCAAGGCGGTGCAATCGCTCTCGGACGCCGACAAGCAACTCCTGGGCGGTTCGCTGCTGGTCGGGCGTGTGATCGACGACACCAAGAAGCACCTCGGCCGGGGTGACTACCTCGTCCGCGTGGTGCTCGGCGCGGACGAGCAGTCCGGCGCGGTGGCCATCGCCGACCTGGTCCGCGCCGGGCAGACCGTGCGCCTGCACCTCCACGACGCGCGCACGGCGCGGGAGGACCTGGCCCTGCTCCTCGACGGCCAGCGCCTGCACGCCCGCCCGTCGGGCGCCCTGGTCTTCTCCTGCAACAGCCGGGGTGAGCGGTTCTTCGGCGACGGCGGGCACGACGCGGCCACGATCTGCCACGCCTTCGACCCCGCGCCCGACGGCCCCCGGGCGGCCAAGACCGGCCGGGAGGTCGATCCAGGGTCCGGTATCCCGCTGGCGGGCTTCTTCGCGGCCGGTGAAATAGGACCGATCGGCGATCAGATCTTCCATCATGGGCATACCGCGGTGGTCGCCCTCATCCGCGGCCCCGAGCGGGACGATCAGCCATGACCGTGGAAGTCGAAGAACTGCTGGCCGAGTACGACGAGAAGGTGGCCCGGATGGCCCGGGCCCTGCGCGCCGTCGTGGGCACCGCCGCCCCGGACGCCGAGGAGGCCGTCCAGGAGGGCTGGGCCACCATCGGCTACCGCATCGAACGCCACTTCCTGACCATCGCGCCGCGCGACGGGTTCGTCCGCCTCCGCTTCGAGGCCGGCCTCGAACTGCCCGACCCGGACCGCATCCTCGAGCCCGGCGGCAAGCGGTGCGCCCGCCTGGTGTTCCGCAATCCCGACGACATCGACTGGCTGCAGATCACCCGCTATGTCCAGAACGCGGCCGAGTTCGACCGCTGGGGCGAGATCGAACGCGTGGCGTGAGGGCTGGCGGGGGAGGGCGGAAGACGCTACGCGGAGGGGGAGTTTTTTTACGCGATGATCGCGAAGGACGCGAAGCGATTCCTGGGTCATCGGAATGGTTTGCCTGCTCCATCCACGATGATCAGGTGCGGTGAACCAAAGAAGTATTGACTTGCGTCGCTCGCTTCGAGGTCTTCGCGAGCTTCGCGTTCAAGTCTTTTCCGCGGCCTCTGCGTGAGCTTTGCGTGCTCCGTTTCCAATCGCCGTCACTGCACCACCCGAGCCGGCGTGATGATGCCGCGGCACTCGCCGAAGCCGATCCGCCGGAAACCCTCCCGCTCGCAATAGGCCTTCATGATCACCTCGTCGCCGTCCTGGAGGAACTTGCGTTCCTCGCCGGTGGGCAGCTTGATTGGGGTGCGCTGCGTGCCGGGGACGAGGACGGGCGGGTTGGCGAAGGGGTCGCCGTCCCAGGTCAGTTCGAGCAGCGAGCCGCGGGACTCGCGCGTCGTGCCCGAGACCGTGCCCGAGCCGAGCAGGTCGCCGGGCTGGAGGTTGCAGCCGTTGACGGTGTGGTGGGCGACCATCTGGGCGAAGGTCCAGTACATGTCCCGGAAGTTGCCCCTGGACAGCCGGACCGGGGCCATGCCCTTGTCGCGCATCTGCTGGGACGCGAGGTAAACCTCAAGCGTGATCTCGATCCCGCCGTGGGCGCGGTTGTGCTCACTGTCCATGTAGGGCAGCGGCCGGGGGTCCTTGGCGTCGCGCTCGAAGGCCGGGCAGCGGAACGGGGCCAGGGCCTCCATCGTCACGATGTACGGCGAGACGGTCGAGGCGAAGCTCTTGGCCAGGAACGGGCCGAGGGGCTGGTACTCCCACTTCTGGATGTCGCGTGCGGACCAGTCGTTGAGGATGCACACCCCGAGGATGCGGTCCTCCGCGTCGGCCATGGAGATCGGCTCGCCGAGCTCGTTGCCGCGGGCGATGATCGCGCCCATCTCCATCTCGTAGTCGAGCATCTTGCACGGCCCGAACCCCGGCGTGCCGCCCTCCTCGGCGGGCGCCTGCTGCCCGACGGGGCGGCGGACGGGCGTGCCGGAGGGCACGATGGACGAGGCCCGCCCGTGGTAGCCGATGGGGATGTGCTTGTAGTTGGGCAGCAACGGGTTGTCAGGCCGGAACATGGAGCCGACATTGGTGGCGTGGTAGATGGAGGCGTAGAAGTCGGTGTAGTCGCGGACTAGGACAGGATCGCATAGCCGAACATCGGCCAGATTTCTCAGGGCCGAGTTCGCCCAACGCGCTGATCGCAGTGCATCGTCGCCGCCTGCTTTCAGCACGCCCTGCAGACGAGAGCGTATCTCCCGCCGCGTCGTGGAGTCTGACGCTGCCACGCCGTTCAGATCAGAGCTGATGAAGTCGATTTTCTCCCAGTTCTCTCGGCCGAAGAAGTCCTGTTCGTCGAGGATGTGAAGATTCAGGACCTTGTCGCCGATCGCAACACCGACATACGGATGACTCGATGTGTCGTCGTCGAACATCACGAACGGCAGGTTCTGGATCGGAAAGTCCGAGTTCGGATCGTTCGCGCTTTCGATCCAGGACTCGAGCTTGGGGTCGTGGGTTTCGTCGACGGGGTAGGGCATGGTGGGGTCTCCGGTTCCTGCCCCCTCTCCCGCTTCCAGCGGGAGAGGGCTGGGGTGAGGGCTCCTGCTTCTGCTGATTCTTCAGGGGCATCATTGGCGCGTCGACCCGACTCCTCCCCCGCGCCTGCGGGGGAGGTGGCCGGCGCAGCCGGTCGGAGGGGGTCTTCGGGCTGGGTTGGACCACGACGGGTTCAGCCGGGGATCGAGTCCCGGTGTCCGTTGGTCGTCGGCGGCTTCCGATCATCCTGCTCCGGGCCTTCAGCAAAGCGCGAGATGGTGATCAGCACGCCGTGGAGATTGTTGAACACCTCCGCGGCGGGGATGCGAAGCACCCGAACCCCTCGCGCTCTCATCCACTCGTCCCGTCGCGCGTCATGCAGCCGTCGCTCACCCGCGTGCGTGGGCCCATCGATCTCAACGACCAGGCGGACCTCATGGCAGTAAAAATCGGCGATGAACGGGCCCATCGGATGCTGTTTGCGGAACCGAAGACCCTTCACTTGGTTTCGCTTGATCTTTGGCCAGAGCAGGCGTTCCGGCGGTGTGAGGTCGCGGCGGAGCGAGCGGGCGTGGGACTTGGCAGGGTCGGTCGCCCGCAGTGCTTCTCGATAGGAGCGTGGGTCCGGGTCGGGGGTTTGTGGCATGGTCCGAGTTTACATGAGGTTTCGGTGATGGACGCGCGCCCGGAAGACCCCCTCCGCCTTCGCTTCGCTCCGGCACCTCCCCCGCAGGCGCGGGGGAGGCGTTTGGAGCCTCCGCCTCGGTCCGTTCTCGTCACTGCCGTGGGGAGAGGGGGGCGGACGCGCCTACAACTGTCCGTGACCGCGCACGCCGCCATGCTCCGTGAACGCTTCGGGCTTGACGCCCTGCGACCGCTCCAGGCCGAGATCATCGACCGGCTCATGGGCGGCGGGGACGCGTTGGTGGTCATGCCCACCGGCTCGGGCAAGTCGCTGTGCTTCCAGTTGCCGGCGCTGGCCATGCGGGACGAGTGCGCCGGTGAGGGCGTGGGGCTGGTCTTCTCGCCGCTGATCGCGCTGATGGAGGACCAGGTCGCCGCCCTGCGCAAGCGCGGGATCCGGGCGGCCTGCGTCAACTCGACCGTGCCCAAGGACGAGCGGGCCCGGCGGATCGAGAAGCTGGCCCGGGGCGAGTACGAGTTGTTCTACGCCACGCCCGAGCGGATGGAGAAGCCCGAGTTCCGCGACGCCCTCGCCCGCGTGCCCGGCGGCGTGAACCTCCTGGCCGTCGACGAGTGCCACTGCATCACCAAGTGGGGCCACGACCTCCGGCCGGCCTACCAGAAGGTCGGTGCGTTCCGCGAGTTGCTGGGCGATCCGATCACCGTCGCGCTGACGGCCACCGCGACCAGGACCGTGCGCGAGGATGTGCGCCGGGTGCTCGGCGCGGACGAGGGCACCATGCCGCTGTTCGCCGCGCCGGTGGACCGGCCGAACCTGATGCTGCGTGCCGCGGAGGTCTGGGACGACCGTCAGAAGATCGAGCACATCGCCGATGTCGCCCGGCGCAACCGCGGCACGGGCATCGTCTACTTCACCCTCATCAAGGACCTCGAACGGCTCGAAGGTCCGATCGCCGAGGCGGTGGGGGACCGGCAGGTGGAGATCTACCACGGCCGCCTCTCGCCCGACCGCCGACGCCGGGCCTACCGGCGCTTCGCCGGGGCCACGCCCGACGACGGGCTGCTGCTGCTGGCCACGCCCGCCTTCGGCATGGGCGTGGACAAGCCCGACATCCGCTTCGTCACGCACGCCCAGATGCCCGCGTCGGTGGAGGCCTACCACCAGGAGGTCGGCCGCGCCGGGCGTGACGGCGAGCCGAGCGAGTGCCTGCTGCTGTTCGGCCAGGACGACCTGGCCGTGCAGCAGGAGTTCGTCCGCTGGCAGAACCCCACGCCCGACCTGCTGATGCGGGTGATGAGCGACATCGAGGCCAAGTTCCGCCACGACGATTTCGACGCAGACGATGTCCGCCTGGCCACCATCGGCAAGGGCCACGCCCACGGCCAGGGCGGCGGCGTGGCCGAGTACGCCCTCGTCCGCCTGGCCGACCTCGGCGTGCTCGAACGGGCGGGCGTCCAGCTCGGCGAGGACACCCGCTACCGCTTCGCCCGCCCCGTCGACGACGCCGAGATCGACCCGGGCGACATCGAGGCCAAGCACAAGCGCGACCTGATGCGGCTGCTGGACGTGGTCAAACTGGCGCGGTCGGATGACATTCCCGGGTTCGTGCGGGCGTATTTCGAGCTGTGAGCAAAGGAGAGGTACGCAGGGGTGCAGAGATCACGCACAGGGCGCGGAAAAAGAATTATTGAACGCGAAGATCGCGAAGGACTCGAAGCAGGAAAGGGAAGAAAATCTGTCTCGAACCACTGTCGAGTCGATGTTGCCCGTTATGCTCCGCTTCTGCTCTAAGTCCTTCTGCGCGGTCTTCGCGTCCTTCGCGTTGAAAACTTCTTCCCTCTGCGCCCTGTGCGTGATCTCTGCACCCCTGCGTACCTCTCCCTTCCCCCTCCCCGCCTAGACTCGCCCAACCGAAGGGAGCCCCCATGGCCGTCAACGAGCTGATCATCGAAGACATCACCCCCGGCACCGGCCAGGAATGCCCCAATGGCGCCACCGTCGAGGTCCACTACAAGGGCACGCTGATGGACGGGACGAAGTTTGATTCGTCCTACGACCGTGACGAGTCCATCGTGTTCCCGCTCGGCAACCTCATCCAGGGCTGGCAGGAAGGCATCCCGGGCATGAAGGTCGGCGGCAAGCGCAAGCTGACCGTTCCCTACGCCAAGGCCTACGGCGAGCGCGGCATCCCCGGGGCCATCCCGCCGAAGGCGGATCTGGTCTTTGAGATCGAACTGCTCGGCATCAAGTAGTCAGCCGACCCGCGCGGTGGCCGGCGCCGTCGGCGCGATCGCTCCGGCGGTTCTCGCCGCGGGGGCGACCAACTCCGCGTGCGGCGTCGGCTGTGCCAGGGGGCTTTCGAGCCCGTGCCGGCACGCCACCTCGAACGCGTGGTCAATGCGGGGGGCCTGCTTGTTGAGCTTCCACTTGCCCCGTGCGCGGGTCGGGTGGTGCTGGTGCAGCACGACGCAGGAGCGCAGGCGCAGCGCCGGCTGCCCGCCGAGCGCGTAGACGCGACGCCCGAAGTCGTCGTCCTCCATGCCCCAGCCGGTAAAGGTTTCGTCCATTCCGTTGACCGCGCGGTAGACCCAGCCGCGGACGCCGAAGTTGGCCCCGAGCACCTGCGGCTTGTGCGGCTTGGTCAGCGAGAGCATGCGGAGCAGCGCCCGCCTTCCGTGCGAGCGGGCGGCCTTGTCCAGCTCGGCCTGCTGCTCGGGCGTGGGCAGCGAGGCGATGGTCCCGGCCAGCGCGGCCTCGTCCGTGAGCGTGCGGGTCTGGCGTTCGGTCAGTTCCACCCGCCAGCCCAGGCACAGGTGGTGCGTGTCGAGGGCCCGCGAGTGGATCTCGAGCACATCGGGCGCCGCCATGCAGTCGCCGTCGAAGAACACGAGGCGGTCGTCGTCCTCGACCCCCGTGTGCTCAACGAGCGCGCGGACGCCGTTGTTGCGTGTCTGGGCGGGCCGGGCCTCGCCGGTGTGGGCGCGGGTCACGAGCAGCACGGGCCGGTCCAGCTTCCCGCAGGCGCGCTGGATCTCGGCGCGGATGCTCGGGCGGTCGCCGTCGCAAGAGACGACGATCCCGTCCGGTCGCAGCGTCTGGCACGCCATCGACATCACCGAACGCGCGATGCGTTCATGGGTATGAGTGATGAAGACGGCGAAAACTCTGGGCATGCGTGCTCGGGGCGTCCGGGGGTCAGCGTTGTCTCATGTTCCGGATCATCGCTTCGAACCTGGCCTCGTTGTTGCGGACCGTGTCCTCCGGCCCCCACATGACGATCAGCGCCCGGGCGTCACCGAGTTCGACGATCGCGGCGCGGACGGCCTGGAACGGCGTCTCGCCCGTCCCGCCCTTGGCGCTCGGGTCGATCAGCGAGCCTTCCATCGACAGCATGCGCACCTGGCGGCCGAGGATCTCGGCGTTCTCGGTCCGGGGCGTGACGCGTCCGCCTGTCTGCGAGACCATCATGCTGCCGATCCGGCGTTCGAGTTCCGCGACCGTGCCGGACTCGCGCGTGAAGGCGACCGCCGCCGCACCGAGCTGGCTGGGGATGTGCATCTGGCCGATGCGGCCGTCGGAGGGCACGGCCATGCGCCAGCCGGAGGGCATGTCCCATCGCACGCCGCCGGTGCCGACCCACTCTTCCTCGGGCAGCGTGGCGGCCAGGCCGTCCTCGGCGTCGGCGCCGTCCTGCATCTGGTTGGTCAGCGAGCGGACCCGGTCGCGGGTGCGTCCATAGTTCGTCTGCGATTCCCGCTCCCGCTGCCACTCGCGCTCCTCCTCGGTCGGCTCGGACGCCGGGGTGGACTGGTCGATCACGGTCGGCTCGGGGTCGGCCGGCCGGTCGGCCTCCGGGTCGGACGCCGGGGCGAGCGAATCGAGCGAATCGGACGAGAAGTCGTGCTGCGGAATGGGCGCTTGCTCGGACGAGTCCGAGCAGGCGGTCAGCAGGCCCAGGCCGAGGGCCAGGGCCAGCACGCCGGGGGTTTTCATGCGGGGGTCCATGGGAGAGTGTATCACCCGGGTCCCGGTGGCCCGCCGCCTCTTGGTTCAGGCATCGGCGTGTCGGCCGCCCGGCGGCCAGATGTCCGCGTCGATCAGCTCCACCGAGTTGCCCGCCGGGTCCCGGACATAGACGGACCGGCCCCGCCCGCCGTGCCAGTTGACGGTCTGCTCGACCGGCACGCCGGCCTCCCTCAAACGGGTGAGCCAAGCGTCCCAGTCGCCCGGATGGATACGCAGGGCGATGTGCCCGCAGCCGGTGGGGTGCCCGTGCGAGGGCACCGGCCGGCCCGGCTCGGCGCTGCGGCGTGGGTCGAAGATCAGCAGCACCTGGCCCGGCCCGATCCGGAGCACGGCGGACAGCTCGTCCATCTCGTCAACCAGTTCGAGCCCGAGCAGGCCCGCGTAGAAGCGGCACGCCGCAGGGAGATCCTCGGCGTAGAGCACGGTCTCCAGCACGGCGTGGGGTGCGGGTGGGGTCATGAGGGAACATACGACGCGGGCCCGACCCGGGCAATGGCGGACGGCGTGGCGCTTCGGCATCGCCCGGCCCATACGCTGGGACCATGAATGAAACGATCCGGCAGATGATGGCGCACCGGTCGATCCGGCGGTTCACCGACGACCCGGTGCCGGACGAGCACATCCTCGAAGCGGTGCGGGCGGGGCAGATGGCCTCGACGAGTTCGGCGGTGCAGGCGTACTCGGTGGTGCGTGTGCGGGACACGGGCAAGCGGGCCGCGCTGGCGGAGCTGGCCGGGCCGCAGGAGAAGGTCGCGCGCTGCGGGGCGTTCTTCGTGATCTGCGGGGACTCGCGCCGGCACCGGCTGCTGTGCGAGCGTGCCGGGGCGGCGTACGCGGACACCTTCGAGAACTTCCTGGTGTCGGTGATCGACGCGTCGCTGTTCGCGCAGAACCTGACGCTGGCGTTCGAGTCGTTAGGCTACGGCGCGTGCTACATCGGCGGGATGCGCAACGACCTCTGGAGGGTGCGCCAGATCATCGACGCGCCGGCGGGGGTGTACCCGCTGTTCGGCTTGTGCGTCGGGAAGGCGGCCGAATCGCCGGGGCCGAGGCCGCGGCTGGACCCCGGCGCAGTGCTGTTCGAGGACGCGTACCCGGACGATGCGGCCCTGCTGGAAGGGGTGGGGGCGTACGACCGGGTCTACGAGGCGTACCTGCGGGAGCGCGGGGCGCGTCCGGCGGGCTGGTCCGAGGCGATGGTGGACAAACTCCAGGAAAAAACCCGCGCGGACGCGGGTCTGTTCTACACGGCTCAGGGTGCGAAGCTCGGGTGACCGGGCGGAGACCGGGCGGGACCGGATCAGATCGCGCCGCGCTTGCAACTGACGAACCAGGCCCACTCCTCCCGGGTGAAGGAAACGATCCCGCGCTCGACCGCGGAGCGGACCAGCTCGGCCCGGTTCCGGAAGCCCATCTTCCGGTGCAGGCTCTCGAGGTGACGCTCGACGGTCTTGGGCGAACGGTGCATCAGCTCGCCGATGTCCGCGACGGTCAGACCGGCGGCGAGGTGGTAGTAGACCTCCAACTCACGCGGGGTCAGCACATCGACATCGCCGAGGTCGCCGACCCGGGCGAGCGGGAAGTTGTGGCTCGGATCGGTCTGCGCATCGCGGCGGTCGTTGGCGTGGTGGTGGAGGATGAAAACGCCCTTGGTGTCGAAGGCGCTGCGGTCGAGGGGCCAGACGCGGGTGATCCAGCGGTGGCCGAGCGCGAGCTCGGAGTAGGTGACCGGTTTGCCTTCATCGAGCGCGGGGCGCATCAGGCTCTCGCGTTCGCGGGCGTGGTCGGCGGGGAAGATCGATTCGAGGGTGCCGCCGAGCAACTCCTCACGCGTGCGGCCGTGGAAACGGGCGTACTCGTCGTTGCACCAGAGCAGCCGCATGGTCACATCGCGTACGCACGCGGCGCAGCCGGGAAAGCCCTCGAAGGGTGCGAAGGTGTCCGGGGACATCGGGGTGGACAGATCAGTCTGAGTCATGTATTGGTTCTCCGCTTTCCGACAGGGCAGGGGTTACTGGGGGAGGTCCCCGTCTGGGTGATACTATAACCTCAAAATCCACAGATTTGTGGATTCCAAGGCCAAACACCCCATTCGCCGGATCGATTTGTCCCAATTCAGGGAAAAATCCCTATTTTACTGCGCGTTTGGGTGTGGATGATCGGTGTGGTTGCGGGGATCAATGAGCTGGAGCCACTCGCGGCCGCTGAAAGCGATCAGGCCCCGCTGCACGGCATCGCGGACGAGTTCGGCCCGGCTGGTGTAGCCCATCTTGCGGTGGATGTTCTCCACATGGCGTCCGATGGTCTTGTCCGAGCGGTGGACCGCCTCGGCGATATCGGTGACGGTCATGCCGGCGGCGAGGTAATAAAAAACTTCCAGCTCGCGGGGGGACAGCACGCCGAGGTCCCCCAGGTCCGCGGTGCGGACGAACTGGATGGCCGCGGTCCCGTCCTTGGGCGCGGGGATGGGATCGGAAAGCTTGGTGATGATGGTGAAGAACCCCTCGTGGCCAAACGCATTCGGGTCGAGCGGCCAGACGCGGGTGAGCCAGCGCTGGCCGACCCAGATCTGCTGGTAGGCGACCATGATCCCCTGTTCGAGGGCCGGGCGCATGAGGCGCATGCGCTCGTCGGCGAGGTGTTTGGGCAGGATGTCGTGCAGGGTCTTGCCGACCATCTGCTCGGGGCTGCTCTTGTTGTGCCGGGCGTACTCAGCGTTGCACCAGACGAGGCGGAACTGGTCGTCGCGTGCGAGGGCGCAGCAGCCGGGGACGCCGTCGAGCGGCGCGAAGGCCGCCGGGGACATCGGCGCAAACAGGTCAAGGTCTGGATGTGGCATGCGTTCTCCCCTCCGATCCTGAAGGGAGCCCAACGCCACGAAGGACGCTACGGACTCGGTAACCCTGGGCAGATTACCCGCGGGTTGTTTGAGAGAGAGCCCGATGCCGCAAGTACGGCGTGAAAAACAGGAAATTGGGCATTTTTCACGGCGGGTTAACGAGGTTGGCCCACTCCTCGGAGGTGAAAGCGACCAGCCCGCGGCGTGTGGCGTCAAGCACGAGTTCGGAGCGGCTGGCGTACCCCATCTTTCTGTGGATGTTCTCGGCGTGGCGCCCGATGGTCTTTGGTGAGCGGAACAGTTCCGAGGCGATCTCGTTGACGGTCATGCCGCTGGCCAGGAAGTAGAGCACTTCGAGCTCGCGCCGGGTGAGCACCGAGAGTTCGCCCAGGTCATTGACCGGGCTGAGGATCACCGGCTGCTCCCGGTCACGGCTCGGCTCCGGCGGATCGACGGACTTGTGCATCAGGATGAACAGTCCGGGTCGCCCGAAGGCGCTCGGGTCGAGCGGCCAGACGCGTGTGTGCCAGCGCACGCCGCACCAGAACTGGTAGTACGACGCCATGCGCCCCTCGCGGGCTACGGCGGCGAACCGGGCTTCACGGTCGCGGGCGAGTTCCGGCGAGAGCACATCGCCCGGCAGCGTGCCGACGAGTTTGTCGGGCGTGGTCTCCAGTTGTCTGGCGTACGCCGCGTTGCACCAGACTAGGCGATAGTCCTCGTCGCGTGCCAGCGCGCAGAGGCCCTCGAGTCCGTCGAAGGGTGCGAATGTTTCGGGCGAGATCGGGGTGAAGAGCTTGGAGGGTTGCCACCGCATACGGCGACTTTCTGGCGGGCACGAGATGACCACGCCTGGGGCGGGGAAGTAATGCCCGATGCGGACCTGAAAACAAGGGGTTCCAGGGGGTTGTGGACGAGATTAGCGACTCTCGTTCGCAAGGGGTGCGGCGGCGGTACGGGCCGCGTTGGTATGTACCGCCGGTCAGCCCGAGAAGTGCAGCGCGATCATGGCCGCCGCCATCAGGGCCATGCCCAGATCCTCGATGAGTGTGACGGTGCCGAGCGGAAGATCGATGACCGTGCCGAGGCAGGCGCACTTGACGCGGTCCTTGCGGATCATGCTGCGGATCACGCCGATCGCGCCGACGCCCATCACGATCATGGTGATGAAGTGCGTGGCGAGCATGGCGGTGCTGCCGTGGGCGATGGTCAGGTAGGCCAGGCCGAGCGAGAGTTCGACGAAGGGGTAGATGTAGCCCCAGGGCTTCCAGCGTTCGGCGACGATGTCGTAGCGGGCGAAGCCCCTTGCGAAGCCGCGGATGTCGAGGAACTTGAAGAAAGAGAAGGCGAGGAAAAAGCCGCCCATGAAGTTGGACATCACCGACTCGAGCCCGGGGCGGGGCAGGTCGGCGAGCACCGAGGCGGCGAGGATGTAGCCGATCAGGATCGCCAGCGCGGGGTAGCCCTTGGCCCCGGTGGTCGACGCGGCGCCGCCTTCGCCCCCGGCCATGTCCCGGCCAACCACGCCCTGCTCGGGCGGTGGGGCCGCGATCGGGTCCCCGAGTTCGTAGTCGCCCGCGCCCGCCACGGCGGCGGCGAGGATCTCTCGGTCGATCGGGGCGTCGGATTCCACGGTCAGTGTGTCGCTGGCGGCGTGGGGTTGGACGGCGGTGACGCCGGGAAGGCCCGCGACGGCATCGTGGATCTTGGCCTCGCAGCCGGCGCAGTGCATGCCGGTGACGGTAAAAGTGGAGGTCTCCATGGGGAATGATACGGAGCCGGCGGGTCAACCGTCGGCATACTCCGGGTCCACGATCGATTTCCACTCGTCGCTGGTGAAGCAGACCAACCCGCTCTCGACCGCCTCGCGAACGAGCTGGGCCCGGTTGGCGTAGCCCATCTTGCGGTGGATGTTCTCGGTGTGGCGCCCGATGGTCTTCTCGGATCGGAAGAGGGTTCGGGCGACATCGGCGACGGTCATGCCGGTGGCCAGATAGTACAAAACCTCGAGTTCGCGCGGGGAGAGGATGTCGAGCGGGCCGAAATCGGCCTCACGGGCGAGGCGGACCTCCGCCCCTCCCAGATCGAACGAGTCGGTCAGGCGTGTGATCAGCACGAAGACGCCCTTGTGACCGAAGTAATTCGGGTCGAGCGGCCAGACGCGGGAGAGCCAGCGCTTGCCGACCCAGAACTGCTGGTGGGCCGCCATGCGCCCGGTGCGCAGGGTGATGCGCATGGTTTCTTCGCGGTCGCGCGCCTGCTCGGGGGTCATGAAGTCGGCCAGGCGGGTGCCGAGCATCCGCTCGGGCACGGTGTTCATGTTGGTCGCGAAGGCTTCGTTGCACCAGACCAGGCGCAGGTCGGTGTCCCGGGCGATCGCACAGACCTCGGGGTCGGTCTCGATCGCCGCGATCGAGGCGGGTGACATGGCGGTGAAGAGTTGGACGGGTTGGCTCATGGGGGCGGCCCCTTGTCGGCCGCGGGGCTGGCATGAGCCCGATTGGCGACCATATCGGGACATTGTCCCTGGCCGGGACTGGCACAAGAGCACACAAGTTGATATGTGGATAATTATGTCTACTGAATGGATAAATCCGGGTTTTTTCCCTGGAGAACGGGCCTCATGCGTCGTGCTGGGGGTCGACGAGGGTTTTCCACTCATCGCTGGTGAAGTGGACCAGGCCGCACTCAACGGCGTCGCGGACGAGTTCGGCCCGATTGGTGTAGCCCATCTTGCGGTGGATGTTCTCGAGATGGCGCCCGATGGTTTTCTCGGATCGGAACAGGGCCCGGGCGACATCGCCGGCGGTCATGCCCGCGGCGAGGTAGTAGAAGACCTCGAGCTCGCGCGGGGTCAGGATTTCGAGGGGACCCAGGTCAGCGGTGCGCGCCAGCCGGACCTCGGCGTTGCCCAGGTCGTACGAGTCGGTCAGACGCGTGATCAGGATGAAGACGCCCTCGTGTCCGAAGTAGTCCGGGTCGAGCGGCCAGACGCGCGAGAGCCAGCGCTTGCCCATCCACAACTGCTGGTGGGCCGCCATGCGCCCGGTGCGAAGGGTGATGCGCATCATCTCTTCGCGGTCGCGGGCCTGATCGGGCGTCATGACATCCGCCAGACGCGTGCCCTGCATCTGCTCGGGCGTCGAGTCCAAGTTGGCGGCGAACACACTATTGCACCAGACCAGTCTCAGATCGGTATCCCGGGCGGCCGCGCAGACTTCAGGATCGTCGACGATGGCGGCGATCGAGGCCGGTGACATCGTGGTGAAAAGCAGGACGGGGTACTCGCGGTCGGGCATGGTTTCTCCCATGGCTCCGAGCGGCCCTCGCGTGGAGCCATCGTGGCACATAAGTAGAATATCCCAGGTATTGCCGGATGCAAGGCTTCCGCTGAATCCATGGGTGTCGTCGTCTCGACAAACAGTGCATTCACCGCAGCCGTGCCGCGGTATGCGGTGCGCTCAGTGGTTTTGGCGCGGGTCGATCAGGGTGATCCATTCATCGCTGGTGAAGTGGATCAGCCCGCTCTCCACGGCGTCGCGTACGAGCTGGGCCCGGTTGGTGTAGCCCATCTTGCGGTGGATGTTCTCGACATGGCGCCCGATGGTTTTCTCGGATCGGAACATCGCCCGGGCGACATCGCCGGCGGTCATGCCGGCGGCGAGGTAGTAGAAGACCTCGAGCTCGCGCGGGGTGAGGATGTCGAGGTGGCCGAGGTCGGCGGTCCGGGCGAAGTGGACCTCGCCGCCGCCGAGGGGCAGATCGTCGTTGAGCCGGGTGATGAGCACGAAGTAGCCCTCGGCGCCGAACGCGTTGGGATCGAGCGGCCAGACGCGGGTGAGCCAGCGTTTGCCGACCCAGAGTTGCTGGTGGGCGTGCATCTGGCCGGTCTCGACGACGGGGCGCATCAGTTCGATGCGCTCCCTGGCCTGTTCGGGGGTCATGGTGTCGTAGAGGGTGGTGCCGACGAGGCGCTCGGGGGTCGAGCCCATGTTGGCGGCGTAGGCGGCGTTGCACCAGAGCATCTTCATGTCCCGGTCGCGGGCGACGGCGCAGATGTCGGGGTCCGCGGCCAGGGGGGCGATGGACGCGGGTGACATGGTGGCGAACAGACGGGTCGGTTTTTCGTCGGGCATGGGGTCCCTCCGATCACGCCGGGCCGCCAGCCGCCCTTCCCTCGGGGCGGTTAGCATGGCTGTCGGGAGATTATCCCATGTGGGGGCGGGGTGGAAGGAGATAATGAAAAAAACCCAGTATGCCGGCTGGGGGCTGGTCAGGGCGGCTGTCAGGTAGAGGTCGGGGAGGGTCCTACTCCCCCGTGTCCAGCACCGCCATGAAGGCTTTCTGCGGGATGTTGACCGAGCCGATGGACTTCATCTTCTGCTTGCCGCGTTTCTGGGCTTCGAGGAGCTTGCGCTTGCGGCTGACATCGCCGCCGTAGCACTTGGCGGTGACATCCTTGCGGTAGGCCTTGATGGTCTCGCGGGCGATGATCTTGCCGCCGATGGCGGCCTGGATGGGGATCTCGAACTGGTGGCGGTCGATCTGCTTGCGCAGGCGGATGAGGAGCTGGCGGCCGCGCTGTTCGGCCCGGTCGCGGTGGCAGATCAGGCTCAGGGCCTCGACGGGCTCGCCGTTGATGAGGATGGAGACCTTGCACAGGTCGTCCTTGTTGTAGCGGATGACCTCGTAGTCCATGGTGGCGTAGCCGGAGGTCATGCTCTTGAGCTTGTCGTAGAAGTCGTAGATGATCTCGGCGAGGGGGATCTCGAAGGTGAGCATGTCGCGGGTGTTGGAGACGAACATCTGGTTCTTGAACACGCCGCGGCGGTCCATGCAGAGCTTCATGATCTCGCCGATGTACTCCTTGGGGGTCATCAGCTCGACGCGGCAGATGGGCTCGTAGAAGTCGATGATCTCGCCGGCGTTGGGCAGGTCGGCGGGGTTGTGGATCTCCTTCTCGACGACCTCGCCGCCCTTGGCCCGCATGGTGATCTTGTACGAGACGGTGGGGGCGGTTTGGACGACCTGGACGCCGGCCTCGCGTTCGAGGCGTTCCTGGATGATGTCCATGTGGAGCAGGCCGAGGAAGCCGCAGCGGAAGCCGAAGCCGAGGGCCTCGGAGTGGACAGGCTGGAAGGTGTAGGAGGCGTCGTTGAGGCTGAGGCGCTCCATGCCGTCGCGGAGTTCCTCGAAGCCGGTGCCGGACTTCTCGGTGGTGGCGGGGTAGAAATCGCAGAAGACCATCTGCTGGGGCGGGGCGTAACCGGAGAGGGCCTCCTCGGCGGGGTCGTTCTCCATGGTGATGGTGTCGCCGACGCGGACATCGCCGAGGGTCTTCATGTTGGCGACGAGGTAGCAGGTCTCGCCGGGGCCGATCTCCTTGCACTTGACGGGCTTGGGCGTGTACTTGCCCAGCTCGGTGACCTGGAAGGTGCGCTCCAGGCCCATCATCCGGATCTTCTCGCCAACCCGGAGCCGGCCGTCGAAGACGCGGCAGTACACGATGACGCCGCGGTAGTCGTCGTAGACCGCGTCGAAGATCAGGGCGCGGGTTTTCTCGGTGACGGGGGGTCGGGGCGGCGGCAGCCGGTCGCAGACGGCGGCGAGCAGCTCGGGGATGCCCTGCCCGGTCTTGGCCGACACCAGGATGCAGCTGGCCGCGTCGAAGCCGAGGACCTGCTCGACCTCCTCGGCGATCTCGTCGGGGCGGGCGCCGGGCAGATCGATCTTGTTGAGGACGGGGATGATCTCGAGGTTCTGCTCGACCGCGAGGTAGGCGTTGACGACCGTCTGGGCCTCGACGCCCTGGCTGGCGTCGACGAGCAGGAGGGCGCCCTCGCACGCCTTGAGGGCGCGGGAGACCTCGTAGCCGAAGTCGACATGGCCGGGGGTGTCGATGAAGTTGAGCATGTACGGCTCGCCGTTGTGGGTGTGGTACACCGTGACGGCCGACGCCTTGATGGTGATGCCGCGCTCGCGTTCGAGGTCCATCGAGTCGAGCAGCTGCTCCTTGGCCTCGCGGTCGCTGACGGCGTTGGTGGCCTGCAGGAGCCGGTCGGCGAGGGTGGACTTGCCGTGGTCGATGTGGGCGATGATGGAGAAGTTTCGGATCTGCAACAGCGGGGTCCCGTCTCTCGTACAGGGTCATCGGGGCGGTGGGGTCGTGGGGTGACGGGCAATCGTAGACCGGGCCGAAGGGGGTGAAACCGCCATGAACGCAGAACGCATCCACGATTTCCGGGCCGCGGCGCTCTGGGCCATCCGGGCCGGCGGGGCATCCCTGTTCGGCTGGGGGGTCTTCATGGTTTCGGCGCGACTGCTGTACGGGACCATCGGCACCGGCCAGCTTCGGATGGCCTGGACGACCTGGATGGACATCGGGCAGACGCACGGGGTGTTCCGCGGGCTGCCGCTGATGGGGATCGGGCTGGTGCTGATTGTCTTCGGGCGTCCGCTGGCCCGCTGGATCGTCGTGCCGCCCGGCACGGGCTGTCCAGCCTGCGGGTACCCGGCGTCCGGCGACGCCGAACCCGGGTGTGCCGAACCCGGGTGCACGGAGTGCGGCTATCGGTCGGCGGGCGGGGCCGCCTGACACGGGTTTGGGTAGAGCACCCGACACGCGGGGCCGGGGCGGGGGTGCAATGATGCCCCGTGCCGCAAGAGAACGCCGAGGAGTCTGAGCCGGGGTCCCGCTCCGGGCGCGGTCTGCGCCGCGGGTTCGTGGCGGTGCGGGGTGCGGCCCGGTCGTTCTCGCCGACATCGATGCCGGTGTTCGCGGCGAGGAACTACCGCTTCGAACTGGTCAGCGCGTTCTACCTGCCGTTCCTGCTGGCGGTGGTGGACTCGACGATCATCGCCGTCGTGGCCAAGATCGCCTTCGAGGGGTCGGTCTCGCCGGGCATGCTGAACATCGTGGTGGCGATCCTGGCGGCGTCGACGGCGTTCGCGAACATCGTCAGTTTCGCGTGGGTCAAGCTGGCCCACGGGAAGGACAAGATCCGGTTCATCAACGGGCTGCAGGTCGCGATGATCGTGATGGTGGCGGGGATCGGGCTGGTGCCCCGGACGGCGCTGGGGCTGTGGCTGCTGGTGGTGCTGGTGCTGCTGGCGCGGTTCTGCTGGGCGGGGTTCATCACGATCCGGTCGACGATCTGGCGGCAGAACTACACGCGGGAGATGCGCGGGCGGGTGACGGGCAAGCTGGCGACGATCCAGGTGCTCGCGGTGGCGATGCTGGGCGTCGGGCTGGGGACGGCGATGGACCTGGACGACCGGGCGTTCCGGCTGTTCTTCCCGCTGGGGGCCGCGCTGGCGTTGATCGGGGTGTGGGCGTGGAGCAAGGTTCGGGTGCGCCAGGGCCCGTCGCTGGTCCGCCAGGAGCAGGGCAACCGGCTGGAGGCCGACGCGCCGTCGATCAACCCGATGTCCGTCATCCGCCTGCTGCGGGGCGACCCGCGGTACGCATCGTACATGTCGTGCATGATGATGCTCGGGCTGGGCAACCTGATGGTCACGCCGGTGCTGGTGATCGCGCTGCGGGACCTGTTTCGGCTCGAGTACCTGGGCGGGATCCTGATCGCCAACAGCCTGCCGCTGGTCATGATGCCGCTGAGCATCCCGCTGTGGGCGCGGCTGCTCGACCGGGTGCATGTGATCGAGTTCCGGGCGATCCACTGCTGGTTCTTCGTGGCATCCTCGTGCATCGTCACGGTGGCGGCGGTGAGCCGGATCCCCGAGTTGCTGTACATCTCGGCGATGATCCAGGGGCTGGCCTTTGGCGGCGGCGTGCTGGCGTGGAACCTGGGGCACCTGGACTTCGCCCCCGCCCACCGGGCCAGCGAGTACATGGGCGTGCATGTTACGCTGACGGGATTGCGCGGGCTGGTCGCGCCATTCCTGGCCGTGGGCATCTGGAAGGGGCTCGAGTACCTCTCGCCGGGCGCGGGGGCGTGGACCTTCGCGTTCTGCGCGGGGCTGTCGGCGGTGGGCGGCATCGGGTTCTGGCGGCTGCGCAACAAGCGCCGTCGCGAACTGGCGGCCGACCCCGAGAAGCGCGCCCAGGCCAGGGCCGACGGCCCGGCGGTCGAAACACCACGCTGAGCCGCGGGCTTCAGCCCGCGCGGTGTTTGCGATGGCCGTGGGTCGTCGTGATCGGAGATTCCTGCCGCCTTGGAGGTCGTCGAGACCGCGCGGGCTGAAGCCCGCGGCTCAGTTAGTGGCGGAAGTGGCGCACGCCGGTCATGAGGCAGGTCACGCCGTGTTGGTCGCACAACGCCACGGTTTCATCGTCGCGCTTGGAGCCGCCGGGGTGGATGATGGTCTGCACGCCCGCGTCGATCAGGATCTTGGGTCCGTCCGGGAACGGGAAGAACGCGTCGGACACCGCGAGGGCTCCCCTGGCCAACTCCCCGGCCTTGCGCACCGCGCCCAGGCACGAGGCGACGCGGTCCATCTGGCCGGCGCCCGCGCCGAAGAGGCGGACCGAGCCGTCGTCGACACCGCCGATGAGCACGGCGTTGCTCGACAGCGCCCGGCACACGCATTCGAGCACCGCCCCGGCCCGCAGCGTCTCGTTGTTGGGCCTGGGCCCGGCGGTGTGCGTCCATGATGCGGGGTCGGGCACCGTCAGGTCGCGTTCCTGCACCAGCAGGCCGCCGGGGAGGAACTTGTGCTCCGTGCGGATGTCGGGGTTGGCGTCGCCGACCGCGAGCAGGCGGACCATCTTCCAGCGGGACATGAGGATCTCGGCGGCGTCGGCGTCGAACGACGGGGCGATGACCACCTCGAAAAAGGTCCCCTCGGCCGCGATCCGCTCGGCGGCGGGCTTGTCGACCGGGGCGGTCAGCGCCAGGATGCCGCCGAAGGCCGCCATCGGATCGCCGGCGATGGCCAGGTCCACCGCCGTGCGGGGGTTGTCCGCTGCGGCCGCGCCGCAGGGGTTGGTGTGCTTGACGACGACCGCCGCGGTGCGGCCGGAGGTGGTGTGCATCGAGCGGGCCAGTTCAAGGGCCGCGCTCGCGTCGTTCATGTTGTTGAAACTCAGCGCCTTGCCGTGCAACTGCCGGGCGTTGACCAGCGTGCCCGCCGGGGCGTTGGGCGTGCGGTAGAGCGCGGCTTTCTGGTGCGGGTTCTCGCCGTAGCGGAGTTCCTCGACGCGCTCGTAGGCCAGCGTGAGTTTGGCGGGGGTCAGGTCGTCTGGGCCGCCGAGGTGTGTTGCGATCGCCGCGTCGTAGGCCGCGGTGCGCCGGAAGGCCTCGACGGCCAGACGCCGGCGAAGGGACAGCGTGGTCCGGCCGTCGTTGGCTTCCAGGTCGGCGATCAGGTCGGCGTACTGCGTCGCGTCGGTGACGACGGCCACCGCCGCGTGGTTCTTCGCGCCCGAGCGGATCATCGACGGCCCCCCGATGTCGATCTGCTCGATGGCCTCGGCCTCGGTCACGCCTTCCCTGGCGACGGTGGCCTCGAAGGGGTAGAGGTTCACGCACACCAGGTCGATCGGCTCGATGCCGTGGGCGGCCATGGCGTCGGTGTGGCTGGCCAGATCCCGCCGACCCAGCAGGCCGCCGTGGACGAGCGGGTGCAGGGTCTTGACGCGACCGTCGAGCATCTCGGGGAAGCCGGTGACGGCCTCGATGCCGGTGACGGGGATGCCCGCGTCGGCGATGGCCTTGGCCGTGCCCCCGGTGGAGATCAGCGTCACGCCCCGGGCCTGCAGGGCGCGGGCCAGATCGATCAGGCCGGTCTTGTCCGAGACGGACAGCAGCGCCCGGCGGAGGGGGACGAGGTCGAGCGTGTTGGGCTGGGTGGGGGCGGTCATCGTGGCAGCCATGGTGGTTCCGTGCGGGATTGCTTGCGTGATTGTTGGATGAAAAAAGCCCGGTCGAAGCCGGGCCGGATGTTGCGGGGGTGAGGGGCGCCGGGGGCGGGTCAGCGGGGTGAGAACTTGGCGATCGAGCCGTCGCGGGCGATGGCGTAGAGGTTGCCGTTCTCGAGCCGGTCGGCACGGATGCCGGCCACATCGGGCAGGCGGGTGCGGGCGATCAGGTCGCCCCGGGCCGGATCCACGCTGAGCAGGTCGGCGCCGGTCCAGACAATCAAGGTGTCATCGTTGGTCGCGACGACCCAGCCGCCCAGACGCTGGTTGGACCAGAGCATTTCGCCGCTGACCGCATCGATCGCGGCCAGGCCGGTGTCCGCGGTGGTCACATAGAGCACATCGTTGTGCAGCACCGGCTGCACGGTCACGGGGCGGGACGAACGCAGCCGCCACAGGCGATGGCCGTCGTTGAGGTCGTAGCCGTAGACGGACTGGTCGAGCGAGCCGATGAAGAGCAACTCGCCGTCGGAGACCATCATCTCGGCCGAGTCCCCGGAGATGCGGGCGCTGGACTGGGTGCGCGGGCCGTCGATGAAGAGCGAGCGGACCTGGCCGCGGGTGCTGATGGCCGCGACGCGTTCGCCATCGAGACGCAGCGGGGGCGAGTCGATCTGGCCGTCGAACTGGTACTCCCAGACGCGGATGTTGTTGTCGGTATCCAGGGCGATCAGACGCCCGGCGGCGGTCCCGAGGACGGCCAGGCGGCCGTAGAAAACCGGCTTGGTGGTGGCGATGCCCTGGATCGGGGTGCGGTCGAGGGTGTTGCCGGTCCGCAGGTCGAACTCGAACAGCTCGGTCTCGTTGGTCACGACCACCGAGCCGTTACGCCGGGCGTTGCCCAGGAAGCGGGTGTTGGTCTCGGCGACCTGCTTGTTCCAGCGGACCCGGCCGGTGGGGCCCTCGACCACCGAGAGCATTGCGCGGCTGTCCTGGACCACCAGCAGGTCCTCAAAGGCATCGACGAACTCGATCACCCCGCCCGGCAGGCGCGGCGGGCGGCTGGTCCACTCCCACCGGTAGCCGAGGCTGCGCCACGCGTCGTGGTCAACCGCGAACGAGGCCCGGGGGGCCGGCTCCGTCCGGGCGGGGGCGCTTGGGGTCGAGGAGCACGCGCCCAGCAAGGCGGCCGTGCCGGCGATGGCGAGGACACGGAGGGCGGCGAGGGGGCGGATCGTCATCGTGCAGGGCTCCGGGCGGATCGGGAACGGGCGTCGGGCTGCCGTCGGGTCGTGGCCGGGCCGTCTGGATCCCGCACGCGGGGGGCCCGGGCGGGCAGTATAGAAGCTCGGCCGCCCCGCGACCGACCCCCCTGTCCCCCCGCCCCCCGCCCCCCCGGCCCCCGGCATGCCCGGGGCTGACGATGCGCCAACGATCCGGCGTGTTCACCGGCATCGTCCGCCACATCGGGGTTGTCATCCAGGCCGAGCCGACCGAGGCCGGGCGTCGGATCGTCATCGATCCCCACGGCTGGGACCATCGGCCCGCTCCGGGCGACTCGATCGCCTGCTCGGGCTGCTGCCTGACCCTGGCCCGGCCCTTGGAGGATGCGGGCGGCCGGTTCGTGTTCGACGCGATCCCCGAGACGCTGGACAAGACCACCCTGGGGGATTGGACCCCGGGCCGGCGGGTCAACCTGGAGGCCGCCGCCCGAGTGGGCGACCGGCTGGACGGGCACATCGTCCAGGGCCATGTGGACACCGTGGGCACGGTCGAGCGGGTGGACACCGGCGACGGCTGGCGCACCCGCGTCCGCGTGCCCGCCGGGTTCGGGCGGTACCTGATTCCCAAAGGTTCGATCACGGTCGACGGCGTCAGCCTGACCCTCGCGGCGGTGGGGGGCATGAAAGAGCCGGAGCCGTGGTTCGAGGTCGCGTTGATCCCCGAGACGCTGGAGCGGACCACGCTGAAGGATCTGCAGCCGGGCGACGGCGTGAACATCGAGTGCGACATCACGGCCAAGACGGTGGTGCATGTGGTGGAGCACTATCTCGGCGGGGCCGGCTTCCAGCCGGCCTCCTGAACGGTGCCGTGCTTCGACCCGAAGGGCGAAGCACGCGTTGGGCGGAACTTGATGTCATCCGCCGCCTTCGCCCTTCGGGTCGAAGGCGGGCACCGTGCCGATTGTCCCCGCCTTCCGCTATCCTCCCCCCATGCCCGTCCTCGGCTTCGATCCCGGCCTGCGCATCACCGGGTACGGCTGCGTCACCGGCGACGAGATCCGCCCCGCCATCGTCGAGGCGGGGGCTATCCGGCTTGTCCCCGGCTCGCCCGTGCCCCCCGTCGCCGACCGCCTGATCGAGCTCGACCGCGATGTCCGCGACCTGATCGCCCGGCTCCAGCCCACGGCCGTGGCCATTGAGGGTCTTTTTGCCCACTACGCCCACCCCGAGACGGCCATCAAGATGGCCCACGCCCGCGGCGTGATCCTGCTGGCCGCCCGTCAGGCGGGGGTGCAGATCCTCGAGCTCAAGCCCGCCGAGGTGAAGAAGTCCCTGACCGGCTCCGGCCGGGCCGACAAGGCCCAGGTGCAGGAGTCTGTCCGCCGGCTCTTCGGGCTGGAAGCGGCTCCGAAGCCCGCGGATGTGGCCGACGCGCTGGCGATCGCGGTGGCCGCGATGAGGCGGGCGGCGGTGGGGTTGGGAGCGGGCTCGAAGGGGTACGCCTGAACATCTAGGACGAATCACGACCCCGGCTGTGGTGGTGGGGAAGTATTTTTTTGCAGGTTTCCCGATTCGCTGGGCGCGCTCTGGCATGGCATCGCTTATGTTCGCAGATGGGGGATTTTTCCCCGGCACGTGCCCCGGTTGCAGCAGCAGCCAACCTTCGGAGTCCCGTCATGTTCGATTTCGTTCGCAGTGTGCCGCGTCTGGTGTCCTCGTTGATGCTCGCGTTCGTTCTTCTGGTGGCCTCGCCCGCCCGCGCCGTGGACATCCCGGTGGAGACCGAGGCGGACTATCTGCGGTTGCTCAATGCGATCCGGGCGACGGAGTACACCCGCCAGGGATACCTGGAGGAGAACGCGAACCCGCGTGCGATCGCGGGGATCGCCGGGCTGTGGGCGTTCGCCGAGCGGAACCCGCTGGCGACGCCGGAGCAGCTCGCGGCGTTTGTCGGCGCGTACGACGCCAGGCTGGCACAGACCGTCACCGGCGACGAGCGGCTCGAGTCGGCGGGCTCGGTGCTGACCGCCCTGAACACGGCCCGCGTCGCCCCGGAGGGGACGCTCGTCGGCACGGACACCCGCGTCGGACGCCGTGCGTTGGAGCTGATGGGCGTCGCGCTGCCCGGGCTGGAGAGCTTCGAGCAATCGCAGAAGCGGATGGCCCGATTTGATCTGAACTCGGTGCAACGGTGGATCAACCGCAGCGAGACGGCCGACGCCCTGACGGCGGTGCTGGCGGGCGTCGATCCGGCGGGCAACCGCGTGGAGGGGCTGGAGCAGGCCGGGGCGGCGTACCTGGAATCGCTCGGGTATGCGCCGATGCTCGGCGAGATCGATCCGAACCAGTTCGAGGTCAACGCCGGGCTGGCGGGCCTGCCGGACTTCGCGGGGTTCGTCGCGATCCGCGACGACGCGGGGGCGCATGTGGGTCTTGAGGCCGAGGTGTTCTTCCGGATCGAGGCCATCCAGCTCGACGCCGAGGCGACGCTGGCCGCGATCGGCCAGGCGGATATCCCGGCGGGCATGGGGCTGGACTCGGTGGACCTGTTCGCGGCGGCCGCGGACCCGGACCACCCGGACCACGCCGCCGCGTTGGCCTTCCTGGAGGCGCGGCGTCAGGCGGTGGTCGATTCGATCCGGGCGACCTCGGACGACCGGGCGGCGGTCTTCGCCCGGACGATGCTGCTGCAGCAGTCGAGTTATCCCGATGTGCGGTATGTGGCCGAGAACACCCGCTCGTTCGCGGGCATGCAGTTGCAGGTCAACAACGATCTGGCCGTGGCCCAGCAGTCGCTGGGCATCGTCGGCTCGCTGGCGGGCCTGGGCGCGGCGTACGCCACGGGCGATGTGTTCGGAGGCGTGGCTTCAACGGTCGCTGTGGTCTCGGGTGTGCTGGGGCTGTTCGACCTGCTCGGCGATGGGCCGCCCAGCGCGGACCAGCAGATCTTCGACCAGATCACGGCGCTGCGCCAGCAGGTGGAGGACCTGCGGGTGCAGATGAACGCGCGGTTCGACATCATCGACGCCAAGCTGGATGTGATCTTCGGCACCATGGTCGCGGCGTTTGGCATGATCCAGGACGGGCTCAACGCGGTGATCGCCGATCTCGCCTCGGTCCGTAGCGCCCTGGACCGCATCGAGGCCGCGTTGTTCGGCTTCGCCCAGAACCTGCTGCTGGTCGACCTGACCGCCCAGACCGACGCCGTCCTTGACTACCGCACCAAGACCGGCTCTGACCTGGCGTACTCCGACCAGTCGCCGAGCTTCGTCGGCGGCGCCAGCGGCCTGTCCACATTCGCGACCTTCACCGCCCAGACCTCCGTCTTCGCCGGGCCGGAGGACAACCAGGCGATGTCGCTCACGCTGGACAACGCGGCTGACCTGCTCACCGGCCCGGACGATGTGGTGTCCCGGCTGCTCAACGACTTCCGGCGGGTGCCGCCCGGGCTGGTGACCAGCGACGGCTTGCCGGTGGTGGGCCCGATCATCACGGGGCGGGCGGCGGCGCCAGCGCCGTGGTCGCAGGCGGCGGCGGCGTATTCGCAGCTGTCACGGGAGAGCCCGTGGTACTTCGCGTACATGCTGCGCAGCCAGCAGAACGCGAGCGGCGGGAACCCGCCGCAGATCGATCAGATCATCAGCCAGGGCCAGCGGATCGCGTCACTCGCGTCGGCCACTCGGGGGCGCGACGATTTGTTCAACGCCCTCCTGCAGCGTGCGACGGACGGGATGACGCAGGTGCAGACCGCGATCGACGCCGCGGTCGACGCAGAACTGCAGTCGCGGGGACTGATGAATGGAGCGGCGCGCATCGACCCGTGGGGACCGCTGGGGCAGACGGCGTCGCCGCTGCCGGCGACGATCACCCGGGTGGATCTGATTGGGGATTGGAGCTTTCATTTCGGTGGTAGCGTTCTCATCAACTTTACCGGGAACGCGAACGGGTTCGCCCACCGGGGCTTTGAAATCAGCATCAGCGACAACCGGACCGGCTCGTCCGCCGGGTTCTCTCGTGCGGAACTCGCCGAGCGGATCGCGCTCGACTGGCACTTCCGAAGCTCCGCCAGCCACCGCTCTTCGATCACGTCGGATTCCGGTCAGTTAAGCCCGTCTTCTGACAACGAGTTCGATGTTCGGGTCGCTTCGGTGCTGCAGAATCCATTGCGGAGTGTCCGCACGATCCGGGTCGTCGCCGAGGTGTATGATCCCCAAAGCGGCAACTGGGGACCGCCTGCCGGTGACATCATCTCCGGGGGCGACTTTGGTGAGCTTGCGCGCGAGGCATTGATCTTTCCTACAGGCACCGGTTGGATGGCCCTCTGGATACCGCTCCAAACAGGGGATCTCGTCGGACAGATCTATAACGCCGGGACAGTCAATGTGCAGGTGTTCAGCTGGACGGGCTGGACCATATATGTGACTGATGCCAGGCTGCGCGTGATCGCTGACACTTCGACCTTCACCCACCAGGGCAGCGACTACCTCCCGATCCAGACCGCCTTCTTGACGGACGAGATGGCGGCGGTCCGCACGGCGGTCCGCCAAAGGGTTCTCGACGAACTCAGCGCTCCGCCCTCGACGCTGGTCGACGCTGCGGACCTGCTGGACAACACCAGCGCGCTGCTCGACGGCTACCTGACCCTGGGCGCATCCGACGCATTCGGGCGAAGCGAGGTGCTCCGGGCCGCCCTGCGCGGCGTGCCAAGCGCCGACGGCCTGGGCTTCCGTTCCGGCGACCTGATTTCGGTGCTGCTCGCGACGGCGGATGCGGACGACGGTGCGATCGGCGGGGCCCCGGGCGTGGACCTGCCAGGGATCGAGGACTATTTCGCCCAGCGTATCGCCGCGCTGTCTTCCGAGATCGCCCTTGCGATCTCGACCAACGCCCCGTCCTTCCCCTATGTCGAGTTCGTGCTGGGCGAACTGCGGGACTTGCGTGACAACGCCTTCCGTCTGGCGATCGACGACACCTACCTGGCCCCCGGGGCGATCAGCGTGGACGCGGCCGAGGGCCTGATGGCCAACGACATCGGCCAGCCCGGGCGGATCGACAACGAGGACCTGATGGTCGATCTGGGCTTCTTCGCCTCGCCCGACCACACGCCGCCGGCGAACGGCAGCGTGACGGTGTTCGCCGACGGGTCGTTCCACTACACCCCGGACCCGGGGTTCGAGGGGGAGGACTGGTTCGACTACCGGCTGGTGGCCGAGGTGGGCAACCCGGCCAACCCGGTCGGGGATCCGAATGTGTACAGCCTGCCGGCGCGGGTGGTGATCCGCGTGGGGGCCCCGGACTGCCCGGTGGACATGAACGGGGACGGGGAGGTGAACTTCTTCGACTTCGCGGTGTTCATCAATCTGTTCCAGGCCGGGGACCCGGCGGCGGACTTTAACGGGGACGGTGAGCTGAACTTCTTCGACTTCTCGGCGTTCGTGGCGGCGTTCAACGCCGGCTGCCCCTGAACCGTGGGCCCGGTCCGGGGCTGCCCCGGGCCGGTGGGGGGTGGGGGCCATACGCTTCCCGGCGATATGGCCGAACAGCACCAACGAGTCACCGCCCAGGTCCTCATCGTCGAGGACGAGCCCGAGCACGCTGATGTGATGGCCGAGGCCCTGCGCCGGCCGGGCCATGTTTGCACCATTGTCGGCTCGGTGGCCGAGGCGGCCGAGGAGCTGCGGGCCGGGTCGTTCGATGTCATCGTGACCGACCTGCGGATGCCCGCCAGCGCGGGCCAGCACGGGGCCGACGCCGAGGGGGCCGACGCGGGGATGCGGGTGCTGGCGATGGCCGCGGAGATGCAGCCGGACGCGGAGACCATCATGGTCACGGCGCACGGCGATGTGCCGACGGCCCGCAGCGCCTTCAAGCACGGGGCGTTTGACTTCGTGGAAAAACCCCTGGACCTGGCCGTGTTCCGATCCGTGGTGAACCGGGCGGCCGACGCCGCGGTGATCCGGGCCGAGTCGGGCGAACTCAAGGACCTCGTTCAGCACGACGGGTTCGAGGGCATCGTGGCCGGGTCCGAGGCGATGCGCCGGATCCTGAACACGGTCCGAACCGTGGCGAACTCAACCATCCCGGTGCTGGTCACCGGCGAGTCCGGGACGGGCAAGGAACTGATCGCCCGGGCCGTCCACGCGAACTCGCCCCGGCGTGAGAAGCGGTATGTGACCATGAACTGCGCCGGGCAGGCCGAGAGCCTGCTCGAGGACCAGTTGTTCGGCCATGTCCGCGGGGCCTACACGGGAGCGGACAAGGACCGCGAGGGCGTGTTCGAGTACGCCGACGGCGGCACCCTGTTCCTCGACGAGATCGGGGACATGCCCCTGACCATGCAGGCCAAGCTGCTCCGCGTGCTCGAGTCGGGCGAGGTCGTTCGGGTCGGGTCCAACGAGACCCGCCGGACCGATGTCCGCTTCGTCAGCGCGACCAACCGGGACCTGAAGAAGATGGTCGACGAGGGTGTCTTCCGCCAGGACCTGTACTTCCGGATCAACGGCAGCCATGTCCACCTGCCGCCGCTGCGCGAACGCCGGGAGGACATCCCGCGGATCGTGCGGCACGCGGCCGCAAAGCTTTCCGAAAGCCTGACGCCGGGTCGGGGCGTGCCGGAGTTCTCGGACGCGGCGATGATGCGTCTGACCGGCTATGACTGGCCGGGCAATGTCCGCCAGTTGCTCAATGTCATCCAGAACGCCATCATCACGGCCCTGGGCTCGGCGGAAGGGTCCGGGCCGGTGCGTGTGGCGGCCGAGCACATCCCGGATGATGTGGCGACCGGCGATGACGGGTCGGAAGGCCCGTCCGGCGCGACGGGGTCGCTGGCGGGATCGTCGTTGGAACAACTTGAAAAGCGGGCCATCCGCGAGACCCTCCAACTGACGGGTGGCAACCGCGAAAAAGCCGCCAAACTGCTCGGGATCGGCGAAAGGACGCTGTACCGCAAGCTAAAGGAGTACGGCCTGCGGTGAAGCCCCGCTCTTGGGCGGTCTTCATGCGGATCGGGCTGGACTGTGCCGCTTCCCGGATTTCGTTCAAAAACACGCGCGTGGCACGAAGTTCATGGGGAGTTGTTCCGATTTGGACCTTGGAATCGCCCTCCCAGTTCAGGGGGCTTGCGAACGCCGTGGGGTCCGGAATGCAACGACGAACGCTCGATCAGATCCTGTCATGCACCTCGCTTCCGTCGCTGCCGACGGTGGCGGCAGAGATTCTGGATCTGACATCAGATCCCAATGTGCCACTCAAGAAGATCGCCGAGGCCGTCTCTCAGGACCAGGCGTTGGCGGGCAAGGTGCTCAAGACGGTCAACTCGAGCTTTTACGGGTTGTCGAAGCCGTGCGGCTCGATCGAGCGCGCGATGGGGTTCCTGGGGCTGAACACGGTGAAATCGCTGGTGCTCGGTTTCAGCCTGGTGGACATCACCAGGGCGGCCGAGGGCTCGGGGTTCGACCTGATGGGGCACTGGCGGCGTGCGATCGTCGGGGCGGTGTCCTCGCGCATGGCTTCGAAGCTGACGGGCGTATGTGATCCGGACGAGGCGTTCACGGCCGGGCTGTTCCAGGACATCGGTGTGCTGGCGCTGTTCGTCGAACTCAAGCAGGATTACGCCGATGTGGTCGCCGGGCTGCATCACGCGGACTGGTGCGCCGCCGAGCGTGAGACCTTCGGCTTCACGCACGCGGAGGTCGGTGCGGGTCTGGCCAAGAAGTGGAACCTGCCCGAGCCGGTGCGGTTGGCGGTGGGGGCGCACCATACGCCGAAGTCGGCCGGCGCGGGCCACCTGGAACTGGTGAGGATGGTCGGGCTCGGTTCGATGGTCGGCAGCGTGCTGTCCAACGAGCAGCCCATCCCGACGATGAAGCAGATCCAGGATTACTCGCATGCGTGGTTCGGCCATCGCGCCCCGGATGCCCAGGAGCTGGTCGACCGGGCTGCGGAGGATGCGCAGGTCATTGCCAAGCTGTTCTCGCAGGACATCGGCGACCTGCCCGACACGATCACGCTGATGGCCGAGGCGCAGGAGAAGGGTCTGGAGCATCAGCTGTCGATCCAGCGCGAGGCGGAGAGCCTCGCGCGGGACGCGACGACCGACGCGTTGACCGGGCTGGCCAACCGGCGTCGCTTCGACGGCGAGCTGGCCGACGCGTTCAGGGCGTTCCAGGAGCGGGGCGAGCCAATGGCCGTTGTCTTCTGCGACGCGGACCGCTTCAAGTCCATCAATGATCGGTACGGGCACGCCGCGGGCGACATGATTCTGGTTGAGTTGGCCCAGCGCATGCAGGAATCGGTGGGCGATCGGGGGATCGTCGCGCGGTACGGGGGGGAAGAGTTCGCGGTGATCCTGCCCGGGCAGGGCATCGACGCGGCGGCGGTGCTGGGCGAGGAGTTGCGTGCGGCGGTGGATGCTTCGCCGTTCAATCTTTCTGGTGTGGACGAGGGGCCGGACGCCTTGGCGGTGACGGTCTCGGTGGGCGTGGCCGCGACCGACGCGGATGACCCGGCCCGGTACAACTCGGCCGGGAAGCTTGTCGGCGATGCGGATGCCTGCGTCTACGAGGCGAAGCGTTCCGGGCGCAACCGCGTGTTTGTCCATCGCCCCGATGCCGAGGCGGGTGGGCTCGCCGCGGAGACGCAGGCGTGCCGGTCGGAGTGCACGGTGCGTGTCCTGTTCGTCGAGGATGACCCGCTCGCGGCGACGCTGATCACATCGCTGCTCAAGCGCCAGGAGGGGGTCGAGATCCAGTGGGTCGAATCCGGGACGCGGGCCCGGACCGAGATCGAGCGGATGGACGCGGGCGAGATCGTTGCGGCCGATGTGTTTCTGGTCGACCTGAACCTGCCGGGCACCAGCGGCTATGACCTGCTTCGGATCGTGCGCGGCTCGCAGACCCTGTCATCGCGGACCTTCATCGTGCTCAGCGGTGAAGACGCGGCGGAGGCGAAGGGTGAGTGCGAACGCCTCGGCGCGAACGGGTTCATCCCCAAGCAGGAGTTCGTGGCCGACATCGGCAAGTGGGTGGGGATGATCGTCGGCGGCAGCAAGTCGCAAGCGGCGTGAGTCACCAGTCCAGCGGGGCACGCCAGGTCTCGGCGAGCCGCTCGACCTCTATTGATTCCTCGCCTTGGGGTCCGTCTTCGATCAGGAGCGTGCCGGTGTCGGTCAGTTCTCCGAGCCGGTGGACGGGGATATCGGTCCGTTGCTCGGCCATATAGCCGATCAGGTCGAAGGCGTCCTCGTCGACCTCGACGATGTACGCCGAAGTCATCTCCGCGAAGCAGTTGGACAGCAGCGAGCCCGGGCCGCCCGAGAGGCTGACCTCGGCCCCGATCGGGCGGTCGGGGCGGGATCCTGCGATGAGCATCTCCGCGATGGCGGTCAGTGCGCCGCCGTCTGAGACATCGTGCGCGGAGCGGATGCGGCCCTGTCGGATCAGGTCCGCGACGAAGCGTGCGTGGCGCGGGCCGGCGGCCAGATCGACGCGGGGCTCCTCGCCGCCGACGCCGGTCAGACGGGCGAAGTGGGACCCGCCCAGGCCGGTTTCGCGTCCGCCGATCAGGAAGAGCGCGTGGCCAGGCTTCTTGGCGTCCATGGTCACGACCCGCGTGAGTTCGTGGACGAGGCCGATGCCGGTGATCAGCAGGGTCGGCGGGATCTCAATGGTCCGGCCGTCCTCGGTGGTGAACTGGTTGTTCAGGCTGTCCTTGCCCGAGACGAAGGGCGTGCGGTATGCCTTGGCCCCGTCGTAGCAGCCCTCGGCGGCGCGGACGAGCGAGCCGAGATTCTCCGGCTTGTTGCAACTCGGCCAGGAGAAGTTGTCCAGGATGGCGATGCGGTCCGGGTCGGCTCCGGTGCAGACCAGGTTGCGGACGCACTCATCGATGGCGGCCAGGGCCATGTGGTAGGGGTCGGACTCGAGCCCGGTCGCCAGCCCGCAGGCGATGGCCAGACCCCGTCCGGAGCCGGGGATCGGCTCGATGACGGCGGCGTCCGAGGGGCCACGCCCGAGGGGGCCGACCAGGGGCTTGACGACGGTGTTGCCCTGCACCTCGTGGTCGTACTGGTTGATGATCCAGTGCTTGCTGGCGATGTTGGGGTGGGCCAGAAGAGCAAGAAGAGACGAAGAGACGGAGTTCCGGAGAGACGGAGTGGGGGGGGAGCCCGCTCGCTCACGCTCGGGGCTGGTTTTCGGCGCCGACCAGTTCGCTTCCCTCGTCGGCATGGGGATGCCGTCGTGGAGGAACTCCATCGGGAGCCGGCCGACTTCGGTGCCGTGGTAGGTGAGGATCAGGTCGCGGTTTTCGGTGCCGAAGGTCCCGAGGACGGAGAGTTCGACATGCTCCTCGTCGCAGATGGCCTGGAGGGCGTCGAGATTCTCCCTGGGGAGGGCCAGGACCATGCGCTCCTGGGCCTCGGAGATCCAGATCTCGGTGTAGGACAGGCCCTCGTACTTGAGGGGCGCCTTCTCGAGGTGGACCTCGGCGCCGAGTTTCTCGCCCATCTCGCCGACGGCGGAGGAGAAGCCGCCCGCGCCGCAGTCGGTGATGGCGGAGTAGAGGCATCCCGCCGCGGGCGCTCCGGACTTCTTGTGATCGCGCGCCCGCAGGATGGCGTCGAGGACGCGTTTTTCCTCGATGGCGTTGCCGATCTGGACGGCGTGGGCGAACTCGTCGGCGTGGGTGTCGGTCAGTTCGGCGCTGGAGAAGGTCGCGCCGTGGATGCCGTCGCGTCCGGTCCGGCCGCCGAGGGCGACGATCAGGTCGCCGGGCTTCGCTTCGCCCCCGATCCGGTCGTTGGGCATCACGCCGATGCAGCCGGCGAAGACCAGCGGGTTGCCGATGTGCCGGTCGTCGAACCAGACCGCCCCGTTGACGGTGGGGATGCCCATGCGGTTGCCGTAGTCGCGGACGCCGGCGACCACCTCGCGGAGGACGCGGTCCGGGGGCAGGCATCCGGCGGGGATCTGGGGGATGTCGGGGTGCGCCACGCAGAAGACATCGGTGTTGGCGATGGGCTTGGCGGCCAGGCCGGTGCCCATGATGTCGCGGATACACCCACCGATCCCCGTCGCCGCCCCGCCGTAGGGCTCGATGGCGGAGGGGTGGTTGTGGGTCTCGACCTTGATGCAGACGGCGTGGTCGTCGTCGAAGGCGATGATGCCGGCGTTGTCGACGAACACGGACAGGGTCCAGTCCAGGCCCTCCTCGATCAGCTCGAAGGTGGCGGCGGCCACGGAGGACTTGAGCAGGTTGTGGATGGTCACGGATCCGTCGGGGTTGGCCTGGTGGCCGGGGCGGCCGGCGCGCTTGACCGGGTCTTCGGGGTCGTCGGACTGATAGCGGATGGTGGCCTTGAGCGTCTTGTGGACGCAGTGCTCGGACCAGGTCTGGGCGAGGGTTTCCAGCTCGATGTCGCTCGGCTCGCGGTCCAGATGCCGGTACTCGTCGCGGATGGCCCGCATCTCGTCAAGGCTGAGGAACAGGTGGGCGTCGCGGCTGAGCTTCTCCAGCGTCGCGTCGTCGAGGTCACGGACCTTGACATGGCGGACGGCCAGGTCGTACGCGTGGCCCTTGGGTAGTTCGGCGGGGTGGAAGGCCTCGGTGTGGACGCCGGTGACGACGGGGTTGGCGAGCACCTTCGCGGCGAGATTGGCAGCGTCGTCGCCCGACACGCCGCGGAGGTCGTAGCGCCAGCCGGTGAGCACGCGGCAGTCCAGGCCGGTGAGTTCCTCGATCGCGTCGCGGACGGTCTGGGCGGGCGGATCCATGACGCCGGGGAGGGGGTGGATCTCCACCAACGCCCCGTCGGCCGGGGCGGCGCCCACCACGGCTTCCTCGGTGACCGGGTTGGTCAGCAGGGCGCCGACGATGCGATGGATGTCGGCGTCCTCGAACGGGCCCTCGATCAGGTAGACCCGGGCGGTGCGGACCGACTCCGGGTTGAGGCCCAGCCCACGCACCTTGTCCATCAGTTCGTCGGCGCGGGGGTCGCCCGCGTTGGGCAGGGGTCGGACCTCGACGCGGTGGACGGCGACGGCGGGGCGGGCGGCGGTGCTGGGCATGTGGCATCGTAGGTCGTCGCGGCGTGGATCTTGGGCGTGGCGTGCTGTAGAGTCGGTGGATGAACGCATCCGCGGAGGCGGTCCGCTCGCCGCACAACCCGTCCAGGCCCGATCCCTCAGGGACGGCCCCGCCGGCAACGGCGGAGTTCAGTCATCGGCCCGACTTCACCGGATACATGCGGCTGGTCGCGCGGATGACCGCGGCGATGCCCCCCGGGCGGGTGCTGGACATCCCGGCGGGAGCCGGGCGGCTGTCGGAGGTGTTGCGGGGGCAGGGCCACGAGGTGGTTCCCGCGGACATCAACCGGCACGACGCGTCGTACGTGCATGCGGACATGACCGCCCGACTGCCGTTCGAGGACGGATCGTTCGACGCGGTGGTGTGCCTGGAGGGCATCGAGCATGTCCAGCGTCCGCACGACCTGATGGGCGAGCTGTTCCGCGTCTGCCGGGTGGGCGGCAGCGTGATCGTCAGCACGCCGAATGTGTCGAGCCTGTTCTCGCGGCTGCAGTTCCTGTTTACGGGGACGATGCACCAGTTCCATTTCACGCAGCTGCGCGAGCTGGCGCCGGGGGCGCAGGACGACCGGTTCCATGTTTCGCCGGTCGATCTCGGCTGGCTGTGGCACGACGGGTCGTACTGGGGCGGGCGGGTGGTCGAGGCGACGGGGGACCGGATCAAGCGGAAGGTGCTGCTGCCGGTGTATCTGCTCGTGTATCTTGTGGGGTATCCCTGGATGCGCCGGGTCTACCTCGGGCTGGGCCGCCCCGAGCACCGGGAACGCAACAGGGCGATGTTCCGCCACGCCCGGTCGTGGCGGGTGACGATGGGGCGATCGCTGATCGTGCGGTACGAGAAGGTCGGCCATGTGACGGAGCCCCCGCGCCGATGACGACCCCGGTCAGGCCTCATGTCGAGCTGTACACCGACGGCGCGTGCTCGGGTAATCCCGGGCCCGGGGGATGGGCTTTCCTGCTGCGTCATCCGAAGACCGGGAAGGCCGTCGAACGCAACGGCGGCGAGCCCGCGACCACCAATAACCGGATGGAGCTGACCGCGGTGATCGAGGGCCTGGGCGCGCTGACCCGCCCGAGCCTGGTCGAGTTGTACTCGGACTCGCAGTATGTGCTCAAGGGTCTCGAGGAGTGGATGGCGGGCTGGAAGAAGAAGGGGTGGCGGACGGCCTCGAAGTCGCCGGTGAAGAATGTGGATCTTTGGAAGCGGCTCGACGAGCTGCGGGCCGAGCACGAGATCCGGTTCCACTGGGTCAAGGGGCACGACGGGCACCCGGAGAACGAGCGCGTCGACCAACTCGCGGTCGAGGCCCGGGACCGGGCGGCCTTGGAACGCTGAACGCGGTGTTGGGTTTGAGGTTGGGCGGGGTCCGGGAACCCTGCGCCGAGGCCGTCTGTGCCGTCTGGGCAGGCTGGCGGGGTGGGCGCACACCGAACGGGCGTGCATGAGAAGCGGGGGAATCGCAGGTATGGGCAGGCCGGGTGAACCCGGGGGTTCTTCGGGCCGATGGACCGGTTGAGCGCCCGCGCCGTGCCGGGCGGGTCCCGAGCGAGGAGATGCCCGTGAATCTTGAGACGATTCTCCGTCAAGCCCACGAAGCCGACGCGTCCGATGTGCACATCGTCGCCGGGGAGCCGCCCACCGCCCGCATCCACCAGGTGATGACCCCCTTGGGAGATGAGCCGCTGACGCCCGAGATCGTGTCGGGCATGTTCGAGGAGATCTCCAACCGCGAGGTCCGCGAGATGTTCGCGCAGTCCAAGGACGCGGACTTCTCGTACCAGATCCCCGGGCTGGCCCGCTACCGCGTCAACGCACACATGCAGAAGGGCGTGATCGGGCTGGCGATGCGTGCGATTAAGACCAAGGTGCCCCCGCTGGCGGCGCTGAACCTGCCGGAGGTCATCGCCCGGCTGACCTACCTGCCCCGCGGCCTCGTGCTCGTGACGGGCGACACCGGCTCGGGTAAGTCGACCACGCTGGCGGCGATGATCCAGGCGATGAACCAGCGGTACCGCAAGCACATCATCACGCTGGAAGACCCGGTCGAGTACCTGTTCGAGAGCGACAAGTGCCTCATCGAGCAGCGCGAGCTTGGCCGCGACATGATCAGCTTCGCCTCGGGCCTGAAGCACGCCCTGCGCCAGGACCCGGACATCATCCTGGTCGGCGAAATGCGCGACCTGGAGACGACCTCGCTGGCGATCTCGGCCGCCGAGACCGGCCACCTGGTGCTCTCGACGCTGCACACGGTCAACGCCTCGCAGACCGTGTCCCGAATCATCGATATGTACCCGAGCGGGCAGCAGAACCAGATCCGTTCGATGCTGTCGACGACGCTGCAGGCGGTGGTGTCCCAGACGCTGTTCACGCGTGCGGACAAGCCCGGCATGGTCCCGGCGGTCGAGGTGCTGCTGTGCACCCCGGCGGTGCGCAATCTGATCCGCGAGAACAAGGTCTACGAGATCCCCAATGTGATCGAGACCTCGCGCCAGATCGGCATGACCAGCCTGGACTCGTCGATCGCGGAGCTGTATTTCAACGGGACGATCACCAAGGAGGATGCCATCGCCCAGGCGGTGCATCCGGACAAGCTCGAGCGTCAGTTGGTGGCCTGATCGGTTCGGTGGTCTAGACAAGGTCGGAGGCGAGCATGCCGAACTATCGGTTCCAGGTGAAGGCACAGGACGGTCAGATGCGGTCGGGCATGATGCAGGCCGACACGGCCGGCGCGGCCGCGGCGATCCTGCGGAACCAGGGCGTGCATGTCATGTCCATCGACGCGATCAAGGTGGGCGGCGGCACCTCCGGGCTGGCCGAGACTCTCAAGCGTCTCAACTCCAGCAAGCCCAACCAGAAGCATGTCCTCGACTTTACGACCCAGCTCGCCGTCATGATCCGGGCGGGCATCAACCTCCGCTCGGCCCTGGACGGCATCGCGGACCAGACCACGCACGCGGGCTTCAAGAAAGTCATCCTGGAAGTCAAGCAGGATGTCGAGTCCGGCAAGCAGTTTTCCGAAGCGCTGGCCAAGCACCCCAAGCTGTTCGGGCCGCTCTACATCAATATGGTGCGGGCGTCCGAGATGTCCGGCTCGTTCTCCGACATGCTCGAACGGATCGCGGCGTACATCAGCCAGGAGCTTGAGACCCGCAAGATGGTCATCGGGGCGTCGATCTACCCGGCCATCATCGGCCTGCTGGCGGTGGCGGTGACGGTGTTCCTGCTGACCTTCGTGCTGCCGAAGTTCTACACCGTGTTCGAGGGCAAGGAGGATGTCCTCCCCTGGGCCACCAACTTCCTGATGACCCTGTCGAACACCATGACAGCGAACTGGCCGTTCATCATCGGCGGCGTGGCGTTGGTCGGCGGCGGCCTCTACGCGGCCACGCGGACGGAGCTGGGCTCGTTCTGGGTCGACAAGCTCAAGCTGAGCATCCCGGTGCTGCGGGGCATGTTCCGCTCGCTGTACATCTCCCGCTCGCTGCAGACGATGGGCCAGCTGGTCAACGCCGGCGTGCCCATGCTCGATGTGCTGACCATCACCGGGGACATCTCCGGGAACAAGCTCTTCGAGGGGTTGTGGCGCAAGGTCCACGCCTCGGTGAAGCAGGGTAAGAAGATCGCCGCGCCGCTGCAGAACAACGGACTGCTGCCCCGGGCGGTGGTGCAGATGATCGGTGCGGGCGAGGAGTCCGGTAAGCTCGGCGAGGTGCTCGACCAGATCTCGAGCTACTACGCCCGTCAGCTCAAGGACCAGATCAAGACGGTTACCGGAATGATCGAGCCCATCATGATCATTGTGATGGGTTCAATCGTCGGATTCATCGCCATGGCCATCATCCTGCCCATCTTCAAGATGAGCCAGATCGTTTCGTAATGGATGATGCATTGCGGGCCCGCCACCGGACGCGGAGCGGGCCGGAGGAGGAAGCCGTGGGTAGCAGCAGCAATCAAACCGTCCGGCGCGGGCACACAGCCCCGGGTGGGTTCACCCTGATCGAGGCGTCACTGGCCACGGTCATCATCGGGGTCGGCGTGCTCGCGATGGTCGACGCCCAGAGTTCGTTCATCGTCTCGAATCAGTGGTCTTCGCACGCGGCCACCGCCACCTTCCTGGCCAACGAGATCCGCGAGCTGACCCGGAGCCTGCCCAAGCACGACCCGGTGGTGGGCCTGTTCATCCAGGACAACGGCGACGGCGGGGTGAGCCTGCAGGGCTGGGGCCCGAACACTGGCGAAACGACCGTCCACGACTTCAACGACATCGACGACTTCGACGGGATCACATTCTCCTGGATCGGGACGCCCGACCTGAGCAACGGCGATCTGCCCGGCCCGATCAACGCCTTCCGGGAGGTGATCCCGGCCCTGACCATCGACGGCCAGGAAACCGAGCAGAACATGACCGGCTGGTCCCAGACGGTCATCGTCCGCAAGGTCCACCCGTTCAACTTCTCGCAGGAACTGCCCAACGACTACCGCGAACCCGCCAGCGGCAACTTCCCCGGGCGCGCGGTCGATAAGTACCCACTGCGCGTCACCGTGCAGGTGCACTACCAGGGCTTCAACGACATCGAACCAAACCTGGTCACGGAGGTGACCTGGATCGTGCCCTGACCGGGGCGACCGGAGGCTGAGCCATGAAGCGGAACATTCGACCGGCCAGAAAGCTCAAGCGCAAGCCCGTCGGCCTGACCCGGCGCGGTGTGGCCTCCGTGCTGGCCATGATGTTCCTGATCCTGTTCGGCTCGCTCGTGGCCGCCATGGCCGTCAGCTCGACCGGCAACATCCGCACGGCGAGCATGCACCTGCATGTCATGCGTGCGATGAGCGCCGCGGAGACCGGCCTGGCGCTGGCCGAGCACCGGCTCGCCGAGGCGTCCTCGCGGTTCATCGTCGCCGAGTCGGACATCGACGAGGGCATGTCGTGGGCGCTCTGGCGCGGCGACTCGGCCATGATCGGCCTGCACGAGGTGACGCCCCCGCCCTCCGGCCACCCCGAGTCTTCGCTGCCATCGGGCATCGCCGAGGCCCTGCTCAGCATCCACGCCGCCGACGCCAATATCCTGACGGGCGGCGAGTACATGTCCCAGCCGGTCATCGCCTCGGCCCCCGCGGGCACGGACGAAAGCGTGTACCAGACCAGTCACTGGGTCTACACCCCCGCCCTGATGCTCAAGGGCTGGGACGATCCGAACGGCAACCCGCCCCCGGCGTTCCAGATCCGCTACGCGCCCCTCCACGGCGGGCGTTACATCCGGGTCATCGTCGAGGGGATCGTCTTCGACTTCCAGCGGAATCAGCAGCCCATCCGCAGGACCATCACCCGCGACTACAAGCTCGTCAAACGCGTCGATCAGGCCATCATCGCCCACTCCCGCATCATGCTCGGCAAGAATGTGATCGTGGAGGGTGATATCGGCGCCCGTTTCGACCAGATCGAGTTCGAGAACGGTGATCCGATCGTCATGCGTTCGGACTTCTACGGTCTGGACCCGGTGCTCGATCAGAAGCTCGAGGCCTTCTGGACCCAGCTGGGCCAGTACGATGTCGACGGCGACAACCGGCTCCGCATCGGTCACCCGATCGAGGGCCAGGGCATCCCGGTGGACGCGGACTACAGCGGCGACGGCGAGCCGGACGGCGCGTTCGTGGACGCCACCGGGGACGGCTTTCTCGACGAGTTTGACATCTTTATCAACCACTTCGACCGCGACGGCGACCGGCGCGTCACGCTGTCGCCGCTGCTGACCCTCGGCACGCCCGCGGACGGCCGGACGCCCGAGTTCGTGGATTCGGCCGGCGACCCCATCGACGACGAGCTGGCGTTCCTGATCGATAACGCCATGCCCGACCGCAACCGCAACGGGGTGTTCGGATGGGCGGACGAGGCCCAGACCATCCCGAAGGATTACGACCCGGTGCTGGATATCTACCGGGACCGCGAGCTGGGCTGGCGCGACGGGTTCATTGACCGGCTCGACCAGTACGCCAAGGTCCGGGGCGGGCTGCGATTCCGCGTCGGCCGCTCCGAGTGGGAGGCCGCGCGCGGCCCGCTCCACGAGCGCCTCCAGGGGACCATCCGGCCCGGCCCGGACAACCCGCCGATGATCTTCAACGCGGACGACTCGCTGATCCCGAACATCACGGCCGAGAGCTTCGCGGACACCGAGAACGCGCTGATGGACGCCGCCAGCGGGGACCCGTTCTGGCAGCAGGTCGCCAACCAGCTCGGCGCGACCGTCGGCCAGCTGGCCACCTGGGAGCTCGGCATGAACCCGGGCGGCACCGATTCGCCGCACTTCACCCCCGTCTGGGAGGACACGAACTTCGACGGCCTGCCGGACAACCATGCCTGGGCCTACTTCGAGCGGATGCCGTTCAACTCGCCGGCGTACTCCGACCTCTACTGGCGCCCGGTGTTCCGCAACTTCGTTTTCCGCAATGTGCAGATCCCGATGGGCCTGAACGCGCTGTTCATCGACTGCACCTTCGTGGGCTCGACCTATGTGCGGACTCACACCAACAACACCCACCCGATGTGGACCGAGCTGGGCTCGAACACAATCGACGCCGCCGGCCGCCCGACACCGCGTTACCCCCGGTACGCCTTCGGCAGCCAGCCCTCGCACGACCCGACCGACGCCCCGGACATGCTGCCGGCCACCGCCAGGCCGCCCCAGGCGCATGTGATGATGACCGTCCCGAGCATCTCGCCGCTGGACAGGGGCGATGTGCCAATGAACGAGGTCGGCTCGTATGGTCCCAGCTACGACCAGCTCCCCATGCCGCTGATCATCGGGCCGGACCGCGTGACGGACACCAAGAAGTACTCGAACAACCTTCGCTTCCACGGGTGCCTGTTCGTCGGATCGATCGTGGCGGACACGCCGCAGCGGTACACCCAGGTCCGTAACAAGGTCCAGTTCACCGGCGCGACGCGGTTCACGACCGTCCACCCGGACGAGCCCGGCAACCCGTTCCTCAACCCAAACTCGGGCGACATGGACGCGATCCGGCGCAGCTCGATGATGCTGCCGAACTATTCGGTGGACATCGGCAGCTTCAACAGCCCGCCGGAGCAGGATGTCCAGCTCCAGGGCGCGATCGTCGCCGGCGTGCTCGACGCCCGCGGCAACACCGAGATCTTCGGGACCCTGCTGATGACCTTCAACCCGACCTTCGGCGAGTTCCCGCTGATCGACATCAACGGCAACCCCATCGGCAACCCCGCCGGCTTCAATGTCACGCTGGGCTACTTCGGCCCCGAGGACGGCGATTACGAGTCCCTCGATCCGCGGTCCCTGCCGATCGTCGACGGCGTTCGCATCGTCGGGTGGGACACCACCGGCGACGGCATGGCGGACATCCCGCACGACGAGACCCCGCCGCCCGGCGCGGTGCCCGTCCCGTTCAACGGTTATGGGCGCATCCTGCTCCGGTACGACCCCGAGATGATGCTGCCCAGCGGTCTGATGCTGCCCATCCGGGCCATTCCGGTGCCCGGCACCTACCAGGAGGGCCACAAGTGACGCACCAGGCACGACACACCCGGCGGAGCGGCTTCTCACTGATCGAGGTGCTCATCGCCCTGACGATCACGGCGACGCTGCTGACCGCCACCATGGCCGCGCTGGACGCGAGCTTCAAGAGCTACAAGGCCAACAGCGAGAGCGCGGCCACCAATGTCGTCGCCCGCATCGTGATGCAGCGTCTGACCGGCATGATCCGGACCGGCGATTCGTTCGGGCCGTACCCGGCCAATCCCATCATCACGCCCAACATCCAGAGCACCTGGATCGAGTTCGTTTCCTTCCGCGATCCTTCGCAGGGCATCGAGCGGGTCATCCGCCTCGAAAGGCGTGACGGCACCGAGCAGACCGGGCCATTCGAGCTGTGGTATGTCGTCACGAGCTTTGTGAACGGCCAGTACGACGGCGAGCAGGAATCCCAGCTTCTCACCGGCCTGAACCGGGTCAACTTCGATATGGAGTACGATGTCGGGCCGCGCCTCCGCCGCGTCACCATCGACCTGATCATCCAGCCGGAGACCACCGGTGACGCGGCCATCGGCATCGGCACGCTCGAAACGCCGACGATCCGCCTGGTCGCCTCGGCATCGCCGCGGTCGTACAACCCCTGACCGGCGCCCCGGGCCGCGCGGCGCATACGCTTGCGCATGGAGTCGGCCGCGCCTGAACAATCGATCGATGAGGCCACACGCCACAACCGCCCGACGCCCTACAGGGGCCTCTTGGCCGTTTTCGCGGTGCTCGCGCTCGCCGGGGCCTTCTGGCTGACGACCGACCGCGAGCTGATCGCCGGCTGGAAGGCCGACGCCGGGCCGATCCCCTTCTTTATCGGCCTGGCGGTGCTGCCCGCGGTGGGCTTCCCGACCACACCGTTCTTCGTGCTGGCGGGGGCCATGTTCGGATTGTGGACCGGCCTGATCGGCTGCGCGGCGGCCATCGCGGCCAACCAGGTGCTGTGCTACTGGATCAGCCACAGCGGCCTGCGGCCCTGGATCGAGCGGCGGATGAGCCGCACCAAGTACAAGATCCCGGATTTCTCAGAATCCAAGTCCGGCGCGCTGCGGTTCGCCATACTCCTGCGCGTCGCTCCCGGTCCACCGACCTTCCTGAAGAGCTATGTGCTGGGGCTCGCGAGCGTGCCATTTTGGATTTACTTCTGGGTGTCGTTCACCTTCACGGGCTTGTACGCGGTTTCCTTCATCGTCCTCGGGGAGTCGATCTTCGACCGTGATTTCGGCACCGCCGGGGTCGCCGTCGGGGTGCTCGTGCTCATCGGTTGCGTGATCGCCTGGTTCCGTTTCCGGCACAAGAAGAAGCTCAAGGAAACGCTGGGCCTCGAAACCCCCGAGGAGTCACCCGGGGGCGAGGGCTAGTTCTTCGCTCGCAGCGCCTCGACCCGCGCCGGGATCAGCCCCGCCAGATCCGTCGGCGTCATGCCCCCGGTCGCGCCGCTCGCGGCGGCCCAGGCTTCCCCCGCCTCCGCGTGGGCCTGGACCCCCGCCTGCACGATCGAGAACAGGTCCCGCGCCGGATCCGCGTGCGATTGGGCGATCAGCCCGGCCAGGACGCCCGCCAGCACATCGCCCGTGCCCCCCGTTCCCAGGCAGGGGTGCCCCGCCCGGCACACCCACGCACGCAGGCCGTCGGACACGGCCGTCCCCGACCCCTTGAGCACAACAAGGCAGCCCAGCCGACGCGCCAGCGCGACGCAAACCCCGACCCGCCCCGCCTCGTCGCCCGCCGGATCGCCCCGCAGGGACAGGGCCTCCATCAGCCGTCGGGCCTCGCCGGGGTGCGGCGTGAGCACCAGGCTCGCGCGCAGCTCCCGCCAGAACTCGGGCTCCGACGCCAGCAGGTTCAGCCCGTCCGCGTCGAGCACCACCGGCGCATCCTCCTGCAGCACCGACCGCAGAACCACCGCCCGCGCCCCGCGGGATTGCCCGAGGCCCACGCCCACGCACAGCGCATCCACGCCGGCGGCCAGCTCGTCGAACCGCTCGGCCGCCCCGGCCGGGTCGAGGCCGTCGAGCCCCATCGGCAGGGCCAGCCCGGTCGCGAACGGCGCCAGCGTCAGCGCCGCGTCGAGGATCGACCCTGGTGCGCCGATCTTGACCAGCCCGCAGCCCGACCGGGCCGCGCCCAGGGCCGCCAGGGCGGGCGCGCCGACCATCCGCGGGTCGTCCGACGCGCACCCGCCGACCACGCCCACGCGTCCGAAGGTGCCCTTGTGCCCGTCGCGGGGCCTCACGGGCAGGGGCGGGATGGTCTCGATGGTCTCGTGCATGGCGCCCGGATCCTATATTCCCCGCGTGATCGACACGCACTGCCACCTGACCTTCCCCGATTACGCCGGGCGCATCGACGAGGTGATGGACGACGCCGCCCGCGTGGGCGTGACCGGTGCGATCACCATCGCGACCGACTCGCGCGACAGTGACGCCGCCCTGATGGTGGCCGAGCACCATCCCCGCGTCTGGTGCACCGCCGGCGTCCACCCCCTGTATGCCGACCGCAACCCGCATGACTGGAAGGCGATCCGGCGTGTGGCCGAGCACCCACGCTGCGTCGGCTTCGGCGAACTCGGCCTGGACAACCACCACTCAAGACCGCCCCGCCACACCCAGGACCGCGTCCTGGCCGAGGAGCTGGCCTTCATCGAGTCCTGCATCGCCGACGGTGTCGACAAGCCGGTCGTCATCCACTGCCGCAAGGCGGTCGAGGACCTCCTGCCGATCCTCCGGCGCTCGACCATCCGGCCCGAGCGGTTCGTGTTCCACTGCTTCACCGAGATCCCCGAGCACGCTCGGATGGTGCTCGACTTCGGCGCGTCCATCTCCTTCACGGGTGTGGTGACCTACCGCAACGCCCACGAGGTGGCCGAATCGGCCCGGCTCGTCCCCGACGACCGCATCATGGTCGAGACCGACGCCCCGTTCCTCTCGCCCGAGCCGCTTCGGGGCAAACGCCCCTGCATGCCCGCCTACGCCCGCCTGACCGCCGAGTTCCTCGCCGATCTCCGCGGCACACCCTTCCCCGACTTCCACCGCATCATCGACGAGAATACGGCGCGATTCTTCGGCATCGAAATCCCCCAGCCCGAGCCCGGCGCGCTCGAGGCGGTGGTCGCGTGACCCCGCCCACCCTCGCCTTGGGAGGCTGGACCCACAGCCTCGATCCGGTCGCCCTGAATCTCTTCGGCACCTTCGCCCTGCGCTGGTACGGGCTGAGCTATCTTGCCGGGTTCGTCGCGGCGTACTTCCTGCTGCGCCTGCTCGCGGTGCGCGGCGCGACCCTGATCCCCAAGGAACGCGCCCTCGACGCCATCCTCACCCTCGTGGTCGGCGTGATGGTGGGGGGGCGGCTGGGCTATGTCCTCCTCTATGACCCGAGCCTGCTCGGCTTGATCGACGGCTTCCCCTGGTGGGGCGTGCTCGCGATCAACCGCGGCGGCATGGCATCCCACGGCGGCATCGCCGGCGTCATCGTCACGGCCTGGTGGATCAGCCGCGGCTTCAAGGCGCCCGACGGCACGCGCATCGGCGCCTGCCCGCCCACGCACGCCATGGACATCTGCGCCCTCATCGCCCCGGTCGGTCTCATGTTCGGGCGGCTGGCCAACTTCATCAACGGCGAGCTGCTGGGCAAGATCGTCGCCGCACCGGGCCAGACCGCGCCGTGGTGGGCCGTCCGCTATCCCCAGGAAGTCCTGACCGAGCCATACCAAAGGCTCGTGCAGACCCCCGAACACTGGGCGGCCATCGAACGCCTTGGACGCGAGAGCGCCCTGCCCGGCGAGGATTGGGAGCGCGGTTTCGATCGCCTGCTCACCGCCCTGCAACGCGGCGACGCCGCCGCCCATGCCGCCATCGAGCCGCTGATCAGCACCCGCCACCCCACCCAGCTCTACCAGGCCCTGATCGAGGGCGTCGCGGTGGGCCTGGTCGTGTGGCTGGTGGCCGCGAAGAAGCGAAAGCCCGGCGTGGTCGGGGCATGGTTCCTGATCGTGTATGCCCTCGGGCGCATCGCGACTGATTTCGTCCGCCTCCCCGACGCGGGCGTGGCCCAGTTCGGCGGCGTGACCCGCGGGCAGGCCTATTCCGGCCTGATGCTGCTCGCGGGCGTGGTGGTGCTGGTCTGGGCGAGCCGACGCGCCGCCGAACGCGTCACGGGCGGCTGGCTTCGCCGAGCCTGACCGGCTTCGGCGGCGGACGCAGGAACAGCGACGCCAGCGCCAGCGGCACGCCCGCCCCCGCGAAAAGCGCCAGCACCGGCGTAAAACTCTGCCCGCTCAGCTCGTAGATGCCCCCCGCCAGGAAGGGTCCGATCCCGGTCGCCGCGACCGACGCCATCTGGATCGACCCGCGGATCGCCCCGTGGTGGGTGCGCCCGTAGTACCGCGCGATCGTCGGGTTGCTCACCGCGACCGTCACCGCCATCGCCACGCCGTAGCACGCCATCCCCGCCCGCATCACCGGGATCACCCATTCCTCGCTCACCCACCCCGCCGGCCCGGTCAGGATCACCCCGCACGCGACGAGCATCAGGAACGGCCCGAACGGCATCAGCCTCCGCGGCAGCACCCGGTCCGCCAGCCAGCCCGTGACGATCAACGCCAGCCCGAATGCGATCGCCCACGACTGGTTGACCAGCGCGGTCTGCTTCTCCGTGGCGTCCACGCCCGCATCGGCCAGGATCGCCTGCATGTGGAACAGCAGCGCGGTCCCGATCAGCCCGTTGGCGCACATCGACGGCACCAGGATCCAGAACGCCCGCGTGCGGCGTGCTTCGGACAGTGTGAACGCCGGATCGCTCGGCGGCGGCGGGCGGGGATTCTCGGGGTGCTCGTGCTCGTAGGGGTCGCCGTCGAGGTGCTGGCCGATGTCCTCGGGCTTGTTGCGGAAGACCAGCAGCACCGCCGGGATCGTCAGCAGCAGCACGAACCCGGCCAGGTAGACCAGTGTGTTCTGCCACCCGTGCGCCCCGATCAGGTGCGCCACCGGCCCGGGCATCAGCGCCGAGCCCCCCGCGAAGCCCACGATCGCCAGCAGCGAGTGCGTGAATCCCAGCCGGCGCTCGAACCACATCGCGATCGTGTGCCCCGCCAGCAGCCCCAGCGCCCCCTGGCCCAGAAAGCGGATCAGGAAGAACCCCAGCCCCAGCACCACCAGATTGCCCGCCTGCGACAGGAACACCAGCGACGCCGCGCACGCCAGCGCCACGCCACCCGTCACCACCCGCACGCCGTAACGGTCCGCCAGCCGCCCGATCCACGGCAGCGGGAGCGCTGCCAGAATCGTGCCCACGGTGTAGGCCAGGCTCAGCCGGGCCAGGTCCGTGTCCAAGGCCGTGCGGAACGACTCGTTGAACAGTGAGATGACCACCGTCTGCGTGGGCATCGTGGCGACGGCCATGGCGATGGCCACGGCGAGCATCACCCACCCGTAGAAGAAACGCGGTCGTTGCGGCACGGGCGGAGGGTAGGTCCGGACCCGGACGCCCGCGTGGGCTTCCGGCGTCCGCGGCCGCTCTTCGCGGTCTTTACAGGAGCCCCAGCCCCCTGAGGTCTTCCAGCGGCTCCTTGATCGAGCAGCTCCCGTAGCCCGTCGCGAACGACTCACGCACGCGGGCCAGCTCGAGCAGGTTGATCGTCAGGTCGCGCCAGCCCGCGTCCGTGTCGGTCAGGACGAAGGCCTTCGGGTCGGTCTCGTCAAGGATCTTCACAAGCGTCGCCTCGTCGATCCCCGCCACCCGCACCAGGGCCGCGCCGAGGAAGACATTCAGAAAGCCATGCATCACGCCCCGGGGCGGCCTGTCTTCGTAGGTCAGGTTCTGCTCGGACCGCACCGGGTGGTGCAGGCCAGCCGTCGCCTTGAAGGGCACATCGGCCTGGTGGCAGGCGATCAGGAAGCGGGCGACATCGGCCGGCGCGGGGAACAGGTCCGGCGTGATCCCGCCGCAGCGGATCTTCGCCAGCGCGTCGTTGCCCGCCAGCGCCGCGACGAACCCGCGCGGGTCGCCGCCGATGATCGCCTCGCGGGGGAACTCGAAGCTCGGCGAGATGTCGTCGGGGAGCATGTCGAGCGCGGCGTCGATCTCGCCCGGCGAGCCGACCCGCATCTCAAGCGCGTCGACCCCGGCCAGCCCGTGTTCCTCGTGCCGGTGGTGCTCGTTGAACTCGTCGATCACGCCCAGGCACTCGTCCAGGTCGGCGTCGATGATCGCGGAGACCGACCAGCCAGGCAGATCGTCGGCCATCTCGCGGTATCCGCTGGTGGCGAAAGTCCCGGGCATGAGCATCGCACCGTGCTCGGTCAGGTCCATGAGTTTCGTCACCGGGCAGATGAACCGGTTGACGAACCCCGCGTGCTCGGACCGCGTGGCGCGGGCGTAGTTCTCGACCGCCTTGTCCATGGGCAGCCTGCTCGGCGGGAACAGCCCCGCGTAGTCGATCAGCCCGTCCATCAGCGTCCCGACGCCCTTGTTGGTTTTCGTGGTCATGCCGGCCTCCGGGTGAGGATAGCGGTCACTTCGCCAGCCGTGCGATCAGCCGCCACAGGTCGTGCGGGCTCAGGGCCGAGCCGGTCTCCGCGTTGAAACGCTCCAGCACGCGGTCAAAGGCCTCGGTGTACGGCAGCCGGTCCCGCTGGCCCATCGACCCGGCGTGCTCCTCGACCAGCCTTCCGAGCAGCAGCTCGTGGGCCGCGTCGATCTTCGGCGGGTGGTCCGGGGCGCGGCCCAACCGGGGCAGTTTCCCGGCCTTGCGTAGCCGCTGGAGCGTGTGCAGCACGGCCCGCCGGTCATCAGCGCCCGCCTGCCCGCACAAACGCTCGAAATCGTCCGTGTACGGCAGCGCATCGAGCGTCCGTCCCGCGGCCTGGTACGCCTTGACCAGCGTCGCCTCCTCGTCGTCGTAGGACGCACCCCCGAACAGGTCGCCCGCCTTGTCCTCGACCCGGGTGTCCTCGCCCGGCGCGCGGTCACCCTCGTGCAGCACCGGCTCCCACGCCTCCATCAGCTCGATCGGGCGTCGATCCGGTTCGAAGAAATCAACCATGCACCGCTCGAACAAGGCGTGCCGCCGCGCGTTGGTGATGCCCCCGTCGATGTGCCCGTACGGCACGAGGAAACGCCACTTCCGCGCCGGGTCCGCATCGATGGCGTTGAACACCGCCGCCGCGGTCGGCGCGGGCACGATGTCGTCCTTCGCGGCCAGCTTGGCCAGCGTCGGCCGGCGCACCTTCACCGCGTGGACCACCGCGTCGCACAGGCGGATGCGATGGACCAGTTCCTCCCGCCGCGCCGCGTGGTGGGTCAGCACCTTCTCGATGTCCGCCCCGGTGCCCGAGGCCGGGCGACGTAGCCGCCAGGGCCAGTCCCCAAGGCTCGGAAGGCCCAGGCCCAGCCGGTCGATGAAGTGCGCCCGCGGCAGGCGCCCGGCGAGCTGCGCCGCCGCCATCACCGCCAGCCCCCCGCCCAGCGACTCGCCATAGAGGAACACCAGCGGGTGATCCGTCGGCTCCGGCTCGGCGTCCACACCGTCGCCGCGCCGCCCGATGATCCAGTTGCGCAGCACGCGGCAGGCGTGGAACACATCCGCCACCGCGTGCGGCACGATCCACTCCTCGTGGGTCTGGGCGTCCAGCCCGCGTCCGATCCAGCCGGCGCCGATCCGGTCCGGCGTGCGCAGGTCGCCGGTCTCCCGCTGCGAGCCGGGGAAGCCTCGCAGGCGGATGGCGAACACCATCACCCCCTTGTCCGCCACCCGCCGCCACCGCGCGTCCTCCACTTCGCACGCCCGCGGGCTGGTCCCGTGGACCACCACCAGCCCGGCGCGGACCTTGACGCCCTTCGGCGGCAGCACCAGCCGCCCGCCGATCCGCACGCCCCCGGACGAATCGAACTCGTGCGTCGCGGTCGCATCCGACGGATCCTCGACCGCCCGACGCCGGATGCTCGGCAGCTCCCCGGTGACGGCGTGGTACCAGTGATTCCAGAACACCGAGTGGTCCGGCGCGGGCGTGGGGTCACCCACATGCGCGAAGGTGCGCACCCCGGGGAGCCCGAAATCGTCCGGTTCGATCATCCGTTCAACCGCCGGGCATGTACTCTTCAAAGTTTTCTTCGAGCAACTCGTCCGCGATGCGGCGTCGCTCCTCGGCCAGCCGGGCCCGCACCGCGTCGAGGTCGATCCGCGCCGCCCACAACTGGCTGCTCGGGCGCGTCTCATCCGCGACCAGAGCCCCCCGCTGGGCGGTCCACATCATCCACTGTCCGTCCGGGCTGAACACGGGCAGCCCGTCGAACCCCCGCGCGTCCGTGATCCGCACCCGCGGACGCTCTCGCGGCGGGTGGTCGCCCGTCGCCTCGGTCGCGAACACCTCGTAGTTCGAGTGGCTCACCTCGCTGCTCGCGTAGAACAGCATCGTCCCGCACGGCGTGAAGAACGGCGCCCAGTTCACATGCTCGTTGTCCGTGATCGGGATCTCACGCTCGATCCCGGTCACCGCGCCGTCGGCGTCGAACGCCAGCTCGGCGATGAACAGCTGCAGGGCCTTGTCGCCCCGCCGGTCCGAGCGATAGCAGATCCGCGTGCCGCAGGGCGAGAAGAACGGCCCTCCGTCGTATCCGGGCTCGGCGACCAGCTCGGTGTGGACGCCGGTCTTCGTGTCGAGAATCCACAGGTCGCCCTCATCCGACCCCGGCTCGAGCCGGGTGTAGAGGATGTGCCGGCCGTCCGGCGACCACGACCCCTCGGCGTCGTAACCGTCGCGTTGCCAGATGAACTCCGGCTCGTCCCCGATCCACGGGCGTTCGCTGTCCCCGGCCCGGATCCGCTGGCGGACCACTTCCATCTCGTTGGGAAACTGCCATGTGTACCGGGAGGTCCCGCGTTGATAGCCCGAGGCGGCCTCCTCATCCGGCGCGGTGGTCGTCGTCCCGTAGAGGATCAGGTATTCCTCCCCCGTGTGGTAGTCGGTGGGGTGGAACCAGCCGCAGGTGTTCGAGCTGCCCGGGTTGGTCAGCAGGTTGGTGCGTCCGAGCCCCACGATCCGGCCACCACGGCGGATGACCGGCGCGACATACATCCCGTAGTGCCGCTCGGCCGTTTCGCCCGGCCCGGGCCGCGGCGTGCCCTGGAAAATGACCATGTGCCCGTCCGGGGAGAAGTACGACTCGCCGGCCCGCAGGAACTCGGCCTCGTCCGAAAGCTGGACATGGTCGGTCAGGGCCCACGACTCCCGCTCGGCCCAGCCATCATCCCAGGCGGGGTTCGGGTTCGTCGGGTTCGCGGCCAGCGCCAGGCCCAGCATCACGGTCTGCATCGCCAAGGGCAACCTCCTCCGGCGCGTAAAGTCATCGGATGTCCGATCCTAGCGCGAAGCGACGCAAGGCCCCACCCCGCGACAACGGGCCGCACCCCGTGCGCCGGGTCCAGCTCGGGCCGGTGCCGACCTTCGCCTACACCCCCCCGCCCGGCGATCCCGCGGTGATCCACGAGGACGAGGGCTTCGTGGTCGTCGACAAGCCCGCCGGCCTGCTTGCCGTGCCCGGCATCGCGCCCGAGAAACAGGACTGCGTCCGCTCCCGCGTCGCCGCGATGTACCCGGACGCCACCGGCCCGATGACCTGCCACCGGCTCGACCTGTCCACCTCCGGCGTGATGATCCTCGCCCTGGACGCCAGGACCCACCGCAGCCTCTCCAAGCAGTTCGAGTTCCGCAAGACCCGCAAACGCTACATCGCCCTGGTCGAGGGCCATCTCGGCCCGGACGAGGGCGAGATCCTCACCCCCATGCGCAAGGACATGGAACTCCGCCCGCTGATGCTGGTGGATTACTTTGAGGGGAAACCCTCCAAGACCCGCTTCAGGGTCCTCGCCCGCGAGACCTGGGAGAACCACCCCGTCACCCGCGTCCAGCTTGAGCCGTTCACCGGGCGCACCCACCAGCTCCGCGTCCACGCCGCCCACCCGCGGATCACCACCATCGGCGACCCCGGCCCCGAGCACACGCCCGGGCTGGGCGCTCCCATCGTCGGCGATGAGCTCTACGGCGGGCTGCCCGCCCCTCGCATGATGCTCCACGCCGCCGCCCTGAGCATCTACCACCCCAAGTCCGGGCAGAGCATGACCTTCCGGGCGGATGACCCGTTCTGAACGGGATCGGAATTCGGGTGGGAAACCACATTCTCATTTCTCCGGAGTAGACTCCCAGGACCGGGTGTTGACCTGTCATCACCCGTCCCACGGAGTCCGTTCCCATGTGCCCAATGTCATCGACCTCGCCCTGCAAGGTGGCCGCCGCGGCCGACGCGATCCTGGAACAGTCCGACGCGTTCCTCGCCCGCGTGCCCGCCGACTGCTACGCCAAGGCCTCGCCCGCCCTGGGCGGCGGCACCATCGGCCAGCACGCCCGCCACATCCTCGACCACTTCCGCGCCGCCCTGACCACCCCCGCCTGCGACCCCATCGACTACGACCACCGCGAGCGCGGCGGCCGCGCCGAGACCGACCCGGATGCCGCCCGGGCCGAGATCGAACGCCTGCGCGACCTCGTCCGGACCCTCGACGAGGCCGCCATGGCCACCGAGGTCACCGCCCGCGTCATGCTGACCGGTTCCGGCGAGACCGCCGACCTCGGCTCGACACTGGGGCGCGAGCTGTTCTTCGCCACCCACCACGCCATCCACCACCACGCCATGATGAAGTCCATCGGCGCCGGCTTCGGCGTCGCCTGCCCCGACGGCTTCGGCGCCGCCCCGTCGACGATCAACTACCAGAACGCCGACGCGTAACCGGCCGCATCAACGAGCCCGGCTCACGCTCCGGGGTCGTACGCCGCGCTCGCTACCCTTATCTTCGGATGTGCACCGTCACCGTCATCCCCACCCCCGCCGGCCCCCGGCTGGTTCATTCGCGGGACGAACTGCGGAGCCGCTCGCCCGCCCTGCCTCCCGCGTGGCGGGACCTCCCGGGTCGTCGCCGCGCCGTCTGGCCGACCGACCCCGACGCCGGGGGCACCTGGATCGCCGCCCGGGACGACGGGCTGGTGCTGGCGATCCTCAATCGCAACATCCCGCCCAACGGGCGTCCGGCGCCGAGCCGGTCACGCGGCGGGTTGATCCCGGCCCTGATCGACGCCGGGCACGCAGCCCGCGCAATGGAAGCCCTTGCCAAGCATGATCTTGCGGCCATGGCCCCCTTCCGCCTGCTCGCGGTCGACCCCGACGGCGTCGCCCGGCTGGCCACCTGGGACGGTCTCTCGCTGGACCACGCCGAACTGTCCAGGCCCCCGTTCTGCCTGGCCTCCTCCGGCCTTGGCGATGAGCGGGTCGAGCCGCGGTACCCGCTGTTCGAGCAACTGGTCGTCCCGCGGCCCACGCCCGAGGCCCAGGACGCCTACCACCGGCACCGCTGGGACGAATCCCCGGAGATCTCCGTCCTGATGAGCCGCCCCGACGCCCGCACGGTGAGCATCACCACCCTCGGCCCCGGCGGGGATATGGTGGTCGAGCCGCTGCCCGAGGCCGACCCCTGGTGCGACCCCGTCGGCGCCGCGGGCTGATCCACTTCTTCACTTCGTCTCTCCGTGTCTTCGTCTCTCCGTCTCTTCCCGAATAGACTCCGCCCGCCATGCCCGATTTCATCCGCGAACACCTCACCAGCCAGCTCTTCGTCAGCCTGCATGTGATGGCGATCGTCATCCACATCATCCTGGGCACGGTGACGCTGTGCATCTACGCCGAGCGGAAGATCTCCGCCTACATCCAGGACCGCATCGGCCCGAACCGGACCGGCTTCGACTTCGGCCTGCCCTTCCTGGGCTTCCTCAAGGGCTTTCTGGGCCTGGGCCAGGCCCTCGCCGACGGCCTGAAGTTCTTCCTCAAGGAGGACTACCGGCCCACGAATGTGGACAAGATCCTCTTCACCCTCGCCCCCGCGATCGTCATCATCCCCGCCTTCATCGGCTTCATGATCCTGCCCTGGGGCGGCGTGTGGGACATGCCGCTGATGAACCTCCCGCTGATCGGCGAGATCGGCGGCGAGCGGGTCTATGTCACCGGCGCGTATGTCAATGTCGGCGTGATCTACCTCGTCGCGGTCGCCTCGCTCGGCGCGTACGGCATCACGCTGGGCGGCTGGGCGAGCAACAACAAGTATTCGTTCCTCGGCGGCCTCCGCGCCACCGCCCAGATGATCTCCTACGAGATCCCGCTGGGTCTGGCCCTGCTGGCCACCCTGCTCGTCGCCGGCACCTTCATGCCCGAGGGCATCGTCCGCTGGCAGGTTGAGAACGGCTGGCTGATCCTCGCGATGCCGCTGGCCGCCGTGCTCTTTTATGTCTGCACCCTGGCCGAATCGAACCGCGCCCCCTTCGACAACGCCGAGGCCGAGCAGGAACTCGTCGGCGGCTACCACACCGAGTATTCCTCGATGCGCTTCGCCCTGTTCTTCCTGGCCGAGTACGCCCACCTGGTCACCGGCGCGGCCTTCTTCGCCCTGTTCTTCCTCGGCGGCTACCACCTGCCAGGCCCCGGCATCGGCCACCTGACCAGCCCGGACACCACCACGACCCTGGCCGTGATCGCCAAGTTCCTGGTGCTGTTCACCAAGGCCTGCCTGCTGGTGCTGCTGGCCATGCTCATCCGCTGGTCGCTGCCCCGCATGCGCTACGACCAGATCATGCAGCTCGGCTGGCAGAGCATGATCCCCATGGGCATCGTCCTGCTGGTGGTGGTCTCCTGCATGATCTACCTCGACTGGATCTCCCTGCCCGCCCTGCTGGCGGCCAATGTCGCGGTGTTCGGCGTGACCATCTTCATCGAGCCGCTCCTGGCCCGCCTCTTCGGCCGCGCCACCGCCAACCGGCGCATCCACCTCTACGGCTCCCGCTTCATGCCCGTCCCCGGCACCCCGGTCATCACCAGCCCGACCAACCCCATGGCCGTCGAGGACCGCCCCGTCCAGGGGACCGTCTCGACGAGCTGACTGTTCCGTCCCGGCCATCGGTCTGGTCATTGGCAATTCTGAGCACTGACATGGACCGCCGACTGCGGATCGCCGCCGTCGCAGCGGCCGGATCCGTCGCGCTCATCGCAACGATGGGACATCCGCCGGGCCGTTCGACGCTCAGTTGAGCGGCCGGGCGCCCCGGGCCCAGCGTGAGCACGACTTTCTGTGCACCAGCCTCCGGTACCTGGCGGACGAGGCCGATGAATGGACTCGATGCCCGTGGCGAGCATAGAAGATCACTATGCAACACACGCTTGTGCTCATAATGCTTCTGTGCTTTGGGGGATCGCCAGACAAATCCTTGTCCTCCAAGGAATCTGCCTATCAGTCAGCTGTGAAGCTTGCGACCAGCGTTCTGGACGCCATCGTCGGCTCCTCCGTCGATGATTCTGCTCCCAACCTGCTGTACACCATCGAGGAGTGGTCCGACATCCTCGAGGCCCCCTCGCACGGGCTGCCGCCGGACATTGTCATGTCGGCATTCCGCAACCGAGCAGACTACTTCGGGCTCGTCGCTCGCGATGATGCGATCGGGCGCGAGGTGTTCGAGCGGACGATCCGCATCATGGTTGCCTCCCACGATCGCGCATGGCGAGACTGGCAACGGATCGATGCCGAAGCGCCCGCCCGGCGTCCGGACATGCCCGCATTTGCACTCCGGTTCGGCGGAGCGATGGTGGGCGGCCGGGCGATCGCAGCGCCGCCGGAGTTTCGTGATGAGGAAGAACGACTCGCCTACGACGCGTGGGTGGCCGAGGACGCCAGAGCTCAGATGCTCATCGATCGCAAAAACAAACTGAGCGCCAGGCTCCGCCGTGTTGAGTGGGGCTTCCAGAGCATGGCTCGGAACCTGTACACCTACTCGAACGATGCGATGCGTCGGGCGTTGGTCGAACGGTTGTCACAGGCGTCGGCCGGCGGCGAAGTCGACTATCTCAAGCTCGCGAAGCTTCCCGGCCCACCAGAGACGAATTCAGAGGATGAACCAAAGCGGACTCCTGCCGGGCCGTTCAACGCCCAGTTGAGCGGCCGGGCGCTCCAGGCCCAGCGTGAGCACGACTTTTTGTTCACCAGCCTCCGGTATCTGGCGGACGAGGCCCGTGATGACGAAGATGAGCAGGCCCGCGTCATGAGCCTTCTGACAGCGGGAGGCTTCTCGTCCGGGCAACTGGCCGACGCGGTGTACTTCATCGCAAGGCCCCCGTCTGACACGGGCCGTCTGAACCCGGAAGCTCTCGCCGGCCGGGCGGAGATCGCAAGGCGCATGCTGATGTACGGACGAACGACCTATATCCCGATCGATCGCGATCAACTGACCATGATGAATATCGAAGGCATGGGTCTGTATGTCGAGATCGCGGGCGAGCAGCATGTCGGTGATGAAGCCAGGCAAATCTACAACAAAGTCGTTGAGAGTCTCCGGATCGCCGCGTCTTGGGACCGTGTCGAAGCAGCCATCACGGAGCTGGAGCTGCTTATCGCGGAGCAGTCGGACGACTGACCGATCGATCCCGGCTTGATCTCACACGCCGGGTGCCACGGGTTGTCCCGAAGGGCAACCCGTGCCGAGTGTCGGGCATGCACGGCTTGCGAGACAAGCCGTGGCACCCGACCTCACTGCATCGGCACAATCCCGCTCACCGGCACCTCGAGCATCATCGTCGGCAGCAGGTACGCCTCGCCCTTGAAGGTGTGCACCCGCCCCGAGACCTGCAACTGAAATGCGTCCGCCTCGACCAGCGCCCGACGCTCCATCCGTTCGAGCAGGCGGCAGGGCATCACGATCATCGCCTCGCCCGAGATCGGGTCGTCCAGGTCGTTGTCGAACACGAACGCCCACGCCCCCTCGCCCGTGCGGACCAGCCGCCCACGCCGGCGCAGCACCGGCGTGCCGTCGGGCGCGGGCGCGACGCTCGGCGTGGACTCCCGCGCGTCGAGCACCGGGTCGGACCGGCGATCGTCCTGGCGGCCGGGCCGGGCGGCCTCGAGTTCCTCAAGCAGACGCCGGACATCGGGGTCGTCCAGCAGCGACTCGGGCGTGTCGTCCGCGCCCTCCCGTGGTTCCGCCGGGGCCGGGGCTTCGTCGGGCTCCGGCTCGGCGTGCCCGATCAGGGCCGAGGACATCAGCAGGTGCGACCGCCCGTGGTACACGAACACCTCGCCCGAGACCCGAACCGCGGGCTGCTCGCCCCGCCCGGTCAGGGCCAGCATCAGCCGCTCGAGGCTGGCCGACGGCAGGATCAGCATCGGCCCCTCGCCCGCCACCCGGTCCTCGGCGGTGGGCACGAAGACCTGGCGCCCCCCCGGCGCGTCGATCAGGTGGCCCGGCCGTTCGATCAGGAAGGTCCCCTCCGGCAGCCCGGCCGCTCGCAGGCCGGCGGCCTCGGCCCAGTCCGCCCCGCCGGTCAGCCCCGGGCGGACCGGCTGGGCCACGCGCGACCGGGTGGGGACGACCACCCGCTCCGTGCGGCTCACGCGGGGCAGCACCCGCTCGGCCTCGTCCATCCGCGTCGACCGGTCCTCCGGCTGGGCCGCGCCCGCGTGCAGGCTCAGCAACAGGGCCAGCCCGGCGGGGGCGATCACCAGGAGGGGGCGTCGGTGGCTGGTGGGGGGGGCGGGGCGGTGTGGCATCCGGAATGATCTCGGCTGTTCGCGGGTTGGACCGTCAAATCCTACCATACCTGTTGATCCCGGCGTGGAAGCGTTTTATCGTCCCCCCGCCTCTGATCGGCCGTGTGCCCGAGTGGACCAAGGGGGCGGATTGCAAATCCGTTTGGCGAAAGCCAGTCGTGGGTTCGAATCCCACCGCGGCCTCTGACAACGGCCGGCCCGAAACGGCCGGCCGTTTTCGTTGGGGTATCACTCCAGCACGCCATCTCTTCGTCTCTTCCCCCTACCATGCCCCCATGCCCGATGCCCCCGACCCCGCCGTTGCCGCCGAGCAGTTCCGCGACGATTTCGAGGCCGTGCGCCGGCAGGTCGCCCGGGTCATCGTGGGGCAGGAAGCCATCGTCGAGCAGGTGCTGACCTGCCTGTTTGTCGGGGGGCACACCCTGCTCGAAGGCGTGCCGGGCATCGGCAAGACGCTGCTGGTGCGGACGATCGCCCAGGCCATCCGGCTGGACTTCGGGCGGGTGCAGTTCACGCCCGACCTGATGCCCGCGGACATCACCGGCACCACGGTCATCGATGAGCAGGAGGACGAGCAAGGCCGCATGCGCCGGACCTTCCGCTTCCAGCCCGGCCCGGTGTTCAACCAGATCGTGCTGGCCGACGAGATCAACCGCGCCACGCCCAAGACCCAGTCGGCCCTGCTCGAGGCCATGCAGGAACGCAGCGTGACCGTGGGCAACGAGACCCACAAACTCCCCCGCCCGTTCTTCGTGCTCGCCACCCAGAACCCCATCGAGCAGGAGGGCACTTACCCCCTGCCCGAGGCGCAATTGGACCGGTTCTTCTTCAAGGTGCTCGTCGGCTCGCCCACCAGGGGCGACCTGCGCGAGATCATCGCCCGGACCACCGGCGCGGCCGAGTCCGCCGCCGAGCCGGCCCTCGACGCCGAACGGCTGCTGGCCCACCAGGCCCTGGTCCGGCGCGTGCCCGCGGCCGACCATGTGGTCGATTACGCCGTGCGCATGGTCCTCGCCACCCACCCCAAGGGCTCCATCGGCGGCAAGGGCGCCGAATCGTTCTCCACGCCCATGGTCGACAAGTACGCCCAGGTCGGCGCCTCCCCCCGCGCGGCCCAGTCCCTGATCCTCGCGGCCAAGTGCTACGCGCTGACCCAGGGACGCCCCAGCGCCTCGATCGAGGACATCCAGCGCGCCGCCCTGCCCGCCCTGCGCCACCGCGTGCTGCTCAACTTCGAGGCGGGGGCCGAGCTGGTCGACTCCGACGCGGTGGTCAAGAACCTGATCGAGACCCTGCCGCGGGACGCGGGGTGAGGTTCCGGGGACGCCGGTCATCCACGCGGCCAGATCGTGACATCAGGCCCTTTCAGGCAGATTGGCGGGAGCCGCCCGCCCCGGCACGCGAACAATGCCTTGTGCGCTGGCTTGTTGTGATCATGGCCGTGTTTGCGTCCGCGGCGTGGGCGCAGGTGCTGCCCGCGGTCGAGCGGGTCGACGCGATCCTGGGCCATCCCCTGGTGATACCACTCCGGGTGGACGATCCGCGGGTGCTGGTGCGTTCGGAAGGCCCCGCCGGGCGGGTGCGGATCGTGCTCGACGACGCCAGCCGCCCGCCGGTGTCCTTCTTCCGGCTTGAGCAGGCGGGGATCGTGGACGGCGGCTGGGTCGGGCAGGTCCCGCAGTATCGGGCGCTGCCCGCGGCCGAGGCGCTGCGCCGCGCATCCCAGCCCTCCGGCGTCTGGTACGCCCTGATCGAGCTGCCGCTGGAAGCGGTCACCCAGGGCATCTGGTTCGGCTCCGAGCGGTACGAGATCAACTGGCTGCCGGATCCCGAGCGGGCGGCGCTGGAGTCCGGCGGCCGGCGGCTCTGGGCTTCGCCGGTCCCGCCGGAGGCTCGCACGGCCGAGCCGGTCACCCGCGCCCTGCAGACGCTCAACGCGGATCCGTTCCAGCGATGGCGCTCCCGGCTGGTCGCGGACGGCATCACGCCCACGGGCGGGGAGGACCGCGTCGGCGCGGACGGCACGGACCTGGAGGCATTGCGCGAGGACCTCGACGCCGGCCCCGGCTCGCACTTTCTCGCCGAACTCGCCCGCCATCACGAGGCCCGCTGGCAGTTGATCCTCGGACGCCTCGCCCTGATCGATGAGGAGGCGGCCGTCCGCCTGCGCCGGCGACTGGGCGGGGTCGCCTGGCTCGACGGGCGTTGGATGCCCATGTGGACGCCCGACTCGTCGGATCTGCGCACCCTGCAGGGGGACCTGCTCTCACCCTGGGTCGACGACCGGACCCGCGTGCTCCGCGCACTGGGCTGGCTGGACTCGCAGCCCCTTGCGTTGGCGTGGGTCCTGGACGACGCGGGCGCGCCCGGCCTCGACGACACACGCCTGAACACCACGATCGAGCTGCTGTCTTTGCCGGCCCGGGACGGCTCGCTGCTGCTGGAAGTGGGCGGGTCAGGCTCGGGGCCGACGCTGGAGACAGTGCCGCCGCGCCGGGTGATGCGTGTGAGCACCGGCGTGCCGCTGGTCGAGGGCCGGGGCCGTGGGCCGGACATCCGCACCACGACGGTGCCGATCCGGATCGGGCGGTCCGACGCGAGCGTGGAGGCCATGGCGACCATCCCGGGCGCCCGCCCCCCGGGCGTGACGGTGGGCCCGCTGCTCCGCGACTGGACGATGCCCGCGCTGCTCGCGGGTTCACCCGCGTTGGAAGCCCTGCCCCCGCCGGGCGTGTGGTCGTCCGGCCAGATCCGCAACACCGCCCGGCCCGGACGCGGCGGGACCGATGACGGCTGGTCCGTGTACCTCGAACTCGAAGGCCCGGGCGATCGCGACGCGGTCACCATCCACACCGGTCCAAAGGCCATGCCGCACGGCGTCTGGCGCATCAACCGCGACGGCACGGTCCAGCGACTGTTCGGGCGGAGCGATCTCCGCTCGCTCTCGGTCGCGCGGACCCCGCGCGGGTGGGTGCTCGACGCTGGCCTGCCCGCTTCGGCCATCGATGACGACGGCGTGCTCCGCATCGGGCTGACCCGGGATCGCGACGGCGAGCGGACGAGCTGGCCCCGGCGCATGACGCCCGGCCAGGGCGAGCCGGGCCGGCTGCCGATCGACACGACCCGCTGGTCGGGTTTCTAGACGCGGGCAACCGCCCGGGCGCCCGGGGCGTACAGGGTGTTGCCCGGCCGGGTTCTCCGGTCCGGGCTGGCGGGACGGCGCGTGTGCCCGGGCCGCATCGATGCCTGAACTGTTCGTAGAAATCCCCATATCCGGAGTTGTGCTCCATGCGCCAGGACAGACCCCGCCGACCGATCCGCTCAGCCATCGTCCTGATCCTGGCCGCCGGCGCCGGGGTGTCCTGGGCCCACGACGGGCACGACTGTGCCCTGCACGGCCACCCGGCGGTGGTGGCCCCGGGCATCGAGATGGTCCACGCCTGCTGGCCGGATGAGCACGGCAACCTCACCGGCACCCTGGTCCCGCTCGAGACGCTCACGCCCGAGAACATCGCCCTGCACCACGAGCTGAAGGTCGACCGCTTCCGCGACGGATCACCGGCCCGGCTCGACATCGTGTTCGTCGGCGACGGCTACACGGCCTCGGAGATGAACCTGTACCACAGCCATGTGGCCAGCATCGTGTCCGACATGTTCGTCTACGAGCCGATGACCACCTACCGGCCCTATTTCCGCATCCAGGCCGTCGAGGTGATCAGCAACGAGTCGGGCGTGAGCAACGACCCCTCGCCGGGCATCACGCGCGACACCGCCCTGCAGATGCGGTACTGGTGCTCCGGCGTGGAGCGCCTCCTGTGCGTGAATGTGAACCGCGCCCGCATCGCCGCCCGCAACGGCGTCGACACGCCCGTGGATCAGATCATCGCCATCGCCAACTCCACCAAGTACGGCGGCGCCGGCTACCCGGCGAGCAACCTGGGCACCGCGGCCGGCGGGAACTCGGCCGCCACCCAGATCGTCATCCACGAACTCGGCCACTCCATGGGCAATCTCGCCGACGAGTACACCTACGGCGGACCGAGCCACTACACTGGCTCGGAACTCGGCCCGGCCAATGTGACCATCTTCAACGCCTCGCAGATGGCCCAGCAGGAGCGCAAGTGGTTCCGCTGGCTCGGCGCGAACCTGCCCGGCTTCGACGGCACGGTCAGCGCGTTCGAGGGCGGCAACTACTCGGAAACCGGCGTCTTCCGGCCCACCAACAACTCCATGATGCGCAACCTCAACCGACCCTTCAACCTGCCCAGCGCGGAGCGCATGATCCTCGAGATCTACCGCGAGGTCAGCCCCATCGACGAGGGAACGCCCACCGGGATCGACCTCGCCGGCTCGGACACCGTCTATGTCATCCCAATGCAGCCCGACGGGCACGACTTGGACATCTTCTGGTCCGTCGACGGCCAGCCTCTTTCCCAGCTCGACGGGCAGACCCATGTGGACCTGGCCTCCCTGGGCTTCGACGACGATATCGAACGCCTGCTCAGCGTCACCGTCGTCGACCCGACCCCCTGGGTCCGCGACCCGGCCATCCGCGACCAGTTCCTGACCGAGACGCGCGAATGGGTCGTCAACCGCTGCATCAACCCGGCCGATATCAACGGCGACGGCGTGCTCGACTTCTTCGATGTCTCGGCCTTCTCCATCGCCTTCAACATGCAGGACCCGGTGGCGGATTTCAACGGCGACGGCAACTTCGATTTCTTCGACTTCGCCGCGTTCCTGCTCGCGTTTAACTACGGCTGCCCCTGAGCCGGGACCGAACCGGAGGCGGGCGGCTCACTCCGAGACGCGTTCGACAGGAACCTGGACTTCCCACCACTGGTCGGCCACGCGCACATTCGGCCCGTTATAGCCCAGCGTCCGCGGCATGCCGGTTCGGCGCCATTCCGGGTGCTCGGCCAGCCATTCGTCCAGCCGCTCGGCCACGCTGAGCACCCCGGTCCAGCCCTGGCGCCCGCGCACGCCGATGGACAGGAAGGTCTTCGGCTCGGTGTCCACGATCAGCACCTCGCCGTCTTCGCCGGTCGGGCCGTTCTCCGGCGTGTGATACAGGAAGGCCATGGTCCAGTGGTCAATCCGCTCGTCGTCGTTCGTGTCGGCGTACTCCATCTCGACCGGCGCGGTCATGGCGATCTCGTTCCGGGTGATGTGCCGGAACAGCGGCCAGAACCCCCGCTGGCCCATCAGCCCCGTGGCCTGCCCGGAACTGAACTCGGCTCGCCGGATGGTGGGGTAGTGCTTCAGCTCGATCGCCCCCGGCGGCGTCGGGGCGGGGTAACCGATCGGCAGCTTGGTGTCCGTCGCCACCCGCCCGGCCCGGTACAGCGGCCCCTCCGGGCCTTCCCGCTCGGTCAGTTCGGCCTCGGGCTCACCCCCGACCCGCAGCACCCAGGCCCCGGATTCGAGCGCCACCGCCCCCTCCGGTGGGGCATGGGCCGGAGACCGTTCGGCCTGACCAGCCGGTGAGACAAGGCAAAGAATGACGGCGAGCAGCGGTGCGTGCATAGGTTGGAACCTCCTTGGTCGCTTTCGCCGTGACCCGCCGGCCCGATGCCGGTAGGCTGGGAGCATGAAACGAGCGATGTGGGCGGTGATGGCGATGGCGGGGATCGGCGGGCCGGTGGCGGCGGGCGACGGGCCGTGCGCGGTGACCCTCGCGGTTGCCCGGGCGATCGACCACGGCCCCCTGGGCGTGTTCGGATTCAGCCCCGAAACGCACCCGAGGGCCCACAACACCTGGGCCATGGTGCGGATCGGCGCGGTCGCTGAGGCCGACGGGCGGCCCGTGCTCACCGCCTGGCAGTACGGCGATGATCGGTGGTACTACTACCCGGCCAGCACGGTCAAGCTGTACGCCGCGCTGGCCGCCTACGAGAAGATCAACGAGCTGGCCCGGGCCAACCCGGACGCCGACCTGTCGGAGCACACACCCCTGCGCATCCATTCGCTCGCCGGTGACCAGTTCCCGCGCGACTTCGATCCGACGCACAGGTTGATTCAAGGCCGGGGCATCCAGCCCGGCCCGCTGACCGCCGCGCGGGAGGCGCACAAGGTCTTCGTCGTCTCGGACAACCCCGCCTTCAACAACCTCTACGACCTCGTCGGCCCGGAGGACCTCAACGACTGCATGCACGCCTGGGGCGCGACCAACTCGTGGGTCTCGCACCGCCTGGCGATCGCACGCACGCCGGACGAGAACCGGCGGGCGCCCCGGGTCGATCTCGGCCGCGACCCCGTGCTGGTGACGCTGCCCGAGCGGGCGATGGCCCGGCCGCCCGGCCCGGACCGGCTCGGGCCGGACGCCCGGCCGCCGGTGCTGTTCCTCCAGGCCGGCCGCGGCTTCCTCCAGGGCGGCGAGCTGATCCACGGACCCTTCAGCTTCGAGGGCAAGAACTTCACCACCCTGTCCGACCTTCAGCTGGTCCTCTGCCGGCTCGTCCGACCCGACATCACGCACACGGCGTTCTGCGGCGGCATGCGCGCGCCCGGCAACAACGGTTTGCGGCCGCCCGCCAGCGCCCCGGGCCAGACCGCGGCCGTCGCGATCGGCCAGCGCAACCCCCTCCGCGAACTCCCCGGCCGCCCCCTCGACCTGACCGACGCCCAGCGGGACCAACTCATCGCCAGCGCCACGATGTACCCCCGTGAGTCGGAATCCCCCGAGTACGACCCCGCCGAGTACCCCGACGACCGCGTCAAGTTCCTCCTCCCCGGCCTCTTGAAGGTCCGCCCACTGGAGGAATGGCGCATCGTCAACAAGGTCGGCCTGGCCTACGGCTTCGTCACCGAGAACGCCTATATCGAGCACCTTCCCACCGGGCGGGCGGTGTTTGTGGCGGCCGTCATCCACCGCAACCCCAACGGGATCTACAACGACAACCAGTACGACTACCAGACGACGCTGGCGGAGATGGCCACGCTGGGCGAGGTCGTGGGGTGGGCGTTGGTGGGCGAGTAGGCCGCCGATTCCGTAAGGGCTGGCGTGGTGGAGGGTTCTGGCCGCTCAAGCATTTTTTGCAGCGACCCAGGTGTTCGATGCCGGTACGCTGTGGGCATGAAACGAGCGATGTGGGCGGTGATGGCGATGGCAGGGGTCTGCGGGGCGGCGTCGGCGGACGACGGGCCGGCGTGGAAGGACACCTATCGAGTCGGCGTGGCCGTCTCCCGGGCGATCGAGCGGGGCGACCTCGGCGTGTTCACGCGCGATGGGCGCGAGGATAGGTCGTGGGGGCTTGCGCTGATCTCCGGCGTCGCGTCCGAGGGCGACGCGGTCATCCTGCATCAGGCGTATTTCGGACAGCATGGGCGGTACTTCTATCCGGCCAGCACCATCAAGCTGTACGCGGCCTTGGCGGCTTATGAGCAGATCAACGCGCTGGCCCGGATGCACCCCGATGCGGAACTGACCGAGCGAACAGCGCTGCGATTCCACCCGCTTGCCGAAGGCGCCGCGGTTCGTGAGACAGATCCCACCCGCGAACGGTCGACCTATGTCTTTGGCGAGCCGCCGATCACCATCGAGCACGAAGCCCACAAAGTCTTCGTGGTGTCCGACAATCCCGCGTTCAACACGCTGTACGACTTCGTCGGCCAACGCGACCTCAACCATCGCATCCGGGCGTGGGGCGCTCAGTCCACCATGGTCACGCACTGGCTGGCGGTGGCGCGCACCGAGGAGGAGAACCGGCGCACACCGCGGATCGACCTGGGTCTGCGGCCCGGGTCGCCTCAGGTCGGCGAGCGATACAGCACGCTGCCGCATGTCGGCCCGGACCGTATCTTGATGTCCGACGAGACCATGCTTCTGGGAACAGGCTTCATGCGGGATGGCGAGCTGGTCCGTGAGCCCTTCGACTTCTCGACCAAGAACTTCACCACGCTCCGCGATCTCCAGCTGGCCCTCGTCCGTCTGGTGCGTCCGGATGTGACCCACTGGGAGTGCTGCCCGACGATGACACAAGGATCGATCTTCGCCAGCTCGAAGCTCGGCCCCCTCCCCGGCCGTCCCCTTGACCTGACCGGCACCCAGCGGGAGCAACTCATCGCCAGCGCGACGATGTACCCCCGCGCGTCCGAATCGCCTAGGTACGACCCCGCCGAGTACCCCGACGACCGCGTCAAGTTCCTCCTCCCCGGCCTCATCAAGGTCCGCCCGCTGGAGGAATGGCGCGTCGTCAACAAGATCGGCCTGGCCTACGGCTTCGTGACCGAGAACGCCTACGTCGAGCACCGGCCCACCGGGAACGCCGTGTTCGTCGCCGCCGTGATCCACCGCAACCCCAACGGGATCTACAACGACAACCAGTATGATTATGGGACGACGCTATCCGAAATGGCCGCCCTCGGCGAGGTGGTCGGCCGGGCGTTGGTGGGGGAGGACTGACCGGCCGGCGGCCGGGCGGGCCGTCCCATGTCCGAGCCCGAAAGTCCGCGATCATCCACCCCATGCGGGCTTTGCCGGTTGGGGCGGCGATCTTTTCTGGAAATATCGACTTTTCCTTGCACCCGCTTGCATCCCCCCGGCTTCTGGTTCCATATGGCAATGTACAGTGACCCTTGGCGTACGATTGTCGTAGGGAACAGAATCAGGCCCCCGGGCGTTCGATTCTGGGGTATTCTGGATAGTTGGATCTCGCGGGTCCGCCGCTGCGTTGTACTCTCGGCGGACCGGAAGGCAAAACGGAGCATTCACGATGGCACGGAACCGGCTCGGCGTCATGGTTTTCGCGGCTTTGGGCACGACCCTGACGGCCTCCACGGCCTTTGGGCAACTCTTCCCCATCGATCAGCCCGCCCGACCCAGCGGCCCGGTCATCGAGACCGCCCCCCAGCCCGGCACCGAGCGGACCGCCGGCAACGGACGCATCGTCTTCTTCAACACCGACGGCGATACCGGCGAGATCTACGACACCGAGAACGCCACGGTCGAGTTCAAGTTCCGCAATGTCGGCTCCGACCCGCTGACCATCACCCGCATCCAGCCCTCCTGCGGCTGCACCGTGCCGGAGATGGAGAAGACCGTCTTCGAGCCCAACGAGGTCGGCACGATGAAGGTCGTCTTCGATCCCCGCGGCCGCCAGGGCCATGTCGCCCGTTCGATCCAGGTCTTCACCGACTCCCGCCTCACCCCGACCACCACCATCAATGTCAAGTCCTTCGTCAAGCCCGTCGTGGTCAGTGTGCCGTCCGATGTGGTCGCCTTCGACAGCGTGAACAAGGGCGAGGAGGTCGTCCGCGAGGTCCGCGTCTTCGGCCGCTTCCCCGACTTCGAGGTCACCCGAGCCAGCACCAACGACCCGATGCTCTACGAGGTCGAGGTCATCCCCGCCGGCGAGGCCACCGTGCTCGGCGAGACCATGTACGAGCGCATCGTCCGCGTCACGATGAAGGGCTCGGCCACCCCCGGCCAGCACAACTCGTCGCTGACCATCCGCACCAATGACGAGCGCCGGTCCATCTTCTCTCTGCCGCTCGTCGGCCGGGTGGTCGGGGATCTGGAACTCTCGCCCGTCCGCATGACCCTCGGCCGCCTGTCCGTGGGTGACGAGTTCGAGCGTGAGATCCGCGTGCGTCACCGCAAGGGCGAGGCCTTCGAGATCACCGGCGCCCACATGGCCAACCCCTCGATCGACGCCGAGTACACCTTCGAGCCCCTCGACGGGGATGACCGTAGCGAGTGGCTCGTCCGCGCCAAGGGCCGCGTGAACTCCTCCGCCCCGCGCTTCAACGCCACGCTGAACCTCATCACCGATGTCCAGGGCGAGGAGCTGACCCCGGTGATGATGACCGGCGTGCTGCGTCCGAACTGATCCACCAGGATTCCACCGCGTTTCCGTCCGCCTCCCCGACCCGCCTTTCAGACCCAGGAGCGATCCAATCAGCATGTTGTGCGTGGGTTCCACACTCAGCCGCCTGCTCTCGATCATCGGGCTGGCGTTCCTGCTGGCCGCCGGCCATGCGTATGTCCGCGTGGCCTGGATGGACAAACGCCCCATCGCCCTGACGCGTCAGGCCGCGACGCCGAGCCCCGCTCCAACACCCGCGACCGACCCGGCCGCCGACCCCGCTCTCCCCGCGGATCCCGTCGTGTCCGACGATCCCCTAGCCGCCCCGGTCAAGCCCGGCTCGATCACCCTGCGTGAGGCCTACGACCTGTTCCAGCAGGGCGCGTTCTTCCTCGACGCCCGCTACAAGTCCGACTACCGCGACGGCCATATCGAGGGCGCCTTCTGGATGCCCGCGTCCCGCGTGACCACCCCCGACGGCATGGCCGACCTCCAGATCATTGAGCCCGGCGGCATCGTTGTCATTTACTGCACCGGCGGCGACTGCGACGCCTCCGAGAACACCGCCATCCGCATCGAGAACAGCGGCTTCAGCTTCGACATCCGCATCATGGGCAAGGGCTATGTCGACTGGGTCGACGCCGGCCTGCCCATCGAGAAGGGGATGCCATGAGCGCCCGGCGTGCCGTCGAGTCCGTGCTGCTCCAGCTCCCCTTCCGCCTGGTGCTGGGCGGGCTGTTCTGCGTCGCCGCGTGGGCCAAGCTGCACGACCCCCAGTCCTTCGCGGAGGCCATCAAGGGTTTCCGCGTCCTCAGCGAGCACGACCACGCCTTCCTCATCACCGCCGCCGCCTTCATGATCCCCTGGGTCGAGATGGTCGCCGGCGTGGCCCTGATCCTGGGCCTTTGGACCCGGGCCGCCGCCCTGGCCCTCGGCCTGGCGCTGATCGGCTTTGTGGTCGGGCTGGTTTCGGTCATCGCTCGCGGCATCGACGGCGACTGCTCCTGCTTCGGCGACATGAAGCTCATTTGCGACTCCAAGGTCGGCTGGTGCCAGGTCATCCGCAACCTCGTCCTGCTCCTGCCCGCGGGCTATCTGGTCATCCGCGGCGGCGGCCTGGTGGCCATCGACGCCCTCCTGGAGCGCCCGGCCCGGTCCGAGGCCGACCCGCTCGACGACCCCGCCGACCGGGCCTAACCTTCCCCTCCAATCCAGCACCCATCCGTCGCCCGGATCCGGAGCCCCGTCGGCCCCGAACCCCGGGCCGATCAGCCCAGGACGGAGACCCGAACCATGCCCCGACCCGACTCCCGTGATTCCCGCGACTCTCGCGATTCTCGCGACTCCCGTGATTCACGCGACGCCCCCCAGTCCAAGCAGTCCTTCGTCAAGACCTCCGGCAAGGGCGTCGAGTTCGTCGACTACAAGGATGTCGAGACCCTGCGCCGCATGATGACGCCCAACGGCAAGATCCACGGGCGCAAGCGCAACGGCACCAACGCCCGCCAGCAGCGCATGGTCGCCGCCGCCGTCAAGCGCGCCCGCTTCATCGGCCTGCTGCCCTTCACCGACGCGACCCTCTGATCCTGGTGGGGCTGGCTTCCAGCCGGCCGCTCCTCCGCAAGCCAACCGGGCCGGCTCCACGCCGGCCCTGTTTCATTCCTCCCCCATGCCCACCCACGAACGCGAGTACGAGCCGATCTTCCTGGCGCTCAACCATGTGGCCGGGGACCGGCAACGCCGCATGCGCGAGGCCGCCGACACGCTCTGGCGCTTCCTCAAGGACCACGCCGTGTCCTGGGTCGGCTTCTACACGAAAGCGGACGACGCCGACGAGATGATCCTCGGCCCCGCCCGCGACAAGCCCGCCTGCAGCCCCATCGGACTGCACGGCGCCTGCGGCCAGGCCCTGCTCAAGAAGCGCCCGCTCATCGTCAACGATGTCCGCAACCTCGGTATGAACTATGTCGCCTGCGACCCCCGCGACCTCGCCGAGCTGGTCATCCCCCTCTTCGACGAGACCGGCCGCTGCTACGGCGTGCTCGACCTGGACAGCTTCGAACGCTCCGCCTTCTCCGAGCACGACCTGATCAACCTCCGCCGCCTGATGGAGTCCACCGGCATCTCCTGGCCCGCGCCGCACCTGCCCCCGCTGGTGTACTAAGCCGGGTGCCACCGGTTGACCCGAAGGGCAACCGGTGCCCTCCCCTACACCCGCTCGCGCTTCCCCGCCCGCAGATACCACGCCGCGACCACCAGCAGCACCAGCCCCGTCACGATGAACGACGCCACCCGCACCACCGGGCTGACTTGGGCAAGGTCCCAGGTGAGCACCTTGCCCGCCGTCGCCAGCAGCAGCCCGATGCCCGTGTAGCGCAGCCACGCCACCCGACGGGCGAAGCCGATCGCCAGCGCCGCCGCCCCGAGCGCTGCCCACCACAGCGACACCGAGCCGGATTGCGCCGTCGGGTCTTTCGTAATCATCTCCGCCACCCGCGCCGTCTCGAGCGTGGTCGAGACCAGCAGCAGAGCCGCCCCGACGATCCACACCGGCACCCGCGCCCGGCGTGCGGCGTCCACCGCGCTCCGTGCCAGCACCGCGCCCCAGCCGATCCACAGCGACGCCACCGGCACGCTCCACAGCAGCCCCGGGTGCAGCAGCGCGGGCCGGTCAAACCGTGCCGTGAACCACCCGGCCTGGACGAACCCCACGATCCACGCCATGACGCTCAGTGATGCGAAGAAAAGCCCGACCGTGCCGGCCCACTGCGGCCCCGTCGCCCTTGCCGCACCCAGCGCGCATGTCCCGAACACCAGGTACGCGAGCAGCACGCCGGTCGCGGTCGCATCGGCGTGCAGCACCGACCCGGCCAGGAGCACCGACCCGCCGATCACCAGGAGCGCGGCCAGCGCGTCGGCCGACGCCGAGGGCTTGTCCGCACCGGCCCGCGCCAACGCCGCCGAGACCATCGCGCCCAGCCCGGTCAACACCGCCAGCAGCGTCCACCAGGTGAACACCAGCCCGACGGCGTTCGCGTTGCCCGCGTGCAGCGTACCTTCGAACGATGCGAGCAGGACCAACGACGCGATGCCCAGCATCGCCGCGCCGTACCACGCCAGCGACAGCGCCCGCACCCACCGGCCCGCGAACGCCGCCGCCATGCCCAACGCCACGAACACGCCGATCGTCGCGCCCTGCGTCTGGAGGCCCATCAGCAGCGCGACGGGCAGCATCGCCCCGCCCTGCGCTGTCAGCGAGGCGCCCACCGTCTCCGGCATCGTGCGGGGCGTGTCGGTCAGCACCCGCAGCATCCCCGCCAGCGCCATGCCGCCCGCCAGCGTCGCTGCCGCCAGCGCCGCGGGCACGGTCCACAGGCGCATCACGCCCCAGTCGTCCATCACCACCAGGCCCAGGCCGAGCGCCCACAGCGTGGTGCTCAGGCTGGCGAATGCGGGCCACGCCCTGCCCGCCGCCTTCCACGCCGACCCCGCGTTCACCCGCGTGCCGACGCCCTGCATGACCGCCCACGCCGCGCCGACGAAGACCAGCGCCAGCGCCGGGGCCTCGTCCATCCGCGACAGCGTCCACCCCGCGCCGATCAGCACCGTGCCCCACCACGCCAGCGAGGCCAGCGCCTGGAAGCGGGTCGCCCGCAGCGCCAGCGCCGAGGCGACCAGCAGCAGCGTCATTAGGTAGGCCGGCAGCGCCCACGCCGGGCTGTCCGCGTCGGCCAGGATCAGCGGCGTCAGATACCCGCCCAGCACCGCCAGCACGCCGAGCGTCACCGAGCCCTGCTTCAGCGCGATAACCAGCCCCAGCGCCGCCACGCCCGCCAGCATCGCGAACGCCGCCCCCGGCCCCGCCAGGCCGAAGTAGCCGTACGCCGCGTACGCCGTGGCGTACAGCACCCCGAGCCCGGCCGCCGTGAACCCCACCGACGCGAACGCGCCCAGGCGGGACCGCGTCACCTGCCCCGCGCCCAGCAACGCCGCGCCGAACAGCCCCGACACCACGCACCGCCACGCCGGCGGGATCCCCGTGATCCACCCCTGGTCGTACGCGAGTTTCAGGAAGAACCCCACCCCGGCGACCACGATCAGCGCGCCCAGCACCAGGAACCACTTGCCCCCGATCAGCTCCTCGACCGACCCGCCGGGGCGCGGGTCCATCTTCGGGCGCGCCGGTGCCGCGCCCGGCGAACCCGCCGGTGGCGTCATCTTTGGACGCGCCGGCACCGCGGCCGGCGAGCCCCCCGTGATCCACGCCGGCACCGCCTTGCGTCCCGGTCCGCCCGCCGCGTCCTCCGGCGCGGGCGCTGCCGGTATCGCCGGCCGCGCATCGCTGGCCGGACCCGCGGCGGCGACCGGGCCAGTCGCCGCGGGGGCCGGGGCGGCCCCGGCTTCCAACGCCGACACGCGTCGTTCGAGCCGCTCGATCCGGTCGATCACATCGTGGTGTTCCGCAAACATGGGGATTCCCTCAGCAGATAGTTAGCACTTGCTAACTATTGTCGCCTATCCAGCCCCGTGTGTCAAGCCGGAATCGGGAAACATGCGCAAGTATTGGTCCGAAAACGCTTTGTGATCTTTGCGTCGTACCTCGTGCCGGCATCGGTTGCCCTTCGGGTCAACCGATGGCACCCGGACCGGGGCGTGCCGACCGACCCATTGCCGCCAGCGGCTCGATGATGTCGCGGTGGTTGGCGCAGCGGGGGCACTTATGCTGCCCGCCGAGCTTGCCCTGCGAATCGAGCCACCTGTGGAAAGCGCCCATCGGCAGGGGGGTCAGCGTGGGCGGCTGCATGCCCAGCGAGTCGGTCCTTTTGGTGGTGTAGTCCACATTGACGGCCTTGACCGCCGCGTCGAACACCTCGCGGAAGCGTTCGAGCGTCTCGGGGGGGATGCCCTCGGGCAGCTCGATGGCCAGCTCCAGCCCGGCGCGGGTGGTCTCGGTGGGGTAGACCGGGGCGGCGGTGAACTCACCGTGCTCGACGCCCGTAGCCCGGGCGGCCTCGGCCACGCCGTGCTCGATGTGCTCGACGATGAGGTTCTCGCCGAAGGCGTTGATGAAGTGCCGGTGTCGCCCGACGATCCGCAGGCGGCAGGGCCCCTCGCCGCCCCCCCCCGCTCCGTCCGGCCCGCCGGGGATCGTGTCGAACTCGACGACATCCCCGATGTTGTACCGCCAGAGGCCGGCGTTGGTCGTCATGATGACGACATACTTCTGGCCCTTCTCCACCGCCCAGCAGGGGAAGGCCTCCGGCTCGGCGTCGTTGATGCGTTCGAGGGGCACGAACTCGTAGAAGATGCCGTTGTCGGTCAGCAGGCGCATGCCCGGGTCGCCCGTGCGGTCCTGCATGGCGATGAAGCCCTCGCTGGCGGGGTACAGCTCGTGGCGGCAGGGGAAGTCGATCAGCGGATCGCCCGAGAACGCCCGGCACATCCGCGGCAGGAAGGGCGTGTACTTGACCCCGCCGTGGACGAAGACCTCCAGGTTCGGCCAGACATCCCGGGCGCAGGACGCGTCCTTGCCGCGTTCCTTGGCCAGCTCGACCACCCGGTCGATCAGCACCATCGCCCACGAGGGCATGCCGGAGATGAACCGGATGTCCTGGTCGATGGTCAGATTGGCCATCGCCTCGATCTTGGCCGGCCAGTCGCTCATCAGGGCGATCTTCGGCCCGGGCGAGTAGATCTTGCTCAGCGGCCAGCGGATCAGCGGCGTGACCAGCCCCGACAGGTCGCCGGTGGCGATGCCGTGCTCGTTGTATTCCAGATCGCTCGACCCGCCCAGGAACAGGCACCGCCCGCCCATCAGGCGTGCGGGCGACACGCCCCGGTTGATCAGGTGGGCGAAGATGTCCAGCGAGGCCAGGTAGTTGCCCTTCATCATCTCATCGGAGACGGGGATGAACTTCTCGCCGGCGGTGGTGCCGCTGGTCTGGGCGAAGCGGGTGACCAGCCCGGGCCAGAGGACGCCGCGCTCGCCGCCCTCGCGCATGCGGGCGATGTCGTCCTTGAAGGCGTACCAGTCGGCGATGGGCACGGCCTTGGTGAAGGCCTTGTACCGCTCCAGCGGGTCGGGCATGCCCAGGATGCGCTCGAAATGGCGGTCGCGTCCGAACGCGCAGAACGAGCCGGCGCTCATAAGGCGGGTCAGCTCGCGGAGCTGGACGGGCGCGGTGTTGCGCTGCCACCAGCGCAGGTTGGCCAGCTTGCGCCGTCGGCGTGCGACGCGCAGGGCCAGGCCGTGGCCGACAAGGGTCGTGGCCGACGACGGCCCGTCGGGCGTGGGTGCGGGGGAGGGCTGGGGGGCCGGGGCCTGATCCGCGTGCGTCGCGGTGGCCGCGGCGTGGGCGGTAGGGGGGGTCACCTCGGGTTGCTCCGGGGGATGCCGCGCTGGTCGAGTTCATCGAGGAAGTCCATGACGGACTGGGCGAAGGGCACCGGGGACTCAAGCATGGGAGCGTGCCCGCACCCGTCGAGCCAGACGATCCGGGCGTCGGGCATGAGTTCCGTGAAGCCCTGGCCCGCGCTGGGCGGCGTGACGATGTCCTGCCTGCCCCAGATCAGCAGCGTCGGGCAGGCGATGTCGCCGAGGTCATCGGTCATGTTGTCGCGCCGGGCGGTCTTCGACAGCTTGACCATCGCCCGCGCCCCGCCACGCTCGTTGAGCAGCTTGTGGGCGCGATCCACATCGCCGGGGTTCATGGCGGACTTGTCGTAGAACAGCTCGCCGATTTTTTCTTCCAGCCACTCGCGGCTGGGCCGGACCGGCGCGCCCTTGACCATCGTCCGCTCGATCAGCCCCGAGGACCCCGCCAGGATCAACGCGCGGACCAGGTCGGGCCGGGCGTGCGCGATCCGCAGGGCCACATGCCCGCCGAAGGAGTTGCCCACCAGCACGGCGGGCCCGTCGGTATGCTCGTCGAGGAACTGGGTGGTCATGTCGACCACGGACCAGAGCGAGCAGTCATCCCCGCGCAGTTCCAGCAGGGGCAGTTCCAGCGTGGTGCAGTGGGCCTTGTGCTTGATGCGCCGGACGACATCTTCCCAGTGCTCGTTCAGACCGACGAGCCCGTGGAGGAAGATGACCTTGGGCCCGATACCTGACTGGACGACATCGGCCTTGATCGCGGTGCCGGTCGGGCTTTTGAGGGTGACGACGGAGCGGGAGGGCTCGGCCGCCGGGCCTTGGGTGGGCTCTTGGATGTCGGTCCGGACAGGGGTCATCTCGTGGTGGATTCCTGTGCCGGGCCGCCCCTGGCGGGATCGGCCCCGGTTTGCGAACACAAGTTTAGTCTAGCGACTTCGCCGGGACGACGGATCCCCCGGTCATGGGGGCGGCCTCGACCACACGCCCATCCACGAGGCGGATCACCCGATCAGCCCGCTCGGCGACCCGCTCGTCGTGGGTGACCATGAGCACGGTCAGCCCGGACCCGGCCCGCAGGTCGGCCAGGGCGTCGAGGATGGCGTCCCCGGTGGTACGGTCCAGGTTGCCGGTCGGTTCGTCGGCCAGCAGCAGGCGGGGCCCGTTGATCAGGGCCCGCGCGATGGCCACCCGCTGGCGTTCGCCGCCGGAGAGTTCGGCCGGGCGGTGGCGCAGCCGGTGGTCGAGCCCGAAGGCGCTAAGCAGCTCGGACGCCCGGGCCTCGGCCTGGCGGCGCTGGCCGATGTACCCCAGGCGCCCGTGCCGGATCATCGCGCCCACCGTGACATTCTGCAGGACGCTCAGCTCGGGCAGGAGGTGGTAGAACTGGAACACGAAGCCCACCTCGCGGGCGCGGTAGCGGTCCAGCTCGCGTTTGTCCATGGTGCCAATGTCTCGACCTTCAAAAACAACCAACGGTTGTTTCGTGCCGTTGCGAACATCATCCGCTCGATCGAGACCACCGCAGAGGTGGAGCAATGTGGATTTGCCTGAGCCCGACGCGCCGAGAATCGCAACCCACTCGCCCTTCTTGATGGTTAAGTCAACGCCGTGAAGAACTTGTACTGAAACACGGCCCAATTTGTATGTCTTGCGCAAGTCTCGCGCAGCAATTAAATGATCCCCGAGGTCAGCAGATTTAAGTGCTAACATAGATCTATCTATTTTTAAAAGCTGTTTAGCTCCAGCCCATATTCTCCATGGAAACAGTACGAAGTAAACTAAAGCTACCGTGCCCGCGCTAAGGAGAAGAACCCGAAGCCAGCCCGCTTGCCAAGTCCAGGCTGATATTCCAATGAGCACAGCAAAAGCAATGGCAATGGCAATCTCGACGATTCGATCGCGTGTAGAATGCAGTAGATATTTTTTCGGTAAACCGTTCACTCGAACCTCAACGCCTTGACCGGGTCCATCCGCGCGCTGCGCACCGCCGGGATCAACGCCCCGAGCACGCAGGTCAGCACGCCCACCACGAACACGATGACCGCCTTGGGCAGCTCGACCTCGCGCGGGATCTCCACGAAGTAGTACACACGCGGGTCCCAGATCAACAGACCGAACCGCGCGCCGAGCCAGTCGTGGATCGCGTTGATGTTCGTCACGATCAGGTAGCCGGCGACCAGCCCGAGCGTGGCCCCCACGATCCCGATGGACGCGCCGTACCGCAGCCACAGCCACGCCACCCCGGGCGTGCTCGCACCCAGCGCGCGCAGGATGCCGATGTCCTTGGTCTTCTCGCTGATCATGGACCAGAAGATCGCCAGGACCAGGAACACCGTGGTGAAGCAGATCACCCCGAAGACCGCGAGCACCAGCCCGGTCTCTTTCTTGACCGCCTCGATCATCGTGCGGTTGCGGGCTTCCCAGGTGTTGATGTGGATCGAGTGGGCGTCGGGCACCTCGCCCCGGTGGTCCCTGGCGAAGTCGACATAGATCTCCGCGGCGATCTCGGCCACCCGCTCGGGACGCATCCCGGGGCGGCCACGGATCAGCACCGTGGTGACCCGCGCGGGGTCCGGGCGGGTCGCCGCCGGCACGAACGGGCGCAGCTCGCCCGTGTCCGGGTCGATGTCGTAGTCGAACGGGTCGGGCGCGCGGCGTGCGGCCTCCGGGTCGATCCGGCGTGCTTCGTTCATCCGCAGCATCCGCTGCACCAGGTCCAGGGGCGCGATCAGCGTGCCCGAATCGACCTCGTAGATCCCCGTCTGGAACTCATTGGCGATCGGGATCGTCCGCGAGACCGGGTCCGTCGGACGGCCGGTCGAGTCCAGGCTGAGCACCGTCACGCCCACCGCGCCGTTCCGCGGCATGAACTCGTCGAGGAAGTCGTAGCCCCCGTCGGCCGTGCGCCGGGACGGGTTCATCGGCACATAGATCCCCGTGGTCGTCCGCTGGTTCATCCCGGTCACCTCGATGCCAAGCAGGCCCGCGGGCTGCTCGATGCCGGTGTCGGGGTCGGGCCGGACCATGCGCCGCCCGTGCTCGGCGAACCGTTCCAGGGCGGGCCGGTTGTCCGGGTCCAGGCGGATGTCGCGCCCCTCGCGGTCTTTGCGGGTCGGGCGGTCCAGCGGCTTCCACCACAGCGTGTCGGAAAACCCGGTGACCTGGTGATAGCTGTCCGCCTGCACGCCCTTGATCTGGATCAGCTCCACCCGGTCGTCGGGCAGCTTGACCATGCCGTAGGTCTCGATGATCGGGGCGGCGGCGTGGATGTCGGGGTGGGCCTCGAGCCGCTCGGCCAGGTCGTCGTAGTGGGCGAAGCCGACATTGGGCCAGACGACATACGCGTCCCCGATCATGGCCCGCCCGCTGGTCATCAGGGCGTTGAGGAACCCGCCCATGACCGACCAGGTGATCAGGATCGTCGCCACCGAGAGCGTGACCGCCGCCATCGCCAGCAGGGGCATGACCTTGCTGGTCAGATATTTCCGGGTCAGGAGGGCCTGGTACACGGCCCCATGGTAGGGAGCCTTGCCCGCGCGGTTTCACGCCGGGCGGGAATCCGCGCGACCGGTTTGGCGACCGCGGGAGTCCTCGATCGTGCCCTGATTCACGATCCAACGCGGAGGATCGCCGAGGGCGCAGAGCAGAGTCCTGGTTCAGAATCAGAAATCAGAAATCCGAGCGATGCCGGAGCGATTCATTAATCGGTTTGTCCGTCCCTCTGCGTTCCTCTTCGCCCCTCGGCGTCCTCTGCGGTTGATCGAAGACGCCCGGGCAGCAGGGTGCAGGCGGCCGGGCGATTCCCGGGCCGGTTCGGGCGTGTTCCCCCTACACTCCCCTGTGCCAAAGCGCGTCCTCCACGACAAGTACTTCAAGCAGGCCAAGCGGGAGGGGTATCTCGCCCGCTCGGCCTACAAGCTCATCGAGATCGACGACAAACGCCGGGTGATCCCCCGGGCGGGCAAGGTGCTCGACCTGGGATGCGCCCCGGGCTCGTGGCTGCAGGTCCTGGCCGAGCGGACGGGTGAGAAGGGCGAGGTGGTCGGGGTCGACCTCAAACGCGTCACCGAGCCGATGCCCGGCCGGGTGCGGACGCTGGTTGGGGACTTCACCACCATGGATCCCACCCTGCTGATGGGCGACGACGGCAAGCTCTTCGACGCCGTCTTCTCGGATATGGCCCCGGACACCTCCGGCCACGGGGACGATTTCCTCTCCGCCCGGCTGTGCCAGTCCGTCGTCGACCGCCTGCCGTCCCTGCTCCGCCGGGGCGGGGCCAGCGTGATGAAGGTCTTCGAGGGCGGGGGCACGCCCGAGCTGATCAAGCGGTGCAAGGGGTGCTTCGTCGAGGCCAAGCCTTACAAGCCGGACGCCACGCGTGAGGTGTCGCGCGAGATCTATCTGGTCTGCAAGAAGTACCGCCCGCCGCAGACCCCGAACCGGGCATCGTCCGGCACGGGCTCACCGCCGCCTCCGATCGAGGGCTGGTCGCGATGAGTTTTCTGGCCCCGCTGACCGGCCTGTTCGCGGGCGTGCTCGGGATCACCGGGCTGCTGCTGCTGCACGCGCTCAAGCTGCGTCGCCGCCCCGTGCGGGTCTCCTCCACGCTGCTGTGGATGAACGCGGCCAAGGACCTGGAGGTCAATATCCCGTTCCGGGCGCCGCGGATGACGCTGCTGTTCCTGCTGCAGCTCTTGGCGGTGATCCTGCTCGCGTTGGCGCTGGCCCGGCCGGTGGTGGGGGCCGCCGAGCGCATCCCGGGCCGCCTGATCGTGGTCATCGACGCCTCGGCCTCGATGAACGCCGCCGACGCAGGCCCCGAGGGGATGACCCGGCTGGAACGGGCCAAGGCCCTGGCCGTCGACCGGCTCGGCTCGATGCGGCGGGGGTCGGCCGTGCCGGAGATCGCGGTGGTGCGGGCCTCGCTGGACCCGCGGATGGTCGTCGCGCCCCGCCGGTCCATCGAGAACGCCATCGCGGGCATCCGCACCATCGAGCCGACCGACCAGCCGCTGGACCTGGACAACCTCCGCGCGATGCTCAACGCCCTGCTCGACCACGCCGCCGAAGAGGACGAGGAGAGCGCGGCAAGCACCGAGCCGACCGTCTGGATCTTCACCGACGCGGGCATGATCCGGCCCAGCGATTTTCCCGGCTGGTCGGGCGAGATCGTCACGGTGACCGACGCCCCCGGGCGCAACGCCGGCATCGCCGCGATGCATGCGATCCGCGATCCGTCCGAGCCGGACACCGCGCGGGTCTTCCTTCGCGTCGTGTCCAACGCGGACCGCCCGGCGGGCGTGGTCGTCCGCTTGCGGGCCGGTGTGGTCACGCAGACGGTCCCGCTGGAGATCCCCGCCGCCACGGAGGAGGGCCCCGGGGCCGTCACCCGTGCCGTGACCATCCGCGCCCCCGGCGCGGCCCGGCTCGAAGCATCCCTCGAATCCGGCGGCGGGGTCCTCGCCTCGGACGACCGGGCCTGGGCCGACCTGCCCGATCCCCGGCCGCCCCGGACCGTCGTCTTCGCCCCCGACGGCCGCCCCGACCCGTTCCTGCTCGATGTGCTCGGCGTGCTCGCACCCGGCTCAGTCTCGTCGCACGCCCCGACCGAGCGTGATGCGTTGGCCGGGGCGGAGCTGGTGGTCTACGACCGCGTGACGCCCGACGCCCTCCCGTCCGTTCCTTCCCTGGGGTTTGCCAGCGCCTGGCCGGGGGCAGAGGAGCAGGCCCTGCGTGAAGGACGCGAACGCATCGTCGTCTGGGACCGGGCCCACCCGGTGCTGCGCGACCTCAGCCTGGCCACGGTGGTCTTCGACCGCGCCGTGCCGCTGCCCGACGAATCCGCGCCGGGCGTGACGGTGCTGGCCGAGGCCCGCAGCGGCCCGGCGATCATCGAGGCCGTGGGCGGCGGCGTGCGGCACATCCGCGTTTCCTTCCCCCTCACCCGCTCGAACTGGGCGATGGATGTCGGCATGCCGATCTTCATCGCCTCGGCCTTCGAACGCCTCGCCCCCGGCGTGCGAGGCGAGGGCGTGGTCCACACCACCTCGGAATCGATCGAGATCCGCGCCGCCGCCGATCGCGTCCGTGCCGACGGCCCGCTCACCGCCGAGGCTCCCGCGTCCGAGGGCGTGGCGATCCTCGGCCCGCTGGCCCGGGCGGGGGTCTACACGCTGACCGGGGCCGAGCAGCCGACCCTGGCCGTCTCCATGCTCGACGCCGGCGAGAGCGCGATCCGCGTCGGCGAGCCGGCCCTGTTCGGGCGCGAGGCCCTGCCCGCGGCCCGGGCCGCGGTCGAGGGCCGGCGCGAACTCTGGCCCACGCTGCTGCTCATCGCCTTCGTGATCATGACGCTCGAGTGGTTCGTCCATGCGCGGCGGGCCCGGATCTGATGGTGGGGCCGCCTTCCAGGCGGCCTCTTCCCAGACCGCCTTCCAAGCAGCCTCCAAAGCACACTTTCCCATACCATCTCCCGTGCCACCGCCCCTCGCCACACCCCTGACACTCCGTGCTCCGGCCGGACCCGTCCCGCTGGAGACCAACCTTCTCCTGGCCCCCATCGCGGGCTGGTGCGAGCTGGCGTGGCGACTGACCGTCCGCGAATGCGGCGGTGTGGGCCTGGCCTGCACCGACCTGCTCAGCCCCCAGGGCCTGCTCTGCTCCTCCGAGACCTCCTACGACCTCGCCCGCACCCACGACCTCGACCAGCCCATCGGCATGCAGCTGTACGGCGCGGATCCCCAGATCCTCGCCGACGGCGCCCGCTGGTGCGCCGACCACGGCGCGACCGTCGTCGACATCAACATGGGCTGCCCCGTCGACAAGGTCTGCAAGAAGGACGGCGGCAGCAAGCTCATGTGCAACCTGCCCAACACCTTCAGGGCCTTCGAAGCCGTCCGGGCCGCCCTGCCCGACCGCATCCCATTGACGGCCAAGATGCGACTCGGCTGGGACGAGGCCGCGTACGAGGCCGGCGTCGCGTGCGACCTGGCCGTCGGCCTGTGCGAGCGCGGCGCGTCCATGATCACCGTCCACGGCCGCACCACCGAGCAGCTCTTCAGGGGCCAGTGCCGGCGCGAAGGCATCAAACGCGTCGTCGAAGCGGTGGGGGAGGCGACCGGAACCTACGACGGCGCTCCCAACGGCGGCGTCCCGGTTGTCGGCAACGGCGATGTCCGCACGGCGCAGGACGCCGTGGACATGATCACCGAGACCGGCTGCGCCGGCGCCATGATCGGTCGAGGCTCCTTCGGCAATCCGTGGATCTTCGCGGAGGCGTGGGCGTTGCAGAAGAAGAAGGGACTGGCCACCAGGGACCAGCCACTTGGGATGATTTCTTCCTCCCTGGTGGCCAGTGGCCAGTCCCCAGTCCCCTCCGATTCCGCCCGCCTCGACACCGTCCTCGCCTACTTCCACCGCATGATCGACTTCCGCGGCGAGCACCACGCCATGCATGTGATCCGCCAGAAGATCTCGTGGCTGGGTAAGACAATCAACGACGGCCACTGCAAACCGCTCAAGGAAGCCGTCCGCAATGCCCGCACGCCCGACGAAGTCCGCGCCGCCATCGAAGCCTGGCGCGGCGGCGAACTCCGCAAGGACGCGATCGAATCCCTCGCGAACGAGCCCAGAGCGTCCGCGACGGGGTCCTGATCCAGCCCGCGCTCGGTGCCGTGATCTTCATCCTCGAAGAGCACGCCCAAATCGGCGCATCCGGACCCAATCAGCCGCGCACGCGAGTAAGCGGATGGGCGGTGGCGTCATGCTCGGCTTTGACCTTTTCTCCAGCCGATGCTTCCGCAAGATGATCTCGGTCTCGGAAGGATCCGTGACGATTTGTCCGCTCGCGGCCTCCGCCGGGGCGCGCCGCGGGCGGAGGGCCGCTTCTTTCCAGGCGCGGCTTGTTTCGGCGCGGCTTGTTCAGACGGAAAGAGCCCGGTGACCGGGCCTCATCCGTGTCAGTGCGGCACTTCCTTCACCGCATTCCGGTTCCACGCCGGCACCCGCACCACGATCTCCCCCTCCTTCTGGATGATGCACTGGCACGACAGGCGGCTGTTGATCTGCAGCCCCGGGGCTTCCTCCACCCGGTCCTCTTCCTCTTCCTCGGCCTCGGACAGACACTCCATGCCCTTCTCGATGTAGACATGGCAGGTCGAGCACGCGCAGACCGCGCCGCAGGCGTGCTCGATGTTCAGCCCGTTCTCGACCGCCACCTCGAGCAGGTGCTCGCCCTTGGCCGCCATGAACTCGTGCTCCTTGGCGTTCGGGTCGGTCCCGGTGAAGTGGTCCTCGTCGATCATGCCCTCGGGGTTCTCGACGAGGTACTTGATCTTCACGGTCTTCGGGCCGTGGTCGTGGTCGCTGTGTCGAAGATGCATAGACTGCCTCGCTGGGGAAATCGGACCAGAAACTTGGAATCATTCTAGACCCCGGCCCCCCGAATCCCAACCCCGGGGCCTCTCGGCTTCGCCCCGCACGACCGGTCCGACGCAGCCCCCGCACGCATGATGCCCCCGTCCAACGATGCATCCCGGTCCCACGACGCGATCGACCTGACCGTGGTCGCGCCCGCGCGTGACGAGGCGGACAATGTCGATCTGCTGGTCGAGCAGGTCCACGCCGCGCTCGCCCCCACCGGGCTGGCCTTCGAGTTCCTCATCATCGACGACGCCTCGACCGATGCGACGGCCGACCGGGTGCGCGCGCTGATGCCCGGCCGCCCGTGGCTGAGGCTCATCAGTCTGCCCCCGTTCAACGGCGGGGGCAACGGCCAGTCGGCGGCGTTCAAGGTCGGCTTCGCCGCCGCCCGCGGCCGCCTGATCGGCGTGCTCGACGCCGACCTGCAGAACGATCCCGCCGACCTTCCCCGCATGATCGACCACATGCACGCCAGCGGGGCCGACTTCGTCCAGGGCGACCGCTCCGCCGCCCGGCGCGCCGGCGACGCCTGGATCCGTTTGGTCGGCTCGGTGGTGGGGCGGGTGTTCCGGAGGATGATCCTCGGCGACTCGATCCGGGACACCGGCTGTTCCTTGCGGCTGATGAAGCGCGAGATCGCCCTCGCCCTGCCCCTGGAGTTCAAGGGCATGCACCGCTTCATCCCGGTCACCGCACGCCGCCTGGGCTACACGGTCGTCGAGATGCCCGTGGCCCACCGGCCCCGGCACGCCGGTGAGCCCAAGTACGGCATGGGCATCAGCCAGCGCGCCATCCCGGGGCTGATCGACTGCTTCGCCGTCCGCTGGATGTCCGCCCGGCGGCGCATGCCCGGCCCGCCCGTCGAGCACCGGCCCGAGTCCGCCCTCAACGCGGAACGGTCCGACCGAGTCACGCAGGAGGCCGCCCCGTGAAGCCAGGACCGATCTTGGCCATGATCGCCCTGCTGTTCCTGGGCGTGTGGCTGGTGCTCCAGCCGACCCTGCGCCGGGGCAACTACGACCTCGATGTGCGCGTGGGGTCGATGGAGATCCTGCTGGCCCGGATGCCCGAGACCCAGCCCGCCTCATACCGGGTGATTTCCCCGCCTGAGATGGCCGGGATCATCATCCCCCCCGACGAGCTGGACGACTTCCTCGCGGCCCGCCTGGATGCGTGGCTGGCCCGCCCGTCGTGGGAGCGCACCCTGCTGGGTTTCTTTAACATCACCCGCTGGGCCACCTTCGGCTGGGTGGTGATCGGGCTGGCCGGGCAGTTCGCCTTTTTCGGGCGCATGCTCATCCAATGGGTCATCTCGGAGCGCAGCCGGGTTTCCACGGTCCCGGAAGTCTTCTGGTGGTTCAGTTTCGCGGGCGGTCTGTTCCTGTTTACCTATTTCGTCTGGCGCAAGGACATCGTCGGCGTGATGGGACAGGCGACCGGTGTGGTGATCTATGCTCGGAATCTCCGATTGATTTCCAAGGAAAACCGACGCATCAAGGCCGAGAACGGCAACGCCTGACCCAGCGATCCGTCGGCCACATGGAGGAAAAGCCCGATGCGAGTCATCATGGACGGCCAGACCATCTCAGAAGACGCCCCCGGCGTCGCCCAGGCCCTCGAACTCGCCCGCGCCAAGGCCGACGAGCTCGGACGCCTGGTCATCGAGGTCCAGGCCGACGGCGAGCCCGCGGCCGACCTGCTCGACCGCATGCCAGAGGACGCCGCCGGCGTGACCGAGCTGGGCGTGGTCACCGCCGAGAAGTCCTTGTTCCTGCGCGAGACGCTGCTCGAAGCCCGCGATGCGCTCGAACGCACCCGCCAGGACCAGCAGCGCGCCGCCGAGTTGATCGATTCCGGCGAGGTCGCCCAGGCCCTCGGCTCGCTCCGGGGCATCGTCGAGGGCTGGCAGGTCGTCCGCTCCGTGATCGATCAGGCCGCCACGCTCGCGGGCGTGCCCATCACGCAGATCAAGGCGGGTGAGGCCACCGGCGACCGGGTGGTCCGCGATCTCGCCGCCGACCTGGTGGCCCTGCGCGACGCGGTGAGCAAGGAAGACTGGTCGGCCCTGTCCGACACGCTGGCGTGCGACCTGGACGAGCGCGCGGGCATGTGGCTCGCGATGATCGACGCCCTGGCCGAGCGGGCGGTCCAACCGGTCCGGGAGGCGGACACCGCGTGAACGCGCCCCCCTCCGCCAACGCGATCGATGCGATGATGGAGCGGGCGTCCCAGGCCTTGGCGTCCACCGAGTACTTCCGAGCGGCCGAGCTGTGCCTCGGGGCCCTCGACCTGGCGCGCCGTGCGGACGATTTCGGGCGCATGGCCCGCATCTGCCTGCCGCTCCAGGAAGCCCGGCGCTGGGTCCGCCAGGAGGCCCTCGACACCGGGACGGTGGCCGTCATCGCCCGCGCCGAGGATCTCGGGGATCGCCCCGGCCCGGGTTGCTACCTGGTCCAGCCGCCGCTGATCGGCGTCGATGCGCGCCAGATCCGCCAGCGGGCCTGGGCCGAGCGGATCCCGGTGTTCGTCCTGTGCCGCGAGCCGATGACCCGCGACGGGCAGTGGCCCATCGTCGGCGTGGGCGAGCGGGTGGCGCGCGTGCGGATCGATCCGCCCCCCGGCGTGGTCCGCTGGGCTGAGGGCGACCCCGGGCCGCGCCCGATGGCCGGTGACCGGGTCACCGAGGCGATCCACCCGGACTGGTTCGCGGCCGCGGGCGAGGCCCTGGGCGACCGGGCGATCGTCGAGGCCCAGGCCAGCGCGGAGCCGGGCGACCCCCCGGGCTGGCTTGTCGACGACTTCCTGGACTACCTCGAGGCCTGCCCGGAGCACGAGAAGTTCCTCCAGGCTCTGGCCCAGGCCGGGCGGGACGCGATCGGGACCACCACGCCGAGGGACCAGCGTCGGCGCCGGGGCGTGGGGGCGGATCCGTTCGGGTTCTGAGCAGCCGTTCTGTTTGGTATATAGAAGGATTGGCGGGCCCATCGGACCGAGATTTTTGCGATTTTGTTAGTCAATACTTGCAACAATTCGGTTATCTTGAGAGTATGTGTCAGTGAGCGGGCGACCGGGACGGTTTCCCGCTGCGGGCCGAGCCCGCTGAGGAGAATCGCCATGCGTCAGAACCGCCGTATCGCCAACGCTGCTTTGGGGACCGCCGCCGCCCTGACCCTGAGTCTGGGCATGACAGGCTGCAACAACGCCGGCGAGGGCGCCTTCACCGGTGCGGCGCTGGGCGCCTTGGGCGGGCTGGCCATCGGTTCGCTCAGCGGCAACGCAGGCAAGGGCGCCGCCATCGGCGCGGTCTCCGGCGGCCTGTCCGGCGCGGTCATCGGCGACCAGAACGAGCGCAACCGCCAGAACGCCCGTTACAGCAGCTCCCCCCGGAGCTATCCGACGCACCACACCACCCGCCACCATCACCACTACCACCACACCCGCCACACGCACACCCACACCCACACCTACTCCACCTACAAGCGTGACCCGTGGTGGGACGACTGCGGCGGCTGGTAAGCCCTACGCTTCGGCCCCATGCCCGACGCCAAGCTGCTTGAGACATTCCCGGCTCCCTCCGACACCCCCTTCGTGATCGAGCACATCTCGGAGGAGTTCACCTCCGTCTGCCCGAAGACCGGTCACCCGGACTTCGCGGATGTGCTGCTGCGCTACCAGCCCAAGGCGGCCAAGGCCGGCGGGACCTGCGTCGAACTCAAGAGCCTCAAGCTCTACTACCAGAGCTTCCGCAACGAGGGCATTTTCTACGAGGCCGTCACCAACCAGATCCGCGACGACCTGGTCGGCCTGATGCAACCCGAATGGCTGCAGATCGTCACGATCTGGAAGGGCCGCGGCGGGATCAAGAGCAACATCCGGGCGGACCACGGCGCCGTGCCTTCGCAGTATCTGGGAAGATGAGCAACGCCCACGATGAAATCGTGGGGTTCTTTGTTGCAGCCCGGGCTCGCCCAAGAACCCCACGATTTCATCGTGGGCGTTGATTGTCTCAGGGGTGCTTGATTCCAAGCCGGTCAAGCACTGGCTTCAGTTCTTGAAGGGCTTCGTGGCGACCATCATGCACATCTTCCCAGAACCCTGCTTCAGCGAACTGCGGAAACCCAACGAAGAATGACTCATTGATATACTCCACGACCCATTCCGGCTCCACACGCGGATCCATGATGTCGAAAAGCTCGGCCGAGTACAGGCATGGCCAGTCATCCTCAGAGCTCTGAATCCGATAGCTGTCGTACTCAATGCCGATAACCCTGTACTCCGCGTGCGGGTCGAGCAGACCCCAGTGATGCCCGTCCTCGGGCAGAGCAGGATCCACCTGTTTCCGCCGAACGATCACGGATAATCCTGCCGCGTCGGCCGGATCACCACGTCGCACAGGTGCACCCCCGCCGGCTGGCGCACGACGAACCCGATCGTCCGCGCCACGTCCTCCGGCGTCAGCACGGGCGAGAACTTGTCCATCAGCGCGCCGAACGATTGCTCGTCGTAGCCGGCCACGCCCTGGAACTCGCTCTTGACGATCCCCGGCTCGATCAGCGTCACCCGCACGCCCTTGGGCCCCAGCTCGCGCCGGGCCGCCTCGGTCATCGATGCCACCGCCGCCTTGGTCGAGCCGTACAGCGACGAGAACGGCGAGATGTGCCGCCCGACATTCGAGCCGAGCACCACGATGTCCGCCGGGTGCTTCGGCCACGCGCGGCCCTTCTGCAGCGCGGCCAGCCGCTCGCCCGCCGCCCGGATCAGCCGCGCCGCCCCGAGCAGGTTGATCCGCACGACCTCTTCCCACTGGCTTTCGTCGCTGGTCAGCACCGACCCCGCCAGCCCGCGCCCGGCGTTGACCACGACCAGGTCCACCGGCTGCCCGAAGCGTTCCTCGGGCTCGTCGAGCATCTGACGGATGACCCCGGGGTCCGACGCGTCCCCGGGCACCATCACCACCCGGTCCGGGTCGGCCAGGCGGGTGGTGGGCGCACAGCGGTCGGCGATCTCCTGGGCCAGGGCCACCAGGCGGTCTTCGCGACGCGCATTGACCGCCAGCCGGGCCCCCAGCGTGGCCAGCTCGCAGGCCACGGCGTGCCCGATTCCCGCGCTGGCTCCGGTGACAAGGCCGATCCGGCCGATCAATGGGGGCGTAGACATGCGGACACCTCGGACCGAGTGTACGCCCGGACCCCAGGACATAGGATCCTTGCATGACCATGATTCGGACCGCCGTCACCGGCTCGCTCGTCGCCTCTCTCCTGCTCGCCAGCGGCGGTTGCCGCCGGTTTCAGCAGCGTCAGGACGACGCCCGGGCCCAGGAGACGCGCCAGCAGGAGCCCGCCCGCGCCCAGGAGCGTCCCGCCGAGCCCCGCACGACCGTCATCGACGACCGGCCCAGCGCCCGGTACCTCGTGACCGAGCGGCCGTCGGTCCGCCCGCAGGGCGAGGACCGTGAGCCCGCCCTGACCCCCGAGGACCTGGCGTCACCCGCGCCCGGCGCGGGCACCCGCGAGGGATCGTCCCTGGAGCGGGCCCGCGAGTTCCGCGCGATGGGCGACATCCGCTCGGCCCTGGCCGAGCTGGAGCGGGCCATCGCCTTCAACCCGCGCTTCACCCCCGCGCTGCTCGAGGCGGGCGACCTGCACTTCGAACTCGGCGAGATCGCGATGGCCGAGCGGAGCTTCGCCGCCGCCGCCCGGACCGAGCCGCGCAACTTCGACGCCCAGTTCCGCCACGCCGGCGTGCTGCACCAGCTCGGCCGCATGGACGAGGCCGTCCGCGCGTACCTGCGAGCCCTGGCGGTCCGGCCGAACGAGTACGACGCCATGCTCGGCCTGTCGACCGCCTATCTGGAGGCACGCAACCCGGAGCAGGCCCTGCCCTACGCCCAGCGGGCCACGCGTTCGCGTCCGCGCTCGGGCGAGGCGCGCATGCACCTGGGCAACACGCTGGCGGCCCTGAACCGGCACGAGGAGGCCGTGGTGGAGTACCGCCAGGCCGCCGAGCTGCTGCCGCGCCCCGCGCCGGGCCTGCTGCTGAACATGGCCGAGAGCTTCAACCAGCTCGGGCGATACGCGGAGATGGTGGGGGCCCTGACCGAGGTGGTCGCGGCCGAGCCGTCGCCGGTCGCCTACGAGCGGCTCGGATCGGGCCTGTTCCGCCTGCGCCGCTACGACGAGAGCCTCCGGGCCTTCGCCCGTGCGGTGGAGATGGATCCGACCTACGCCCCCGCGCTCAACGGCGTGGCGGTCTGCGAGCTGAACAACTACCTCTGGTCCGGCAAGTCCGACGGCGCCGCCCGCGAGCGGGCGGTCGAGGCCATGCGGGCCTCGATCCGGATCGACCGTTCCCAGCCCCGCATCGTGGAGCTGCTGCGGCGCTATTCGCAGCCCGCGCCCGAGGAACGCGTCCGCGATCGCCCGTGAGCGTGGCTGGGGCCATGCCCGTCCGCGCCGGTCAGTCGCAGCCGGCGTTGTAGTACTTCAGGAAAAGCGATACATCGAAGAAGTTGAACAGGCCGTCACCGTTCAGGTCGGCGGCGGGGTCCTCGGCGGCGTATCGCGCGAGGTACTGGCTGATGTCGAAAAAGTTCAGCGTCCCGCACGGTGGAGCGATGTCCGCCGGGCATGAGTTGTCCTCCAGCGAACGCGTCACCCAAGTGACAAGGTTGCTCAGAAGAACCTGGAAGTTGGCGTCCTGGATCTGGTTGAGCCCGTTCGTGGTCGAAAAGTTGACCACCCTCCCGCCGCAGAGATCCCACCCGATGACCGCGCCGCCCGCCTGCCCGTTGCGGATCCAATCGGAGTCGTAGAACACGGTGGCGTTCGCCTTCGGCAGCAGGTAGGTTTCCGTTCCGTTGAACGAGGTCAGCGGCATCGTGAAGGATTCCGGCAGCCCTTGATTGATGAACGGGTCCGATTCGCTCTCGGTCATGGTGATCGAAGAGATGTTCCGCCAGGTGTTGCTCGGCTGCGCCGGCATCGCGGCGCTGAGCACCTGGAACACCCCGCGCTGCGCAACCATCCAGACCACCCACTCCGAAAAGATGATCCCCCCGCCCGCCTGAGCGAAGTTCAAAATCTTTGATTGGGCGTCCACGGGCATGTCGCTCTGGGTCCAGTTCCCGTTTCCCTGGATGTAAACAACATCAAACGGGGAAAGATCGAACGAGACGTCGAACTCCCAGTACCGCGGTCCCACCGTGGCGGTGTGCCCGTTGTCAACCAGCGCGGAGACGAGCGCGTTGTCCGTCACCGTCGAACCCGCGGAAACAATCAGGACATCAGCACAAAGCGCGGCACGGGACATCATGCACAGCGCGATGACGGCGATCCCACGAATCAACATGTTCTTGCTCCAACTCCAGAACGAACGAAACCCCAAAACGCAGGAAAATGATACCGTTATGAGGAGTCCGCACCAATGAAAAAAGCGGGCACTCAGATGGTGCCCGCCGAAGTATGTGTTATGGGACAATCAGGATCAGGGGAAGATCCCGCGGACCTTGTACGCCGCGCCGATGTGCTCAAGCGCGGTGGCGAACGCGGCGTTCCGCAGCGTGCACTGCAGGCGGGCGCGGGTGTTGAGGGTCCGCTGGGCCGCGACGACCATGTGGCGGTTGAGTTCGCGGTCGACCTGCTCGGCGGACCAGGTCACGGCGTTCTTGTTCTGGACCCACTCGAAGTAGGACACGGTCACGCCGCCGGAGTTGGCCAGGATGGCGGGGATGACCTCGATGCCCTTCTCCATGAGCTTGCGGTCGCCGGAGGGGTCGCAGGGGGCGTTGGCGGCCTCGGCCATGACCTTGCAGTCCAGCCACGACGCCTGCTTCTCCTGGATCATCTGCTCGAGGGCGCCGGGGATGAAGACATCGACCTTGGTGCGGTAGAAGTCCTCCTCGCCGATGGCGTCGGCCTCGGCGTAGCCCTTGATGCCGCCGGTCTTCATGTTGTGCTCGAAGAGGGCGTGGCAGTCGATGCCCTTGTCGTTGCGCAGGAAGCCGGTGTGGTCGGCGACGGCGATGATCTTGGCGCCCATGTCCTGGAGGATGCGTCCGCCCCAGCCGTTCACATTGCCGAAACCGAGCAGGCTGACGGTCATGCCCTCAAGCGGGATGCCGATGCCCGGGAGCATCTCGGCGAGGACATCGGCCACGCCCTGGCCGGTGGCCTTCTCACGCCCGGCCGAGCCGCCGAACTCGATCGGCTTGCCGGTGACGACGCGGATGGCGTCGTGGTGCTGGTGGCCGCTGGACATCATGTAGGTGTCGGCGAACCAGGCCATGATCTGGGCGTTGGTGCCGACATCGGGCGCGGGGATGTCGACATCCGGGCCGATCTGGTCCTGGATGGCCGAGCAGTAGCGTCGGGTCACGCGCTCGAGCTCGCCGGTGGACAGCTCGCGGGGGTTGCACTTCACGCCGCCCTTGCCGCCGCCGAAGGGCACGCGGACGAGGGCGCACTTCATGGTCATGAGGAAGGCGAGGGACTTGACATCGTCGAGGTGGACATCCTCGTGGTAGCGGAAGCCGCCCTTGTAGGGGCCCAGGGCGTTGTTGTGCTGGATGCGGTAGCCCTTGAAGAGCTTGTGGTGTCCGTCGTCCATGAGGACGGGGAAGTGGACCATGATCTCGTTCTTGGGCTGGGCGAGGATGATGCGCGTGCGGTGCTTGAGGTTGAGCGCCTCGGCCGATTCCAGCATGGTGTTGACCGTCTGGAGGTAGAGGTTGTCGGGGTCGGTGGGGAACCCGAGCTCCTCGGTCACGGAACCACGGGGCAGCTCGGAGGTGTGGGTCGCGGTGGCGCTCATGGTGGCAATCCTGCCTTACTCGCCCGGACGCCCCGGGCCGGCCTCAGCGTCGTGCCCCGGAATGATGGGGCCTTCACCCACGCCGTGCTGAATCGACGCAGGACCCGGCTTCCCTTGAGCCGGCTCTGGATTCAGATGATTCCCCCTCGCCGGGGGAAGTCCAGCCCTTCAGGCATCGACCGATTCACGCAACCCCTTTCATTTTGGTCAAATATGCATCGACGGGCCGGGGGGGTCTGGTCTAGAATCGTGGCCCTGCAGAATGCGGGGTTCGGCCGATGCCGTCGCCCGGGTGGTCCGGGCCGGCTTGACATCACGCTCCCACCAGCGATCCGCCGGGCGACAGCCCGCCGGACGACCGGCCTGCCTCACGGCGGCCGGGGGACGCCCCAGCCACGCGGCCTGATCGGCCCGCCGCGCACGCCCGGGGCCTCCCGTGATCCCGCCCCTCACGAGGCGGGGAGAGGAAACACCACATGATCGATGAGACCCTGATCGCTTCGCTCGGCGTCGGCGATGACGAGGCCATGGCCCTTCTGGGCGAAGTGTTCGGCGAGCGGGCCGACGCGGAAGACAGCATGGACAGCGTGCTGGTCGACCAGGCCACCGACCTCCGCGCGGGCAAGCTGATCAAAGGCCGGGTCATCGGCTTCGCCGGCGACGATGTCGTGGTCGATGTCGGACTCAAGAGCGAGGGCCTGATCCCCCGCGACGAGTTCCCCAACCTCAACGAGCTGCGCGTCGGCGACGAGGTCGATGTGCTCCTCGAGTCGCTCGAGGGCGACGGCGGGCTGATCCAGCTCTCCAAGCGCAAGGCCGACCGCCAGATCGCCTGGCAGCGCATCGTGGACACCACCCGCGAGGGCGACCAGATCGAGGGCACGGTGATGCGCAAGATCAAGGGCGGCCTGCTCGTCGACATCGGCGTGCCGGTGTTCATGCCCGCCAGCCAGGTGGACATCCGACGCCCGCACGAGCTGGGCGATTTCATCGGCCGCAAGATCCGCGCCGAGATCCTCAAGATCGACACCGAGCGTCGCAACATCGTCATCTCCCGCCGCAAGCTCATCGAGCACGAGCGCGAGACCGCCAAGAAGCGTCTCATGGAGACGATCAACGAGGGCGACATCATCACCGGCACCGTCAAGAACATCGCCGACTTCGGTGCGTTCGTCGACCTCGGCGGCATCGACGGCCTGCTCCACATCACCGACATGTCCTGGGGCCGCATCAACCATCCCAGCGAGTTGCTCAAGATCGACGACAAGGTCGAGGTCAAGATCCTCAACATCGACCGGGACAAGGAGAAGATCGCGCTGGGTCTCAAGCAGACCGAGTCGAGCCCGTGGGAAGAGATCGAGGGCAAGTTCCCCGTCGGCGCCCGCGTCAAGGGCACCGTCGTCAACATCATGTCCTACGGCGCCTTCATCCGCCTCGACGACGGCATTGAGGGCCTGGTCCACATCTCCGAGATGTCCTGGACCCGGCGCGTCAACCACCCGTCCGAGATGGTCAACCAGGGCGACGAGGTCGATGTGGTGGTCCTCGAGATCGACAAGAACAAGCATGAGATCTCGCTCGGCATGAAGCAGACCGAGGTCAACCCGTGGGAGCTCGTCACCGAGAAGTACCCCCCGGGCACCATCGTCAACGGCACCATCCGCAACCTCGCCAACTACGGCGCGTTCGTCGAGATCGAGCCCGGCATCGACGGCCTGCTCCACATCTCCGACATGTCCTGGACCAAGAAGGTCACCCACCCCAACGAGCTCTACAAGAAGGGCGACGAGGTCCAGTGCGTGGTCCTCGAGGTCGACCAGGACAAGCAGCGCATCAGCCTCGGCGTCAAGCAGCTCACCGAGGACCCCTGGGTCGACGCCATCCCCAGCGCCTACCAGCCCGGCATGGTCGTCCGCGGCAAGGTCACCAAGATCACCAACTTCGGCGTCTTCGTCGAGCTGGAAGAGGATCTCGAGGGCCTGCTGCACATCTCCGAGCTGGCCGACCACAAGGTCGAGAACCCCCAGGATGTCGTCGGCCAGGACGAGGAGATCGATGTCAAGATCCTCCGCGTCGATACCGGCGACCGCAAGATCGGCCTGTCGCTCAAGCGCGCCCAGTGGGGCGACGCTTCCGGCGCCGACGAGGGCGGCTCCTCGGGCGACCAGGGCTACTCCGGCCCCCGCAAGCCCGCCCGCGGCGGCATGGACGACCACGGGGCCATGGGCACCGACAAGATCCAGTTCTGACCTTGGTAGGTCGGCACTCGGTGCCGACTCTTCCTCCCTGACCAACAACCACACGCCCCGGCGGGATCCTTCCGTCGGGGCGTTTTCTTTCTCTACCCGACCCTGGCCGGCCACCGAACCCGAGCGGACGGAACCGGCCACGGCCGGGGCGAATACAGTCTTTCAACACCGGGTCAGGCCCCGCCCTGCACGGGCAAGGCTGGCCGAGCCCGATCCCCGCCCCCGGTCACCCCCGGGGCCCGTACGGCTCAGCAGAGCGCCACGAAGCTCAGCAGGGTGAGCAGGAACAGGCGCTTGCGAAGGTCCGTCATCTGGAAGGTCTGCTGCATGAGACGCATGGTCGAGTCCTTTCTAAAGTTGTCACCGGACATGGAACAACCAGCGTGCCGGACCGTGCCAACGCGGGTTCTGTGCCCGAGAACCGCACCGGATCGATCCGGCGTGGTGTCCACCGGCGACATCATGTTGCCCGAAAACGACACGCGTCGTCAACAGGCATCCGCGGGAATGGGCCTCCACGCCCTGGCGGCCTGCCTGATCGCCCTGATTCTCGGACCCGCGGCCGCCGCGGCCGACGATCTCCCAGACCCGGCCCGCGCCCTGGAGGCCCACGCCGTCGTCCGGGACTGGGTCCGCACCTGGACGCCCCCCGCCCCGGATGCCGAAAGCCCCCTGGCCGCGTGGGGGGCCAGCGTGACCCTGCGCCTGGATGGGCGGGTGCTCGCCCGCGGCTCGTCGTTCTCCCTCGACGGGCCTGAGGCCCGCGCGATCCCGCTGGCCGCGTCCCGGGCCATCCGGGAGGCCCGCCCGCGACTCGAGGTGCCCAACGACGCCCTGGCCGAGGAACGCGTGGCGGAACTGGGCGAGCGGGTGACCGTCTCCCTCGAGATTTTCGGACGGCCCGTGCCGATCCCCGAATCCGAGTTGGGCCTTCCCATGGCGGGCTGCTCGCCGGGGGCCGAGGCCCTGGTCGTCTCCGTCGCTCCGGGGGAGGGCCGCGAGCGGGCCAGCGCGGTCTCGGGCGTCGACGCCCAACTCACGCGTGGGGCCGACCCCGCCCGCGAACTCAGCGCCATGGCCGCGGAACTGACCGGGGACGGGGCCACCGCCCTGCGGCCGGTCAAGGAGCTGCTCGATGCGGGGTTCCGCTTCGCCCGTGCGCCGGTGATCCATCTGGCGATGCCCTACGAGCGGGGGGCACCGGTGTTCCTCGACCGGGGCGGGCGCGTCCACGGTGTCGACGAGATCCGGACCGCCGCGTTGCTCGAAATGGCCGACGGCGTCGCCGCCAATCTCCGCGCCCGGATCTGGCCGGGCGTCGAGCGTTTCGGCCTGTCCGGCGATCTGCGTCTGACCACGGGCAGCCCCTCGCAGATGGTCGCGCCCCCGTTCGAGCAGGCCCTCGTCGCGGTCGCCCTGCTGCGCCACGCCCAGGTCCGCCCCGGCACGGAGGAGGGCGCCGCGTCCCGCGCCGCGGCCGCCGACATCCTCCGGGATCTCGGCGTGGTCGAGCCCGGCGAGGAAACCCCGTGGGACCGCCCGACCACCGCGGCGATGTGCGTCGTCGCGTTGTCCATGCTCGACGACGACACGCGGGCGGAATCGTCGGAACTCCAATCGCTCACCGCCCGCTGCCTTGATGTGCTGCGGGGCAGCTTCGACCCGACCGGCGCGGGATTCGCCGAGACCCTGCCGCAGGGTGCGCAGGGGCTGGTCGCGTGGGCGCTGGTCCGTGCGGGCCGGCTCGACGATTCGTTCACGCGCCAGCGCGCCGACGCGGCCGTGCGAACGGTGTACCGCGAAACGCCCCGCGACCGGCTGGTGGCCCAGACCCCGTTCGTCGTCTGGGCCGAGCTCGCGCTGCACCCCAGCGGCGAACTGCCCTCCGCCGCCCTGCTCGACGAGATGCGCACCGTGGTCTGGGACCATCAACTCCGTCGTTCGGACCTGCGCTCGATCGACCGCGACCTGGCCGGGGGCATCGTCTTCACCCGGGGCCGCTCGGTGCTGCCCACCTGGCAGACCATGCGTCCGCTGGCCGCCCTGGCGACGATGATGGGCGACGCGCGTTTGACGCCGGGATCACCGGTGTCGGGCTCGGTGCCCGGCGAACTGCTCCGCGTGACCGAGAGCCTGCGTTTCGTCCGCCAGCTGGCCATCACCGGCGATGCCCGCTATCTGGCCCGCATTCCGGAGCGGGCGACCTGGGGCGTGCGTCCCGCCCTGTGGCAGCCCGTGGCGAGCCTGGAAGCCGGCGCGATGGCCCTACTGACCACCTGCGAAGCCCTCGACGCGATGGCCTCGATCATCGCCCGCCCGACGCCAACCGGCGACGGGGCGCAACCCGATTGATTTCAGTGGCTTGCGGCCGCGGGAAAATGCCTGTCAAGCGGCTCAAAAACCGGTTTTTCCATGCCTCTGAGCCTATCATCCGTGCCTGACCGTCGTCCGGCCGCGCGGGGTGTTCCCAGGCGCGGCCCCGGCGGGCGCGGAGCCGCTTCATGCCCGACGATCCGACCCCCGATCAACAGCCGACGGACCCGCTGGGCCTGCCCCCCGATCTGACCACCCATGTTGGCGTCATCGACCTGGAGATCGAACGCGAACTCCAGGATTCCTACCTCACCTACGCCATGAGCACCATCATGGACCGGGCCCTGCCCGATGTCCGTGACGGGCTCAAGCCCTCCCAGCGACGCATCCTCGTCGCCATGCACGACCTCAATCTCCGCCCCGGCAAGAAGCACCTCAAGTGCGCCAAGATCTGCGGCGATACCTCCGGCAACTACCACCCCCACGGCGAGTCGGTCATCTACCCGACCATGGTCGGCATGGCCCAGTCCTGGAAGATGTCCGTCCCCCTCGTCGACCCCCAGGGCAACTTCGGCTCCATCGACGGCGACCCGCCCGCCGCCATGCGGTACACCGAGGCCCGCATGACCCACGCCGCCGTGGACATGCTCGCCGACATCAAGCTCGACACCGTCGACTTCCAGGCCAACTACGACGACCGCCTGCAGGAGCCCACCGTCCTGCCCGCCAGGTTCCCCAACCTGCTCATCAACGGCGGCATGGGCATCGCCGTCGGCATGGCCACCAGTCTGCCCCCGCACAACCCCGCCGAGATCCTCGACGCCATCGTCCGCGTCGTCAACGACCCCGACATCTCGCTGACCGACCTGATGACCGACGAGACCGACGCCGATGGCCATGTCGTCCGGCGCGGCGTCCAGGGCCCCGATTTCCCCACCGCCGGGCGCATCCTCGGCCGGCGCGGGATCCTCGAGGCATACCAGTCCGGCCGCGGCAAGGTCACCGTCCGCGGCGAGGTCCATGTCGAGGAGTACGGCAACAACCGCCAGCAGCTCGTCATCGACGAGATCCCATTCGGCCTGGTCCAGAACACCCTCGTCGAGAAGATCGTCGAGGCCGTCAAGGACGAGCGCCTCAAGGAGATCTCCGATGTCCGCAACGAGTCCGGCCGCAACGCCCAGACCCGCATCGTGCTCGAACTGAAGAAGGGCGCCGACCCCGCGGTCGTCGAGAACCAGCTCTATTCGAGCACCCCGCTCCAGCAGACCTTCAGCATCATCAACATCGCCCTGGTCAACCGCCAGCCCCGCACGCTGGGGCTCAAGGAGCTGATCCAGTGCTTCATCGAGCACCGGGTCGAGGTCATCCGCCGGCGCACGCAGCACCTGCTCCGCGAGGCCAAGAAGCGCGCCCATGTGCTCGAGGGCATGATCTACGCCGTCGTCGATATCGACGAGATCATCGCGCTGATCAAGTCCAGCCGCACGCGTGAAGAGGCCATCCAGAAGCTGATCGAGCGTCGCTACACCATCCCCGCGGGCCACCCCGCCGCGCCGACCATCCCCGCCCGGCTGATGAAGATGGTCCGCGCCGCCGACGAGCGGGGCGGGACGATCCTCACCCGCGTCCAGGCCGAGACGATCGGCTCGATGCGCCTCATCCAGCTCGTCGGCCTCGAGATCGAGCGCCTGGTCAACGACTACAACAAGCTCGTCGAGGAGATCGAGGGCTACGAGGCCATCCTCGCCGACAACCGCATGGTCCTGGACATCATCGTCGCCGACTGCGAGGAGATGAAAGCCCGCTACGGCCGCGACCGGCGCACCTCGATCGAGGAGGCCGCCGGCGACATCGACATCGCCGCCCTGATCCAGGAGCAGGACATGGCGGTCACCATCTCCCACCAGGGCTACAGCAAGCGCCTGCCCGCCGAGACCTACCGCGCCCAGGGCCGCGGCGGCAAGGGCATCCGCGCCGGCGACTCCAAGGACGACGACTTCATCGAGCACCTCTTCGTCGCCTCCACCCACGACGACCTGCTCTGCTTCACCGACACCGGGCGCGTCTTCAAGATCAAGGTCTACGAGCTGCCCGAGATGAGCCGCACCAGCAAGGGCCGGCCCATCGTCAACTTCATCGACCTCAAGCCGGGCGAACGCACCTGCGCCTACCTGGCCATCAAGGACTTCGAGTCCGGCAGCCACTACCTGACCTTCGTCTCGCGCGGCGGCATCGTCAAGCGCACGCCGCTGAAGGCCTACGCCAATGTCAACCGCTCGGGCATCATCGCCGTCGGCCTCAAGGACGGCGACGCCCTGCTCGGCGTCCGCCTGACCACCGGCGCCGACGACCTGATGCTCATCACCTCCAACGGAATGGCCATCCGCTTCCCTGAGGACGACGCCCGCGACATGGGCCGCTCGGCCGCCGGCGTCAAGGGCATCGAGCTGGCCGACAGCGCCACCATCGTCGGCATGCTCGCCATTCCTATGGTCCCCGACAAGGGCGACCCCGAGATCCGCCACACCGACCCCGCAGCGCTGGCCGCCAACCTCTGCGTCCTGACCATCTGCGAGAACGGCTACGGCAAGCGCACCCCCGTCGACGAGTACCGTGTCCAGCCCGAGTCCGGCCCCATGCGCAGCCAGTCCCGCGGCGGCAAGGGCCGCGCCGACATCAAGACCACCGACCGCAACGGGCCGTCCGTCGCGGCGGCCGGCGTGTTCGAGAACGACGATGTCGTCGTGATCTCCCGCGCCGGCCAGCTCGTCCGCATGTCGGCCGCCTCGATCTCGCAGTACGGCCGGGGCACCCAGGGCGTCCGCGTCGTCTCGCTCAACGACGGCGACAGCGTCGTCGCCGTGTCGCGGGTCGAAGAAACTGCCGAAGAACCGGCCGACGCCCCGGCCGGCGAGCCCTCGGGCGAGCATCCCGCCAGCCCCGAAGCGGAGTCCTGAGATGGCCGTCGAATGGTCCGACACGATCCTGGTCGCCAACCTCGCCGATGAGCCCGCGCTCTCCGACGAGCTGTCGCTGATCTGCGAGAAGGTCGAGGCCGCCGACGCCCCGCCTCACGCCGTCCTCGACTTCGCCGAGGTCAGCTACATCAACTCGTCCAACATCGCCCAGCTCCTCCGCCTGCGCAAGCTCCTCGACGAGTCCGGCCGCACCATGCGCCTCACCGGCGTGACCGACGATGTCATGTCCGTCCTCATGGTCAGCGGGCTCGACAAGCTCTTCAAGTTCGCCCCCGACACCCTCACCGCCCTGGCGGGCCTGCAGCTCGGCGACTCGGAAGAGTCCTGATTGTCCGCCGCGGGGGGCGCGGGGGGCATCCACCGGCCACGCCCGCCGAACCCACCGGGCAACCACCGAACCAAGGCCCCGGTAGAACCTCCATGCCCACCATGACCGAGCCGAAAGCCGAGCCCAGCCCCGCGACGAGCGTCCCCGCCGTCGCCGAGCTGACCGGTATCAAAAAGACCTACTTCAAGCCCGACGGCTCGATCATGGTCGAGGCGCTCCGCGGCGTGGACCTGACGATCCCCAAGGGGCAGTACCTGGCGATCATGGGCGCGTCCGGCTCGGGCAAGTCCACGCTGATGAACATCCTCGGCTGCCTGGACCGGCCGACGGACGGCCGGTACCTGCTCGACGGCGTGCCGGCCGAGCAGCTCGACGACGAGGAACTCTCCGCCTTCCGCGGACGCAAGATCGGGTTCGTGTTCCAGGCCTTCAACCTGATCCCCCAGCTGACGGTTGAGGAGAATGTGGCCGTCCCGCTCTTTTACCAGGGTGTACACAAAACCGAGCGCCTCCGTCGCGCCCGCGAGAAACTCGCCATGGTCGGGCTGGACGACCGCACCGAGCACCGCCCCCGCGAACTCTCCGGCGGCCAGCAGCAGCGCGTCGCCATCGCCCGCTCCCTCGTCACCGACCCGGTCATCCTCATGGCCGACGAGCCCACCGGCAACCTCGACTCGACCACCGGCGAGGCCATCCTCACCATGTTCGAGGATCTGCATCAGGGCGGCATGACCATCATCATGGTCACCCACGACGACGCCGTCGCCGACCGCTGCGAACGCATCTTCCGCCTCCGCGACGGCCTGGTCGAACGCGACGAGGTTCTCCGCTCACGGCGCATCCCGACCAAGTAATCCAGAACGCAGGCGGAGGGGATCGCTGCCTCAGGCCCGGCCCGCCCGCATGTCACTGCCCGGCGTTCGTCTTGATCCGTTCGATGCTGTCGGACATCTGCCCTTCCAGCGTCTGTTCCATCCGCGACAGATCGGTGAGCGGGCCGCGGAAGACCTGGTGCAGCTCGATGCGGACCCCGGGGATCGACGGGGTGTCGAGACGGATCTCGCGATAGCCCGCCAGCTCGACCGCGATGGCGCTCGGGTCCGTCGGTTCCGAGGCCGATACCCGGGCTCGCCGGAACGCGGCAACGACCTCGTCCGGGCCGAGCCGGTACGCGATCAGATCCTGGAGGTCATTCCGGTCCAGCCCGAACCGGCGACCGAGGTCCAGGTACGACTGCTGCATGCTCAGCCACGCCCCTGATTCCAGATCACGCATCCGGAAGGTCGGAGACAGACTGGTCGTCATCGTCATCGTGTAGGGCGCCGGCGGATGATCAGCCGGGTCACGCGCCCGCTTCCGCAGTCCCTGATCGCCGTCCTTGATCTTGAAGGACAAACGATTCAGATGGAGCGTCGGCCTGGAAATCATCGACCCGGCGAGGCCCATGATCTTCGACACAACCATGTGGTCCGGCCCGAAGCCCGGCAACGGCGGCACCGCGACGAGTTTGGGTTCTTCCGCATCGACCTGGACCGACTGAATCTCGCCGGTGTAATCAAAGTTGGTTTCGCCGATCTGTCCTTCGATCTTGACCGACCAGTTCGGCGAAGCATCGGTGCGCTCGAACTCGATCACCAGCCGCACCGGCTCCGACGCCTCTTTCTTATCGGCTTGACCCTGCGCGCCGGGCTCCGCGCGCTCGGCCGCCCCGCCCATCACGGAGATCCCCAAGGCCGCGGCTCCGGCGATCGCCAGGCACGAGACGCCGCCGCGGGTTGTCCATCGCATCGAACCGAACTTGCGTGCGCCGGGCATGGGACCTCCAGGGGCAGGTTGGTGGGGCTTCCGCCTCATCCTAACCGGACGCCCTGTCTGGGGTCAAGCACACAGATTCGATTTCACGCCCCGACCGCCGCCCCCGTCGGCGCCACGAACAGCGCCGTGATGTCGTCCGGCTGGTGCAGCGAGCCGGACGCCCCGTCCAGCTCCCGCTCCAGGACCGCCACGGCCTCGGCCAGGGGCACGCCGCCGTCGCCGGCGTTGGCCAGCTTCTCGATGTAGGTCAGCGTCGGGCGTTTGAAGTCGTCGCCCTCCGAGCCCGCCTTCGGGAACGCCACCTCGAACCCGTCGCTGAACAGGATCATCAGGTCGCCCGGGTCCAGGCGCACCGTCGTCTGCCCGAAGTCCGCGTCGGGGAACACGCCCAGCAGCGGGCCGTCCGGCTCGATCCGCTCGATGCTCGCCCCACCCTGACGCACGATGATCGGCGGCGGGTGCCCCGCGCCGGCGATCGTCACCTCCCCCGTTCGGGCGTCGAACACGCCGTACACCGCCGTGGCGAACCGCGACGACCCACCCGTGTGCTCGGTCATCGCGTTGTTGAGCCGGAACAGCGCCTCGGCCGGCGGCACCACCCGGGCGTCCGGGCCCACGCCGTCCATCTTGTGCAGCCCGCACGCGATGATCATGGTCATCAGCGCGGCCGGCACCCCGTGGCCCACCGCGTCGGCGATGAAGAACGCCGACCGGTGCTCGTCGAGCTGGGCGATGTCGTAGATGTCGCCGGACACATAGGTCGCCGGGCGGTAGACCACGCCGACCTGCACCCCGTTGAGCGTCGGGATCTTTCGGGGCATGTGCGCCTGCTGGATCGAGGCCGCCGTCTGCATCTCCTCCTGCAGCCGCGCCATCTCCCCGTACGCCCCGTTGACCGACAACTGGGCGATCTTGAGTTCGTCCCGCAGCTTCTGCACCATCGCCTGGCGCGCGTCTAACGCCCGCAGGATGCAGACCAGCGCCTCGGGCTCGGTGTCCTGCCCCAGCACCACCAGCCCCTCGGCCCCGAGCATCGGGCCGATCCGTTCCAGTTCCGGCGGCAGCAGGACCACCCCCGGCACGAGCGATTCCTGGGCCCGGTCGGCGAGCTGGTAGACCGCCGCGTCCGGCTCGTCCGGCGAGAGCACCGCCACGCACACACCGGGCCGGCCCGCCCGGAAGGTTTCGTCGAGCGTCACCGCCCGGGCGTCCAGCCCGAGCGCCGCCAACGCTCCGACCCAGCGGTCCCGCAGGCCGCAAGCCGCCGCCGCGGGGCCCGCGCCGACCCGGGTGATCGGACCTGTTCCGCTCGATGTTTCGGTGGGCACGGCCGGGCTCCGGTGGGGTTGTTCCGGCGGGCCGAGCGGCCCGCCACCCCGGAGCATCGACCCCCGGCCCGGACGCCTTTAGCGGGTGATCTCCACCAGCCGCTGGGTATCCAGGCGGATCTGCTCCCCAACCTGCAGATCCAGTTCCTCCAGCAGACCCCCCCGGATCTCGATGGCATACCGGGCGTTGAACCGGCTCGAATACCGCTTCAGCCGCATCTCGTACTCCCGGGCGGACTCATCGGCCCGGCGGGGCTCCTCGACCGGCATGTGGTGCTTGGACACGATCCGCCCGTCCGAGTCCAGGAAGATGATGTCGATCGGGATCAGGCAGTCCCGCATCACGAACTGGCGGATCTGAGCGTCCGGGAACGAGAACAGCATCCCCCCGTTCTCCGGGATGTGGTCCCGCCCGCCCAGGCCCAGGGTCCGCTTCTCCTCGTCCGCGGCCAGCTCGAGCACGAAGGTCCGGCCCCCGATCTCCACCCGCTCGTGCCCCTCCGGCACCTCCGGCCCGGAGCACCCCTGGCTGGCAACGCAGGCCCCGAGCAGCGTCGCCCCCATCACGCACGCCAGCGAAGGCGTCATCGTCCAGCCCCAAGTCTCAGCCACGCGTCGTCCTCCGGTCGGAAGGTGATGTCAGCCCGGGGGATGGTATCGAGCGAGATCCGCCCGATCAGGTCGGCCGCCCGGACCCCGTCCCCGGCGCCCCCGGCCCCCGCGGCCTCAAGGCCGCACCACCGGGCCAGGAGGGCCACAAGCCGGGCCGCCGGCACGCCCGCGGCCCGGTAGTGGTCGATCCGTGTGTCGCCGTGGCGCTTGGCCAGGCGCCGACCGTCCGTTCCCCGCACCAGCGGCAGGTGGGTGTACCGCGGCGGCTCGCCCAGGTTCAGCGCCGAGTACAGCAGCATCTGGCGTCCCGCCGAGTCGAGCAGGTCGTCGCCGCGCACGACCTCCGTGATGCCCTGGCGGGCGTCGTCGACCACCACGGCCAGCTGGTAGCTCGGGCAGGCGCGCTTGGTCCAGACCACGAAGTCGCCCACCGATTGCGCGATGTCCAGCTCCACGCGGCCGCGGTACGCGTCCTCAAAGCGCACGCGTCCGTCGTAGACCGCCAGCCGCCAGTTAGCCTCGGGGTCGTCGAACCGGCCGGGCCGATCGGCCGGGCGCAGCGAGGCGTCGTAGCGGATCTCGTGGTCGCCTTCGTTGGGCGCGGAGGCCGACGCGAGGATCTCGTTGCGGCTGAGCGTGCACGGGTACACCCGTCCCGCGTCGGCCAGCGTCCGCATGGCGCGGCGGTAGGGTCCGAGGTCCGTGGTCTGGAAGTGGGGGCCCTCGTCCCAGTCCAAGCCGAGCCAGCGGAGCGTTTCGATGGTGGCCTCCACGACGCCGGGCTTGACGCGGGGTGTGTCCAGGTCCTCGATCCGGAGGACGACCCGCCACCCGGCCGCCCGGGCCAGGCACCAGTTGATGAGGAATGTCCGGGCGTTGCCCAGGTGCAGGGCCCCGGTGGGCGAGGGGGCCAGCCGGGTGATGGGGGTCTTTTCCGAGATTTTGGCGGCTTGGAGAGACACGCCCGCATTGTGGGTACACTCGATGTGCGGGGCAACCCACCCCCGCTGGAGGAATACCGGCATGGCCGACCAGACGATCGAGAAAATGTCCGAGGAGCAGGTCGCGGTGGCGCTCGAGAAGCACCCGGACTGGTCCGAAATCAGCGGCCAGATCCAGCGGACCTTCAAGTTCCCCGGTTTCATCGCTTCCGTCGCGTTTGTCCAGAAACTGGCCGACTACGCCGAGCGCGTCCAGCACCACCCGGACATCCTCATCCGCTACGACAAGGTCACCCTGAGTGTCTCGACCCACGACGCGGGCGGGATCACCCAGAAGGACTTCGACCTCGCCGAAGCGGCCGACCGCCTGGCGAAGTAAGACCTGGCCAAACAACACCGAGCCGCGGGCTTCAGTCCGCGCGGTCGTCGCGTCCCCCGACCGACCCCCCCGGCCATCCATCGCGGCCGGATCCGCCATCGCCTTCCGATCAGACGACTCCGGAGCAGGCCGAAATCCGCGTTGGCCGAACCACCGCGCGGGCTGAAGCCCGCGGCTCGGTTTTTTTACTTCAGTTCGACGGACCAGTAGGCCTCGTCCAAGAACGCCTTCCACGAGTGGTACTTGTCGTGGCCGAGGCGCACCGAGATCAGCGGGTTGCGCCGGGGGCGTTTGGGCGTCGTGATCAGTTTCATCCGGGCCTGGTCGGGGGTGCGTCCGCCCTTGCGGCTGTTGCACCGGACGCACGCGCACACCAGGTTCTCCCAGGTGTCCGGCCCGCCCTGCGACCGCGGCAGGACATGATCGATGGACAGCTCGCTGCTGGGGAACAGGTTGCCGCAGTACTGGCAGCGGTTCCGGTCGCGCGCGAAGAGGTTGCGCCGGTTCAGCTTGACGCCCTGCGCGGGCAGTTTGTCGTAGGCGGTCAGCCGGATGATCCGCGGCACGGCCAGGTCGATCCGAACTGTGCGGACCCAGTCGTGCGCGTCGGGCTCGAACTGGCGGCGGAGCTCGCTCAGCTCGGTCCAGGTGGTCAGGTCGTAGTTGGCGTAGGAGCCTCCGTCGGCGTCGATGACCTCGGCGCAGTCTCGGGCCAGCAGCACGAAGGCGCGCCGGGCCGAGATGACCCGGATCGCGGCGTAGGCCCTGTTGAGCACGAGCACCTTGGCGTCCAGCCCGATGTGCACCGCCGTTTCAGCGGGTGCGATACCCTGCCCGCCGATGGCTTTGGACGGGTCCGCGTCCTCCCCGGAAGTCCTGGGTGGGCGAGCCATACCACCTTGTTCTACACGCAATCCGGTTCCGATTCAAGCCGGGGGGGCGTTTCCGGACGCCGCAAGCCCTGATTTGATCGGATCTTGTCCGATTCGGACCTTCCCCGGAGCCTTGCGGAGGGGGTGCACGAAAAAGCCCCGCGTCCCGGGGACGCGGGGCCTGGAAGGATCAGAGCGTGGGGATCAGTTCAGGCCGATCATGCTGCCGATCTCGGGGCCGAACTTGACGATCAGGCCGGCGAAGACGACCGCGACGATCGAGATCAGCTTGATGAGGATGTTCAGCGACGGGCCGGAGGTGTCCTTGAAGGGGTCGCCGACGGTGTCGCCCACGACGGTGGCCTTGTGGTCCTCCGAGCCCTTGCCGTAGACGATCGTGTCGCCCTTGCCGGCGTTGACGAACTCCTGGGCGCGGGTGTGGATGGTCTCACGGACCTCGGTGGGCACCTTGGCGGAGTTGCCGGTGCCGTCGAGCATCTCCTGAGCGGTGGTCTTGCCATAGGACTCGAGCAGCTTCTTGGCGTTGTCCCACGCGCCGCCGGCGTTGGCCATGAAGACCGCGACGGCGAAGCCGGACACGAGGCCGCCCGCGAGCAGACCCATGATGCCGGGCACGGAGAGGATCAGGCCGACGGCGATCGGGACGAGGATGGCCAGAAGGGCCGGGATGACCATTTCCTTCTGGGCGCCGGCGGTCGAGATCGCCACGCAGTTGGCGTAGTCGGGGTAGTGCTTGCCCTCGTACTCGATGCCCTCTCTCGGCCAGTTGTCGGGGTTGGACACATCCTCCTCGGACATGCCGCCCTTGCGGAGGGCCGCGCGGATCATGCCAAACTGGCGCCGGCACTCGCCCATCATGGCGTAGGCGGCGCGGCCCACGGCGTTCATGGTCAGGGCGCAGAAGAGGAAGGCCAGCAGCACACCGATGAACATGCCCGCCAGCAGGCGGGGGTTGGCCAGCGTCACATCGTAGAAGGCGAGGACATCGGCCAGGGTGCCGTCGCGCGAGCTGGCCAGCTCGAGGGTGTAGGTGTGGTCGTGGCCGTGGCCCGCGTGATGCCTGGTGTGCACGATGAAGTAGCGGCCGTGCTCGGCCGAGTCGATCGGGATCGCCTGGCCGCGGCTGAAGACATCCGAGGTTTTCGTCTGGCCGTGGTCGGCACGGATGCTGAGCACCATGCCGCCGTCGACGAGGCGATCCTCGCCCTCGCCGGTGATGACGGCGAACTTGCCGTGACCCTCGTAGACGGCCCAGGTGTCCGCGCCGGCCGGCGCCGTGTAGGCGCCGCGGTTGAAGAACGACTCGGACTGCGTGGTGATCTGGACCTGCACGACCTGGATGAAGGCCGCGAACAGGGCCAGCGCGGTCAGGGCGGCCGAGCCGATGGCGAAGCCCTTGCCGGTGGCGGCGGTGGTGTTGCCGAGCGAGTCGAGCATGTCGGTCCGCTCACGCACATGCGGGGGCTGGCCGGTCATCTCGGCGTTGCCGCCGGCGTTGTCGGCGATGGGGCCGTAGGCGTCGGTCGCCAGGGTGATGCCTAGGGTGGAGAGCATGCCGACGGCGGCGATGCCGACGCCGTAGAGGCCCATCAGGAAGTTCTCGCCGCCGCCCGCGAAGGTGAAGGCCGCGATGATGGCGACGGCCACGGTGAGCAGCGAGGCCCAGGTGGACTTCATGCCCTCGGCGATGCCGGCGATGATGACGGTGGCCGGGCCGGTGAGGGCCTGGATGGCGATCTTCTTGGTCGGCGGGTGCTCGTAGCTGGTGTAGTACTCGGTCGCCTGGGCGATGATCAGACCGGCGAAGAGGCCGGAGAGGATGGACAGGCCCAGACGCCACCAGGTGGTCACGCCCTGCAGGCCGGTCTCGCCGTGGAAGATGAAGTACAGCACCGCGAAGGCGGCGACCACGATCAGGCCCGAGGCGACATAGACGCCCTTGTGCAGGCCCTTGAGCAGCTGGGCGAAGGTGGCGTTCTCGTTGGCCTTGACGGTGAACACGCCGAGGATCGAGCACATGATGCCCAGGCCGGCCAGGGCCATCGGGGCCGCGGCGAGCTTGAGGGCCAGGGTGTTGGACTGATCGCCGGTCAGGCCGGTGACGGTGAACGCCGCGGCGGCGCCCAGGGCCATGGTGGCGAGGATCGAGCCGTAGTACGACTCGTAGAGGTCGGCACCCATGCCGGCGACATCGCCGACGTTGTCGCCGACGTTGTCGGCGATGGTCGCGGGGTTGCGGGGGTCGTCCTCGGGGATGCCGGCCTCGACCTTGCCGACGAGGTCGGCGCCGACGTCGGCGGCCTTGGTGTAGATGCCGCCGCCCACGCGGGCGAAGAGGGCCTGCGTCGAGGCGCCCATGCCGAAGGAGAGCATGACGGTCGTCAGGGTGCGCAGGTCGCCGCCCAGACCGGTCGCGTTGAAGATCAGGAACCAGGCGGAGATGTCGAACAGGGCGAAGCCGACGACCACGAGGCCCATGACGGCGCCGGCGCGGAAGGCGACGGTCAGGCCCTCGTTGAGGGATTGCTTGGCCGCGAAGGCGGTCCGGGCCGAGGCGTTGGTGGCCATCCGCATGCCGAACCAGCCGCAAAGGCCGGAGAGCAGGCCGGCGACCGGCACGCCCACGATCGTCCAGGTGCTCTGCAGGCCGAGCAGGCTCATGACCACCAGGAAGCCCACGAGCAGGACGAACACGCCCGCGACGACTTTGTACTGGCGGGTGAGGTAGGCCATCGCGCCCTGGCGGACGGCCTCGGCGATCCGGATCATTTCCGGTTCGCCTTCGGATTTTTGCATGACCGAAGCATGGAAGACCTTGGCCATCACCAGCGCGAGGATCGCGCCGAGCGGGGCCAGGAAATATGCCGGATGGATGTCCGACAGACTCGCGAGTGTTGGTGTGATTGCGCTCGTCATATGTCCCTCGTGTGCGTCTGTGATACCCAAACCCATGGGGGAGAAGGCCCCCAAGCCCGTCGGTGTCGACACCGTGCCCTGCCGGTCAGGGCGCACGGGTTCCGGTGTTGTCGGAAGGGGCACTACGGTAGGATCGGTTCAAGCCAGCGTCACCCGCCAAGAAGCGGGATTAAGCACCCTCTTTGCCTTCCGGCTTTTCCCCGTGGGGATCAGCCGGAGGAGCTTCCAGCAGATCCGGCCGACGGGCGCGGGTCCGCTCGAGCATCCGCTCCAACCGCCAGCGGGCGACCGCCCGGTGGTCGCCGGACATCAGCACTTCGGGGACCGGGATGCCCATCCATTCACGGGGGCGGGTGTACTGAGGACAATCCAGAAGCCGGGGCGGGCTCTCCGCGTCCAGCCCGAGGGATTGCAGATCCCGCCGGGTCAGCAGGCTGCCCACGGCGTCGGTGGTGGGGGCCGGGGCGAAGCTGTCCCGGGCCGCGGATTCGTCGTGGCCGAGCACGCCGGGGAGAAGCCGGGTGACGGCGTCGATCAGGACCATCGCCCCGAGTTCCCCGCCGGAGAGGACATAATCGCCGATCGAGATCTCCTCGGGAGCCAGTTGCTCGATGACCCGCTCGTCGATGCCCTCGTAGTGCCCGGCGATGAGCAACAGACGCTCGGAGCGGGCCAGGTCCTCGACCAGCGGCTGAGTCAGGGTCACACCCTGCGGCGTGAGAAGGATCCGGCGGGCCGGGCGCGGGTCGAGGGCCTCGGCGTGGTGTACGGCGTCCCAGAGCGGCTGGCACATCATCACCATCCCCGGCCCGCCGCCGAAGGGGCGGTCGTCGGTTTTCTGGTGCTTGTCATCGGTGAAATCGCGGATGTTCGTGGCGACCAGTTCGAGCCGCCCGGCCGCCCGCGCCCGCCCGGGCATGGAGACGGCCATCGCCGCCGGCGGTTCGGCGGAGAACAACTCGGGGAAGGTGGTCAGGACATCGATGCGCATCGGGGGAGGATAGTGGGGCGGCCCGGGCGCCACCGGTAGTTCCGAAGGGCAACCGGTGCGTCATGGTGTCATGACCGAGGATTCGGTCCTGATCGTGCATCCACGGGTTGCCCTTCGGGACAACCCGTGGCACCCTCAAAAACAAAGACCACCGCCCGGGGCGGTGGCACAGCGAACGCGGGTTTCCTGAAAGGTTCAGCGGCGGGGCGCGGACTTGCGGGCGGCGCGGCGGCGGCGTTCCGAGGGCTTCTCGTAGAACTCGCGCTTCTTGATGTCCTTCGTCAGCCCTTCTTTTTCACAGAGCTTCTTGAAGCGACGCATCAGCTGATCAGCGCTTTCGCCGCCGCGGGACTTGATCCGGATCGCCATGCCGACTCCTTGCTGGGTCAAACCGGCGACCGTCCGCCGGGTCGTCATTCAAGGCCGCCACCGGCGGAAGGTCAACCGGCGGGGCGACTTCCGGCCGGGCAGCCCGGCGGGGATATGGTGGGGCATGCTCCTGGTCGACGCGTTCAATGTGGTCCGGGCCCAGTGGGTCCTGCCCCCCGCCCGCCGGGGCTTGGATGTCCGCGGCCTGATCGAGCTGATCGGGCGTTCCCGGTTCGCCAACCGGCGGCTGCGGGTCATCGTGGACGGCCGGCCGAGCCCCTGGTGGCTGCGTCACGGGGTGTACGACACCCTCGCCGGGCACGCCTGGACGCGGCTGGGCCGGGCCGAGGTGGTCTTTTCCGGGCGGGAGCAGGAGGCCGACGATGTGATCGAGGCCGTGCTGGCCCGGTCCGAGGGGCTGGCGATCACCGTGGTCAGCTCGGACCGGCGGCTGATCGCCGCGGCCGCGGCGGCGGGGGCGGATCAGATCGGCAACGGCTCGTTCCTGCGTCAGATCAACGCCGATCTGGACCGTGCCGAGGCGGCGGCCGAGCCCCCGGGGCGGCCCGAGGTGCCGCTGGACCACCACGCGGTGGCCCACTGGATGCGGGAGTTCGGGTACGAACCGATCCTCCTGGCGCGTCCGGCCGAGCCGCCGCCGCCTGAGAAACCGACCCCGGCCCCGAAACGGGTGCGGGCCGAGCCGGCCTTCGGGTCCGGGCTCGGGCTGGACGGCGCGGGCCTGCCGCCGGCCGCTCCGGAGCCGGTTGAGCCGCTGGACCCGCTGCTGCGCGAGGCGTTCGAGGAATGGTACGGCGTGCTGCACCTGGGCGATCTGGACATGCGCAAGTGGGTGGACGGGGTCGAGCCGATGGACGGGCGCTGAGCCCCCCGACGGGCTAGGCTGGTTTGATGGACGCGTTGGATGTGACGGTCATCATGCCCGCGTACAACGCGGAGCGCTGGATCGGCGATGCGGTGCGCAGCGTGTACGACAGCGGGTTCGCCCGTCGGTTGATCGTCGTGGACGACGGATCGGACCAGCCCGTCGAGCGGACGCTCGCCCCGGTCATCGCGGACGCGCCCGTCCCGACCACCGTGCTGCGCAAGCCGAACGGGGGCGAGGCCTCGGCCCGGAACCACGGCATCGAGCACGAGCTCAAGCGGCCTTGCGAGGACGAGGCCCGCTGCTGGGTGATGTTCTTCGACGCGGACGACCTGCTCGATCCGCAGGCGGGCGAGGCGATCCGCGATGCGCAGGCGGCCGACGCCGGGGGCGTGGTGGGGGCCCGGACGCGCTTCGGGACCGGCGACGAGCACCTCGCGCCGCCGGAGGACCTGTCCGACCGGCTGATGACGGATCCGGAGCAGGCGTTCCGGTACCTGCAGGTCTACGCCTCGACGGGCATGACCGTGCGGCGGGATGTGCTCGCGACGGGCGAGCGGTGGGACGAACGCATCGCGGTCTGCCCGGACATCGAGTTTCTGCGTCGGGTCGGCGGGGTGCGGCCGGTCTGGGTGTCCTCCAAGCGCATGCTCATGTACCGCACGCACGACACCGGGGCGAACCTCTCCGGCGCCCGCCACGCGGACAAACGCGTGCTGGGATTCGTGCACACCGTTCAGATCCACCACAACGGCCGCAACGATCAACTGCTCGAATCGCAGGCGCAGTGGCTGCTCAACTTCGCGTCCAAGCACGGGCGGTCGAAGGCGGCGTTCGAGTCGCTGCTGGCGGAATGCAAGGCCCGCGGCTGGAAGCCCCGGCTCAAGCCCGTCGCGCGGTTCCGGCTGCGGTTGTGGGCGGGTCTGGCGGGGCGCGGCGGGGGCTGATCCCGAACGGACGCGTGATCCGCTCCTTCATCCGGACGCAGGGCACCTCGGCCCATTCCCATTTCGGCAGTGCGATGGTGGGGTCCGGCTCGTAGCCCAGGCCGCGTCCGGCATACCCGCCACCGGGTCAGCGCTTGTCGATGGGGGTGTACGCCACGGCGTGGGGGCCGACATACTCGGCCTTGGGGCGGAACAGGCGGTTGCCGTCGAGCTGCTCGATCACATGGCCCGCCCAGCCGGCGATGCGCGAGAGGGCGAACATCGGGGTGAACAGGTCGAGCTTGAGGCCGATGCAGTGGTATGTGGTGGCCGAGTAGAAGTCGACATTCGGGTAGATGCCCTTGGAGGCGACCTCGCGCTCCATGACCAGCTCGATGGCGTGGGACTTCTCGTAGAGGTCCATGTTGCCGGTGTCGCGGGCGAGCTGCTCGGCCAGGGTCATCAGCTCGGCGGCGCGGGGGTCCTTGGCCTTGTAGACGCGGTGGCCGAAGCCCATGATCCGGTCCTTTTTGGCCAGCTTGTCCATGACATACTTCTCGGCGTCGGCGACGGTGGGGATCTCGTTGAGCATCTTCATGACGCCCTCGTTGGCCCCGCCGTGCAGCGGGCCGCGGAGCGAGCCGATCGCGGCGGTCATGGCCGAGTACATGTCCGAGAGGGTTGAGATGACCACGCGGGCGGTGAAGGTGGAGTTGTTCAGGCCGTGGTCGGCGTGGGTGATCATGCAGATGTCGAAGGCCCGGGTCATCGCGTCGGTCGGCTTCTCGCCGTTGAGCATGTACAGGAAGTTGGCCGAGAAGCCCAGGCCCGCGTCGGGGGCGACGGGGTCGAGCCCGCGGCGGTGCCGGTCGAAGGCCGCGACGATCGCGGGCGTGCAGCCGAGGATCTTCAGCGACTTCTCGCGGGCGGCCTCGACCGAGTTGTCGTTGGGGCTCTCGTCGTGCATGGCCAGGGCGGAGACCATGGTCCGCAGCATGTGCATCGGCTCGGCCTGCTTGGGCACCGTGCGGATCCGGTCGAGCATGCCGTCCGGGAGGGCGTAGTTGGCGCGCAGTTCCTTGGTGAACGCCTCAAGTTCCTGTTTCTTGGGCAGGCGCTTGTTCCACAGCAGGTAGACCGTCTCCTCGAAGGTCGAGTGCTTGGCCAGGTCGCCGATGGCGATGCCGACATACTCCAGCACGCCCTCGACGCCGTCGATGAAGCTCATTTCGGTCTGGGCGGCGACGATGCCCTCGAGTCCTTTGACGAAGCTGGCCGGAGCGGTGGTCATCGGGTGGAGTCCTCGGTCTCTGGGCCCGCAGGCGGCGATCGCCGGGGCGTGTGGTGGCTGGGTAGGGGTCCGTCCCTGAAGGTGGAACCGGCTTCGTGGCCGGGACCGGACCCGATTCTAGCCTTCACCCCCGTACGACGCCCGTCCGCCCGACAACCCCGGCCCCGCCCGCGGGTACCATCCGCCGGTGCTCATCCCCCTGTCGACAGACCGGCCCAGCAGGCGACCCGCGCTGGTCACCCCCGTGCTCGTTTCGCTGAACATCAGCGTCTTCATCCTCATGCTGATCGCCCCGATGGTCAGCGATCTGACCGTCGAGCAGATCTACCGCTTCGGCCAGGTCGGGGGCGGATCGATCGTCTGGTACACGCTGATCACCAGCGCCTTCCTCCACGGCGGGTTCGTCCACCTGCTCGGCAACATGATCACCCTGTGGGTGTTCGGGCCGCCGGTCGAGGATCGCTTCGGGCGGGGCTGGTTTCTGGCTTTTTATCTGGCCGCGGGCGCGGCGTCGGGCCTGGCCCACGCCCTGCTCGAAGCGCCGCCGGCCATCGGCGCCTCCGGGGCCATCGCCGGCGTGACCGGCGCGTTCCTGGTGCTTTTTCCGGCCACCCGGGTCCGCTGCCTGATGATCCTGTTCATCATCGGGCTGGTGATGGTTCCCTCGTGGTTCCTGATCGGCCTGCGGATCGCGTTCGACCTGCTCAGCCAGTCCTTCGGCGTTGAGAACAACATCGCCAACATCGCCCACCTGGCCGGCTACGCCTTCGGCATCGGGGTCGCCATGACGCTGCTGTGGACCGGGATGCTCTCCCGCGAGCCCTACGACCTGTTCACGATCCTGCGGCACCGCCAGCGCCGAAAGTCGATCCGCGCCGCCGTCGACGCCCAGGCGGCCGCCCGCGCCAAGAAACTCGCCAGGGCCGAGAAGCCCGACCCCGAGGCCGACGATCTGGCGCGTCGGCGTGCGCGGGTCGCCACGCTGCTGGCCGAGGACCGTGCGGGCGAGGCCGCGGATGCGTACGCGGACCTGCTCAGCGTCTACGCCCACCGGCCGCACGCGGGCACGCTCTCGCGTGACGCCCAGCTGCGCCTCGTGGGGTACCTGCTCTCGACCGATCGGCGCGATCTGGCGGCCCGCGCGCTCGAGGGGTTTCTTGGGACCTACAAGGACGATGCGGAGCGGGACGAGTTGAAGATCCTCCTCGCACGCATCGCGGCCCATGACCTCGGCGACCACGCCCGCGCCCGTGCACTGCTCGAACCGATCGCCGGCCAGCATCGCGATCAACGCCTCAGCGACCTCGCGCGCGAGGAACTCGCCGCCATCCCCGCAGGAGACCAGCCATGAACGGACGGACACGCGTGAAAGTCTGCGGCATCACCAGTTTCGACGATGCCGCCGCCGCCATCGAACTCGGGGCCGACGCCGTCGGCTTCGTCATGGTCCCGGATACCCCGCGCTCCATCGAGCCGGACGACGCCGCGGAGATCCTCGACGCCCTGCCGCCCTTCGTCACGGCGGTCGGCGTGGTCCGTGACCTCGATGTCGATACGTACTGCGAGATCGAGCAGCGCTGCCCCTGCCACATCATGCAGCTGCACGGCAAGGAGTCTGAGAAGACCGTCACCGCCTGCGGCCCCGGCGTCATCAAGGCCTTCCGCTACGACCCCGCCACCATCCGCTCCCAGCTCGAGCGCTGGGGCGCGATCGACGAGGTCGACGCCGTCCTCATCGACGGATCCGACGGCGGCGCGGGCGAGGCCTTCGACTGGTACGAACTCGCCGAGTTCCTCCCCGCCGAATACGAGAAACTCGTCATCATCGCCGGCGGCCTGCACGCCGGCAATGTCGCCGAGGCCATCCGGGCCATCCGGCCCTGGGCGGTCGATGTCTCCAGCGGCGTCGAGGCCGAGCCCGGCGTGAAGGACCACGACAAGATCGAGGCCTTCATGCAAGCCGTTCGTGAGGCGGACGAAACGGAATAAAGCCCCGAACGCGAGTGAGCGGGCGGGACATGCGGGGGTATGGTGTCGCCATATCCGGTGGCGTGCCATTGGTTGTCGCGACGGGAGTGACGCGTGTCGTGGCGTGTGACGCGACCGCCCCCGTCGCTGACGCTCGGGGCTTCATTCGATCCCGCGCGACCATGCGGTCACCATCGCCAGCGCCGCGTCCTCGCCCACCCCGTCGAGGTGCAGCACGCTGCCCGCCAGCTCGCGGTAGAGCGGGTCGCGCTGCTCGTACAGCGTTGTGATTTCCGATACGGGGTCATCTTCGACCAGCGCGGGCCGGTCCGGCGCGCCGGGCGCGATCAATCGTTCGGCCAGGGTCTGCGGTGATGCGTGCAGGTAGAGCACCGCGACAGAACCGTCACCCGCGAGCTCGCGCAGCAGGTCCGCCGCGCCCGGCGCGGTCGGCGTGCCCCCGCCCAGGGCGAGCACAATCCCCGGCTCGCGCAGCGCCGCCTGCAGCGCGTCGGCCTCGGCTTTCCGGAACGCCGCCTCGCCGTGCGTGCGCAATGCCTCGCCCGGCGTCTGGAATCCCAGGGCCGCCGCGGTCCGGTCGTCCAGATCAATAAACGCCCGCCCGAGCGCGTCGGCCAGCCCGCGTCCCAGCGTCGACTTGCCGCTGCCGCGCAGGCCCATCAGCACGATCGTTGTCGGCACGCTCAACCGCCGATTCCCAGCGGCTGCACGCTCACGCGCGGCTCGGCGGTCGTCCCGCGGATGCGGTAGGTCACGAGTTGATCAGTGACCCGCCCGATGATCCCGCCCAGCGGGCCGAGCCGGTTCTGCACCGCTTCCAGCGGCCCGCCGTTCGCCGAGATGTTCAGGGTTCCGTCGAACCCGATCGTCCCCGTCCCCCGCGCCGCCAGCGCGGGCGTGCGGAAGTCGAACCCGTCCAGGCGGATGCCCTCCGGGGTCAGCGTGAACGGCGACTGGAAGGAGTCCCGGTTCTCGCTCGGCGCCCGCAGCCCCGTCACCTGGGCCACGCGCATGAGATCCGAGAACACCGGGATGTTCACCAGCCGGCCCTCGGTCAGATTGATCTCGCCCGCGCCCGACAGTCCTTCCAACGGCGACGCCGTCGGAGCCCTCGCGCGGCCGGTCGAGGCCAGCCTGCCCGCCAGCCTTGGCGGCTGGTCCGCCGGACGCGACGCGAGCAGCTCGCGCAGATCCATGTCCGCGATGGTCCACGACACCGTCGCGTCGCCGTCGAGGCCGAGGCGTCCTTCCGCCGTCAGGCGTCCGCCCAGCGAGTCGATCCGCAAGGACCGCAGCCCGATCACGCCCGAAGCCATATCCGCCCGCAGGTCCAGCTTCTGGATCGGGATCCGGTACTCGCCGAACACCGCGTTGCCGCGGTCCAGCGACGCCTGCAGGTCCACCTCCGCCCGATCGGGGTCCATCAGCGGGATGCGGCCCGTGATCCGGGCCTCCATCGCGCCGCGGATCTGGTGCTGGTTGATCAACGCCGCGAGCTGCGGCGGCAGCGTCGTCGCCGTCCGGTCATCCAGCAGCGCGGTCGCGTCCACCCGGTTGAGCACCAGGTCGAACGAATCGATGTTGATCCGCCCGTCGAGGTCCAGCTCCAGCCCCGGCCGACGCCCCGAGGCGAGCTTGAGTTCGTACCACCCCTCGCCCGCGTCGGTCGCCGGCACGATGTCCAGATCCGCCGCCAGCGCGTCCAGGCGCATCGGGGCCGAGCCGTCGCCCGCGTCGTACACCAGGTCAATCCCGCGGATCACGATCTTGTTGAGCACGAGCACATTGCTGAGGCTGAACTCCGGCTTCTCGGCCGTCGTCCGCTCCCGCTCGTCCGTCGGCTCGACCAGCGGCGAGAGCCCCCGGAACCCGCCCAACTCGGGGTCGTGGATCAGATTGACCGCCCCGTTGCTCAGTTCGAGGCTCGCGATCCGGATCGGCTCGTTCATCCGCGGCCGCTCGGCCAGGATCACCGTCATCTGCCCGAGGTCCAGCACCCGCGTCGTGTCCGGCGCGGTCAGACGAACGCCGCCCATCGCCAGCGTGAACGGCGGGTCGTACCGGATCGTCTCGTACGACAGCTCCGGCACAAGGTAGGTGTTGGCGATGCCGACGACCTGCGAGCCCAGATAGTCCAGCAGCCGGGTCTCCCCCTCGACCCATTGACGCACCTTCCCCGGCGCCAGGAACCAGATGGCCGCGGCCGCCACCACGCCCACGATCAGCAGCGAGAACACGACGCCGAGGAGAACCAGGATCTTTTTCACACCCAACTCTACGGGGTTGGCCCGGATCCGGATCACACAACCCGCCAGCCGCGCGTCCGACCATGAGCCGGCTTCGCTCCCGGTCGCGATCAGGCCAAAGACGAAAGCCCCGGAGCGCAAGCAAGGCGAGATCCTGCTCGGCGCAACCCAGATTTATTGCGCTGCAAATCCATTTGAATACAGCACTTCCGACGCATCTGCTGCTGGCCCCGATCAAAAAGCGGAGCGTTTCGCACCCAAAGCCTTGGGGGGGGGGGGGGGGGCGGGGGGGGGGGGCGGGGGGGGGGGGGGGGGGGGGGGGGGGGGGGGGGGGGGGGGG
>JAFIFX010000008.1 GCA_020831805.1 Planctomycetota bacterium | reverse complement strand
CCCCGCCCTACCTCCATCCTCCCCCGCGGCCCGGCCGGGGGCGGGGGGGGGGGCGGGGGGGGGGGGCCCCCCGCCCCCCGCCCGCCCCCCGCCCCCCGCCCCCCGACCCCCATCATGCCCGCCAGCCTGATCGTCGAGGGCATGGCCCAGACCGCGGGCATCCTCGTCGGCCACGCCGAGGGGTTCAAGGAGAAGGTCGTCCTCGCCAAGGTCTCCCGGGCGGAGCTGGATCTGGACGCCCAGCCCGGGGACACCCTGCGCTACACCGCCGAGATCGAGCAGTTCTCCCCCGTCGGGGCCTCCACCCGCGGCACGATCGAGCTGCTCTCCTGGACCGCGAAAGGCCCCGCCGAACCGAGGATTTTCGGGCGTGTGGACCTGATGTTCAGCCACCTCGACAACAACCTTGGTGGGGAGAAATACCCGGAGCACAACTTTGTTTTCTCCGAATCCTTCTCGACCCTGTTATCATTGAGCGGGTATTGACCCGATAGTGCCCTCGAAGCGGGGGGACATCCGCCAGGACGACCGACTTCGGAGCCAACCATGCGTCCCACGACCCACGCCGCCCTGATCATCACGCTCGCTGCCATCCTGCTGCCCATGCTGGCCGCCTGCGGCACGCCGCCGACCCGCGAGCAGCGGATGAAGACCCCCCAGACCGCCATGCGCGGCCCGGCCTACAAGCGCCTCATCCAGACCTTCAACGAGGCCCACAACCTCGCCGTCAAGTCCTCGGACTACGCCGCCCGGATCGAGTCCGAGGGCGGCGACCCGAACCTGGTGCTCCAGGCCCAGGAACTGGCCGACGACTCGGCCAAGTTCGCCGACGACATCGAGTGGTTCCTGACCAACCGCCGGCGCATGCAGTGGCACCAGGTCCACATGAACCGGCTCTGGGAACGCTACGACGCGCTCGACGAGGCCCACCGCGAGACGATCCTGGCCTATACCCACAGATCCGTCCGCCGCCCGACCCTGCTGATCAAGCTCAAGCTCGAGTACAAGGACCGTTACGGCGTTGAGCGCCCCGAGCCGCGCTGGGGCGACCTGTTCTACCCCGTCGGGGCCAAGAACTACCCCCGCAACCCCTGGAACGACTGAGCGAGCACAACACCGATTCCACAAGGCCGCCCCAACGGGCGGCCTTTTTCATGGCCGTGTCCGGGCGTCAAGGGTGGGGGTGCCACGGCTTGACCCAAAGGGCAAGCCGTGCGTTCGCCGCGAATGGCGCCGTGCAGAAGGCTGCGCCTTCTGTTCCCGAAAACCTCACCCGCGCCCCAAACGCTCCCGCACCAGCCGATCAAATAACTCGACCGGCGCACCATGCCCCGTCCACAACTCAAACTGCGCGGCCGCCTGGCGGACGAACATCTGCACGCCGTCGATGGTGCGATAGCCGCGTTCCTTCGCGGCTTTGAGCATGGGCGTCTCGATGGGGTTGTAGACGGTGTCGAAGAAAATAGCCTCAGACGGGATGGATAGGTCTGGCAGTGGAATTGACTGGCCGTCTGGATTTGGACCGCCACTCATGCCGACCGGTGTGCAGTTGATCAGCAGATCACAAGGGATTCTTGGTTCATCTTGATCCGGTATGTAGATTTCGGCTTGATGCTCTGTGGTAACTAGGAATTCGGCTATTTCAGAGTACAGGTTGTGGGCGGGTACGAAGGATCGATTATGGATCTCAAGAACTGCGCCATTTGCTGCGAGTGGAAAGGCTGACGCGCGAGCGACGCCGCCAGCGCCATAGATGCGAACTTTGATTTCTGAAATCCGCTTTGGAGCTATAGCTTCACGAACTAGACCGATCACTGCGGTGGCATCGGTATTGTGGATGACGAAGTCGTACTCGCCACCTCGTGAATCTCTCTTTATCTTGGATAGGGTATTTGCTGCCTTGAGACTCTCTACGATGTTCTCGGGATCTGATGCGGCTGGGCTCAGTCGCTGGTGATAAATGAGTTCTTCAAGCAGCCGGACCGCATGGGTCTTGTGTGGGATAGTGATGCTCGCGCCATCGAACGACAGCGATTGCGCACAAGCCAGTGCGGATATGGTCGCCTTGAACGACTCGTAACTCCCCTCCACCGGCATCGGCACATACACCCCGTCCCACCCGATCTCGGCGAACCCTGCGTTGTGGATCAGCGGCGACATCGACTGCGTCACCGGCCACCCGATCACGCCGTAGACCTTCGTGTCCTTGCCAATCGACCGGAACCGGTACATCCCCAGCAACTCGTCGATCGTCGGCTGGCCCGGGGCGGTCGCCGACTCGTCGCGCAGCGATGCGAAGGTCAGGAACCCGCCGAACTTGGGCGCCAGCACGCGGCTCATCAGGCCGAACTCGCCCATGCCCAGCGCGATCGTCGGCTTCTGGCGCTCGCCGAGGGTGTCGAACAGCTCCAGGTTGTCGCGGATCGACCGGGCCCGGTACGCGACCTTGATCACCGCGCACGCCGGCTCGGCCTGCATCGCGAGGATCTTCCGCGTCAGGTCGGCGGGCCGTCCCTGGAAATCGTGGCTGGACAGGATCAGGCGCGTCCGGACATGGCGCTCCTGCTTGGGGTGGTCCACGGCCAGGTTGATCTTCTGGCGGATGTTGGCCGAGGCGGTGTAGGCCTTGAGTTCCACATCGATGTACGCGGGGGGGCTCTCGGCGGTGCCGAGCGCCTCGAACATCGACACCCGCTCGTCCTCGCCGCCCGCGTACAGCCCGCCCTCCCATTCCGGGCGGCAGGTCACGATGCACGGCAGCGGGGACTCCGCCACGAGGTCCTTGATCTGACCGATCCGCGCTTCCAGCGACAGGTCCGCTTCCATCAGCAGGTCCACGCGGTACTCGACGATGTCCGCGCCCTTCTCGGCCGCGAGAATCGCGTCCCGCTTGGCGTCCGCCGGCTCGTCCGCCAGGATGGGCACGCAGAGCATCGTCACGGTTCAGACTCCCGCCGCCGCGCCCAACCGGGCCGGCCGTAGCACAAACCGCCCCGAGCACGCCACCGGCAACGCGCCGCCCGCATCGGCCCCCGGCTCGATCAGGTGCACCTCCCCCTTCAGGTCCACCGCCCCGGCATCCAGGTCTTTCTGCTTGACGACCGTCACCCGGATCGTCGCGCCCGGCTTGACGAACCGCCCATACTTGAGGGCCTTGATGCTGCCCAGCACCATCGGCGGGTTGGCGGCGTCATCCGGATCCACCAACGCCCGCCCCGCCTGCACCATCGCCTCGAGCATCATCACCCCCGGCAACACGGGGAAGCCCGGGAAGTGGTCTTGCAGATACTCCTCCGCGTTCGAGACGAGCTTGATCGTCACGATGCGGTCGTCGGTGCGTTCCAGGATGCGGTCGACCAGGCAGAAGTGCATGGCCGAGGGTAGGTCGGCACTCCGTGCCGACTCTTCCGATCCGCCCCGGCTCCCCTACCCTCCACCCCATGCCCACCGTCCACGACGAAGGCATCTGCGTCCGCCACTGGGACTGGTCCGAGACCAGCCAGACGGTCACGCTGCTCACCCGTGACCACGGCCTGCTCCGCTGCATCGCCAAGGGCTCGAAGCGGGAAAAAGCGCCGTTCTCCGGCGGCGTCGAACTCCTGACCCGCGCCCACCTGACCGCCATCATCAAGCCCAACGCCGATCTGGCCCAACTGACCTCCTGGGACCTCATCGAGCCCATGCCCCTGGCCCGGCGTGAGCACGCCCGGTATGCCGCGGCCATGTACTGCGTGGACCTGATCCCCCGCATGGTCCACGACCAGGACCCGCACCCCGGCCTGTACGAGGCCGCCACCGAGACACTGGCCGCCATCGCCGGATCGGACCCCTGTGACCGCGACACCGGCCTGCCGGCGTGGTTGGCCTGGTTCCAGTGGCGGTTGCTCGAGGAGACCGGGTCCAAGCCCGAAGTCCGGGTGGATGTCCGCACGGGCGCGGACCTGTCGCCGGACGACCCGGTCGGATTTGCCTGGGACCTCGGTGGGCTGGTCGCCCTCCCTGCGCGGGGACCCGCCCCCTCCGGCGTCGGCCGGATCCGACCCGCGACGGCCCGCGTGCTCCGCCGGCTCGATGCGGGGGGTGGGGGGGGTGGGGGGGGCGGTCCGGTGGAACTGGCCGGTTCTCAGGACGAAATCACCCGGGCCGGGCGGGTTTTGGCGGCCCGGATCCGGTCGCTCCTCGGCAGCGAGCCCCCCGCACTCGGGTGGGTGTTTCCCGAGATTTCCAAGGCTCCGTCCGAGTAGGCCGGGCCGGGCTCACGAAAGGCTTTCATCCGGTCGATGTTTCTTCCAGCGGCCCGCCGGGTCGCGGTCCAGACAAGCCCTCTCGGGCGCAGAGAAGATCCACGGATGGACTCCGAACTGCTGCAGGACATTCTGAGTTGCTCCTCGCTGCCCTCGCTCCCGGCCGTCGCAGTGCGTGTGCTTGAGTTGACCAGCGACCCGGATGTCCGGATGGACGAGCTGGCGAGCACGATCCAGGCCGACCAGGCGCTGGCCGCCAAGATCCTGCGGACGGTCAACTCGAGCTTCTACGGGCTGCGCAAGCGCTGCACCTCGATCGACAAGGCGCTGGTTCTGCTGGGCCTGGGCCCGGTCAAGAGCCTGGTGCTCGGCTTCTCGCTCGTGACCGCGGTGGGCAAGGACGACGCCGATGGGTTCGACTTCGTGGACTATTGGCGACGCGGGCTCGAGACGGCCGTCTCGGGCAAGCTGCTGGCGGACCACTGTTCGCTGTACTGCGCGGACGAGGCGTTCCTGGCGGGTCTGTTCCAGGACATCGGCATGGTCGCGATGCATCGCGCGCTGGGCCAGCGGTACAACGAGGTGCTCGCCTCGGTCGCGCGGCACGCCGACCTGACCCGGGCCGAGATCAAGGCGTTCGAGGGCCATCATGCGGAGATCGGGGCGGCGCTCGCCGAGTCGTGGCACCTCCCGCCGGACCTGGTGGTGCCGGTCAAGTTCCATGACCGCCCGACCGCCTGCCCGACCGAATACTCGATGACGGCCCGGTGCGTGGCGGTTGGCAACCTCGTCCACGAGGTGCTGATCGCCGAAGAGCCGACCGAGGCCCTGCGCGAGCTGTACCAGCGGGCCGAGCGGCTGCTCAACCTCAACGAAGAAGGCGTGGACCGGCTCGTCCGCGAGGCCGGCGAGGCCGCCCGCGAACTCGGCTCGCTGTTCGAGCTGGACACGAGCACCATGCCGAATCCCAAGGATGTGCTCGCCAAGGCCGACCGGCAGTTGATCAAGATGGCCCGTGAACGCCAGATCGAGAGCTTCGCCGTCCGCGAGCTGTCGGGCGTTCTCAGCGGCGACAAGGGCCGAGACGCCCTGACCGGCCTGCTGGACCGCGAGTCCTTCGGCAAGGCGGTGCGCAAGGCGTTCCCCAAAGCGAGCGAGGGAGAGATCGATCTGTCTCTGGTGCAGTTCGCGGTCGACGGGCTGTCGGACATCCTCTCCCGCCACGGCCAGCAGGCTCAGGACGAACTCGTGCTCGGCGCGACCGTGCTCTTGCTGCGGGTCTTCGAGCCGATGGGCGGCATTGTCGCCCGGGTGAACGACACCGATTTCGCGGTGGTCCTCCCGGGCACCAACCGGCGCTCCGCGAGCGATGCCGCCCAGGCGGTCTGCGATCAGTTCGGTCCCGGACTGGAGCGGTGGCTGCCCGACGCGACCGACGCGGGCCGTTCCGTCCACATCAACGCGGGCGTCGCGACGATCGACGCCGAAACGGCGGGGGCCTTCATCACGCCCGATCTGCTCGTTGCCGCCACGAGCCGGGCCGTCCAGGCGGCGCGGGGCGCGGGCGGGGCCTGCGCCAGGGTGTTCGTGCCGCGCAGCAAGGCGGCCTGAACCCCGCCCTCACTCAGAGCAGGTGCGAGCGCAGCATCCAGAGCTGCTTCTCGAAGGTCTTGATCGCCGAGATCACGAGATCCTCGCTGATGGCGTCGATGTCTCCGAGCGTTTCCTGCGCATCACGCATGATCTCGATCGCCTTGCCGAGCAGGTCGCTGGCCAACTCCACGGCCTGGGTGTCGGTCACGAAATCGTCCGGCACGCGGGGCATGGTCAGGGCGGCGACGGCGGGGGGCTGGCCGCGTGCGGCCACCCCGATCGTCACGATCCGCTCGGCCAGCTCGTCGGCCGTGCCGCGGGCGTGCTCGATGACCAGATCGAGGAACTCGTGGACGGACTGGAACTTCGAGCCGCGCAGGTTCCAGTGGAGCTGCTTGAGCGTCAGGGCCAGGTTGATCGAGGCGAGCACGCACGGCTGAAGCAGCTCGGCTTGCCGCTGCGGCTGGAGGTCGTGGGACGGCAGGAGTTGATCGGTGGTCATGGTTTCTTCTCCTTGCCGCATGATACGCATCGCGCGTTCGGGCCGACGCGTGCGCGAAAGAACACGCCCGCATGCGGGCGTGTTCGTGGACGGTTCTGATGCGAGCGGATGAAGGCTTCTTCACGCGGCCAGGTTGGTCGCACGCTCGATGGATTCGACGACCTGACGGACCTGGAAGGGCTTGCGGAGGAATGACTCGTACCCCGCCGCACGCAGGCCGTGGGCCTGGCCGTCGGTCAGCTTGCCCGACATGGCGACCAGCTTGGTCATCTGCAGCGCGTCCGACGAACGGATCATGTCGACGATGGCCCGCGGATCGCCCTCGGAGATGTGCACATCGATCAGCACCACATGGGGGCGGAATCGCTCGCACTCGAGGCCGGCGCCGAAGGCCGAGGAGACCGCGCGGACCTCGTAGCTGGTCTGCTCGCTGAGCACCTTGTGCAGCACCGAGCCGACCTCGTTGTCCCCATCCACGATCAGGACGCGGGTGGTGCCGGTCGAGATCCCGTCCATGGGGATCTGGTGGGCCTTCATGAAGCGGTAGAGCTCCGCGACCGGGATACGGCGGTCTTTGGACCCCGGGATCCGATAACCCTTGAGTTGTCCCGAATCGAACCACTTCGAGACGGTCCGGGGGGCCACATTACAGATCTTGGCGACCTCTCCGGTCGTCAGAACATCTTTTTCGGAGGACATGTACTTACCTCGCGCACGGATACGGTGGAGGCCGGCGCCGCCGTTACGCGCCGCACCAGCCCCCGCATCGGCACGATCGGCCCCCGTCTTCACGCTGAGAGGCCGATGATGCCCATTGGTCGGGGCAAAAACAGGCTATCCGGACCAGCCGCAACGGTTTCCAGACCTGCCGCGGAGCCGCCGGCCTCCCCGCGGGAGCCCTGACGCCCCTGAAACACCCCTCCCGACCCGGCGTTGACACCCGTGCCGGGGTTCCGATACAGTTCGGCCCTTGCCTCCCGGGTCCGCGGCAACACGCTGCCGCGGGCTTCCGTATCGATTGGTCCGCGGGCGTCCGTCTCCCGCTCGCAGCCCGAGGAGATCGCCTGTGCGTCGTCCATCCCGCCCCGTCGTTTCCTTTTCGGTCCTCCTGCCGCTGCTCGCCGGGCTTCCCGCGGTCGTCCCGTCGGTGACGCAGGCCGCTGTGGCGCAGCCGGCCGCCGGCGAGGCCCAGGCCCAGTCCCAGCTCCGCGACTTCATCCACTTCGTCCGCATCGCCCGCTTTGACATCGCGGCGGATGTCGGCCGCCAGCTGCTCGATTCGGGGATGGAACCGGAAGATTTCGTCGACCTGGTCGATCGGTCGCGGGAGGGCACCCGGTTCGAGGAGGCCATCGCCTCGGCCATGCGGGTGCCGATCGTCGAGCCCATCGCGGCCGAGCTGGACCAGCTCTTCCGGGCCGGCAAGCTCGCCCGGGTCCGCAACCCCGAAGAAATCACCCGCAACATCGGCCTGCTGACCGGCGGGCTCCGCGCCCGGCAGATCGGGCGTGAGGGTCTGATCGCGGCCGGCGAGTACGCCCTGCCCCAGTTGCTGGAGGCCTATCTCCAGAACCGCGATCCGAACCTGCGAGCCCAGGTCCAGCGGGTGCTCGTCGATCTGGGCCGCCAGTCGATCGTCCCGCTCGTGACCGCCCTGCCCGATCTGGACCCCGCCCGTCAGGAAGCGATCGTGGATGTGCTTGGGCTGATTCCCTATCGCACCAGCCTGCCCTTCTTGGTTGACCTGCACCAGAACACACGCAACGAGGCCGTCCGGCGGGCCTCGGCCCGCGCCATCGGCCGGCTCGGCGGGAACGCCAACGCCGATGTGGCCGGCCTCTACGCCTTGCTCGCCAACTCGTACTACGCCGAACCGGGCGAACTGACCAGCTTCGCCAATGAGGAACACCAGCTGCTCTGGCACTTCGATCCCGGCCTGGGCCTGGTGATGACACCCATCCGGACCGAGGTGTTCCACGAGGCGATGGCCATGCGCATGGCCGAGACCGCCCTGGCCATCGACGCGACCAACCGCGAGACGCTCGCGTTGTGGATCGCCTCGAACTTCTCTCGCGAACTGGACACCCCCGAGGGCTACGAGAACCCCGCCTACCCGCCCGATCGCCGTGGGGCGATGTACTTCGGCGTGGCGGCCGGCCCCGAGATCGGGCAACTCGTGCTCCGCCGCGCCCTCGACACCCGGAACACCCCGCTGGCCCGTCTCTCCATCGACACTATCGCCCAGACCGCCGGTCCCCGCCTGCTCTGGGGCCAGGGCGTGGACGACCGCTTCCCGCTGCTCGAAGCGCTGGCTTACCCGAACCGGCGTGTTCAGTACGAGGCGGCCCTGGCCATCGGCAAGTCCCGCCCGGAGCAGTCCTTCCGCAGTTCGGAACGGGTCGTGCCCCTCCTGGCCGGCGCGGTCCGTGATGCGGGCACGCTGACCGCGATCATCCTGACCGGTCGTGATCGTGAGATGTACGAGGCCGACCGTTCGGTGCTCGAAGCCATGGGCTTCCGCGTGCTGCCCCCGTCGGAGACCGGGCTGGACGGCATCGAGGCGGCCATCGCCGAAGCGCCCGCCGTCGACCTGATCGTCACCCGACTCGGCTTCGACCAGACCCTGCTGGAGATCGAGACGGCCCGCAGCTCGTCCAAGCTCGCCGTGACCCCCGTCTTGGCCATCATGAGCGCGGAGGAAGAGGAAGCGTTGCGTCGCCAGTACCGCCGGGATCAGACGGTGGCCGTCCGCCGGGCGCTCGGCCCCTCAGAGTTCACCGCGACCGCCGAGGAGCTGCTGCGGGTCGCCTCGGGCGGGGTGATCACCGAGGAAGAGGCCCGCAGCTACGGCTCACGCGCCCTGGCTGTGCTCCGCGATCTGGCAGTTTCCAATAACCCGGTGCTTGATGTCGCCGAAGCCGCGAGCATCCTCATGCCCGTGCTCCGCGATGCCGACGGGCTGACCATGCTGGATGTGGCGGAGATCCTTGCCCATGTCGGTTCGCCCGCCGCGCAGCGTGCGATCTTCGAGCGGGCCCTGACCGCTGACGGCTTCGAGCAGATCGAGATGCTGGAGATCGTCGCGGATTCCGCCAAGCGGTTCGGCAACCAACTCGACGCCCGCCTGGTGCGTCGTCTGGTCGAGTTGGCCCGTTCCGGCGACGAGGACCTGGCCACCCAGGCTGTCGCCGTGATGGGCGCCATGGAGATCGAGAACGAGGAGCTGGTCCCGCTGATCCTCAGCGCCCAGCCCGGCTCGGCCCCGACCGTGTCGAACCGCTGATCGTCTGACTCCATCGGAGCCACCACTCCGTTCAACCTGGATATGAACCGACAGGCCCCGCGAGGGGCCTGTTTCTTTTTGGCCTGCTCACCCGCACTCGGGAAAACCGCCCTCGTCAAAGTCCGAGTTTCCGGCGCAGGGGGCGAGAACCAGCCGCACAGACCGCACCGGATGGCCATCCGGACCCACCCGCCCGCGCCGCCGGACCCCGGCCGTCACGATCGTGAAGGTCGCGGGTGGCCGGGTCGATAGGCCGTTTGTCACGATTCGGTTTGATCCGTTGTGCGGTGCGTATCCGCCCGGGTCCGATCGGGCGGATGGCAGGCTGGTCGCCGGACCCGTGGAGGAGGGGCCCGGCGGGTCGCCGGGCCAGCGTGAGCCCGACCGAGCGTGACGGCTCTCGAGTTGCAACCGAAGGAGTGTCAAGCATGCGTTCAGTTCGAAACAGTGTGGCGAAGGGCTTCACCCTCGTCGAAATCCTCATCGTGGTAGTGATCCTCGGGATCCTCGCCGCCATCGTGGTGCCGCAGTTCACCAACGCGGCCAACGAGGCCCGCGGCGGCAATGTGGCGACCCAGGAGTCGACCCTGCAGACCCAGATCGAGCTCTGGGCCGCCCGTGAAGGCGGTTATCCCGACCTGGTCGGCGATGGCGCGGCTTGGGATCAGCTCGTGACCAACGGGTACCTCAAGGCCGCTCCGCGGAATCCCTTTGTCACCAGCGGTACCGGGATCAGTGTCGTCGCCAACGGCGATGCCGATACCACCGTTGATGACATCGCGGCCGCCGCCGCCACCGCGGACCCCGCCGACGGGGCCTGGCTCTACAACCGTCAGAACGGCCTGATCCGGGCCGCCCGTGGCGGGAACTAATCAAGCACTGGCCGCCGGTGTGACGCCGGCGGTCGCTGCGGCCGGTCTGCGAGAGCGGGCCGGCCGCTTTTCCTGATCTGAGGAGGGAAGCCCATGAGCATGCGAATCCTGCGGCGCGTCCGAAGGGCGTTTACGCTGGTCGAAATTCTGATCGTGGTGGTCATCCTCGGCATTCTTGCGGCGATCGTCGTTCCCCAGTTCGTCAACGCGAGCGAAGAGGCCGCCGCGGGCACCACGGTGACGGAACTCGAGAAGCTGCGCCGGGCGGTCGATGTGTACATGGCCCGGTGGAGCAATGCGTTCCCGCCGGTGGAAGCGGGCGATGGCACCTGGGGCCCGCTGGTTGGTGGTTCGGGCGAGTACCTGAAGGAAGCTCCCCGGAACCCCTACATCGGGGCCAACGGGCGGGTGATCGTGCTCGGGAGCGCGCCCGATACCGCTTTCCACACCGACTACGGCTGGATTTATGACGCCGCGACCGGTCAGATCTGGGCTGGAGGATTCAACGCGGACGATGAGCCGCTGCCACGGCAGTGAGGTAGACCGGCACTCCGTGCCGGGGTTCTGAAGATGTCCGGCACGGAGTGCCGACCAACCGGGAGGATGCGATGCGTCGGGGTTACACGCTGGTCGAGGTGCTCGTGACGGTCGTGATCCTTGGGATCGCCGGGGCCCTCGTGGTGCCCTCAATGAGCGGGGCGGGCATCCTGCGCGTCCAGGCGGGTGTGCGGACCATTGTCTCCGACATCAACTTTGCGCAGATGGACGCCCTGGCCTACCAGGAGCCGCGGGGCATCGTCTTCGATGTGGACACCAACTCGTACACGATCGTGCAGGTCTTCGGGGGGACCATCGAGCCCGAGACCGACGCGCTGTACGACCCCAGGGGGCCGGGCCAGCGATACCGGGTCAACCTCAATGACTTCGACTTTGGCGGCGCCCGCATCCAGAACATCGATCTCAACGGCGGCAATGTGCTGATCTTTGATGAGATCGGCGGGCCCGTCGCCACGCCCGGCAGCGACACCCTCAGCTCGGGCGGTTCGCTCGAGGTCGTGGGGCACCAGGGCCGGTTCCGCATCGATATCGCGGCCTTCTCGGGGCGTGTTTCGGTGGTGCGGCTGGATTAGGAAGGGACTGGGGACTCGCCATTTGGGACTTGGGGGGAGACCGCCCTTTGGGCGGATTTTTATCATTATGATTCCGGGCGACTCCTGCCTCATGGGGAGGGGCTCTTGGCAAGTGGCAAGTCCCTTCCCCCCTTGTGGCAAGTGGCCAATGGCGAGTCCCACTGAAGATCCGTGCCAATCCGCCCGATGCCCTGGCCATGAAACGGTCGCGTTCGGAGTCATCCCGGCGTGCAGTCTTCGTCATGGGAACCATGGCGGTGGCCGGTGCGTTGATCTGGTCGAAACTGCGGCTGGCGACCGACCTGCCCCGCAGCGCCTACGCGGTTCCCGAGCCCGCCTCGGTCGAGCCCGATCCCAACGAGCCGGAAGCGGAGCAGGGTCTGATCGGACCCGAGCGAGATTGATTCTGGGACCAGCGGTTCGGGATGGGGGGGCACGGCCCCCGCGGATCGCCCGGGTCGACCCAAAGTCCCGCGTCCGCGGCGTCGATAGATCCCACATCATCGACCCGGCTTTCCGGGTTTGACAGCGGGCTGTGTGTGCCCGGCGAGGAACCTCAAACGCGGCCGGTCAACGCCGGCAACGGAGTGAACGCGATGACAACGAACGAGCGCATCACGGGTCGTGGAACTGATGGCATCGCGGCGGCCCGCAGTCGCTGGGGTATCCCCGCGCTCGCCCTGACCCTTCTCGCCGGGACGAGCACCGGTTACGCGCAGAACTCGGGCTTCGGCCTGATCAACGCGATCAACGAGCCCACACCCGACGAGATCTACGATAACGGGTCGCGTCCCGCCCGGACCCAGGTCGACCTGCGGAGCCTCGAGGGCTCGGTCGCCGTCAACGAGTACGACCTGGTCGACCTGCATGTGAACAACGAGGACCTCGGGGCCGTGCTCCAGCTCCTCTCGATCCAGAGCCAGCGCAACATCGTCAGCTCCAACTCCGTCCAGGCGTCCGTGACCGCGGACCTCTACGGCGTGACCTTCTACGAGGCCCTCGACGCGATCCTGCATGTCAACGGGTTCGGGTACATCGAGAAGGGCAACTTCATCTATGTCTACACCCGCGAGGAACTCCAGGAGTTCGAGCGTCTGAGCCGGCGCAAGATGTCGCGGATCATCCACCTGGACTACCTCAACGCGACCGACGCGGCCGAGTTCGTCAAGCACCTGCTCTCGGACAGCGGTCATATCACGACGAACGGCGCGACCCAGGCCTTCTCCCTGGCCGACGGCACCCCCAGCGGCGCCGATACCTTCGCCAACACCGCCACGATCGTCATCCGCGACTACGAGGAGAATGTCGATGAGATCATCGGCCTGATCGCCGAGCTGGACACCAAGCCCGTCCAGGTGCTCGTCGAGGCCACCATCCTGCAGACCGCGCTGAACGAGGCCAACGCGTTCGGCGTCGACTTCGCGATCATCTCCGACCTGAACTTCGGCGACTTCATCGGCACGGGCGGACCGCTGTCGGTGGTCGACGGGCTGATCAAGGGCAAGGGCCAGGACATCGGCGGCGCGGACGTGCCCGCCGCGGGCGCGAACGAGCGCGGCTTCGGTCTCGGTTCCAATATCGGCAATGTCGATGGCCCGTCCACCCTCAAGATGGGCGTGGTGTCCAAAGACGTCTCCGTCTTCCTCCGCGTGCTCGACCAGGTGACGGATGTCACGGTCGTGAGCAACCCCAAGCTGCTGACCCTCAACCGCCAGCCCGCCCGCGTGCTGGTCGGCACCCGTGTCGGTTACCTCAACACGGTGACCACCGACACCGCGACCACCCAGGCCGTCGAGTTCCTCGATGTCGGCACGCAGCTCGCCGTGCGGCCCTTCGTGTCCAAAAACGGCCTGATCCGTCTCGAGCTTCGCCCCCAGGTCTCGAGCTTCTCGCTCCGCCAGGTGACCGACAACTCCGGCTCGACCGTGACCATCCCCGACGAGGACACCACGGAGATGACCACCAACGTCATGCTCCGCGACGGGCAGACCGCGGTGCTCGGCGGTCTGTTCACCGAGACCACGACCTCCACCCGGCGTCAGGTGCCGCTGCTCGGCGACATCCCGATCATCGGCGCGGCGTTCCGCGGCAGCGACGACGAGACCCGGCGCAGCGAGATCATCTTCCTGATCACCCCGTCGATCGTCAACGACGACATGCTCGCCGACGCCGGCCAGATGGCCAACCAGTATGTGGACAACGCCCGCGTGGGCGCCCGCAGGTCGCTGCTCCCGTTCTCTCGTGACCGCCGTGTCGGCCAGCTCCTGATCGAGGCCCGGCGTCTCGCGGACGAGGGCGACACCAACCGGGCCCTGTTCCTGATCGACCGAGCCCTGCGTCTGAGCCCGCAGTCGCCCGACGCCCGCGCCATGCGGACCGAGCTGACCAACAAGGTCGAGCGGGTGCCCAGCCGGGTCATGATGAACGGCATCATGCGGCGTGAGCTGCTCACGGGCGAGCTGCCCCTGGTTGACGCGGTCAACAACTCCGTGCTTGATCACAAGGAGGACGGGCAGCCGGTGGAATACGCCGAGGTCCCGCTCGAGCCCATCTCGTTCGAGGATTCCGCGGACGCCATCGAGCATGACTCGGGCTGGCTGACGGCCCAGATCGATCCCGCCGACGACTTCGGCCACGGGGACCGGTTCGAGGACTTCGACGAGGAAAACCTCCAGTTCGTCGAGATCGACCCCAAGGTGATGGACCGCGAGTTCGCCGATCGGAACACAGGGAAGGGCACGCCCTCCGACCGGTTCGAGACCATGAAGTCCGTCGCGACAGCGACGCCCGAGGCCACCCTTCCCACCGATTGGGAACGCTGGGCCGAGGACCCCTCCGGCCAGAAGCAGACCATCCACCAGTTCGCCGGCGGCCAGGCCGAGCCGGGCGGGTTCCTGGTGATCCCCCTCCCGGGCGGCGGGGCGCTCCATGTCGAGTGGCCGATCTCCAACTGGGACTGGACCAACACCTACACCGAAGTCCCGCTGGGTTCTCCCGCGCCCGGGATGGAGTGATCGGACGATTCGGCCGATGCAGGACCCGGGTCGTTTGAAGAAAGGATGAGCCCGATGCGAGCAGCCAAGATCATCGCCATGTGCGGAGCCGCAGCCCTTGCCCTGAGCGGGTGCGCCGGCGGCCAGGGGAACTACACCCGCGAGGGCAGCTCGATCGCAAAGGAGCGCATGAACGCCATGAAGAGCGCCACCGAGTGGGAGATGTCCCGCCAGGCGTTCATGGCCGGTGACCTCCAGAAGGCCATCCGCAAGATCGATTCGTCGCTGGCGCTGAATCCGAATGTGGTCCGCAGCCATGTGCTCAAGGCCCGGATCCTGATCGAGATGGGCGAACTCGGCCAGGCCCTGCGCAGCCTCCACACCGCCCAGACCATCGACCCCCAGGACCCCGACGCGCATTACTACCTCGGCATCGCTTTCGAGCGTCTGAGCCGGCCCGAGGAGGCTGCCGAGCACTTCATGCTCGCCTCCGAACTCGACGACTACAACCCCGGCCACGCCGTTGCCGCGGCGGAGATGCTGGTGGACCTCAACCGCGTCGAGGAAGCCCGCCAGTATCTGAACAATCTGCCGATGTCCGCCGACAACGCGGGCGTCCGCCAGATGCTCGGCCACATCGCCCTCATCCAAGGGCATAACGAGGCGGCGGTCCGCTTCTTCGGCCAGGCCCGCCTCCTCGCGCCCGATGATCAGGCGATCCAGGAGGACCTGATCCGGGCGCAGATGCTCGTCGGGCAGCACGCGGCGGCGGAACTGAACATCGCCGCGCTGCGGCAGAACCGGGAGAACGCCAAGCGGCGCGACCTGATGGCTCTGCACGCCGAGGCCCTGATGGCGGTCAACCGCCCCGTCGAGGCCCGCTCGCTCTTCCAGGAGCTGCTGGCGGATCCGAACATGGTTTCGGATGTGCAGGCGTGGATCGGCCTGGGCAACGCCGCGTACATGATCAATGATCAGCGAACGCTCCGCCGGGCCGCTTCCCGTGTGGTCGCGCTCGATCCATCCTCCTTCGAGGGCTACGCGCTGTGGGCGTTGTGCCACCGCCGGGACGGCCAGTTCGACCGGGCGCTGAGCAGCGTCAACCAAGCCATCGAGCGTGCGCCCAGCGACGCGTCATTCCACGCCCTGCGTGCGATGATCCTGGCGGACCTGGGCCGGCAGAGTGAGGCTGTGCTGGCCGCCCGCCGCGCCGCCCAACTCGCGCCACACGAGCCGAAGTACCAGTCGCTGCAGAATCAGCTCCGGACCGGCTCGTACGCGACCGTTCCCACCGAGTGATCGCGATCCTCGTTCTCTGACAGCACCCGCAGATCGGCCAGCACCGGCTCGACGCGGGTGCTGCCGTTCCACCGGGACAGCTTCGGCTCGACGATCGCCTCGACCCGCGCGCCGGGCGGGATCGAGGCGGCGTGGCAGCCCCAGTTCCATGCGAGGACCCGCACGCCGGGATGGCCCGTCTCGCCGAGCCGCAGCGCCAGGTGGTTGCCCGTGCTCCCGAGCATGTCGGGCCGGCCGTTGAGGCGTCCGCTCACACGTACCCGAACCCGCGGATTGCCCTGGCCGAAGGGGGCCAGCCGCTCGATCTGCTCGACGGTCCGAGTCGAGAGCTCTCCGATCATGGCGACCGCGTCGTATCGCACGCGGGGGATCAGGTCCGCCGGGCTCAGCCGGCTGTTGGCGTGCTCGATCAGCCGCTCGGTCAACGCGTCGAGGTTGGACGCCCGGCAGGCCATGCCCGCCGCCATGTCGTGCCCGCCGTAGCGATCGAGCAGGTCGGCACAGGCATCCAGGGCCGCGTGGAGGTTGTACCCGCCGATGCTCCGTCCGGATCCCTTGCAGAGTCCGGCCTGGGCATCGAGCTGCATCAGAACAACCGGACGGGCGTGCTTCTCGACGAGCCGCGAGCACGCGATCCCGACGACGCCGGGGTGCCAGTCCGGGTGGGCCAGCACGATGGCCCGTTTGTCCGCTCCGGTCATCCCGGCGGCCTGGGCCATGGCGTCCGCCTGCTCGAAGATGGCCCGCTCCACCCCGCGGCGCTCGTCGTTGACCCTGGAAAGTGTCTCGGCGAGCTGGGTCGCACGCAGTCCGGAGGCGTCGGTAAGGAGTTCGAGGGCCTCGCGTGCATGGCCCAGCCGGCCGACCGCGTTGAGCCGCGGGGCGAGCCGGAAGCCCACCGCGTCGCAATCGACCTTGTCTGAATCCAGACGCGACGCACGGATCAGGGCGCTCAGCCCCGGGTGGCGTGTCCGCGCGAGCTGGTTTAACCCGTGGCGCACGATCACCCGATTCTCGTCGATCAGCGGCACCACATCGGCGATCGAACCCAGGGCCGCGAGGCCGAGCATCTCGATCAGTGTGTCGCGGCAGGCCGGCGTGACCTTGTCCGACCCGGCGTGCAGTGTGCAGAGCCGCCACGCGAGCTTGTAGGCCACGCCCGCGCCGCACAGCTCGCCGAACGGGTACGACGAGTCCGGCCGGCGCGGGTGGACCACGGCGTAGGCCTCGGGCAGGTCGGCCATCGAGGCGGGCGGGTTGTGGTGGTCGGTGATGATCAGATCGACGCCCAGCCGCTTCGCGACCCGGGCCGGTTCGATCGCCGTGATCCCGCAGTCGACCGAAACGATGACCCTCGCGCCGTCCGAGGCGAGCTGCGTGATGGCCTCGGCATTGATGCCGTAGCCCTCGTCGAGGCGGTGGGGGATGTAGGTGGAGACGGCCGCGTCTGGATCGATCGCCCGCAGCGTGTGGACGAGGATGGCGGAGGCGGTCACGCCGTCGACATCGTAATCGCCGTAGATGACCATCGCCTCGCGGGCTCGCACCGCGTCGAGCAGGCGCTCCGCCGCCCGGTCCAGGTCCGGGATACTGCTCGGGTCGTGCATGGAGCGCAGGGAAGGGCTGAGATACGCGGCCGCCGAATCGCCCTGCAGGCCCCGGGCCGCCAGGACGCGGTCGAGCAGCGGCGCGGAGCCGGACGACGCATCGGCCTGGGCGGAACGCGGCTCCCACCGGCGCGTCAAACCCCGTATCTGCGATGAATCGCCCACGCGCACCTCCGTGTGCCCACCCCGACAGTCATAGACTGCCCACCATGATGGTCAAGCTTACCAAAATCTACACACGCTCCGGCGATGACGGTCGCACCATGCTCGGCTCGGGGGCCAGGGTGTCCAAGGCCGACCTGCGGGTCGAGGCCTACGGCACGGTGGACGAGGCCAACGCGGCGGTGGGGGCCGCTGTCTTTGCCTGCGAGGGGCCTTTGCCTGAGGTGGCCGCCCTGCTCCGCGAGATCCAGCACGACCTTTTCGATGTCGGCGCGGATCTGTGCACGCCCATCACGCCGGGTGAAGATCCGGAGAAGAAGCTCCGAGTTCTCCCGGCCCAGACCGAGCGGCTCGAAGGGCTCATCGACGAGCACAACGACGGCCTGGGCACGCTGACAAGCTTCGTGTTGCCCGGGGGGACTGGTCCGTCGTGCGCGTTGCACCTGGCCCGGACGGTCTCGCGCCGGGCTGAGCGGTTGGTGGCCGCCCTGCTCGAAGCCGAGCCGGACGCCACCAACGCCGAGGCGATGCGGTATCTCAACCGGCTCAGCGACCTGCTGTTCGTGCTCGCCCGCGTGGCCAACGACCAGGGCCGGTCGGATGTGCTCTGGCAGCCCGGCAAGAGCCGCGGCGGACGGGGATAACCCCGCCGCAGGAGACGACCACGCCGGCATGGACGCGACCCACCCGAACCCGCAGCGCCGCTTCACGGATCGGATCGGCCGCCCCGAAGAGGGCCGGTATGTCGAGACGCCCGACGAGATCCGCATCCAGGCCTTGCGGTTCATCGGTCTGACAGCCCTCATCGAGGGGGTCCTGATCATCATGCGTTGGATTGTGCCCACGGGTCTTGCCGACCTGGGCGGGCCGGGTCCCCGGGTGGCGGTGTCCGGATCGGTGGCCCTGGAGTTGGCCTGGGCCGCGATGTACGGGGCGGTTGCGGCCGTGGTTCTGATCGGACGGCCCAAGCCGCTCTGGGCGGTTCGCGCGACCCTGGCGTTGGTGGTGGTGTCGGCCTCGGTCGCGATCGTGCGTCGGAGCGTGGGCATCGATCCGGGTCCCGGCGGGCTGGCCATGGCCACGATGCTGATCGTGCACACCGCCGGTGCGGCGATGCTCCCGTGGACGCCCCGCCAGGCGTTGATCGTCGCCGGGGTATGGGTGGCGCTGTCGTCGCTCAGCCTGATCTTCCTGGAGTCGGGCGGTCCCACCTCGATCTGGGCCGGGTTGTTCGCGACCCTCGCCGTGACCGTGCCCGGCACCATGATCGCGTTCTTTCGTTCCAGCCGGCTCAACGACCGCTTCACGGTTCGGGTGCTTGAAGACCGCTTCCGGCAGGTACGCCAAGAGCTTTCCGCGGCGCGTCAGATCCACGAGGGCGCGTTCCCACAGCCCCGTTACGCCGGGCTGATCCGCTTCGCGTACGAGTACCGACCGATGAGCCAGATCGGGGGGGACTACCTCTTCGCTTCCGCGGACGAGCCGCGGAACCCGGACTCCCCGGTCACGCTGGTCCTGCTCGATGTCACCGGGCACGGGATCCCTGCGGCCCTGACGGTCAACCGTCTCCAGGGCGAACTGGCCCGGCTGATCGCGGAAAAGCCCGGCGCCGGGGCCGGCGAGCTGCTCGAGAGCCTGAACCGGTATGTGTACCTGACCATGGGTGAGCAGTCGGTCTTCGTGACGGCGGTGGCGCTGCGGGCGGCGCCGGGTCGGGGTGGGCGCGAAGGCAGCGTCGAGATCGCCAACGCGGGCCATCCGCCGGTGCTGGTCCGACGGGCCGCGGGGGCCATCGAGACGATCGGCGCGACCGCCACGGTGCTGGGGGCCCAGGAGCCGGATGATTATCGGGCGCGCCCGGTGTCCCTGAGGTTCCGGCCTGGGGATTCCGTGATCGCCTTCACGGACGGCGTGACGGAGGCTCGGGCGCCGGACGGGCGGATGTTCGGGACGGAGGGGGTCCGCGGGCTGGTCGAGGCCGGCCGGGCCGACGCCGCCCGGCGCTGGCCGGAAATCATTGCCCGGGCGGTCGAAAAGCATCGCCCTGAAAGCCCAACAGACGATACGCTGATCATCGAGTTGTTCCACACAGGCACGGGAGAACCGGTGTGAGCCCATCTGGCGGCTACGAGACCGCGGAGTTCCGGCGCTCCTTTCTGCAGGAGACGGACACGCTGCTGCGCCGGCGGCTGGGATGGTTCATCGCCATCTGGGGAGGCCTGGGCTTCCTTGGCTTCATCCTGATCGCGGTGATTTCGTTCGCCTACAAGGGTGACATCTTCCTGCGTCTGTTGTTCGGCACGACCAGCGTCGGGTGGCACAAGGCGTTCCCGCCCGTCGGCATTCTGCTCTGGATGGGCGCGTATGGGACGGCGTTGTTCCTGGTCCTGATCCGCAAGGACATTCCGAACCGTACCGTGGTGCACCTCTCGATGATGCTGATCGTCTTCGACGGTCTCTTCGCTCTGGCCGGGCGGATCGGCATGGTCGAGGGCTACAACCTCTGGTATTTCTGGCTGGCCCACCTGATCGCCTGCCTGGTATTCCCCTGGACGGTGCGTCAGGCGCTGATCCCCATCGCCATCGTGCTGCCGCTGAGTGTGCTCAGCCGGCTGACGCTCGAAGGTGGGACCCTGGGCGGGACCGTGCTGGGCACCGTGTGGGTGATGACGATCCTTTCCCCCGCCGTGCTCATCTGCGGCATCCGTCACACACAGCGCGTGCAGCGGTTCAACAATCGCTTCCTGACCCAGCGGTACGGCATGCTCCGCCAGGAACTCGCCTACGCCCGGCAACTCCACGAATCGTTGTTCCCCGAGCCCAAGGTCACCGGCCCGATCCGCTTCTCCTACCGCTACGAACCCATGCGACAGATCGGCGGCGACTACCTCTACGCCAACACCGAGCGGATCGAGGGCGGCGAGGCGGTCTCGGTGGTGCTGCTCGATGTGACCGGCCACGGCATCCCCGCCGCCCTGACCGTCAACCGCCTGCACGGCGAGATCGACCTGCGCTTCGCCGAACAGCCGGGCATCGGGCCCGGCGAGCTGCTCCGGCTGCTCAACCGCTACATCGAGCTGACGCTCGCCAAGCACTCGATCTTCGCCACCGCCGTCTGCTTCCGCTTCGACTCCGCGTCGGGGAAGCTGACCTACGCGTCCGGCGGGCACCCGCCTGCGTTCATCCGGGGCATCGACGGCACGCTCCGCGATCTCGACCCGACCAGCTTCGTCCTCGGGGCCTGCTCGGACCGTGATTTCGACCCCGGCGAACGCGAGGTTGATTTCCACGAGGGCGACAGCCTGATCGCCTACACCGACGGGGCGATCGAGGCCCGGTCCGTGCAGGGCAACATGCTCAAGATTAACGGGCTGCGCCGGATCCTGGCCGCGCCGCTGCCCTCCGGGACGCGGGACGCTGGGCTGGGGACCTGGTCGGAACGCCTCCTCGCCGAGGTGACCCACCACCGCGGCGGCATGCCCCCTGAGGACGACACCCTGGTCATCGAGATCTACCGGGCCATCCGCCGTTCGGACCCCCGGCGCCCGTCATCCGTCGGCCAGTCCGCACCCGCCGAGGCCGGCCCGGTCCCCGCCAAGCCTCCCGGCCTGCTCAGTCCTTGACGCCTTCGACCAGCCCCGGGGTGGTGTATTTGGCCAGGCAGGCCTCCAGGTCCACATTGTTGATGTTCGCCAGCGTGGCCAGCCAGGCCAGGACATCGGCGAACTCTTCTTCAAGATTGGCCCGCTCCTCGTGGGTCGGGGGGCGTTTGGGCCGGTTGTTGGCCGCCAGGGCGGTGGCCAACTCGCCGAACTCCTCGGCGAGGTACAGGAAGGTCCCCGCGGTGCCCCGGGCCGAGTCGGTCGCGAAGTACCGCTCCCGGATGAGTTCCTGGAGGCCCCGGATGGTCATCGGGGGGGTGCTCGGGTCGGTCCCGGGCCGGCCGGGGCGGGAAGGATCGGTCATGGCCGAGTCTAGACGCACCCCGTCCGGGCCCGGAATGGCGGAAACCCGTGACGCGTCGCGGCTTGCCCTCGCCCGGCTGGGGGCTAGGATTCCCGCCCGGCCCAGAAATGGGGCCGATCGCCGTGGTGGCGAAGACCGAGGACACGACCGACCATGCCCACGATCAACCAGCTCATCCGCAACCCGCGCCGCTCGCCCGTGATGAAGTCGAAGGTCCGCGACCTTGACGCGTGCCCGCAGCGCCGCGGCGTCTGCCTCTCGGTGAAGACCACCACGCCCAAGAAGCCCAACTCCGCCCTCCGGAAGATCGCCCGCGTGCGACTCTCCAACGGCAAGGAAGTCACCGCCTACATCGGCGGCGAGGGCCACAACCTCCAGGAGCACTCGATCGTCCTCGTCCGCGGCGGGCGTGTGCGTGACCTCCCCGGTGTCCGCTACCACATCGTCCGCGGCAGCCTCGACTCCCTGGGTGTAGACGGCCGCAAGCAGGGCCGCTCCAAGTACGGCGCCAAGAAGGGCAAGTCCTGATCGATACACCGCGGCGAGGCGTGTGCCCGTCGCTTGATCCCAAGAACCACACAGGCAAGTAATCGGCCCAACGCCGGTGAACAGAGTCGGGCCCGAAACGCCCGGCAGATGAGCCAGGAGAACACGAGCACATGTCAGGCCGTATCACCGCTTCCGAGAGCCAGCTCCGCCCCGATCCGCGTTTTAACGACAAGGTCCTCGCCAAGTTCATCAACTGCGTGATGCAGGACGGCAAGAAGTCCGTCGCGCAGCGCGTGATCTACAACGCGATGGACGAGATCGAGGCCCGGATCAAGCGGACCCCGGAAGAGAACGGCCCCAAGGACTCGCTCGATGTCTTCCGCACCGCCATCAACAATGTCAAGCCCTATGTCGAGGTCCGCTCCAAGCGGATCGGCGGCGCCAACTACCAGGTGCCCCTGCCCGTCAAGAGCAACCGCCAGCAGTCCCTGGCCTTCCGCTGGATCATCCAGGCCGCCCGCTCCGAGAAGGGCCGCCCCATGCACCTCAAGCTGGCCGACGAGTTCTGGCTGGCCTCCCGCGGCGAGGGCAAGGCCATGATGACCCGCGACCAGACCCACCGCATGGCCGAGGCGAACAAGGCCTTCGCCCACTTCGCCAAGTAACCCGTCTTCTCAGAATCACGCCCGACCCGGGGACGCCTCCCCGGGTTTTTTCATGCCGCGAACCCGCCGGGCATCGCGGCGTACCTTCCCCATGCGCAGGACCGTCTGGTCGATCGCCGTGTTGCTGGTGTTCGTCCTTGCGAACGCCGCGAATCTCGCGGTGTGGTCGCACGGCATGGATGGCCCGGTCAAGACGGCCAGCAACATCGTCACGGTGCTGGCCCTGCCCGCCTGGATCCCGTTGCGGCTGCTCTTCGGGGCCGTGGCCTCGGACCCGGTGTGGGTCGTGGTCGCCAACGCGACCGCGGTTCTGTTCTGGATGGGGGTATGCTGGACGATCCTGCGGGTCCGCGGCCGGCTGGGTGTCCACCCGGCCGCGGAGACGACCTGCCGGGATGAGTCCCGGCGCCGGTTCCTGATCAACTCGGCCTCCGGAGCGGTCGGGCTGGGGGCCGCGTCCGTTCCTGCCTACGCCACGATGATGGAGCCGCAGCGGTTGGTTGTGCGACGCTACGAGATCCCGATCCGAGACCTGCCGGCGTCGCTGGACGGCCTGCGGGTGCTCCACTTCTCGGATCCGCATGTCGGCCCCCGCATGCCCAGAGGCGTGCTGGAGCGGGCGGTCGAGGCGGGGGTCCAGCTGCGGCCGGACCTGGTGGCGTTGACCGGCGACTATGTCCATCAGTATCCGCGCGAGATCGAACAGGCGGCGGACCTGCTCGCGCCCCTGGTGAACGCCGCGAGGATCGGGGCTCTCGGCGTCATGGGCAATCATGACTGGTGGGCCGGGGGCCCGAAGGTGCGCGAGGCTCTGCGTGAGGCCGGTGTCTGGATGATCGACAACGACCGGGTCTGGCTCGGGCCCGACCGGCTGCTGCGAACTTCCGATCCCGGGGCCGGGTCGCTCGCACTGGTCGGCCTGGGCGACCTGACCGAAGACACGGTCGAGCCGGCCCGCGCCTTCGCCGGGCTCGGTCCGGCCACGCCCCGGCTCGTGCTCGCCCACCAGCCCGACACCGCGGAGTTGCACGACCTGTGCGGCCCCGGCAGGCCCAGGATGGATCTGATGCTCAGTGGCCACACCCACGGGGGCCAGGTCCGGATCCCGTTCCTCGGCACCCCGATCATCCCCAGCCGGTTCGGCCAGAAGTACGCCGGCGGCCTGGTCGACGGGCCGGCGTGCCCCGTGCTGGTCTCACGCGGGGTCGGGCTCTCGGTGCTTCCGGTCCGCATGGGCGTGCCGCCGGAGATCGGGCTGATCACGCTCCGGCGTTCGTGATGGCTCGGTGCTGCGCAAAGTCCCATTCGTGGGCCAGCACGCCCCAGCCGAGCCGGTCGGTCGGGCCGTAGCCATCGACATAGCACTCGTCGCGTTGGCGGGCCTCGAGCCGCAGGCCGAGCCGTTCGGGGACGCGGCTTGACGGCTCGTTGGCGGCCGAGCACCAGATCCGGACGCGCCGGAGGCCCAGGCCGCCGTCGGACGGGTCGGTCATCGCCCATGAGATGATCGCGCCGCAGGCTTCGGTCGCGTACCCGCGGCCGCAGCGGTCGGCGCGGAGCCAGTACCCCGTCTCGCAGGAGGCGGTGTCCGCGCGGACATCGTGGACCCCGGTCCCGCCGACAAACTCGCCGGTTGTGGTTTCAAACATGCCGACGCCGACGCCCGTGAAGGCTGGCCCGGAGGTCAGGGCCAGGCTCTGCTCAGCGATGTACTTCGCGGTGCCGGCGACCTGGTCATGGTCCGATCGGGCCCAGAGCATCCAAGGCAGCAGGTGCCCGCGATCGGCCTTGATGATCGAGTTGACAGGGCCCGCTTCTTCGAGCCGGTAGGGACGGATCGTCAGCCGGGCCGTGCGGATGTCGCAGCGGACCGGGTTCGGCGCGAGCCAGCCGAGACCGGGCTTTGGTTCCCTTTGTTCGTTCCAGTCCAGGGTCATGGCCGGAGCGTAGCGGCTACGGTACGGTGTGGAACAGACCGACCTGAGCAAATACGCCCGCCAGACCGTCCTGCCCGGTATCGGGATCGAGGGACAGCGCCGGCTGCTCGCGTCGCACGCGGCGATCATCGGGTGCGGGACACTGGGGTGCGTGATCGCGGACCAGTTGTGCCGGGCGGGGGTCGGGCGGCTGACGATCCTGGACCGGGACCTGGTCGAACCGGGGAACCTCCAACGCCAGGTGCTCTTCGACCGCGCCGATGCCGAGGCCCGCCTGCCCAAGGCCGAGGCCGCCCTGGAGCGGCTGGGTGAGATCAACTCGGATGTCCGCGTCCGGGCCCTGGTCGCGGACCTGCGGCCCTCGAACGCCGAGGCGCTTTTGTTCGATGACAAGTTCGGCCGCCCCGAAGTGATCCTCGACGGCACCGACAACTTCGAGACCCGGTTCCTGCTCAACGACCTGTGCGTCAAGCACGCCGTGCCGTATGTCTACGCCGGGGTTGTCGGCACGCGGGCGATGCGGGCCGTGTTCCGGGCCCAGGGCTGCTGCCTGCGGTGCGTGTTCGACCGTCCGCCCGCCCCGGGGTCGCAGCCGACCTGCGAGACGGCCGGGGTGCTCGCGCCCGCGGCGGCCATGATCGGGGCCATGCAGGCCGCCGAGGCGATCAAGTTGCTGGTGGGGGCCGAGGTCGCGATGGACCTCGTAGAGATCGACGCGTGGGGCGGGCTGCTGCGCCGGGTCGACCTTTCGAGGTCCCGGGACCCGGACTGCCCGTGCTGTGCGCAGCGCCGGTTCGAGTTCCTCGAAGGCCCGGACCCCGAGGCGGCCGCCCTCTGCGGACGCAACGCGGTGCAGGTCATGCCCGGTCCGCAGGGGACGCCGGGGCGGTTGGACCTGGAGTCGCTGGCCGGGTCCTGGCGGACGGTGGGGACCGTCAGCCGCTCGGCGTTCATGGTCCGGGTCGAGCCCTACGAGCAGGCCGGCGTGACGGTGTCGGTGTTCCGCGACGGGCGGGCGGTGATCGAGGGCGTCGAGGACCCGTCGCGGGCGCGGGCGATCTACGCTCGGTATGTCGGGGCGTGACCGAGCATCCCGCACAGGCGGGACGCCTGTGCCACCATGAACACCCTGGAGAGGAAACCGCGATGGGACAGATGGGCGAACTGCTGACCGTGACGACCGGGCGCACCATGGGCCTGGCCAAGGGCCTGCTGACCGGGATCGACGCCAAGGACTTTTCCAGACAACCGACGGCCGAGGGCAAACGGATCGACACGAACCATCCCGCGTTCGTCTACGGCCACCTGGCCCTGTACCCGGCGCGGGTGATGGCGATGCTCGGGCGGGACGGCTCCGCCATCGCGTGCCCGCCGAAGTACGACGAACTCTTCGCGGCCGGCGTGCCCTGCGCCCATGATCCCGACGGCTCGGAGCACCCGCCGATGGACGAGATCGTGTCGCGGTTCGACCAGGGATACGCGGCGTTGATCGAGGCGGTCAAGAACACCGACGACGCGACCCTGACCGGCCCGATCCAGGGCAATGACCGCTACCGCGAGGTCTTCGGCACCGTGGGCGGCGCGGCCGGCTTCATGCTGCACGACCACCTGATGTTCCACCTCGGCCAGGTCTCGGCCTGGCGCAGGATGATGGGGCTGGGGTCGGTGATGTAAGCAAGCCGAAGGGTTTCCAGGGGCGGCGATGGCCTGAGCGACTGGCCCATGACACAGATCTGTGGATTTTGATGTGCTGGGGCCGCGGATAGGCGTCTGTGGTTCTATGTCGAGCATGCTGAACGATCAGGGCATCCGCCTTGCAGCTTGTGATGTGGCTGGCCATACAACCTCGCATGGTGGCTTTTTCCTGCTCAGGCGGCTCTTGCTGGTGGCCTTCGGGGTCGTCGCGGCCTGCGTCGTCTATTCCTCGCTGAACGCGGGGCTGTGGTCCCAGTATCGCCGGGGTGTGGAGCAGTGCTGGAACGGCACGAGGACCTTGGCGGACCTCGACCGGTTGGAGCAGGATCGGATGCTTGCCTGGAGTTCGGACGGCCTGTTCCAGCACTATCAGCATGTCGATGCCACGCTGATCGACTACCCCTTCGGCCTGACGGGCACGGCCGAGATGGGCGAGCGGTGGCCGGTCATGCTCGCGGCGGCCGCGCTGCTGTTCCTGGGCTGCCACGCCGTGGTTTTTCTGGTCCTGTGGCGCTGCGTGCGCCGTCGGCTGCCGGGGCTGGATCCGGCGTTTTTCCGGCTGCCGGAGATCCGCCGGGCACGGCGCCGGATCGCCGAACGCGCCTTCGTGCTCCTGCTCTGCGTCCTCCCCGTCACGGGCGCCCTGTCCTGGCATGTGTTCTACGACCGCCTCCAGAGTTCCTTTGACCGACCGAACGGGACCACCCGCTGGGCGCGATATCTCTATCAGTCGTTCTCCCCCCGCACGGAAGACTGGGTGTTCATCGGCCTCTGCACGCTCGCGGCGGTCGCCTGGTACGCCTGGTGCGCGTCCAGGAAACTGGTTCGGGGCCTCAGCCCGGATCTGGTCGCGCCCCACCACCGGCTCTGCTCGGGCTGCGGGTACCCGCTGGTGGATGTCTCGGGGCGCTGCCCGGAGTGCGGGCTGCCGAAGGGCGAACCGTCGAGGCCAGAAGGATGGCTGACCCCGCGCCGGGTGGTGCTAGGGGTAGCCATTCTGGCTGTGATCGTGGCGACGGCGTGGGTTGTCACTGTCCGCATGAAGCACGGTGGATATCCATACCAGTCCGTGCGCCATTGGCTGACCATGCGCGGGGAGACGAGAAAGTTCCACCCTGATCTCTACCTGCTCCCGAACAGGCCGGTCATGCTCCGTTGGGATGGGGTGGATGTGTGGATCGTCGTGCAGAATCGGGAGCCCGGCGATCCGATGGCGAAGTATCTCTTTTACAACGACGATCCCGTGTTGCTGTGTAAGGTCGGGGAAAGCCCGGCGGTCGTGGTCAAACGGCTCATCCGCCCGTATTGGGAACCGGCTCGACTGGTCGTCGAGGGGCAGGAGGTTTTGGAGTGGGGTTTGGGTTCGGGCTTGCCACCGATCTCATGGCCCCGAACAGTGCTCTATGTGTTCCCCGTGCGTTCGCCTCCGGAGGCGGTGCAGGGGTTCGGCCTGGGCGAGCCGCTGACGCCCGAGGCCGAGCGGTTTCTCGCCGAATGCGATGAAGTGGTGGCGCGGTGGTTGGCGGAACAAGCCGACGAGTCCGCCGGCGGTGGCTGACAGCGCGTCACACAACCATACTGTCGGCGTTGCGGCGGATGATGGGGCTGGGGTCGGTGATGTAAGCAAGCCGAAGGGTTTTCAGGGGCGGTGACGGCCTGAAAGGTCGGTCCGTGACACAGATCTGTGTATTTTAATCGCTCAAATCCACAACTTTGTGGATTCTGGTTCGGGTAAGGGATTTCACTTGACGGACCAGGGGGGGGGGGAGGTAGATTGTCGCCCGTCGGGCCCGCGAAGGAGCGGCCCGCGAACTGGTTCCAGCACAGGAGGCGACATGAAACCGATGCGATGGATCTGGGGTATGGTGTTGTTGGTTGTTCCGCACGCGGCGGCGCAGCCGATGGAGATTCTCTATGACGATCTCGACCCGCAACTGAAAGCCGAGGTGAAGGTATTCATCTCGATGTACACGCACCTTCTGATTCACGGCGAGCCCGCGGAGGGGGCGGACGCGTTCTCGTTCACCCATCCCCACGCCAACTCGCCGCTGTTCCAGCCCTATGTGGCCTATGTGAGGACGCTGGCGAAGATCAAGGCCGGGGACGACTTCTACTTCGGCCATCTCGTCGGTCCGGCGGAAGTCGCGGCGTACTCGGACGGGACGCTTGTTTCCACCTCCATCACCGACGCCATGTCGACGCTGAACCACTTGTCCGCCATCAGCGCGTCGGCCGGCACAACTCATGTCTCGACCGTGGACGGCGAACTCAACTCAACCGGGCTTGGTGTCGAGCCGGCCGAAGGCGGCGAGGCCTATGTGTCCCCGCTCGACCCTCCCAGCTACGAAGACTGGATGGCGGATCTGGCTTCGTTGGCGGCCTCCGTGTCCGCGACGCTGGATCCAGCGATGGATGTGCGATACATGCTTCTTGGGGAGCCTACGAACGCCGAACGGATGCGCGCCCAGTTGGACGCGTGGCTCCAGGTGGAACGGTCGGGCGACACCGGGCTTGGGTCGTATGTGATCCACGCCGCGTTCGGCAAGTTCGGTGCGCTGCCGATCATCGTCATTATCTATTCAGACGGCTACCTGCTCGTGGACGGCATGAACGGAACCGTAGCAGGTCCATATCTCTATGAAGACGAGATCGATGCGGTTTCGTTGCTGTCCTTGCGGGCAGAGTATTCCGCGGGTACGGGTGTGGCCGGTATAAATATTAATACATCGACTTGGGCGGTGGAAGTAAGTAAATGGCTGCCTCGCCACCCGCAGCATTATGTAGCAAATCCGGCATGCCCTGGGAATCCTGGTTGCTGGATTCCGAGGCTGGCAACTGGGAAACCTTACTATGGATGCAAGCCGCACCCCCGTGGGGGCTGTGAGTGTGAAGCGAAAGGAACCTATGTGCCGGGACCCAACGCGCCTCCGGGGAGTCCTCCCTTTGTCGAAACACGAATCGTCTGCAGGCTTCCCGCTGGGCCGGGTGGCGAAGGCGATTGTCCCGACAATTTCACGGAGCCGCCGAACCATATTTCAGCACCCGCTAACTGCAGGCAAGAGTGGTTTCATCTCCGATGATCAAACCGATCAATGACCAAAAACGCCTCCCCCCAGTGGGGGCGGCGGTTTTTCTTGTGCTGAGGCGGTTCTTGCTGGTCGCGTTCGGGGTCGTCGCGGCGTCTCTGGCGTACAGCTCGCTGAATGCGCACCTGTGGGGCCAGTACCGCGCCATGGTCGAGGTGGGTTGGGACGGGACCCGGGGCCTGAGCGATATGGACCGCACGGTCTTGGACCGGGCAGCTGCCTGGGACAGCGATCCCTGGTGGGATAGTCATACCTATGTTGACGCCTCCCTCATCCATTATCCCTTGGGAATCACTGGTTCGGTGGAGATGGTCGAGCGCTGGCCCGTGCTGGTTGCCGCGGCCGTTCTGCTGTGCCTGCTCTGCCACGCCGCCGTTTCCTTGATCCTGTGGCGCAGCGTCCGTCGGCGATTGGCCGGGCTCGACGGGGCGTTCTTCCGGCTGCCCGAGGTCCGGCACGCGCAGCGCCGCATAATGGAGTCGGCCGTTTTGGTCGCTGTCATCACGCTGCCAGTGGCGGGCGGGCTTTCCTGGTATGTGTTCTACGATCGCTTGCAGACTTCTTACTCGTATGCGACCTCTAGTCAGCGATTGGCTCGGTATCTTTACGAATCATTCTCGCCGCTTCCGGTCGAGTGGGCGCTGATCGTGGCCTGCGCGGCAGTCTCTGCAGCGGCGTATGCGTGGGTGGCGTCCCGCAGGCTGGTCCTGGGTCTGCGTCCTGACTGGATCGTGCCTTATCACAAGCTTTGTTCAGGGTGCGGCTATCCGCTGGCGGGTTTGCCGGGGCCTTGCTCGGAGTGTGGGCTTCCGACGGACTCGCCGTCGAGGCCGGACGGCTGGTTCACGCCGCCCCGTGCGGCCCTGGGAGCGGCGGTGCTTCTGCTCGCCATCGCGGCGGCGGGGTTCTTCGCCATCCGGATGAACAACGAAGGCTATGTGTACTGGCCTGTCCGTCAGTGGGTGACGATGCGTGGCGATTCAATGACGGTCCACTCGGAAGTTTACTTGATCCCCCATCGACCGATCATGCTCCGGTGGGGTGGGGTGGATGTCTGGATCGTCATCTGGTACCGCGAACCGTTCGTGGAATGGACTGCGAAGCCAGGTTATTTTCAGAGCACCGAGGTGCCGGTCGTGGTTTGCAAGATCGGGGAAGATCCGGCGGTAGTGATCAATCCGATTGACTTCCAGCCCGAACGACCCGATCGCCTCTTGGTGGGTGAAGAAGAGGTCTTGGTGTGGGCTTGGGGAGGCGGACTTACTCCCATCCGTGGTCGAGGTCAGAACTGGACCGTCAGAATACGCGTGCTGTCCATGCCGGAAAAGGTACAGGGTTTCGGCTTGTCTGGCACGCTGACGCCCGAAGCCGCGGCTTTTCTGGAAGAAGTCAGAATGACGGTCGGAGGACCAGTCGGCCAAGATACGGACTGATCCCCCGGTATCCAAGCCATGCACAGCTTTCTAAGCGTGGACCCCATCCGCTCGCACGAACGGGTTGCTCATCTTCTCCCGCCCGATCTTCGTGCTCGGGCCGTGGCCGGGCAGGACCAAGGTGTCCTCGGGCAGGGTGTAGAGCTGCTCGCGGATGGACTTGGCCAGCGTCGCGAAGTCCGAGCCGGGGAAGTCGTGGCGGCCGATCGAGCCGGCGAACAGGGTGTCGCCCACGATGGCGACGCCCGATGGCTCGTGGTAGAGGGTGATGCCGCCGGGGGAGTGGCCGGGCGTGTGGCGGACCTGCCAGGGCTGGCCTAGGAGGGTCAGGGTCTCGGCGTGCTTGAGCAGGCGGTCGGGGGTGGGCGCAGTGATCTCGAAGCCGTAGCCGGCGGAGAGGTTCAGCATCGGGTCGGTCAGCCAGGCTTCCTCGGCTTGGTGGATCCAGATCGGTGTTCTGGGGAACTGGCGGCGGAACTCGAACAGGCCGCCGATGTGGTCCAGGTGGGCGTGGGTGAGGACCACCGCCTCGGGCTCGAGGCCGAGGGCCTCGATCTCCCGGATCATCCGTCCTGGCTCCAGGCCGCAATCGGCCACCCAGCAGGGATCGCCGGGCTTGGGGTCCGGGGCGGAGACCACATAGCAGTTGGTCTCGAAGGGGCCGAGGGGAAACACACGGATTTCCGGTTTATGATTGGGTTGTGCTGGCATCTGGGTCATGATCCATGGTAATCTGGTGGACGGGGCCACGGGATGGCTCTCGGAGGTGCGTATGACGGCGACAGGACAGGTGCTGATCCGGAACATCGACCAGACCCCCCGCAGCCCTGTTCAGATGGATGGGGTGAAGGGGGCCAGCATGGCCGTGATGGTCGGGCGGAAGGACGGCGCGCCGCACTTCGCCCTCCGTCAGTTCGCGGTCGAGCCGGGCGGGCACACCCCCCGGCACCGGCACGATTACGAGCACGAGGTGTATGTCGTGTCCGGCAAGGGCACGGTGTTCCTCGGCGGTCGCGACAACCAGATCCGGACCGGGGATGTGATCTATGTCCCGGCGAACGAGGAGCACCAGTTCCGGGTGGGGCAAGACGCCGGCGAGCCGCTGCGTTTCCTCTGCATGGTGCCGGTCGAGCAGAACTGCGGCGGGCTGGTGCCCGGGAGCTGAAAGTCGTCGGCCGCTTGGCCGAAGGAGCATGCGTCATGGACGAGCAGGGCGGGATCTCTTCGGCGTGGATCGCCGCGATCTACGGGTCGCTCGCGGTCTTGTGCGGCGTGGTCGCCGTCCGTGGCATGATGGGCGAGGAGCCCGGTCTGACCACCGCCGGTCTGCTCGGGCTGGTCGTGGTGGGCTGCACGCTGCCGCTGGCGATCAAGCGTTCCGGGACCGGGACCTCCGGCTCGGACCGCCGGGTCGAATCGGAGATGCACGAGATGCGTGGCCAGCTCCGCACGCTCGCCAGGGCGATCCAGGAACTCCAGGAATCCATGGTGCTCTCCGACGACGCGCGGCGCGTGATCAACCGCAAACGCGAGCGGGAGTTGCTCCGTCGGGCGATCGAGGAGGACATCACCGCGGAGGACTGGGATGCCGCGATGGTGCTCATCCGCGAGCTGGCCGAGCGGTTCGGCTATCGGGTCGACGCCGAGGAGTTCCGCCAGAAGGTGGAGACGGCTCGGTTTACGACGACGGACCGCCGACTCAACGAGGCGCTGCGCGGGCTTGAGGATCTGATCGCCCGCGGCGAGTGGGAGAACGCCCTGAAGGAGGCGGAGCGGATCGCCCGGATCTTCCCCGATTCACCGAAGACCGAGGGCCTGCGTCACCGGGTCTCGGCGTCGCGTGACCGCTACAAGCTCGATCTGGAGCGGCGTTTCCTGCGTGCCGCCGAGGCTGAGCGGATCGACGAGGCCATGGACCTGCTCAAGCAGCTCGACCAGTACCTGTCCGAGGACGAGGGCGAGCAGTTCCGCGAGGTGGCCCGCGGCGTGATCGGTAAGGCCCGGGAGAATCTCGGCGTGCAGTTCAAGCTGGCGATCCAGGACCGCGCCTGGGATCGGGCCTCGGAGATCGGGGAGCGGATCATCGAAGAGTTCCCCAACACGCGGATGGCCGAGGAGGTCCGGGCGATGATCGACACGATCCGGGAGCGGGCCGGCGCGTTGCGGCGCTGAACTCAGCCGGTCGTTTTCGATGCAGCGGCCGCTTTGTCCTTGGCCCCGGTGCCCGGCTTGGGCGGGGTGCGCCAGGAATAGATCAGCAGCAGCCCGATACCGATCAGCAGGAACGCGTCGGCGATGTTGCTGACATAGGGCCACAGCTCGGTGGACCCGCCCGGCCATCGCAGCCCGAACGGCAGCGGCACGCCCGGGAGCGGATGCAGGAAGTCGCGGACACAGCCGTACTTGACCCGGTCGTAGAGGTTGCCGAGCCCGCCCGCGACGACCAGGGCGAAGGCGAGGTGGGCCCACCAGTCCCGGGCGTGGGTCTTGCGGGCGAACAGCCAGGTCGCCAGCCCGACCGCGAACACGGTGAAGACGACGAAGAACCACCGCTTGCCGGCGCCGATCCCGAAGACCGCGCCCGGGTTGAGCACCAGCGTCAGCTCGAGCACGCTGGGGATCACGACCACGGGGTCGTGGGGGGGCAGCAGGTTGCCCAGATGTTGGGTTGTGAGGACATCCTCGCGGCGGAGCACCACCGGCGTGTCCGCGATGTGCCGGAACGCGAGGTACTTGGACCACAGGTCGGCGATCAGCCCGACGATGGTCGCTGATCCGAACAGGGTCCAGGCCCGCGGGCATTGACCCGCCGGGCGGGTCACGGACGCAATCCCCGGCTTTCGAGCTGGCGGGCCGCCTCGATGGTGTACCGGGCCCAAGGCAGTTCCTCGAGCCGCTCTTCCGAGATCGGCTGGTTGGTCAACTCACAGAGCCCATAGGTGCCATCCTCGATCCGCGCCAACGCGTCGTCGATCTCCTTGATCAGGCGCCGGTCCTGGGCGGCCAGGTTGAGGCTCAGGCTCTGGTCGTAGCTTTCCGAGCCCTGCTCGGCGAGGTGCTGCGGGGTGTTCGACAAGCCGCCGGAGCCGGACCGGAGCGCTTCGTTCTCCATGCTCTCGACATCGCCGAGCAGCTCGGCTCGCTTCGCGATCAACAGGGCGCGGAAGGCGTCGAGTTTCGATTTCGAGAACGGGGACTTGGTTCGGCGCGACTTCGGCGCATCGAAGACCGAGGTGATCTTCGGCGCAGACGGGCCGGACGGGATCAGGGGCTTGCTGAGGCTCGAGCCCGGGCCGAGCAGCATCGGCCGGACGGGCGGGATGTGCTTGCTGACGCTTTTGCCCTTGCTCGGGGCTTTCTTGTTCGGCTCAACGATGGTGATGCCCTTGCGGCCCGACTTCTTGTCCGATCCCGCGTCGGCCGCCTCGGTCGGTGCGTCCTTGCCCGCCTGTTTGGTGTCCGCCTTCCGGGGCGGAGACTTCTTGGAATCAGCCTTCTTGGCCTCCGCCTTGGGACCTTCCGCCTTCTTGGCGTCCGCTTTCTTGGCGGTGGACTTGCGAGCCGATTTTTTCGCCGGCTTCTCGCGATCGGCGGACGCCGAGGCTGCCGGTGCGGCGGTCTGCTCGGCGGTCTCGGTCTTCTTTGCGGCGGTGGACTTGCGAGCGGCCTTCTTGGTGGCGCTCTTCTTCGGCGAGGCCTTCTTCTCAGACGCCTTTTTGGTGGTCGTGGCCTTTTTCTCCGAGGTCTTTTTCACGGAGGTTTTTTTGCCCGCGGCCTTCTTGGTCGGGGCCTTCTTCGCCGCGGAAGCCTTCGCCTTCGTGGATCGGCGGGGCTTGGGCGACGCCACATTCGCGTCCGCGGCCTTCTTGGCGGTGGACGTGCGAGCGGTCTTCTTTGAGGCTGGTTTCTTGGCCAAGGCGGTTCACCCGTTTCCGCGTCCGAGCGCTCCCCGAAGCGGGGCACGCTGGTCCTGCGAGTTGGGGCGAAGGGTAGTCCGCCCGGGGTGTGCGGTCAATTTGAGACCCGAACAAAGACCGTCATGCGTTGGCGGCATCGAGGGGCAGTTCGTCGAAGGAGCCGAGCTTGCGGAACCGCTCGTACCGGGCGTCCATCAGGGCCTGGGGCTCCAAGCCCGTGAGTTCGTCGAGTTGGGCGGTGATCCACCCCTGGAGGTGCTCGGCCGCCCCCTGGGGATCCCGGTGGGCCCCGCCCACGGGCTCATCGATGACCGCGTCCACGATACCCAGGGCCAGATTGTCGTTGGCGGTCAGCTTGAGCGCCTCGGCCGCCGCGGTGTTGGTCTGCTCGTTCGCCTGCTTCCACAGGATGGCGGCACAGCCCTCGGGGGAGATCACCGAGTACCACGAGTTGCGGAGCATCGCGACCCGGTCCGCCACCGCGATGCCCAGGGCCCCCCCCGAGCCGCCTTCCCCGATGACGATGGAGACGATCGGCACGGGCAGTCGCGACATCTCGCGCATGTTGACGGCGATGGCCTCTGCCTGGCCGCGTTCCTCGGCGCCGAGGCCGGGGTACGCCCCCGGGGTGTCCACCAGCGTGACGATCGGCACGCCGAACTTCGCGGCCAGTTCCATCTTGGCCAAGGCCTTGCGGTAGCCCTCGGGGTGGGCGCAGCCGAAGTGGCAGCCGAGTTTTTCCTGCGTGGTTTTTCCCTTCTGATGACCGACGATCAGCACTTTTCGGTTCCCGATCCGTCCGAAACCGGTGACGATCGCCGTGTCCTCGCCGTAGCGGCGGTCGCCGTGCAGTTCGCAGAAATCGCGGCACATCCGGGCGATGTAGTCGCGGGTCTGAGGCCGGTCGGGGTGGCGGGCCACACGGACGGTGTTCCAGGGCGAGAGGTTCTCGTAGAGCTTGCGGAGCATGGCGTCCCGCTCGGCGCGGAGCGCCTGGGATTCTGAGCTGCCTTTGGGGTTCGTGACGCCGGCCTCGGCGTTCTCCAGGCCCCCGAAGGCGGGGACGGGCGCGGGCGGGCTGGCCTTCTCGGCCTGGGCGATGCGCTCGTCCAGTTCGGCCAGGGGCTTCTCGAAGTCGAGCTGGTAGAAGGTCGCCATGGGGTCTCCTCTGGGTCCGAATCGTATGCGCCGGGGCAGGGGCCGTAGGCTTCCGTCATGAGCACGAACCATGACGCGGGGGGTTGGCTGTTCATCGGGGCCGGCAACATGGGCCGGGCCATCGCGGCGGGGGCCGTGCGGGCGGGCGCGGCCCGCACGAACCAGCTCGCGGCGGTCGATCCAACCGCGCCGGAGGAGCCGCCCTTCGGCCGGGTGATGCGTGCTCCCGAAGAGGCCGGTGGATGGCTGCGGGACCACCCGGAGGCGGGCGTGGTGGTTGCCGTCAAGCCGCAGATGTTCGCGGCGGTGGCGGGGGCCTGGAGCCCGCTGCTTTCGCTGGGGCCGGGCCGCCTGGTCGTTTCGATCATGGCCGGCACGACCGCCGCCGCGGTGGGCCGGGGCATGGGCGAGCACACCCGCGTGGTCCGGGTGATGCCCAACACGCCGATCGGGCTGGGGCTGGGGATGAGCGCGGCGTGCGCCGGACCGAACGCCGGGGAGGGGGACATGGCGCGGGTCGAGCGGCTGTTCGGCGCCAGCGGCAAGGTGATGCGGATCGACGAGGGCCTGATGGATGCGTTCACCGCGTTGGCGGGGTCCGGTCCGGCCTATGTGTTCTACCTGGCCGAGGCGATGGTGGAGGCGGCCGAGCAGCTGGGCTTTGACCGCGAGCGGGCGCTGACCCTCGTCCGACAGACGGTGTGCGGCGCGGGCGAGTTGCTCAACCACGCGCCGGAGACACCGCGGGCGCTGCGGGCGGCGGTGACGAGCAAGGGTGGCACGACGGCCGCGGCGACGGGCGTGCTGGACGACGCGGGGGTGCACGACGCGGTGGTCCGCGCGGTGCACGCGGCCCGGCATCGGGGGGTGGAGTTGGGACAGGCCTGAGACGAGGGTCGTGGGTCGGAGTACAGCCAGCGGTTCGCGTTCATGAACGCTGAGCCACGGCTTGCCCTTCGGGTCAAACCGTGGCACCCTCGCGGGTTCAGAAATCCCGACGGGTGAAGATCAGCACGCACAGGCCGAGGCAGAGCGCTTCGAACACCAGCGAGGTACCAAGCACCCAAGCCAGCGACCGCGAGCGGAGGATCTCCTGCACGCGTTGCTGTGCCCTCGGGTCGCTCATCGCGGGTCCCCGCGGCTCATCGGTGCCGGGATCGAACCCGGTCGACTCGCCGATGAGCTTGCGCATTTCCTCCTCGGAGATGAGATTCCGTTCCAGCAGGCCGATGGTTTCCTGGGTCTTGGGCAGGATGAACTTGACATACCCGGCGATGGCGGCCCATCTGGTCCATGTCTGTTCCGCCGCCTCGGCCCTGGCCAGCCGGTCGCGGCTCGCCCGGAGAGCCGAGTTGGCGAACACCCGCTGTTCGTCGAGGTCGGTGATGAGTTCACCGTCATCGTCTCGTGGCGGATCGTCGTCCGCTTGGAGCTGGGCGATCCTCCGGTCCGCGAACACGACCTGATTCTCAAGGTTCCTGCGGGCGTCCTCGGCCCGGACGATCGCCCCCTCGCGCTGGGAGAGCATGGCGTTGTCGGAGGTGTTGACGAGGAAGACCAGGAACCAGAACAGGATCGTCAGCAGCAGCGCCGCGATGGTCGAACGCGTCAGGAGCCCCAGCAGGGCGCAGACCGCGAACAGGTAACTGAAGAACAGTACGACGATAGGCACCGCCAGGAACAGCGAAGGCTGCACCGCGCCGCCGCGGATCCAGATCACCAGGAAGCAGCCCAGGCTGAACACGGTCACCTGCAGGGTGACGAAGAGCAGGCCGGCGAGGTACTTGGTGAAGAACAGACGCCAGCGGGCGATGGGCTTGGAGAGCATGGTCTCGATCACGCCGCCGGAGATCAGATCGGGGAACATCCCCGCGGTCGAGATCAGCGCCAGGATCGTTGCGACCCAGCTCAGCCACACGGGAATGCCCCATGTGGTGAACTGGAGCTTGTAGAAAAGCTCCTTGGAGATCAGGCCCGTGTTGAAGAACTCGTTGTCGAAGGTCCAGTGCAGGAACGAAGGACCCCGCTCGTTGATGCCCAGCCCGGCGAAGATGGCCACGGCCAGCAGGTTCAGGACCATGGTGATCCAGAACAGCTTGCGGGCGTTGAGTTCGCGGTACGCGTCGACGAACAACGCGGCGGTCTGCGTGAGGATCATCGGCGGTCCCCCTTGCGGTTCTGGGCGGCCCCGGGGCGCCCGTGGGACTCATCGGCCTCGACGGTCTGCATGAACAGGTCCTCAAGGCTGACCCGCACCGGCGCGACCGACGAGAGCACCACGCCCTTGGCCCGCAGTGCATCGATGGCGGTCTGGATGTGGCCGGGGTCATTGGTCTGGATGACCACCCGCGTGGACTCGTAGACGGTCTCGCGTTCGCCCGCGGCCGTCCGGATCACCTCGTGATGCTCCGCAGTCAGTTCCGTCGTGGTGCTGATGCTGTACCCGCCCACCCCCTGGGTCAGCTCGCCGATGGTGCCCTGGCGGAGGACCTTGCCCTGGACCATGATGGCCACGCGGTCGCAGACCATCTCGATCTCGCTGAGCAGGTGGGAGTTGAGAAAGACCGCCCGGCCTTCTTCTTTGAGGTGGGCGAGGATCTGACGGATCTCACGCCGGCCGACCGGGTCGACACCGTCGGTGGGCTCGTCGAGCAGGACCAGGTCGGGGTTGTTCATGAGCGACTGGGCGATGCCGATGCGCTGGCGCATGCCCTTGGAGTAGCCGCCGATCTTCTTCTCGCTCCAGTCGGACATGCCGACGAGTTCGAGCAGTTCGGCGGAACGGCGCTGACGGTCCTTGCGGGCCACGCCCGACATCGCGGCGAAGAACTCGAGCACCTGCCGGCCCTTGAGGTACGGCGGGAAGCGGTGGTGCTCGGGCAGGTAGCCGATGCGGGCCAGGGTGGGCCGGTCGCCGACGGGTTTACCGAGCACACTGCCGCGGCACTTCGTCGGCCGGATGACCGTCATCAGGATCTTGACGAGCGTGGACTTGCCGGCCCCGTTGGGCCCGAGCAGGCCGAAGACCTCCCCGGGGTGAACCGTCAGGTCGACGCCCCGCAGGGCGTGGACGCGGCCCTTGTAGATCTTCTCGACGCCGGTGAGCTGGATCGCGGTCATCGTTTCCTCGCGACAATGTGGAAGACATGCCAGTGCTTGTGGTGCTCGCCGGCGTGGGTGGAGGGACGATCTTCTTCCTCGAAGTGTTCGAGGATGTATTGGTCGAACAGGGCCAGGGTTTCAGCCCGGGTCAGGTGGGTCCGGTCTTCGAGGATGGCCCAGTCGTCGCGGTCGCCGAAGAACTGGCCGGAAAACCGCCCCCCCGGCGGCACGGCGGCGTCGATCCTCGCCCAGAGGGCCGGGAAGTGGACCGGCGGGCAGAAGGGCAGGGCGAAGCTGGCGTTGACGAGCCTGGCGGGCGGGATCTCGACGGTCTCGAAGTCGGCTTGGACCACGGTCAGACGCCCGTCTGCGATGGCGGCGGCGCAGGCGGGCCGGGCCCGCAGGCGGGCGAGGCCCTCGGGGTGGGCGTCGCTGGCCCAGACGCGCCAGCCGCGTTCGAGCAGGGGGACCAGGTCCTGACCGGAGCCGCAGCCGAGATCGATGGCAAGGGGCGGCTGGGCGGCATCGGAAAGCTCAAGGGGCCCGAACCTGTCCATGGCGCGGATGAGCGTCGGCCGCGGGGGCTTGCCCTCCATGCGGTCGAAATAGGCGACCCAGTCGCGTCGTTCGGCGGCCTCGTGTGCGGGGGCGGCGGGCGGGATGGGTTCGGGTTTGGCCATATCCTGAGACACAATGTATCCCGATCTTTCCTCCTTCGTCGCCGCCCTGGAATCCGCGGGCGAGCTTGTGCGCGTGCAAGAGCCGGTTTCGCCGGTGCTGGAGATCGCGAAACGGGCCGATATCGCGAGTAAATCGAAGGCGCCGAATCTCGGTTCCGACGCCTCGCGGCGGAACGACCCGGAGTTTCACGGCTTCGGCGGTCCGGCGCTGCTGTTCGAACAGGTGCCGGGATCGGACTTCCCGGTGCTGATCAACGCGTACGGGTCGTACCGGCGGATGGAGATGGCGTTTGGGGGCAGGGCGTTCGACGACATCGGGCGGACGATCGGGGAGCTGGTCAAGCCGGAGCCGCCGCGTTCGCTGGGGGAGGCGATCGCCAAGGGGAAGCAGTTCCTGCCGCTCTTGAAGATCGGGCCGAAGCGGGTCAAGGGGGCTGGGGCGTGCCAGGAAGTGATCAAGACCGGTGACGCGGTCGACCTGACCCGGCTGGGGATGCTCCGCTGCTGGGAGCACGACGGCGATTTTGAGGCCGTGGGGTACCCCGGAGGGATCAACGACGGCATCCCGGGCCTGGGCCACCCGGACATCGATCCGGCCCGCTGGGAGGCCGAGTTCCGCGGCCGCTACATCACGCTGGCTGGCATCCACACGATCCACGCGGACGACCGGGACGACCCGAAGCCCCACCGTATAGCAAAATCGCACAACATCGGCATGTACCGCGTCCAGTTGCTCGGCAAGAACCGTTTGGCGATGCACTGGCACATGCACCACGACGGCGCGAGCCACTGGCGGAGCTGGAAGAAACTTGGCGAGCCCATGCCGGTGGCGATCGCGCTGGGCGGGCCGAGCGTGATGCCCTACGCGGCCACCTGCCCGCTGCCGCCGGGCATCAGCGAACTGCTGATGGCGGGGTTCCTCCACGGCGAGGGCATCCGCCTGTGCCGGGCGAAGACCGTGCCGCTGTGGGTGCCGGCGGACGCCGAGATCGTGATCGAGGGCTGGGTGCGGACGGACGCGGGGTACCCAGGCTGGGAGCCTCGGGACGCGGACGCGGGGCCGCTCGGCGAAGGGGCGGTGTTCGAAGGCCCGTTCGGGGACCACACCGGGTTCTACTCGATGCCGGACCGGTACCCGATCACGGAGGTCAGCGCGGTCACGCACAAGCGGGACGCGGTGTATCCAACGACCATCGTCGGGCTGCCGCCGCAGGAGGACTACTACCTCGGCAAGGCGACCGAGCGGATCATGCTCCCGCTGCTCAAGACGCTGATCCCGGACATCGTCGACTACGACCTGCCGATGTTCGGGGCGTTTCACAACTGCGCGATCATCCAGATCCGCAAGCACTACCCGCTGCACGCCCGCAAGGTGATGCACGCCGTATGGGGCGCGGGGCAGATGGCATGGACCAAGACGGTGATCGTGGTGGACGAGGACGTGGACTGTCACGACCTGACGGCGGTGCTGGCGGCGGTGTGCCGGCACTGCGTACCCTCGCGGGACATCGAGCAGGTGCACGGGGCGCTGGACATCCTCGACCACGCGGCGCCCAGGCTGGCGTCGGGGATGAAGATTGGCTTCGACGCGACGCGGAAGGTGGCGGGGGAGGACATCGACGGGGCTGAGATCTCTCCGCCGCGTGAGTTGCCGACGGGAGCGGAGCGTGCGCAGGCGGTCGCGTGGGCAAAGACCATTCCGGGCGTGCTCGACGCTGCGGCTCACGAGGCCGCACCCGGATGGATGTTCATTCGTGCCGACCGTGGGCGGGACGAGCCCGATCGAGAGGGGCTTGGCGGCAAAATTCTCGACGAGTACTTCACCGAAGCCGTATCACTACCGTTTGTTGTGATACTCGGTCGGGATGTTGACATACACGATCACCACACGGCGTTGTTCCACTGGGTCGCCAACACTGATGCGGGTCGCGACACCTTCTGGACGAAGCGGCCGGATTGGATTCTGTGGCCACCCAGATCCGGACCAACAGATCGGCCGATGTCCGGGCCGGACCGCGTCGGCTTCGACGCCACGCCCAAGACCAAGGGCGATGCCCGCAACGGTCAGGCGGTGCGGGCGTGGCCGCCGGTGCTGCCGACCGTGGCGCTGGCTCGCTGAGATCAGCCGCCGAGGTTGGCCGGGCGGGCGGCTCGGTTGGGGACCATCCAGCGGTCGATCTCGGAGACGATCTGCTCGTGCAGGGGTCTGGCGTTGCGGGACTGGACGCCGGCGGGCACCTCGTTGAGCAGGATGCTGAACGCCACGCGTCGGCCCGAGTCGGGGTCGGTGATGATGCCGGAGAGTGCGTAGACGCCGCGGATGTACCCGCTCTTGGCGACGACCTCGGTGGACAGGTCCACGGAGCCGAAGCGGGACCGCAGCGTCCCCTCGCCCGGGGCCGGCAGCGACGCGAGGAACGCGTCCCAGCGGGCCTGGTCCCGCGAGAGCCATCGCATCCACGCCGTCAGCGTGGACGGGCGGACGAGGTTGCCCCGGGACATGCCCGAGCCGTCGGCGATGTTGGTCGACTCGGCCCGCTCGTGCCCGAGCGCGTCGGAGAGGACCATCCGCACGACCGCGCCGCCGTTGGCCCATGACCCCGGCTCCCCGGTGATCTGGTGGCCTATCCGCTTGAGGACGCATTCGGCGTAGAGGTTGTGCGAGTCGGTGTTGATCCGGCGGAGGATGTCCGACAGTGGGGTGGTGATCACGATGACGGGCTTGGCCTGATCGAAGACCTCGAGCTCATTGGCCAGCCGCACATGGTCGTGCGCCCATCGGTCCGGGGCCTTGATCCCGCGCCGGGACAGCTCGTTGGCGACGATCCTGCCCGCGTACATCGGCGGGTTGTGGACCGCGACCTGGATCTCCGTCCTCGTGCGGATCCGCCCGAGGAGGGTCATCGAGTCGGACGGCTGGGGACGCGAGACCCACGCGGTGTTCGATCCGGAGCGGTCCGTGCGGGCCCGGTTGGCCAGTTCGATCCACGGGGCGTCCGGCACCAGGGTGGTCAGGGGCGAGCCGTTGTCGGTCGTGGGCTCGGTGTAGACGGTGACGACATTGCGGTGGAAGTTCAGCCCACCGAGTTCGGCGCAGTACCAGCGGTTGAGCTGGTCCGTGGGCCAGGTCGGGTGAACGAAGTCGCGGTCGAAGACCCGGTCATCGATGACGATCTCGGAAACCCGCTCGACGCCCTGCGCCTTGAGGGCCGTGGCGATCTGATCGAACAGCCGGTCGACGGACAGGCCGACTTCCTCCCGCTCGAGCAGCACCGGATCGCCCAAGGCCGGATCGCCCGATCCCACGACGATCAGCCGAGGCGGGCTGACCGACCGGTCGAGCAGGATCTCGGTCCGGAACGCGAAGTCCGGGCCCAGCACGGCCAGGGCCGCGCCGGCGGTCAGCAGCTTCATGTTCGATGCCGGGATCGATCCCAGGTCCGGGTTGTAGGCGGCGATCTCGGCCCCCGTGTCCAGATCAATCGCGTGGACGGCCACGGTGGCATTGCCCAGGTCGGTCCGGCCGATCAGCGACGCGATGCGGCTGTCCAGCGGTCCGGCGATGGCGGTGGCCGTTGCCAGCCACAGACCCAGCACAACGCCAGCCAGCCCGTATCCGTGTCTCATGCGCATCCTCCCGTTGCCGGGTGAGCATCGGCAGGACGGGGGCTCGGCCTCCATCCGCGACGCACAATCAGGGGGTTTCAGCTTCGAGGACGGCCGCGAGAACCGTCCCGAGGGTTTCTTCGTCCGTCAGGGCCCATTCCGTCCAGACGACCTCGCCGACGCTCCCCGCGGCGAGCAGGGCGCTTTTGAGCGTTTTCGAGTTCTCCCGATGCCTGAGGAAGCTCGCAAATCGCGCCTTGGGGATCCTGGCCGCCAGCCGGGGGCACTGGGGGTCTGGAATCAGATACGCGGGGCCCGCCGCGGGCTGGAGCCCCAGCGTCCAGTTCCAGGAATCAATCCAGACCGGCTTGGGGCGTCCCCCGATGCGTCGGATGGCTTCACGGAGCACCACGGCGGCGTCAGCCGGCAGCTCCGCCATGAGCATCTCGGCGGTGGGTGTCTGGAAACGGTCCTGCCAGGCGCCCAAGTCGTCGCTCCCATCGTCCCGCCCGCCGGTTTTCGGACCACGCCACCATCGCGGGTGGTCCGAAGGTGCGGGCAGGCAAAGATTAGGCATCGGGGTCGGCGTGAGCGTCACGGCGAGCCGGCCTGCCATCATCATCGCAGATACGGAGCCGCCATGCCCGACCCCTCGCAGCAAGCCAGCCCCGATTCCGCTGGCCGGACCGACGCACCGGTCGAGCACGCCGGGATTCTCGTCGTCGATGACAACGAGCACAACCTCGAACTGATCCAGGCCTATCTGGATGAGATCGGCGGGCCGATCCGCGTCGCCCGCGACGGCGGCGAAGCGCTCGATTCCATTGCGGCCGAGCCGCCCGACATCATCCTGCTCGACATCATGATGCCGCGGATCAGCGGCTACCAAGTCTGCGAACGAGTCAAGCGTGATCCGGCGACCCGCGACATCCCGATCATCATGGTGACCGCCCTCAATGAGGTAGGCGATGTCGAGCGGGCCGTGGACGCCGGCGCGGACGATTTTCTGACCAAGCCCGTCAACAAGCTGGAGCTGGTCACCCGTGTCCGGTCGCTGTTGCGGGTCCGGGCGATGAAGCGCCAGCTCGACGCGGCGATCCAGGAGGTCCGCCACCTCCGCGAGGAGACCGGGCAGGGCTGACCGGCGCAGATCAGGGGCAGCCTTGGTTGAAGATGTCCAGATACGCCGCCAGGTCGAAGAAGTTCAGTTCGCCGTCCCCGGTGAAGTCCGCGGCCAGGTCGCCCGCGTTGTACAACTCCAGGTACGCCGCCAGATCGAAGAAGTTGAGCACCCCGAACGGCTCGGCCAGATCGGCGGGCGAGCAACCCGGCCCGGTGGTATCCGCCAGGGGCAGGATGAAGTCGGCGATCACCGGGCGGTGGTCCGACGCGGCCGGGGACACGGCGAAGGGCGTGTTCGGGTACTCGTTGACCGGGAAGGGCAGCGTCCCGAGGGTCACGCCCGTGCCGAGGGACCGGAAGATGAAGGTCCGCCGGGCCTCGGCGATGGAGTCCTGCCAGCAGAGGTAGTCCAGCTTCGAGCTGCTGCCCTGGGTGGTCGTGTCGCCGGAAATCGGGTGCGCGGCGGTGTCGAAGGCCGAGTCGCTCCCGTCACGATCGGTCCCGTCCCCGCCGCCGGGGAACTGGGCCTGGGTCATCCATTCCGCCGGCCCCCGCAGGCCGCCGGGCGTGGGGTTCTGATTAAGGTCACCGCCCCAGATCACGGGCGTGTTCGGGCCGAGCACCTCGCCAGAGGCCGGGAAGAGCACCTTGTTGTTCGGATCGGACACGCCGGTGCCGGCGCCGTTGAAATAGTGGTGGATGAAGTAGGCCGTGTTCTGCGCGGCCTGCAGGCGCTCCTGCACATTGCTCGTCCCGCCGCAGCATCGCAGGTGGGCGTTGCCGATGACGATGTCGCCTTCATAGACCTCGTCGGGCAAATCGATCTGGGCGAACTGGAAGCCGCGGATGCCGCCGTTGCCACCGGGGGCGTAGGCGTCCTGCTGGATGACGAAGTTCGAGATCGTCGCGGGCCCGCCGTTGAGGCTCGCGAAGGGGTACCGCGACAGGATCACATTTCGGTTGAAGCCGTCGGTGACCGTGCTCACGAAGATATGCGGCAGGTCATAATCCGGCACGAACTTCTGGACATAGCTGCCGACCTGCCCGCCGAGGAACGGGTCATTCCCGCCGCGGATGAAAAGCTCAAGCGTGGTCGTCAGGTTCGCCACGGAGTCCACGCCCGAGCCGGTCCCGTTCCCGGTGTTGTCGCCGCCCTCCTGGAGGATCAGGATGTCCGGCTGCAGGGCCGCGACGACCCGCACCAGGGCGTTCCACTGATTGGCGGTGTCCGACTTGTCCGCCGTGCTGCAGATCCCGTTGAAAATGTTCCAGGTCATGACCCGCAGGTCCGTCTCATGCGACTTGGACCAATCCCCGTTGATGGGGTCCCACGCGTGCGCGGCGGTCGTGGCGGCGATGAGGGCCAGAACGAACAGAAAGCGGCGGGGGAAAATCATGCGGCACTCCGGGGCGGTCAGCAAAACAAGTTCGATGTATCATACCGCCTAAGGCATTGCTGGGCAGGCGGTTGCGATCGCGGCGGCAGGTTATCGGGCAAAGAAGTGCCCGCGTCGTTGGACGCGGGCACTCTCAAGACTCGGTGTGTACCGAACGGCCCATGCCGGACGGGTCTTACGGGCAGCCGGCGTTGAACAGGGTGATGTAGGCCGAGACATCGAAGAAGTTCCAGAGGCCGTCGCCGTTGATGTCCGCGGCGGGGTCCTGGTTGTTGAAGGCGGTGATGAAGGCCGACACATCGAAGAAGTTGACCTGGCCGTCGTTGTTGAAGTCGGCGATGCAGTCGTCCTGCTCGTCATAGTGGCCGATGTAGAGGGTCACGATGTAGGCCTCGTCCGCCGGGCGGCTGGGATCGAAGTTTCCGGCCGTCGGGTTGTTGAAGAAGTCGTCTCCGTCGATGTCGTAGATGATCGTCGCGGTCAGCACCACGCCGCCGTTGGTGCGGGTGTCCATGGTGTCGAGGCCGTCGGTCGAGATGTTGTTCCAGGCGCTGTCCGAGACATAGGAAGACCAGAACGAGTTGTTGGCGGGGCCGTTGCCGGCGGCGTTGGTCGTGGGCAGGAAGCTGATGTTGTAGTTGCGATCGGAGTTGAGGCCCTCGAAGACATCGAACACATTGAGCACGAGCTCAAGGCGGTAGCTGAAATCGTCCGGGTTGTAGACGGCGCGGATCAGCGCGGTGCGGAAGGCGGAGCTGCCGCCCGGCCCGATGCCGTAGATCTCGGCCAGCGAGGTGAACCAGATGTTGCCGACAGAGTCGATCGCCGGGGCGGACATGCTCGGGCCCTGCGGGGCGGTGGGGACCTGGCCCATGTGGGCGAGGTTGCCGATCACATTGCCGTCGGCGTCATAGATCGCCTTGCCTTCGTTCTGGGAGAAGAGGTTGAAGATGTCGATGTACCCGGCGGTGGTCCACTCGACCGGGCCGTTGGGGTCGGAGTAGCGGCCGACGACGATCTGCGACGAGATCCAGGAGCTGGTGCCCAGTTCCTGGATGGTCTTGGCGATCAGTGTCCGTCCGGCCTGGTCACGGCCGATGGCCACGGTGCCCACGCCGCCGTTGAAGGCCGAGGCGCCGAGGTGATGCCGGCCTTGGTAGATGTCGTCGAAGTAGTTCACCGTGAAGCCGCTGTCGTTGTCGGTGATGGTCAGCGGCGGGATGAAGCCCTTGCTGCTCACCACCGCACCGGTCGCGTCCACCGAGAACACATTGATGACATTGGAGAGCCCGGTGTTGACCGGGTTCTGGCTGCTGATCGCGAAGGAGTAGGCGCCGTCACCAAGGGCCAGGTGGCTGGTCTGGCCGAGGCTGCCGCGGTGGTCGGGGCTGAAATCAAGGTGATTCGGAGTCGAGAGCGACATGCCGGGCATCGAGCCGTACACATACTGGCCGTTGAAGTCCGGGTTGGCGTGCACGCCGTTGCCGCCGGCCACCGAAGCGGGGATGTGCGACGGGACCGTCTGGGTGGTCGTGCTGTTGTTCACGAGCCGGTCGGCGGCGTTGAAGCCCGAGCCGCTGTTGGAAATAAAGTTCACCGTGCCGCAGTCGCGGTCGAGCAGGCGGGTGCGGAAGATGTTGTTGCCGGTCAGCGGATCGGGACCATTGCCGGCCTGGAAGCCGTCGGCCCGGTAGTACACATTGCCGTCCGCATCGACCGAGACGCCGCCGAGCGAGGAGGAGCGGATGTCCTGGAACTCGCTGGCGAGGTTCACCGCGGCCATCCGACGATCCACATACAGGCGGTTGGGGTTGTTCGGATCGTAGCTGACGACCGCGCCGATCACGCCGTTGTAACCGGCGCCGATGTCGGTCGTGCCGAACTCGGTCATCGCGACGGCGAAGCGGCTGGCCTGGCCGGACGGCGAGAGCGACTGGGGGGCACTGTTGAACTGCCCAACGCCCGCCCCGGCCTGCTGCCAGAAGCTATAGGAGGTGCGGGTGAAAGTGGTGTTCGTCCGGATGTCGGGGCTGATGGAAGAGGCCGGGGCCTGCGAGTTGAAGAAGCCCGAGTTGCTCTTCGAGGCCTTGATGATCGGGGCGATGCCGAAGGTGTTGCCCATCGAGGTGACGAACGGCGACAGGTCCACGACATACGCCGCGCAACCTTCGCTCCAGGGGTTCAGGGCGTCGCCGGGGAGGCCGCCAAGGAAGGTGCTGACCGAATCCTGGGCGAGCGCGGGGCAAGTCAGCCCGGCGGCGGCGACAACCGTCGCGATTCCGATGTGGTGGCGCATCTGCTCTGTCTCCATGGGTTTGGGGGCGTTGTGTAGCCCCTTGCATCTCTCGACGCCGCCGACCACAAACCGGGCGACATGCCCTCCGGTTCTCGTGGTCTCGGTGTCTTCTCATCTCCGCGCTTCAGTTTAGCACACCCCCCATCGGATGGGCGTTTTCAGATGGCCAGAAGCCGGTCAATGTTTGATGAATCCCCGCCTGAGTCCCGATAAAACCCGCCTGTTTGGGTTATCAGGCGTCCATCCGGATCGCCAGGCGTGCGGCAAGGTCGGCGTTTGATCGGACCAGCGCCAGGTTGGCCTCAAGCGTCTGACCACCCGAGACCTCATGGAGCCGGCCCAGAACCGTGGGCGTGACATCGCGGCCCCGCACACCCGACGCCCGGACGGCCGACTCGGCCCGATCGATCCAGCCCTGCCAGGCCGCCGCATCGAGTTCAGATTCCGGCGGGATCGGATTGCACACCAGCACCCCGCGTCCTGTCCGGCGGAGTTCCGAGTCCAGGTACGCCGCCAGTTCCGCCGGTTCGTCGAATCGCGCGTCGATACCGGCTTCGCACTCCCGCAGGTAAAACGCCGGGAATCGATCCGTCCGAAAGCCGATGACCGGCACCCCCAGCGATTCGAGCATCTCCCTCGTGCCCTCGACATCCAGGAGGTTTTTTACCCCGGAAGCCACCACGGCCACCGGGAACCGTGCCATGGCGAACAGATCGGCCGAGACATCCCAGTGTGTGGCGTACCCCTTGTGAAGGCCGCCGAGCCCACCCGTCGCGAACACCCGCACACCCGCGCTCGCGGCCAACTCCATCGTCGCGCTGACCGTCGTGGCCGCGTGGGATCGGTGGTGCATGAGCACGCCGAGATTCCCGCTGTTCGCCTTCGGCACATCCGGCGAAGCCAGCAACTCGGCGAGCTCCTCCTGGGTCATCCCGACCACGGGACGGCCAGAGATCACACCGACCGTTGCGGGCGCGGCGCCATGCGATCGGATGATCCCTTCGAGGTCGTTGGCCAGGGCGGGCGCCGCCGTCGCGGGAACCCCGTGGACCAGCAGCGTGGTTTCCAACGCCACCGCGTGCGGACCGGCCCGGTTGAGGGTCTCAAGCATCAAGTCATTCCCTCCTGGGATGCCCGGATCCTTGGAGCGGAATGGGACACGGGCCTGTTTGAGCACGGTCTGTTAAGCGGATTCATGCCGATGCCGGCTCGGCCGGAGCGGGCATTTCGGACCGTCCTGTTGGTTATCGGGCGATTCTTGTTCGTGAAAACACCCTTCTCCGGCGGGTGGGGTTCTACCGTTTGGGTGATCGTGGGGATGTATGCCGTGCGTCGCCGCCCGACCGGCGGTCCGGTCGCTTGCGGGGTGCGTGCAGGTATCGCACATCTGGGGGGCGAACACCGAGCCGCTTTTCTCCAAGGGAAACAAACCATGCGCCGACACACACGACTCGCATCCGCCTTGTTTGGACTCCTTGCCATGGGTGTCGCCCCGGCCTGGGCCGGGGCTGAGGAGCCAGCGCCCGAGCAGCAGGCGCAGAAGGCCGAGATGGTCGAGGTGACCATCCGCATGCCTGACGGCCGAGTGATCACACGCCTGGAGCCGAAGTACGCGGCGCGGGTGGTGGTCGCCGAGGGATCAGATGAAGGGCCGGAGATTCGTACCGGCACCGGCCGCGTGAACACGGCCGGCACCAGCGCCGGTGGCGGTGGCGGGGGCGGCTCCTTCTTCGGCTTCGGGTCCGGCGGTCGCGGCGGCTCCGCCGGCGGTGGGGGAGGCGGGGGTGGCGGAGGCGGTGGGGGTGGCGCCCGTGGCCTCTCCGGAGGCGGAGACGGCGGTGGAGGCTCCGGCGGCTCGCACAGCCTCCCCGGCGGCAACGGCAACACCCAAGGCGTACCGGTCAATGTCTACACCTGGGACCGCACGACCGACCGCCCGTTCAACAACATGATCCAGACGATCCTGCTCGACCCCCGCGCGGGCACCCCGGACCGTCTGGCGAACCGCATCGCGGCCCGGGTCCAGGCGGACAACCCGCCCAAGATCGTGCTCCGCTACTGGAAGGAGTTGATGGCCGCCGATAGGGATCCGTTCGATCTCTCCGATCCCGTGGAACTGTGGCAGCAGAACGGCTTCCGTGACGGGCTTGACCCGTACTGGCGTGCCGTGGCTCAGCGCCTGCGTCAACGCGGGATCACCCCGGATTACATCGTCCAGGATCTTGAGGTCGGCGCCCGCTACTGGCATGTGCCGGAGGAGGACCGGGACGCGTTCTTCGGGGCGCTCTTCGCCAACCAGAGCGCCGGGCTCGCGCTGCCCGCAACCGTGTTCTCCGTGCCGCTCGCAGTGTTCCTTGACCGCGGTAACTCCGCGGGCGATGCGGCGCGGCGAGCTTACGACGAAGCCGCGATCGACATGCGCACCGACATCATCCGGGAAACCATGCACCGGCCTTTCGTCGAGGTTTATGGCCGAACCATCCCCCACTCGAACTACAACGATGTGCTCCCCTCGTTCGAGGTCACACGCCACAACAACTCGCCGTGGGTGCCCACGAGCGTGCACGGCATTTCCGCACCGGCTTCGTACCTTGTGGATTACGGCGAATCACAGAAGTACCGCAGGTTGCAGAAGCACCCCCGCTGGAACCAGCTGATCACGGTGCTCAACACCCTCCGGTCATCGGCGGCCAACGGCCCGGTGCATCCCTGGGTGGCCCCGCCCGGCTACGGACGCCGCGGCCCCGACACCTGGGCCCGCGAGAGCGAGCTTCCCGAGGAGAAGTGGCTCTGGGAAATCTACATGAGCCACTGCCTCGCGATGGGCATCGACACGCTGATCATGTGGAACCCGGGCCCCCCCTGGAACCGCCACGCCGCCGAGATCGATGTCTACATGGATAACTGGTTCTCCGGCAAGCGTGCGCACGGCGAGTTGCTCGTGCTCCCCGAGATCCCCATGGACGCCGATGTCATCGAAACCAACGGGCTGATCGTCCGCTACCAGGACTTTGTCAGCAAGTTCGGCAGCCGCTGAGCACGGTCCCGACCGTGATGAGACAAACCGTGATGAAACAACAAGCCCCGGCATCGGCCGGGGCTTGGGCAGAACATCCGCGGTCGATCCGTCGTGTCAGGCGACCATGTCCTTGAGGCCCTTGAGCGGGCGGACCTTGACGACATTGCGGGCCGGCTTGGCCTTGAAGATCGTCTCTTCCTTGGTGAACGGGTTGATCCCCTTGCGGGCCTTGGTCGCGGGCTTGCGCACCACGGTGACCTTCATCAGGCCGGGCACATTGAACACGCCCGCGTTGCCCTTCTTCAGGTCGGCCGCCATCATCTCGCCCATGGTGTCGAACACCGCGGCGACTTCCTTCTTGCTGACCCCAGCGTTCTCGGCGATGACGCTCATCACCTCGGACTTGCTGCGGGGCTTGCCCTTGGCGCCGGTGATCTTGCCGGTCTTCTTCGCCGCCGGAGCCGCCTTGCGGGCGGTGGTCTTCCGAGCGGCCGGTTTGCGGGCGGCGGTCTTCTTGCCCGCGGTCTTGCGGGCGGTCTTCTTCTTCGCTTTTTTGGCCATTCCTTGCTCCAGTCTTTCCTCGGGTTGAGGGAAACGCGGTGTCCTACCGCGCAGTTTTACCGACACTCTTTCGGATGGGCAAGGGCGCGAACCCCTTTTTTTCCAGTGTTTTTTGCGGCCGCCCCCCCGGACGCCCCCGGATCCGCCACGATCCCGAGGCGAAAATCAGCCACCACCGGCGCGTGATCCGACTCCCGATCGTGCAGCGCCGACCCCTCGTGCCAGGCCTTTTCGAGCACAACCGACAGCCCCGCCGACGCCCACACCGCGTCGATCCGGAACCCCGATCCGGTGTGGCTGAACCAGGTCGGCGCGGCCCCCGCCCGCTCGCCCGCCCGGAACGCATCGCGGTACCCCAGCGTCCAGAATCGCCCCAAAAACTCGCTCCCCGTGAAGGTCCGGCCGGCCTCATCCAGCCCGTGCCGGCCCGTGTTCAGGTCCCCGGCGATCAGGTGGCGCATCCCCGCCCGTTCGCGGCAGATCCGCACAAGATGCTGCCAGTACGCGGCTTGTCGCTGGATCCGGCTCGCGTCCGAGCGGTGCGTGTCGGGCGCGTGGACCGCCGTCAGCCACGCGTCCAGGGCCGGGATCCGCAGGTCCAGCCACCGGTTGGCCGCCCACGGCGCGGGGGCCGGTTCGCCCGGCCCGAGCGCCCAGCGCGACGCGACGAACACCCCGTTGCGGCCCGGCGCTGGGCCGGTCGAAACCTGGTGCGTCAGCCCGCGGTCGAACAGCACGCCGGCGATCTGACCGCCGGTGGCGCGCCGGTGCTCGGTGAGCACCACCAGGTCCGGCGCGAGTTCGCACAGACGCAGGGCGATGAGGGGTGTTCGCCTTGTGCCGCCGCCGTGCAGAATGTTCCACGCCACCAGTCGCATCGGGCCGAGTTATCCACAATTTCCCGTGTTCCGAGCGGCCCGCGCCGCCCGGTGCCGATCCAGCCCAGCGTACCACGCCCAACCCGATTCCGTCGTGTCTCACGCCGGCCTCGCCCTATTCTGGGGCATGCCCGCCCCCCCCCCCGCCCCCGCGAACGCCAGCCAGCCGATCGTCGCCGTCACCCGCCGCACGCCCGGGACCATCGCCGTCCCCGGGGCCGAGGTCCGCGTGCTCGGCGACGGACGCCCGGACCGGGCCGACTTGCTCAAGTTCGTCCGCGGGGCCTCGGTCATCTGCTCGATGTTCACCGACCGGATCGATGCCGAGCTGCTCGACGACGCCGGGCCGGGGCTCAAGGGGGTGTGCAACTTCGCCGTGGGCTACGACAACTTCGACCTGGACGCCTGTCGCGAGCGGGGGGTCATCGTCTGCAACACGCCCGATGCCGTCACCGAGGGCACGGCCAACCTGGCCTTCCTCCTCCTGCTGGGGGCCGCCCGCCGGATCATCGAGGCCGACCGCTACGCCCGCTCCGACGACTACCCCGCGGGCGGCGTGCTCGGCATGCACGACTTCATGGGCCAGGACCTCGTCGGCAAGCTCCTGCTGATCGTCGGGGCCGGCCGGATCGGCTACGCCACCGCCCTGCGGGCCAAAGCCTTCGGCATGCGGATCGGCTATGTCGCCCGGTCGCGCCACATCGACTTCGAGATGGCCCCGCTCGGCGCGGAGCGCTTCGAACTCGACGACGGCCTGCGCCAGGCCGACGCCGTCAGCATCCACACCCCGCTGACCCCGGCCACCCGCCACCTGCTCGGCCGCGAGCGGCTCGCCCTGCTCAAGCCCACCGCCATCGTGGTCAACACCGCCCGCGGCCCGGTGATCGACGAGACGGCCCTGGCTGAGGCCCTGGAAGCCGGTCGGCTCTGGGGCGTGGGCCTGGATGTCTACGAGAACGAGCCGCGGGTCCACCCCATCCTGCGGGCCCACCCCCGGGCGGTGCTGACGCCGCACATCGGCAGCGCGGAGGAACGCTGGCGGGCGGCGATGGCGGCGATGGTGTCCGAGAACGCCGCGGCCATCCTCGAAGGCCGCGACCCGCCGAACCGGGTGGTGTGATGCGGGCGAAGCCCGCGAAGTAGCCGCGCACGCCAGGAATGCGGATGGGCGGTCGCGTCACACCCCACATTGGCCCTATCTGCGCCCTGATGTGCCCATTCCACTGGCCCCACCCCCAGATTCGAGGTACTTTCCCGCAGGAGGCCCCCATGCGTCGCCTGTCTGGACTGCTCCTCTGCTCGTCGATCCTCGTCCCCAGCGCCCTCGGAGGCGTGCCCGACTACGACTTCCAGTGGGCCACCATCGGCGACCCCGGCAACCGGGCGGCGACGCAGGCGGAGGCGCCGGGGTTCTACAACGCGAGCGGGGTCCCGTTTTTCAATGAGCCCGGGCGTGTGGACTACACCTACCGCATGGCCACGACCGAGGTGACCAACGCGCAGTATCTGGAGTTCCTCAACGCCTATGCCCCGCACTATGACGGCTCGTTCATCGACAGCCGTCTGACCGGGGCGTACATCTTCTACAGCCCCAGCGCGGACAAGTTCATCATCGGGACGGACATGGAGAACCGGGCCACGCGGGTCACCTGGCGCATGGCGGCTCGGTACACCAACTGGCTGCACAACGGCAAGGGGACGGATGCCGCGGCCTTCGAGACGGGGGTCTACGACACCAGCACCTTCGGGCGGGATCCCGACACGAACCAGCTGACCGACCAGCGTGAGCGCAGCTCGGACGCGACCTTCTGGATCCCGAGCGTCAGCGAGTGGACGAAGGCGATGTACTGGGATCCCAACAAGGGTCCGGACGGCGGCTACTGGCTGTACCACAACGGATCAGACTGGCCCGGGATCTACGACCTGCCGCAGAACGGCGGGACGAGCAACGCGGGAACGCTCTTTCATCTGGATGTGGCCAGCTACGCGGCGATGAGCCCGTGGGGACTGTTCGATGGCAGCGGAGGGGAGCGCGAGATGCTGGAAAACACCGATGGTTCCATCCGCTTCATAGCAGGATCTTTATGGAGTAGCGGCCCAACTGATTCCCGGGATCGAATCGGCGCACTTGGCGTTACTGCACCTGAACTTGGACTGATAGGCTTTCGCGTGGCTGGGGTCGTACCCAGCCCCAGCAGCCTCGTTGTCCTTGGCTTTGGATCGCTTGCCGTGGCGCGGCGCAGGCGCTGAGCGAAGTCATACGCCGGTCGAAAACACGCAACCCTGAGCCACGAACCCGCTTCCTGCAGGCACGGCCATCGAAAAGGGTCGCGTCAGCCGCGCCGGGGCGACCCGAACTCGATCTCGATGTACTTGGCCACATAGTCCACGATCGAGTCGGCCATCGGGATGTCCGGGTTGCTCGTCGCCCCGTTGGGCTCGAAGCGCATGCCCTTGAAGCGGGTCACCGCCTCGTCCACCGGCAGGCCGAACTGCAGCGCGATCGAGAAGGCCCGGCAGAAGGCCTGGCACATGCCGCTGATGGCCGAGCCCTCCTTGGCGATCTTGATGAAGATCTCGCCCGGCGTGCCGTCGGGGTAGAGGCCGATGGTCAGGTAGCCCTCGTGACGATCGATCGTGAACTTGTGGGTGATCGAGTCGCGGGTGGGGGTCAGGGCCTTGCGGGTCGCGAGCATGGGAGGTTCCTGGGTCACGGGTGATTGTTGGGCCGTCCGGGCCGCGCCGGAGCGAAACCGCACGCCCGCGGCCCGGAAGAACTATCGGACCCAGCCGCCGCCCGGCCTTGAGATTCGCCCGTCCGTCCCCCGGTTCGGGCGATGGGACAGGCCGGCAACCCCGGTTTTCGGGTCCGAGACCGATCTTTCTGGGCTTCCCGGCCCGGGTTTGTTGCTCTTGGGCCCGCCCGGGCCGATACTTGAGGTGCAGATGGCCCGCACCAGCCGACAGACCGATGCCCCGACCGGGCTGAGCACCGTGGTGGTGCTGGCCATCGGTCTGCAACTGATGCTCTCCGGCGCGGCCCTCGCGTCCAGCGCCTGCGGGGATTCCCTGGATCGCACCGGCGTGCGGCGTCTTTCCGACACCGTCGTCCAGGCCATCCGTGAAATCTCCGAGCGGGCCGTGCTCAACGCCCGCACCCCCGAGGCCGGCCCCGCCTTCGCCGAAGCCGGCCCGCATCACGCGCGCCCGACCGGCGCGCTGGCGTTCGCCCCGGCCCCGCGTCTGTCCGCCTGGGTGCTGACCCTGCCCCCGCCCGCGATGCGCTGATGTCAGATCGTTCGGGCGGCCCACCGATCCCGCCGCCCGGGTTCCGCATCACGCGTCGTCGCCCTCCATTCCTCCGGCGGGCGATCCTCTCCACCGAAAACCGCATTCCAGAACGCCCGGCGCGCCCCTTCCGCGACGCCGGGCGGACCAAGGCATCCCAATGGCCAACTCAGAAATCCCCGTCATCGGCAAGGTCCTCGCCAAGATCTTCGGCTCCCGCAACGAACGCTTCGTCAAACGCTACACCCAGCGCGTCGAAGCGATCGGTGCGCTCGAACCCGAGATCCGCGCCCTGACCGACAGCCAGCTCCGCGACAAAATCACCGAGTTCCGCAAGCGGGTCGACGACGGCGCCAAGCCCGAGGACATCCTCCCCGAGGTCTTCGCCGTCGCCCGCGAGGGCATGGACCGGGCGGTGGGCATCCGCTCGATCTTCAACCCCGAGCTGAACTTCGACCCCTCCCAGCTGAGCGACAAGGCCCGGGCCATCTACGACGAGGTCAAGCGCCGGGCCGACGCCATGGAGCCCGCCCAGCCCGACGGGCCCTACCTCGGCTCGAACGGCCCGGTCCCCGGCTGGATGCAGGTGGAGATTCCCAACGAGCTGTACGAGGCCGTCCGCGAGCTCTACCCCGAGTCCCGCCCGCCCTTCCGCGCCCGCCCGTTTGATGTGCAGCTCATCGGCGGCATGGTGCTCGGCCAGGGCAAGATCGCCGAGATGAAGACCGGCGAGGGCAAGACCATCGTCGCCCCGTTGGCCGCCTACATGGCCTGCTGCCAGCGCCAGCAGGTCCATGTCGTGACCGTCAACGATTACCTGGTCCAGCGCGACCGCGACTGGACCTTCCCGTTCTTCTGCTGGCTGGGCCTGACGGTGGGGGCCATCCACCCCCAGCACATGCAGGACGAGGACGAGAAACGCCGCATGTACCGCTGCGATGTCGTCTACGGCACCACCGCCGAGTTCGGCTTCGACTACCTGCGCGACAACATGAAGCGGTCGGTCGAGCAGCAGGTGCAGCGCAAGCGCCAGTTCGCCATCGTGGACGAGGTCGACTCGACCCTGATCGACGAGGCCCGCACGCCGCTGATCATCTCGGGCATGGCCCACGACGACCAGCCCCGGTACGACCTGGCCGACAAGCTCGCCCGCCACCTGCTCGAGAAGCAGAAGCCCTGGGACGAGGCCGAGAAGAAGGTCACGGCCTGCAAGGAGCGGATCAAGGGCCTCGAGGGCGACATCCGCCAGGTGCGCGACCGGGACAGCGTCCCCGAACTCAAGAAGCAGCTCGAGGCGGCCAAGGCCGAACTGCCCAGCCTGGAGATGGAGCGCGACCAGTTCCAGCAGTACTACGAGGTCCGCATGGACCGCAAGCAGGCCCACCTGACCCACGAGGGCATCGCCGAGGCCCAGCGTGTGGCCGGCGTCGGCTCGTTCTATGTCGACGAGAACATGGACCTGCCCCACCTGCTCGAGCAGTCCATCCGCGCCCACGCCGTCTACGAGCGCGACCGCGACTACATCGTCCTGGATGTCCCCGACCGCATGACCGGCCGGGCCGAGCCGAGCGTGGTCATCGTCGACACGAACACCGGACGCCCGATGATCGGGCGGCAGTGGTCCGACGGGCTTCACCAGGCCGCCGAGTGCAAGGAAGGCGTGCCGATCAAGCCCGAGACCCAGACCGTCGCGTCGGTCACCATCCAGAACTTCTTCAAGATGTACAAGCGGCTCTCCGGCATGACGGGCACCGCCGACACCGAGGCCCAGGAGTTCCACGACATCTACAAGCTCGATGTCGTCTCGATCCCCACCAACCGCACGGTGGTCCGCCGCGACCACGACGACCTGATGTTCCTCCGCGCCAAGGACAAGTGGGAGCAGATCGTCGACGAGATCAAGCGGTTCCACGACGCCGGCCAGCCCATCCTCGTGGGCACCACCTCGGTCGAGAAGTCCGAGCTGATCAGCCGCATGCTCACCGCGAAGCACCAGGTCAAGCACGAGGTGCTCAACGCCAAGCAGCACGAGCGCGAGGCCAACGCCGTCGTCAACGCCGGCCAGCTCGGCGCGGTCATGATCGCCACCAACATGGCCGGCCGCGGCACGGACATCAAGCTCGGCCGCTTCACCCGCGAGCAGCTCATCGAGCATTGGCTGCGCCGCGGCATCGCCTCGCGCGAACTCAAGCCCGACTTCACCGAGGAACAGCTCCGCGAGAATATCTACCGCAAGGTCGCCCCGACCGAGCTGGGCATGAACAAGCGCGAGGTCGAGCAGATGCCCTTCGGGGAGCTGCAGACCGCCCTGCTCCGCCACTGGGCCGGGCTCTACACCTGGATGAACCCCAAGCAGATCGAGTCGGCCGGCGACGACGAACTCCGCGAGGAGCTGGACAAGAACGGACGCTGCAAGCTGCACCGCATCGCCTGGGCCGACAATGTCGAGGTCCTCGGCGGCCTGCATGTCATCGGCACCGAGCGCCACGAGTCCCGACGCATCGACAACCAGCTCCGCGGCCGCTCCGGCCGCCAGGGCGACCGCGGTTCGTCCCGCTTCTTCGTGTCTCTCGAAGACGATCTCATGAAGCTCTTCGCCGGCGAGACCACCATGCGCCTCCTCTCCCGCCTGGGCATGAAGGAGGGCGACGCCATCGAGCACCCGTGGCTGTCGAAGAATGTCGAGCGGGCCCAGAAGAAGGTCGAGGAACGCAACTTCCAGATCCGCAAAAACATCCTCCAGTACGACGAGGTCATGGAGCATCAGCGCCAGCGTTTCTACGGCCAACGCCAGCGGATCCTCGAGGGCCTGGATGTCAAGGGCCTCATCTTCGAGCAGATCGAGGATGTCGTCGACAACGCGATCGACGAGTATCTCGACCCCGATTACGCCGCCCTGTCCGCCGCCGAGTACGCACGCGAACGCCTTGAGTGCTCCATCCTGCCCGACCGCCTGCGCGGCAAGGACGCCAACGAGATGGATGTCGCCATCCGTCGCCTCGCCAAGGAGGACGCCGCGGCGTCGATCAATGTCACCCTGGGCGAGTACATGCCCGTCGAGGGGTCCGAGATCGCCATCGACTTCGATTCCGCCGGCCTGCAGCGTTGGGCCAAGAACCGTTTCGGCGTTGAGATCGAATCGGCCGAGGAGATCCGCGAGGGCGGCGCCGCCGAGCGCCGCGTCGTCCAGGACCGGCTCGAGCAGGCCGCCTTCGAGCGGATCGAGAGCACCGACCTGCCGGACCTGCCGGTCTTCGCCGAGAAGTCCTACGGGGCCAAGAAGCTCGCCGAGTGGGTCAAGTCCAAGTTCACCTTCGATGTGGACCCGGACGAGATCCTCGCCGCCCACGAGGATGACCAGCGCAATGTGCGCGACCTGATCATCGAGCGGGCCCGCGAGGCCTACCGGCGCAAGGAGATCGAGTTCCCCGTCGACTACGCGATGCAGACCGCCATGTCGATGGCCCGCAACGACCCCGAGGCGGCCTTCGCTACACTCGCCGACTGGGCGCGTCGGCGCGTCGGCCAGGAGCTCTCGCCCGCCGAGATCAAGAACACCCCCCCGGTCAAGATCCGCGCCCGGCTGCTCGAAGCATCGGCCGAGGCCTACAGCCGCGACCGGCTCCGCGAGTACATCGAGCAGGCCCAGGCCCAGCCGGACCTGGAATCGCTCGACAACTACCTCCGCGAGACCTTCGGCTCGGGCATCACCCCGCGCATGCGTTTCATGGACGACGACGAGCGGGCCGACGCAATCCAGGCGCGTGTCGAGACGCTGGCCCGTCCGGAGATGCTCCAGTTCGAGCAGATGGTCCTGATCGACACCTTCGACCAGGTCTGGAAGGACCACCTCTACGCGATGGACCAGCTCCGCGACACCATCGGCTTCCGCGCCATCGCCCAGACCGATCCCAAGATCGAGTACAAGCGCGAGGGCCAGCGCCAGTTCAAGGGCGCCCAGCGTGAGATCCGCGAGCGGGTCACCGACATCATCTTCAAGGCGCGGCTGGCGCCCGCCGCCCAGGGCGGGCCCCGCCCGCCGGGTGGTCTCGGCCAGCAGCCCCGCCAGGCCCCGCCCCAGCAGCCCCGGCCCCAGGCCGCGTCGCGCCCGGCGTCGGTCGGCAACATCCTCGGCTCGACCATCTCGGGCCCGGGTTTCAACCTCGGCGGCATGCCCCGCCCAGCCCCCAATCCCCCGCCCGGCGCCGAAGAACCCCGCTGATCCCCGCCGGGGCGGGGCCGGGGGATCCGCCCCCGCCCCCCGCCCGTACAGTCTGCCGGGGACAGCAACCATCCCGCGCGGTACCCTTCCCGGAGCCGCCCACGCGAAGACCGGAGACGCCCCCATGAGCCACCGCGCCGAACACCGAGCCTTCACCCTCGTCGAACTGATGGTGGTGATCGCCATCATCGCCCTGCTGGTGACCCTGACCATCGGCGTGGCCTCGAGCGTCGCGAACGCCGGCCGCCAGCGCGCCACCGAGGGCGTCCTGCGGGCCCTGGACCAGACGCTGGACATCTACATCGAGAACCGGGGCCGGATCCCGCCCGCCTGGATCGAGATGCGCATCGACAACAGCGGGCCGCAACGCTACGACACCCGCCTGTTCCCGCTCGTCGACGGCGTCGGCCGGCAGACCGGCGGCCAGCCGCTCGAACCGGTCATCTCCACCGCCTTCTACCTCCACGAGGCCACGAGAATCCCCGAGGTGCAGAGCGTCGTCGCCGGCATCGATTCCCGCTTCGTGCGTGCGGTCCGCTTCGGCGTGGCCGTCACCGCCGGTGATCAGGTCGGCTCCTCGGTCGAGATCGAGCTGACAAATGTGGTCGACGCCTGGGGCAACCCGATCCGCATGGTCCACCCGCGTTTCGACGGCGTCATCCGCGGCGATTCCGAGTTCGACACCGCCAATGTCGGCCTGATCGCCCGCGACGGGTTCATCACCGCCGCCGAGGCCGGGGTGGCCACCGGGGACCAGCTCCGCAACAAGATCTTCCTCCGCCAGATCCGCCGCCTCGCACCCTCCCGCGAACGCTGGCGCGAGCTGACCCCCGCCCAGATCGAGGAGCACTTCATCAACGGCGTCGGTGATTCCGACGGCGGCATCTGCCCCTCCCCCCGGCCCTACTTCTACTCCGCGGGCCCCGACGGCGACCCCTCGACCATCGAGGACAACGTCTACCTGACCCGCCCGCGTTTCGCCGACGAGACCAACTGAACTCCAAAGGGTGCCACCGGTTGACCCGAAGGGCAACCGGTGACCGGATCGCCCAAGGGTGCCACGGGTTGACCCGAAGGGCAACCCGTGCTCTTCCCCGAGATCGTCACCGACCCGGTAATCAGCCGGAAACGCCCATCCAGCCCCGATCCCGCCCTTGAATCCCCCGCCGGGCTTGCAGCAGCCCCCGCCCGGTGCTACTGTTCGCCCGGGCCCCAGGCCCGACATCCGGGGTGTAGCGCAGCTTGGTAGCGCGTCTCGTTCGGGACGAGAAGGTCGGAGGTTCAAATCCTCTCACCCCGACTGAAAACAAGGATCCCCGCGGTTTCTGCGGGGATTGTTGTTTTTGCGGTGTGGTTCAGCTTGCCCCCTCGTTCTCCTCCCGGCCGAACAACCCCAACTGCCCCCCGACTTCCGGCCTGCGAAAGTGGGCCGACGAGAGCGGGCGGATGTCGCGGTTCAGGCCGTAGCGGCGGGTGAAGACATCGAAGGCCTTGGCGATCTGCTCGGCGTGGTGGCCGGTGCCGCGTCCGCGTCGGTGGGCGGCGCTGTAGAGCTTGCCGCCCCGGGTCTGGCGGATGAGCGATTCGACCTTGCGGGCCCGGTCCGGGTGGACGCTGCGCTCCAGCCATTCCAGGAAGATGTCCTTGAGCTGGTACGGCAGGCGCAGCAGCACCCACGACGCGCGCAGGGCCCCGGCCTTGGCCACCGCCTCGAGGATCCGCGGCAGCTCGGTGTCCGTCAGCCCGGGGATGATCGGGGCGACATTCACCGTGACCGGGATCCCCGCGTCGGCCAAGGCACGGATGGTCCTCAATCGTCCGGCGGGGGTCGTCGCCCGTGGTTCGAGTTTCTCGGCCAGCTCGGGGTCGAGCGTGACCAGCGTGACGATCACCCGGCCCGCGTTCATCCTGGCGAGCTTCGACCACAGGTCGAGATCGCGCAGGACCATCGCGCTCTTGGTCATCGTGCTGACCGGCTGGCCGCACTCGGCCATGACCTCCAGGCAGCGTCGCGCGATGCGCATGGTGTGTTCCAAAGGCTGGTAGATGTCCGTGATGGCCGACATGACGATCGGCTCGGGACGCCACCGCGGATGGGCCAGTTCCTTGCGGAGCAGCACCGGGGCGTCGGGCTTGGCCATGATCTTGGTCTCGAAGTCCAGCCCGCTGCTGAACCCGAGGAACTCGTGGTACGGGCGGGCGAAGCAGTAGACGCAGCCGTGCTCGCAGCCGCGGTACGGGTTGACGGTCCAGTCGAAGGGCACATCGGAGGTCCGCTCGACCCGGTTGATGATGGTGACCGTCCGGTCGTGAAACACCTCCCGCTCCACCCGGCAGGGCCCACCCCCGCCCCCCTCCGCGTCCCGCTCGGCCCGGCGTCGGTCCAGTTCCTCCCCGAGCACATGCAGCCGGACCCGCTCGAACCGGTTCCCCGGGTTGATCCCGGCCCCCCGCCGATGGGCCGGCCCGTCGGCCAGGGCGTCGCGATACTCGGGCTGGTCGCTGTGCATATCCTTCTATATACCAAACAAATCTAGGTCAGTCAAGATTTTGTTCGGTATATGGAAGAAACTGGGACTTCCGCCCCGGGCGGGATCAGGACTCGGGCGCGGGCGGCAGCGGATACCGGAGCATCAGCGAGGTCGGACAGGCCGGATAGGCCATCCGCATCCGGAACCCTCGGAACCGGGACGAATCGGCTTCCATCCGCTCGAAGACGGACCGGAGCATCGCCTGATACCGGGGCACCTCGGGGGTGGTGGGGGGTTGGGGGCTGGTGCCGAGGTCGCTGAGGGTTTCGTTCAGCGGCAACTGCCGGCGGAGCCGGGGCCCGTCCTCGCCGCCGGCGCCCATCTCGCTGTGCAGGCTGACCAGGGGCGGCATCGGGAAGCCCAGATCCTCGTGGATGAACAGATCCACGATCATCAACTCGGCCGGGATATCGCAGATCGCGCGGTGCTCGCCCCATTCGTTCTCGGGGCCCGCGTAGCAGGGGATGCCGCGCTGGATGGTCCCGACGGCGCAAGTCAGGGCCCCGGTGTTGCCCACGGGCCCCTCGACCAGCTCGAAGCTCACGCCGCGGGGGTCCTCCCGGCGCCGGAGTTTGGGCAGCGGGTCCGAGCAGAAGTCGCCCATCAGCGGGCAGGCGTCCGGCCCGGAAAAACGCGGGTCGATCGATTCCGCCGCCCGGGTCGTCATCACGCTTCCGTCGTCATTGCGTCCGTGCCGGGCCGCGAGGACCCAGCAGACATCCGGCCGCAGCCGGCGGAAGTCCACGAGCGTGTTGACGGAGGCGAAATCGATCACGCCGGGGCGTGCGCCAGGGAGCACCAGCCCCACCTTGAGCACCACACGCGCCTGGACGCCCCAGACATAGCTGGCCCCCTGGTAGAGCATCCGCCGGTGCTGCTCGTCGCGCTGACGCCGGCCCTCCGGGCTGAGTTCCCCGCCCATCATGTCCAGCGTGGCCCGGTCGCCGCAGTGGACCTTAATCAGGCGTTCGAAGTCGTCGACGGCGTCGCGAGCGATTCGGATCTGGGCATCGCCGACACCGGCCCGTTCGGCCCCACGGAGCAGGAGCTTGATGCCCGAAGCCCCCGGCATGTGCTGGAGGGCCAGCGAGGGGTCATCGGCCTGAACCATCCGCGAAACTTTCCACGCCAGGGTCTTGGTCAGGCCCACCCGCTCGCAGATCGACTGCGGGTCCTGCGGGTCGGCCCCGGCCTGGTTGAGCAGCTCGGAGAACGCCCCGCGGACCGTCCGCACCACCGACCGGGCCTCGGTCTGGAAGGGGGTGGCGGGTGGTAGTTTGGGCTCGAGCGTGGTCATGGGGAGTTTCTTCGGCTGGGGCCATGATAGAGGATTCGGGGATGTGCTGGAAGTCCAAAAGAAAATTCATATGAAAAACTTTACGAATTATCGTATGAGGGGTTGTGCGGCAAGCGGAAGTCGGTAGTCTGTGGGAAGACGGGCCGCCGGCGATCGCGTGATCGGCACGGCGGGCTCAGCCGCCCGGCCCGTCTGGACACCAGACTCAGCACCGAGGAGAGAAACCATGAAACGCGAATCCATGCTGTTGCTGGCGATCCCCGCCGCCCTTGGGGCCAACGCCCTGGCCAATGTGACCAGCACCGACGAGTTCGTCGGCGAGATCTACGAGACCTTCGAGAGTGTGGCCTCGCCGGGCGGGTACCCCGGCACGATGACCCTCTTCGGCGGTGCGGGCACGCTGACCGACCTGCTCAGCAACACCGTGGTCATCGCCCAGAACTGGACCGGTCCCTCCGGCGTGGTGCTCCCCTTCAACGGCAACCTGATGGGCGGCACGCCGACCAGCCCGGCGGCCTTCGAGTTCACCACGCCCGTGACGCACTTCGGCGGCTACATCAACACCGTCGCGCCGACCGGTGGGGGGACCGCGACCTTCTGGGACGCCGACGGGAACGAGCTGGCCTCGCTGTCGTTCTCGACGACGCCGATCGAGTGGTCGTGGGTCGGCTGGGAGAGCGATGTCGGCATCGCGCGGATCGAACTGATGGGTTCGTCCGGGCAGGGCTGGGGATTCCAGTACGACGACCTGGCGATCCGGCTGGTGCCGGCGCCGGGGACGGGCGTGCTGGCGGCCATGGGACTGCTCGCCGCGGGGCGTCGGCGTCGAGGCTGATCGACCGGATGATCGCTGGCCGTCCGCGGCCGGGAAAGGAACCCACCATGCGTAAGTTTGTCAAATGCATCGTTCCGCTCGCGCTCTTCCCTGCGTTGGCCCTCGCCGGGCCGACCGCGTACGCCCCGAACGGGCTGTTCACCACCAACCAGGGCATGGACGACCTGGTCATGTTCGACGTCGACGATCCGGCCGGGTACACCGTGATCGGGCCGATGGGCGTGCCCAATGTCGGCTTCGGCGGGATGGACTTCGACGCCGAGGGGAATCTGTACGCGTACGCCTCGTTCTTCCACAACACGGGCGGCGCGGCGTCGGGTCTGTACAGCGTCAACATGCAGACCGGGCAGGCCACCCCCATCGGCAACTCGATCCAGTCGCTAGACGACATCGGGTTCAATCCCGCTGACGGCGAGATGTACGGAGTCCGCTCGCAGAATCAGGTGACGCGGCTCTACCGGATCAACCTGACCACCGGGCAGACCTCGCTCGTCGGGGTGCTCTCGGCGGATCCGCCGATCAACACGGCCATCGGGCTGGCCTTCGATTCCGAGGGCAACATCTTCATCCACAACACCAGCAACGACACCATTTACAGCGGTTTCGGTCTGTCGCTGACGCCGCTGTACGAGATCCCGCAGGACACCAACTTCAGCCAGGGCATGACCATCGACTGGTCGCGCGACGACACAGGCTATCACGCGGCGGTCGGGCGCGGGGTTTTTCCGAACTACTTCAGCCAGCTCAACACCTTCGCGATGGACGGCTCGGGATACTTTCTCGGCGATTCCTTCGGCCCCCTGATCCCCGGCGGTGACGGGTTCAACTACCCGCCCGTGCAGCTCGGCGATGTGGCGATTGTGCCCGCCTCCGGGCCGGAGCCGTGCAGCTCGGCCGATCTCGCCGAGCCCTTCGGCGAGCTGAACTTCTTCGATCTGGCGGCCTACCTCGCGTTGTTCAACGCCCAGGACCCCGCGGCCGACCTGAACCAGGACGGCCAGTTCAACTTCTTCGATATCGGGATCTACCTGGATCTGTTCAACGCAGGTTGCCCGTAAGTCATCCGTGATCGACTGTCTCTTGACCGGGTCGCCCCGCTTCCCTCGGGCGGCCCGGTCATTCTTTTGTGCGCGGCACGATCCGGTGGATCGTCACCGTGCTCGAGATCTCGTTGGCCGAGACCAGCAGTGCCCCGCCCGTCGGGCTGTGCTCGGCCGGGATGAACAGAAGGCATTCCGGCCCGAGGTCGCCCGCTTCTTCTGAACCGCTCCCGGCCGGCATGACGCGGTTGGTCCAGTAGTCGACGAACACGGACTCGGCGGGCACGGTGATGTCATAGATCATGATGCCGCCGGTTCGCTCAAGGCCGATGAAGGCGTAGATCCGGTCGCCGACCTGGCCGATGGCCAGGGCCTCGGGCTCCGGGCCGCGGTTGTCGGAGCGGTTCTTGGAGGGCGCGTCGGGCTGGCTGTCGGTGTTGAACGCTTCCGGGGCGCGTTCGGCGGTGATGCGTTCGAACTCGTCGCCGGACTCGAACACGATCGTGCCGTCCGGGGTGCGGATGCTGAAGCCCCGGGTCCCGAACGCGTACAGGCGTTCGAACAGCCCGTCCTCGTTGCGGCCGAGGGTGGTGGTGACCTGGAGGCGTCCGAGGTTCTCCGGGGCCTGGAGGTCGTGTGCGTTGGGGAAGGCCTCCGGGCAGAGGGGCAGGTCGCGGACACGGGCGATCTCGCTGAAACCGGCGTAGTTGCGTGTGTCCCCCTCGTCGGCGGTCACCAGATAGAACAGGCCGTCGGCCGCGGTGTAGCCCTTGATGGTGTCCGGCTGGTACATCCCGAAGACGGGCCAGGGCCGGATCCGGATCCGAGGGTTGCGGTCGGACGCGTCGAAGCCGTTGCCCGGCAACGAATGGTCCTTGAAGCCGAGCGGGATCAGGCCGGTGACGGTCGCCGAGCCGATGTCGACCACGGCGATGGCGTTGTTTTCCTGGAGTGTCACATAGGCCGTGGATGAATCCGGGGTGACGGTGATGTACTCGGGCTCGAAGTCCTGCGCGACGGTCGCCCCGGGGCCGAAGACGCGGATGCTCGGGTCGAGGTCAGCGTCGTTGAAGCGTCGGAAGTCGGCGGTTCGGACATGGTGCTGGCCGAGGCGACGCGGATCCTCGGGCAGGTCGATAATGCTGACCGTTCCCTCCGGGTCGATCGCGTAATCGTGGGACGGCTCGCCCTCATCCGCGGTCAGGATCCGGCGTCCGTCGGGGGTGAAGATCACCATGTCGGGCATCGCGCCCACCTGAACCAGGCTCACGAACCGGCCGTCGGTGTCGAACAGCACCATGCGTCCGGGGTCGGTCCGCTCGAACCCGTTGATCGCCGTGGCGACCAGCCCGGAGTGCGTGTCGACGGAGTTGACCGCGCCGCCGAACGGGCGCAGGTCGATCGAGCCGATGCGTTCGGGCGTGGTCGGGTCCGCGATCGAGAGGATGTCGATCGCGTTGGTGTGGCCGTTGACGACGAACAGCCGCTGCGACGCCGCGTCATGCACGACGATCTCGGCGGCCTCGCTCATGAACGGGCCGAGGCGGATGGTCCCGATGGCTTCCAGGCTGATCGCGTGGGGGGCGGGGTCGGCGAGCGGCAGCATGGCGAGGGCGCCCGCGAGGGCCGCGGTGGTGAGCAGCATGGGTGGTGGCTCCGGGTGGTCGGGGGGAGGCAGGGCTTTTGCGTGCTGGTGGACGCGCCGGGCTATGGTCCGTTCTCGGCGTTCGCCGTGCCGATCCGTCGGCCACGGCCCGGGCTGTCGCCCGGGACGGGCCTATTGAATCCCTCCTCGGTGACCAAGGAAACCCGCTTGATCCGCTCCCCTTGCATCTCGCATGAACGGCCGAGCCGGCCCGCCCCCCGCGCGGGGGGGTTCACGCTGATCGAGTTGCTGGTGGTCATCGCCATCATCGCGGTGCTGATCGGGATCCTGCTGCCCGCGATCTCCTCGGCCCGCGACTCGGCCCGGCGGGTCAAGTGTCAGGCCAATCTCCGGTCCCTGCACCAGACCCTCGCGATCTACGCTAACGACTGGCAGGACCGCGTGCCCCTGGGCTACCGCGGCGGGCGGTTGCAGTGGAACACCATGGTGTATTCGGGCACCAGCAACCTCTTCGTGCTTTTCGGCCGCCTGGAACGGGCCGGGCTGCTGGAAGCCCCGGAGGCGCTGTACTGCCCGTCCGAGTCCGCCGAGGGGCAGCGGTTCAACACGCCGGACAACCCTTGGCCTCCCGGCACGCCGGGGGTGAATGTCGAGGGCGGCTACGCGTCCGCCCCGTTTGTCGACTGGGGGTTCGCCGAGTTCCCGCCGAGCATGGTCCGGCTGTCCGATCTCCCGCTCGGGCCGCTGGTGGGCGACGGTGTGGGCCTGCCCGATCGGCTCGATTCGCGCCATGTCGATGGTGTGTACACCCTGTTCACCGACGCGGGCGTGCGGTGGACCCCGCGGAGCGCGTTCGACGAGCCGCTGTCGGAGTCCGTCGGGTTGAGCCCGGACAACAACGATGCGCAGCGTCGGATCTGGGCGATCATCGCCGATCGCTGAGCAGGGTCAGGCCGTGCGCATGACCTCCAGCACCGCGCCGTGGATGTGGCCGTTGCTGGCGATGATCGAGCCGGCGTGGAGGTCGTGGTTGCCGTCGACATCGGTCCACACGCCGCCCGCCTCGTTGATGATGGGCGGGACCGCGGCGATGTCCCAGAGCTTCACGCCCGGCTCGATTACCGCGTCGGCCCGCCCGGTGGCCAGCAGCACGAAGGCGTAGCAGTCCGACCAGCCGCGGGTGACCGCGCCGAGATCGTCGAACCCGGCCCAGCCGCGTTTGTGGCGCGGTTCGCGGTAGTACTCGGTGGAGGTGGACAGGAGCACGGCGCCGCGGAGTTCGGCCCGATCGGAAACCGAGGCGCGGGTCGGATCGCCCGATCCGCGCCACCACCAGCAGCCGTACCCGCTCTGGGCGGCCACGCACTCGTCCAGCCCTGGCATCGCGATCACGCCCACCGTCGGCTCGTTCTCGACCATGCACGCCAGCATCGTCCCGAACAGCGGCACCCCCTGCACGAACGACCGGGTCCCGTCGATCGGGTCGACCACCCAGGTCCGCCCCGTCGTGGATTCCAGCGGCGGGAACTCCTCGCCGATCACGCCGTCGCCGGGGAAGGCTTCGGAGACGGCGTCGCGCACGAACCGCTCGGCCTCCCGGTCCGCCTGGGTCACCGGAGAGCCGTCGTCCTTACCCTCCGCGACCAGCCGGGCGGACTGGAACCACTTCATGGTCAGCGCGCCCGCGGCACGGGCGGTGCGCACGGCGAAATCGAGATCGGGCGGCAGGGTGGTCATCGGGCGGTTCCCGTCTCATTTAGGGTGTCGGGGGCGTGTTCGCAGAGCAGTTCCGCGAGGCGGTCGATGTCGTCGGTCGTGTGTTCGGAAGAGACGCTCAGCCGGAAGTACACCGGCGCCGGGCCGCCGGGGTAGGAGACCAGCGGCGCGAGCATGCCCGCGCTGAGCGTGGCCGTGTGCATGGCCATCATGTCATCCGGCGTACCGGCGGTGAACGCGATGATCGGCACGGGATGGTCGCGGTCGACGCCGAAGGCCCCGGCGAGCCGGCCCCGCAGCGCGGCGGTGTTCGCCCGGAGCCGCGCGAGCCGGTCCGGTTCACCGGTCAGGGCACGCAGTGACTCCAGGGCCGCCGCGGCGAGCGCGGGCGAGCAGGGCGTGGTGCAGATGTACGCCGTGGCGTGGCGGGTCGCCGTGTCCACGAGGTTGCGGGGTCCCATCACGAGCCCGCCCGCGCAGCCCAGGCCCTTGGCCAGCGTGACCGTCACGACCAGCCGGTCCGATCGCAGGCCGAGATGATCGGGCGTGCCCCGGCCTTCGCGGCCCAGCACGGCGAGGCCGTGGCAGTCGTCGAGCAGCAGATGGTCGCCGGGACGCAGGGATTCCAGCAACGCCGCACTGGGCGCGAGCGCTCCGTCGGCGGAGAAGACCGAATCGGTCGCGAGCACGGCCGGACCATCGCAGGCCCGCAGGGCCGCGTGCGCGTCGGCGGCGTCGAGGTGGGTGAAGGTCGAGACCCGCATCCCGGCCGCCTGCGCCGCGTCGCGCAGGCTCGCGTGGGCCCGCTCGTCAAGGACCGCGGCGCGAACGCCCACGCGGGCCAGGGCCTGCATCGCGGCGATGTTGGCGGTGTAGCCGTCCGGCACCAGCAGGCCGGCCTCGTGCCCGCAGAACGCCGTGACGGCGGCCTCCAGCGCTGCGTGGACGCGGGTGTTGCCCGTGGTCTCGCGGCTGGCGGTCGTGCTCAGCCCGTAGCGGGCCATCGCGTCGGCCGCGGCCCGCACGACACCCGGGTGCTGGGCCAGCCCGAGGTAGTTGCACCCCCCGAAGCTTGTGATGCGACGGCCGGCCAGGTCGATGGCGGTGGCGGAACATGCGTGGGCGGGCGGTGCGGTCATGCGGCGTTGCGAACGGTGTCAGCGGGCGGTCGATCCGAGCGGTTCCGGACAGTAGAACCCCGGGCGCGGTTCGATCGGCCCCGTTCGCGGTGGAGTCGCAAGCGGGCTTCCGCTAGGATCCGACCCGGGCGGGGGCGTATCCACACAGATCCCATACGAGCCGGAGGACCGCCGATGCGTTGGAAGAAGACCCTCACGAGCCTGGCTTTCGCGGTGATCGGCCTGGGGATGCTGCACCCCGCGGCGGCCGCGGAGACGCAGCGGGGGGACCTGAAGGTTCTCCAGCTCCCCATGCGGACCGACGGGCCCCGCAGCATCGACCCCGGACGCGGCTCGACCACCTATGACGCGATGGCGGCTTCCCAGTTCTACGAGACCCTGCTCGTCAACAACTACGCGGACCCGACCCAGCTCGAGCCGCTCCTGCTCGCCGAGATGCCCACCACCGAGGACGACGGCAAGACCTGGCGGTTCCGGCTCAAGGAAGGGGTTCGGTTCCACGACAACCGATGCTTCCCGGGCGGGCGCGGCCGCACCGTGATCACCGATGATGTCTTCTACTCCCTCAAGCGGATCGCCGACCGCAGGGCCACCGGCCTGCAGAACTGGTGGCTGCTCGAGAACACCATCGCCGGCCTCGATGAGGCTTTCGCGGCTCAGGAAGAGACCGGGTCGTTCGATTACGACGCGCCGATCGAGGGCTTCCGCAAGATCAACGATCTTGAGTTCGAGATCGTCCTCCGCCAGCCGATCTATCGGTTCCTGTACATCCTGAGCATGTTCCAGACCTCGGTGGTACCCAAGGAGGCGGTCGAGCACTACGGGCGGGACTTCGGCTTCCGACCCGTCGGCACCGGGCCGTTCGTGCTGGACACCTTCGTGCCCAAGCAGTCACTGACCGGCAACCGCAACCCGAACTACCACGAGGTCCGCTATCCCGCGGCCGACCAATGGAGCCGCGAGGACCGACGCGCGCGGCTGCACCGCCCCGCCGGCCAGCGTGTTCCGTTCGTCGACCGCATCGAGTTCACGATGTATGTGCAGGACCAGCCGATGTGGCTGGAGTTCAACCAGGGCAACCTCGGCTACATCCAGGTTCCGGAGGAGTACTTCCTGGAGGCGTTCGATCGCGCGTCCGGCTCGCTGCGCGAGGCCTACATCAACCGCGGTGTGCGGGCCCACGACGACCTGCTGCTCGACTTCATCTTCCGCGGCTTCAACATGGAGGACGAACTCCTCGGCGGTTACACGCCCGAAAAGCGGGCCCTGCGTCAGGCCATCACGCTGGCCATCGATCTCGATGAGATCAACCAGGTGTTCTACAACGGACTGCCACTGGTGTACGACGGTCCGATCCCCCCCGGTCTCGACGGTCACCCCGAGGGCGGTCGCGCCCCCGTCAGCTACCGCGGCCCCGACCTGAACCGGGCCCGCCAGAAGCTTGCCGAGGCCGGCTATCCCGACGGACGCGGTCTGCCGCCGATCCGGTTCTACACCTCGGTCAGCAGCCTGAACACCCAGCTGGCCGAGATGATGACCCGCCAGCTCGCCCGGATCAATGTGACTTTCGAGCCGACCTTCCTCGACTTCGCCCCGCTCATCCAGCTCGTCAACCGCAAGCAGGCCCCGATGTTCGGCTTCGCGTGGAGCAGCGATTACCCGGACGCGGAGAACAACCTGGCGCTCTTCTACGGCCCCAACGAGGCGCCTGGATCGAACCACTACAACTACAAGAACCCCGAGTACGACGCGCTGTACGAGAAAATCCTGACCATGCGGCCCGGACCCGAGCGCACCGCGATCTACGAGCGGATGCGTGACATGGTGATCGAGGACGCGGTGTTCATCGGGTCCCAGGCCCGCCGACGCTTCTACCTGATCAACCCGTGGATGCTCAATGCTCGCCCCACCGAACGCTACCATTCCTGGTACAAGTTCGTGGATGTGGACAACGCCCGCCGCTGACGCCGCGAGAAGCAAGGAGCCATCGCGGTGTGGAACTACATCGTCCGGCGGACGCTCTACAACATCCCGGTGTTCCTGGCGATCGTGTTCCTCCTGATGCTGGCGCTGCGCGTCAACGACCCGGTCTACGCGATGCTGGGCAAGAACCCCAGCGAGGCCGAGATCAACGCCCGGCGCGCCGAGATGGGGCTGGACAAGCACTTCATCGAGCAGTACTTCCGGTTCCTCTGGGACCTGCTCCGTTTCTGGCAGTACGAGGTCCGATCCTTCGAGCAGGACCGGCCCGTCGGCGACATGATCCTCGACGCCATCCCCGCGTCCATCGCGGTCATGGCCCCGACGCTGTTTTTCACCGCCCTGATCTCCATCGTGGTCGGCCTCATCTCGGCCTTCAACCGCGGCCGCTGGCTCGACCGCACGCTCATGTTCATCGCGGTCATCGGCATGAGTATCTCCGTGCTGGTCTACATCATCATGGGCCAGTACTTCGGCGCCTACTGGCCCAGCACGCAGTACTCCGACTGGCCCTTCAAGGTGTCCGTGGACGCCTCCGTGGGCGAGAGCCGCTGGTTCCTCTACCACCCGGCCAACTGGATCGCCTTCTGCGCCCTGCCGGTCATGATCAATGTGACCGTCGCCCTCGGGTATGACACACGCTTCTACCGGGCTGTGATGGTCGAGGAAACCCGGCGCGACTACATCCGCACCGCCCGCGCCAAAGGCTGCGGCACGGCCCGGGTCATGTTCGTCCACATGCTCAAGAACGCCATGATCCCCATCATCACCCGGATCATGATCTCCCTGCCGTTCGTGGTCACGGGGTCGATCCTCGTCGAGTTCTACTTCAACATCCCCGGCATGGGACGCACCCTGATCAACGCCATCCGCACCAGCGACTTCCCGGTCGTCCAGACCTTCACCGCCCTGTTCGCCGCCCTGTTCATCGTGTCCAACATCCTCACCGATGTGCTCTACGCACTCGCCGACCCCCGCGTGAGACTCTCGTGATCGCCCGCATCAACGAATCCCCCTCGCTCCGCAAGCTCTTCGGCAACCGCCTCGCGGTGGTGGCGATGGCGGTCGTCTCGGTGTACCTGCTGTTGTTCGTGTGGATCCTGGCCATGGAGGGGGTGGCCAAAGTCGGTCAATGGAGCGGGGCGTACGACCTCCGCGAGCGTCCGGTCCTCGGGGCGCTGCTTCCCGAACGAACCCTCGAACGCGTCGGCGCCGCCAACCTGCCCGGTTTCGGGATCAAGGCGCACCCGACGGCGCGGACCGAGCAGACCGCCTTTCACCTCAACCGCATCGGCACCACCCTCGACTCCTATGACCGCATCGATCCGGTCGGCCGCGACTTCGACGAGCACTTCGCCCGGCTGACCCTGGCCGAGCGCCGTGTCGCCGACCTGGACCCGGCCGAGCTGCGGGCCATCCACACCCGGGCCCTGGCCGAGTTCGAGTCGCAGTCCTCGCTCCGCCGCCTCCGGGCGAACCTGCTGGCGACCCGCCTGGCCGCCAGGCAGGTCGATGCGTACGCACGCCTCTACGCGGACCGAGGCGAGGACGCGGATGTCCTGATCCTGCTGGAGGAGATCTCGCTGTCGCTGGAGGAGGTCGGCTTTCAGCTCGAGGACATGATCCCGCAGGTCCCGGCGGACTCGCCGCTGGCCGCGCTGGACCCGGAGGATTTTTTCGCCCAGGCCGAAGCGATCCTCGCCGAGCCGTTGCCGGATCCCCTTTACGACGCCGAGTTGCTCCGGACACTCAAGGAGGCCATCGCCGAGCGTCTGGAAGGCATCGACCGCGAGATCGACGCCAAGCTCGACGACATCGAGCCGTACATCGAACTGCTCATGCCGATGCCGAGCGGTGTCCCGGGGGTGCTGTACCGCCTGCGGCTGCTGCTCGGCACCGATCGCCAGGGCCGATCGATCTTCATCCGGGCGATCTACTCGGGCAAGGTCGCCATCCAGGTCGGCGTCATTGTATCGCTGTTCGCGGTTGGTTTCGGCAGCCTGATCGGGGCCGCGGCGGGCTACATTGGCGGGATCGTGGACCACGCCGTCATCTGGCTCTACTCGACCTTCAGCTCGATCCCCGAACTGGTGCTGCTGATCGTGCTGGCGTTCATGTTCCGTGGCACGGAGCTGGAGCGAACCCTGATCCCGCTCTACGCCGCATTCGCCCTGACCTACTGGATCGGCCCGTGCCGCGTGACCCGCGGCGAGGCCCTCAAGCTCAAGCAGCTCGACTTCGTCCAGGCCGCCAACTCCATCGGGGCGGGCAGCGGCCGCATCCTCCTGCGTCACATCCTGCCCAACACGGCCCACCTGATCTTCATCAACCTGTCCCTGCTCTTCATCGCCGCGATCAAGGGCGAGGTGGTCCTGACCTTTCTGGGCCTGGGAATCAAGGAAGGCGCCAGTTGGGGCATCATGGTCGACCATTCCCAGCCCGAGGTCGTCGCCGGGTTTTTCTGGCAGATCGGCGCGGCCACCTTTTTCATGTTCGTGCTCGTCCTGGCCTTCAACGTGCTCACCGACGCGCTTCAGGACGCGTTCGACCCGAAGCATGTGGGCTGAGACGAAATGAAGCGCAAAAAAGGGCCGCGCCCACCGGACGCGGCCCGCTCGTGGTTTCGTGCGGCTCGCGGTCAGGACCGGGCGACGGCCTCGAACCGGCGGGAGACCTCGTGCCAGTTGATGACCTTCATGAACTCGGCGAGGTAGTCGCCGCGTCGGTTCTGGTACCGGAGGTAGTATGCGTGCTCCCAGACATCCACGCCCAGCAGCGGTGTGACGCCCGCGAAGAGCGAGTGCTGCTGGTTGTGCATCTGAACCACCATCAGCTTGCCCGACACCGGCTCATGCACCAGCCAGCCCCACCCAGAGCCCTCGACCGCCGCCGAGGTGTCGCGGAAGAACCTCTCGAACGCCTCGTATGAGCCGAAGTCGCGACGGATTGCGTTCATCAGCGCGCCGCTCGGTTCGCCCCCGGTCCCCGCTGGCGCCATGTTCTCCCAGAACAGGGCGTGGTTGATGTGGCCGCCCGCGTGGAAACTCAGCCGGCGTTGCCAGAGTTCGAGGGTGGCCGGATCGGTCTGTCCGGCGCGAATCTCAGCGAGCCTTTCCAGGGCGGTGTTCACCCCGTTCACATAGGCCTGGTGATGACGCTCGTGGTGGATCCGCATGGTCTGCCCGTCGATGTGCGGCTCGAGCGCGTCGGGGTCGTAGGGCAGATCCGTGAGCACGAACCTGCCGGCGGATGCATCCCAGCCCGGATGCGCGGAAAGCCCCGCCAGCCCGGCCCCTTTCGCGCTGCCCGATGCAAGCCCCACAGCGCCCAGGCCGAGCGCACCGAGCCCGCCGATCGCCTGGCGTCGATTCATGTCGGTCATAATTGGTTCTCCTTTCGCATACAGAGCCTAGGTCCCCGGTCGTCCTTGTCACAACATCCCGGGAGCACTTCGTGTTTCGTGCATGCCGGATTCCGCGTTGGGCCATGCAGCCCGACCAAAAACAAAAAACGGGGCTCACAAGCCCCGCTCGAGGAGTTCGATACTGACGAAAGGAACATCAGCCGGCGACTTCGCCGACTTCCCAGCGGCGGAACTTCCTGAGGTTCCCGCCGGAACCGACGATGTCCTTGATCGACTTGGAGGGATCCATCACGAAGGCCTGCTCGAGCAGCGCGACCTCGGCGAAGAACTTGCGCATGCCGCCCTCGACCATTTTCTCGGCAATCTCCTGCGGCTTGCCGCTCTCCATCGCCTGCTCGATCCGGAACTTGCGCTCCTTCTCGACCATGTCGCCGGGGATGTCATCCGGGGTCAGGCCCAGCGGGCGCGGGAAGGCCGCGGTGACATGCATGGCGATCTGGCGGAGGGTCTCCTCGCCCAGGTCGCCCTCGGCCTCGATCAGCACGCCGGTCTTGCCGTCGTGGTGGACATACTTGCCGTAGACGGTCTTGCCGCCATTGGACTCGAGTTTCTCGATGCGTCCGATCGAGATGTTCTCGCCGGTGCTGATGCGCAGGTCGTCGATGATGGCCTGCATCTCGCTGCTGGGCTCGGTGGAGCCGGCGGGGATGGCCAGGGCCAGTTCGGCGATCTTCTTGGTCGCGGCGACGAACTTGTCGTTCTTGGCGGTGAAGTCGGTCTCGGCCCGCAGCTCGACGATGGTGGCGGCCGAACCATCGCCCGAGACGGCGACCTCGATGCGTCCCTCGCCGGCGGCGCGGTCCATCTTGGTCTCCATCTTGCCCTTGAGCTCCTTGCGGAGCAGGTCCTCGGCCTTCTCGATATCCCCGCCCGCCTCGATCAGGGCCTTCTTGCAGGCCATCATGGCGAGCCCGGTTTTGTTCCGAAGGCTCATCACATCCTTGGCGTTGATCTCAGCCATGGGTACTCTCCCGTTCTTTGCTCGGCCGCGGGACGGTGCGCCCGGCGCGGCTCGTGGTGTGGTGACTCTTGCTCAGGACTCGGCCTTGGCCGGCTCGGCATCGACCCCGGCGTCGGAACCGGGCTCGGACCGCGTGGCGTCATCGGCGCGGAACTGGGCCCGGCGGCTGCGACGCGGCCCGCCCTGCGAGTCGCCGGAGGCCTCCTCGGAACCCTCGCCCGACTCGACCCGCATCTGCTTGCCGTCGGCGATCGCCTTGCACAACTCGCGGACGATCACATCGATGGCCCGCATCGAGTCGTCGTTGCCGGGGATGGCCACATCGACCAGTTCGGGGTCGCCGTCGGTGTCGATCAGGCACACGGTGGGGATGCCGAGCTTGCGGGCCTCACGCAGGGCGTTGATCTCGCGGTTGACATCGATGGCCACCATCACGCCGGGCATCTTGTGCATGTTGCGGATGCCGTCGAGGTTGCGCCGGATCTTCTTCATCTCACGCCGCAGCTGGCTCTCCATCTTCTTGGAGTAGCTCTGGAAGTTGTCGTTGGCCTCGATGGCCTCGAGCTCCTCCAGGCGCTTCAGGCGGGTGCGGATGGTGCGGAAGTTGGTCAGCGTGCCGCCGAGCCAACGCTCGGTGACATAATGCATCTTGACATCGCTCACGCGCTGCTCGATCACGCCCTTGGCCTGGCGCTTGGTCCCCACGAAGCAGACATCCTTGCCCTGCGACACGGTGCGGGTGATCAGCTTCTTGGCGAGCAGGAGACCCTTGACGGTCTCCTTGATGTCGATGATGTGGATCCCGTTGCGCTTGCCGTAGATGTACGGCCCCATCTTCGGGTTCCAGCCGCTCGACCGCTGGCCGAAGTGGATGCCCGATTCAATCAGGTCCTGCACGAGTGGGTTGGCCATGACTTCCTTCTTTCCTGTTCAGCGACACCGGCGTCGGGTCCGGAACCCGCACGCCCCAGGGCGCTTCGGTGGTGGAACGACCCCCGAGCCTGTGGCCCGGCGGGCGATATCCCAGATCAACAGTTCTTGGTCCGAACACCGGACCCGGCGGCCCAACCCCCGGTCAGGTCAAGCCTGCGAGTATAGAAACCCTCCCAGCACCGAGGCAAGGCGAACCTGCCGCCCAAAATCCCTAGCAAAACCCTTCTCTCTTCAGCGGCCACGCACCCTGCCCGCCCAGCCGGAACCAGCCGCACAACAGCGGGGGGGAAATCGCCCGACCTGGCCACACAGGCCGAAGTCGGCATGGTTTCCGGTCGAAAGCCTTCCTTGCACCAGACCCCGGAAGAAGGGAGAACGCGTGGCACAGAGCGGGCTCATCATCAGGCGGTCCATCCGGCACGAGATCGTGCTCCCGGCTCAGTTCCGCGTGGCGCCCGAACACGCCGAAAGCGTCCGCTATGCCAAGGGCGTCGCGGACGCCGACGGCTGGGTCGGCGTTGATCTGGTCGACTTCGCCAGCGGCGGGGCGGGCTTTATCAGCACCGTGTTCGTTCCCCGCGGCGTTGTGGTGGAGCTGCGCATCCCCGATCCCGAGGTCCCCGACGCCGAGCCGCTGGTCGTCGCCCGCACACGCGCTGTCCGCGTCCAGATGACCGACCGCCGCCCGGCCTACCTCATCGGTGTGGCCTATGTCGACCCCGACGAACGCACCGTCGCCCAGGTCGAATCCATGCTCACCCGTATCGAGGGTTCCGCGGCGTGACCGCACAGGCAGGAGCCTCCCGTGCTTGATACCAGCGAGTTCGTCATCCAGGCTTTGATCGAGGACGGCAAGCTCTCCGCGCAGAGCGCCGAGGACCTCCGCCGCTACGCCAACGAGCACGCGGTGACGCTCGAGGAAGCCGTCATCCGCCTCCAGAAGGTCTCGACCCGGGACCTGGCGATCGCCAAGGCGATCATCTGTGAGTACCCATTTGTCGATCTGACACTGGCCGACACGGACATCCGCAACTCCAGACGTCTGCCCAAGGCCATGGCCGAGCGGCTGGTCGCCTTCCCGATCTATGTGCTCGGCGACATCGCCACGGTGGCCATGGAGGACCCGCTGGACCTGCAGGCCATGGACCTGCTCCAGCAGACCCTCCGGCGGCAGATCGACCCGGTGGTGTGCGATTCCGAGCTGTTGCGCACGCTGATCGTCCGCGCCTACACGCTCGACTCGGGCAATACCCAGGCCGAGGCCGACGACGGCGACGAGCGTGTGGAGGCGTCGGACGAGCCCGTTGTCGCCGCGGTCAACCAGATCCTCTACACCGCCGCCGAGGCCGGCGCGTCGGACATCCACATCAACCCCGACGAGCGGTTGCTTCACCTCCGCTACCGCATCGATGGCGTTCTCCAGCCCCAGCAGGGCCCGGCGATCACCATGCACGAGGGCCTCGTCCAGCGCCTCAAGGTCATGGCCCAGCTCGATGTGACCCAGACCCGCCGCCCGCAGGACGGCAAGTTCCGATTCCGGTACAAGAGCACGCACATCGATGTCCGTCTTTCGATCGTTCCCACGATCCACGGCGAGAACGCCGTGCTCCGCCTGCTGCGCCCGGGCGCCGCGGTCAACTCCGTCGAGCAACTCGGCATGCCGGCCGACATCGCCCACGATTTCGCCGAGATCATCAGGAAGCCCCACGGCCTGATCCTCACGACCGGCCCGACGGGATCGGGCAAGACCACCACCCTCTACACCGCGATCGGGCGGATCAACTCGCCGGAGCGGAACATCCTCACCGTCGAGGACCCGGTCGAGATCCGGATGCCGATGATCCGCCAGATCCAGGTCAACCCCGCCATCGGCATGACATTCGCCAGCGCCCTCCGGTCGCTGCTGCGCCAGGACCCCGATGTGCTGCTCATCGGCGAGATCCGGGATGAAGAGACCGCCAAGATCGCCGCGCAGGCCGCGCTGACCGGGCACTTGGTCTTCTCAACCCTGCACACCAATGACGCGGTGGGGGCCGTCGCCCGGCTCCGCGAGTTCGGCGTGCCCAACTTTGCGATCAACAACGCCCTGCTCGGCGTGATCGCCCAGCGGCTTGTCCGCAAGGTCTGCGAGCACTGCCGTAAAACAGACGACCCCGACCCCGACCCCGTCCAGCTCCGCTCGCTGGGGATCGCGCCGGACGAGAAGGGCTTCATCCGCGGAACGGGCTGCCCGAACTGCATGAACACCGGGTACCGCGGCCGGATCGGGGTCTACGAGATGCTCCGGGCCACCGACGGTGTGCGTGACCTGATCGAGCGTGGGGCATCCACTTCGGAGATCGCCGCGCTGGCCAGAGCCGAGGGAACGCGCTCGATGCTGGAGGACGGCGTCGACAAGGCCAGACTCGGCATCACGAGCATCGACGAACTGAACAAGCTCCACGCCACCATCGAGATCACCGAGCGGCAAGCGGCGTCCCCGCGTGCCGCCGCCTGAGGTTGACCCATGCCCAAGTACAAGTACACGGCGCTGGGCTCGGACGGCAGGCGCACCGCCGGCGTGATCGACGCCCCCGGCGAGACCGAGGCCACCCGCCGCCTCGCCGCGGACGGGATCACACCGCTGCGGATCCGCGAGACCGCTTCCAGGGGCGCCGCCTTCTCGTGGCGTCACGATCGGATCACCCAACGCGAGGTCTCGGATCTGACCCGGGAGATCAGCGTGCTGGTCGAGGCGAACATCCCGATCGCCCGCGGGCTCCGGTCCGTCGCCGAGCACGAGAAGAACCCGCGCATGCGGGACATGGTCACCGACATCGCCATCATGATCGAGTCCGGCGAGAAGCTGACCACGGCGTTCGGAAAGTATGAGCATGTCTTCGGCGAGGTGTACATCGAAACTATCCGGGCAGCCGAAAAAACCGGAACACTCGCCTCCGTGACCGAGCACCTCGCCGACATGCTCGAACGCAGCATCGAGTCTCGCGAGCAGGTGCGTCGGGCGCTGACCTACCCGACCATCGTCGCCGGCTTTGTAGTCATGGCTGTCTCCGTCATCGTGGTCTTCGTGGTGCCCCGCTTCGCGGTGATCTTCGAGAGCAACGGCGTCCAACTCCCTGTTTCCACCAGGCTGATCCGCACGCTGGGCGATTCGGTCCACGGCTGGTGGTGGGTCTACGCGGTCGTTCTTGTCGCGATCCTGGTCTTCGCCCGCCAGCAATGGAGATCGCCGAGGGGACGCTACCGCATCGAGTCGGTGCTGCTGCGCACGCCATACATCGGCACCATGCTGACCGCCGTGGCCACGGCCCGCTTCTCCCGCGTGATGTCCATCAGCATCGATTCGGGCATCGAGGTCATCGAATCGATCTGGATCGCCGGGCGTTCCACGGGCCGCCCGGTATTCGTGGCCGAATGCGAGCGGCTGTGCGACCGCATGCGTGCCGGCGATTCCCTCGAGGCGGTCCTGAACGGGTCCGATCAGCTGCCGAGCTTCGCCCGCCGCCTGCTCGGGGCCGGCAAGGAAGCCAAGGAGCTCTCCGGGGCGGGCCGCATCATCGCCCGGCATTACGACCGTATCGCCGACCACCTGTCCAAGAACATCAACACCGTCATCGAGCCGATGATCACGATCGCGATCGCGGTGATCGTGCTGATCGTGGCGCTCTCCGTCTTCCTGCCCATGTGGCAGATGGTGACGGTCAACCGTTGAGGCAAGAACCGTGAACACCCGCCGCGCCTTCAGCCTGCTCGAGATCACGATCGTCGTGGTGATGCTCGGCATCCTCGCCGCGATCGCCATCCCCCGGTTCGCCGGCGCCAGCGACGAGGCCCGGACCGCCTCGACGGAGAGCACCCTCGGATCCGTGCGTGCGTCGATCGCGTCCTTTCGGGCCGCCGCCGTCATCGCGGGCGATGACCCGTTCCCGACCCTGACCCAGCTCACCGACGGCAGCACCCTGCGCTTCGACCTGCCCGCCAACCCGTTCAACAACCTCTCCACCCTCCAGAGCGTCAACGCGGCCCAGGCCCAGAACCGCGCTGTGGTGAACCCCGGCGGGGCGGGCTGGAACTACTTCGTGGACAACAACGCCAACCCGCCCGTCGCGATCTTCTACGCCAACTCCACCGCGACCACGACCAAGCGTGATTCCTCCGGTTCATACCTCACCGCCAACCAGCTCTGACCGCCCATGGACCGAATCGTGCCATCCCATCGGGGCTTTACCGTGGTGGAGATCACCGCGGTGATCCTGATTGCGGGCCTGCTCGCCCTGGCGGTGATCCCCGCGATGGACCGCTTCGACGACGCGAGCCGAGGGGCGGGTATCGCCGAGGCCGCCCGCCTGCTGACCTTCGCCCGCGAGCGCGCCATCGCCTCCGGAATCCCGGTCGGCGTCCGGTTCGACGCGGCCGCGCACACAGCCCAACTGCTCACGATCGGCGACGATGGCAGGCCCGAACCTCTGACCGACGCCCTGGGATCACCCTCGACCGTCCTCTCATTCCGGGATACCTATCGCAACGAAGTCACCCGCATCACCGTCCCGACCGAACTGGTCCATGGCGCCGTCGCCATCGACACCGTGACCATCTGGTTCGATCACCGTGGCACGCCCCACGCCCGCAGCACCAGCGGGTCGCACGCCGGCGGCCTCACATCCAGCGCGTCGATCCGCTTCCTCGGCGATGCCCAGGTCACCGTCCACGCCCGCTCCGGCCTGGTGGAGGGCCCGTGATGCGCCGACGCGGTCTGTCCCTCATCGAGGCGGTCGTCTGCGTGCTCCTGCTCGCGCTGACGGTCCCTCCCATTGTCCAGTCGCTCCAGTCAATGGGCGACCATCGTGCGGACACCGTCACGACCATGCGTGCCGTGCTCCTCGCCGGTCTCATCCTGGAGACCCTAATCGCCGACACAGCCAGCCGCGACCCCAGCCTTGGCTTCGATGCCCTCGCGAACCCCACGACCTATCTGGACGACCCGGCCCGCGGGCTCAGGGTCCGCCTGGCGGAGCTGACAGAGCCGTACGAGCGGGCGGGACTCGCCTACACGGTCGAGATCGGCCCCTTGGTCAACGCGACCGGATCGGCCTCGGCCGAAGCCGAGGAGAATATCTTCCGCACGGTGACCGTTCGGGTCCATTTCAACGCCGGTCTTGGCCCGCAGCGGGTCATGCCGGTGTCCGTCATGGTGGGGGAGATGTGATGCCGGCACGCCGATCCAGCCGCAGGGCCTTCACATTGCTCGAACTCGTCGTCGCGATGCTCGTGATCTCGATCATCTCGGTCGCGGTCATGCCCGTGATCGTCAGCGCGACCGACGCGTACGCCGCCAACCGTGACGCCAGGTCCGCCGCGGATGATGCCGCGTTCGCCGCATCCACAATCGTCCGATTGATCCAAGAGGCCCCCGGTTCCGAGCCGGGTACGCTCGCCGTCGCCTCGGGCGACGCGACATCGATCGTGTTCACCAACAACGCCGGTCTCCGGCTCGATGGCGGCACGCTGGTCCTCATCGGGCCGGACGGGAACGCCCCGTTCGCCCGCCGTGTCGAACACTTCCGGCTCGACTATGTCGGGCCCGACGGCATCACTCCGGTCGTTGCGTCCGAGGCCCACCGCGTCCACGCACGCCTGACCATCGCCGGCTTCACGCTTTCGACCGTCGCCTTCCCCCGCGTCAACATCGGAGACGACCCGTGATGCCGCGACCACGCCCATCCCGAGCCCAGATCTCCCGTCGCGGCGTCGCGATGGCCACGGTGCTTCTCGTCGTCATGATTCTCGGACTGACCGTCGCCGCCTCGGTGATCCCGATGGCCCAGGAGTCCGACCTCGCGGCGGTCCGGGTGGAGACGCTGCGGGCCTTCTACGCCGCTGAATCCGGCGCCAACATTGTGCTCGGATCGTCCTACGCGGGCGTCGCCCTCCCCGAGGAGAACGACCAGATCGCCCTGGGCGCCCAGTCCATCGTCTTCCTCCAGATCCCCGCCGACACCGGCGACCTCATCATCGAAGGCCGCAGCGGCCTTGCAAGCAGACGCATCCGGATCGAGATCGAATGACCCGCCCGATCCCATCCAAGTCGGGCCGCGTTCGGTCCGATCAGTTCTCTGTCCCGAATACGGGGGTCCTCGTCGAATGATCGGCACACCAACCCGCATCGTGCTCACCCTAACACCGGACCGCATCCGCGGCGCGGTCGTCCGCGCCGGGCGTATCGTCCGGGCCGAGCAGATCGAGACCGACCCCACCGCGTGGGAGCAGGCCTGGGAGCAGGGCCTGGTCCCGCTCGATCGCCCGCTGCGCCAACTGCTGTCCAGGCTCTCGCCCGGACGATCCCAGCCGCGCATCACGCTGTTGTACCACGCCAGAAACGCCATCGTCCAGTCCCACGAAATCGCCGGCTCACGCGACGACGCCCGGCGGGCGGCGACCGTGAAAATCCGCGAATCCGGCGGTTCGATCGTCATCGCCGATGCCGCGATCCTCGGTCCCACCGCGGAAAAGCCCGGCACATGGACCGTCCTCGCACTCGCGGACCGAGAGGACGATACCAACAAGCTCTACGCATGGCTCACCCGCTGCGGCACGCGCGTCGAGCGGCTGATCCCCGAGGCCGCCGCCATCGTTCGCATCGCCGCCGATCGGGTCCTCACGGCCGAGAACGAAACGACCGCCTGCTGCTGCATCGGCCCGGGCTGGTCGGTCATCGCCGTCGGATCCCGCGACGGCCTGCGGCTGGTCCGCGCCTTCGAGTTCGGCCACCGACTCCTCTCCGATGTCTTCCAGCGCGCGATCCGCCCGGATGACGCGGAGGCCGACCAGGCCCTCGGCGAGCGCATGCTCTTCGACCACGGCCTGCCCTTCAAATCCACCGAGATCAGCCCCGAGGTCCGCGCCCGCATCCTTCCCATGGTCGCGCCGGTCCTCCAGCGTTTCTGCGTCGAGATCAAGCAGACACTGCGCTTCGGCATACCGGCCGATCAGCAGCCCTCGACCCTCATCCTCGACGGGCCCGGCGCCGCGATCCCCTATCTCGCTTCCGCCGTCACCGACACCGTCAACATGCACATCCGCGTGGCGCCCGGGTGCGATGGAGCGGGCGTTCTCAAACCCTTCGCTCCCGGGACCTTCGAGTACGCCTGGGTCCGCGCCGAGACCGACACCGCCGAACTGATCCCACACGCCGTGATGGAGCAGAAGCAGTCCGACACGTTCCGCCGGTGCCTCGCCGCTGGCGCAATCGGCGCGGCCGCCCTGCTCGGCGCCGAGTATGTCCACATCACCGGCCAGAACCGCGAACTCGAACCCCGTTTCGCCCAGCACGCCACGACGCTGGCCGCGCTCAGCCGCGAGGAGGAAGCGCGCGAACGGATCAACCGCCTGGCAGGCGCCGCCGGCCGCGTCGCGCTCCGCGTCACCGAGAGCGCCGGCCCGAGCGCGGACTGGCCCGCCGTGCTCGCCCTGATCGCCGAGAATGCGTCCGAGCACGCCCGCTTCGACGAGATCGACGCCCAGGTCACCGCCACCGGCCCCGAGATCCGTCTCAAGGGCTCGACCGTCGGCACGGACGACACCTCAGCCGCGGCGGCCCTGACCGAGGTGGTCCAGGCACTGCAGGCATCCCCGCTCGTCACGGCGATCAACCTCGGGTCCACGACCCGGGACACACTCGCCGACGACCGCGCCGTGCGCCACTTCCAGCTCACGCTGCGTCTGGCGACCTCCCAGGCCGCCCACCAGCCCCTGGCCGATTACGCCCGTCGTGCCGGCGCCGCCAAGGAGCAAACACCGTGAACGATCACACCCTCAGACCCGCCGCGATCCGCACGCTGATCGTCTGCGTCCTGCTCGCCGCGGCATGGATCTTCACCGTCAAGCCGGCCCGCGCCGACCTGGATGATCAGCGTCGCCTCTACAGCACGCAGTCCGCGGCCGTCTCCGCCTACCTCGGGTCCGACCCGGACGAGGAACGCACACGCCGCACCCAGTCCAATCTCGAATCCCGCGTCCACGCCTTCGCCGACGCCATGACCGCCCACGCGACCACCGCGGCCCTCTTTGAGCAGATCGAGCGGAAGGCATCGGCCCGCTCCATCCGGATCCATCGAACCGATCCCCGGTCATCAAGCCGGGTCCAGTCGGGCCCGGACCGCCGCCGCGCCGCCAGCGACGAGCCCGTCATCACCGCCGACGAGTTCCTGGTCGAGTTTTCGGGCCGCTACGGCGATATCACCGACTTCATCGCGGAGATCCCGGACACCGTCGGGCTGGCCCAGATCAACTCGTTCCGCCTGACCCGCGGCGCCGGCGATCAGGTCCGCGGCACGCTGACCCTGACCGTCTACCGCGTACCCGACCGCACCACCATCATCCCCGACCCCGCGGAGGCCAGCGATGACGCATGACCGCACCACGCTGATCACCGGCCTGCTCATCGTCCTCGCTCCGGCCGCCGCCGTCTACGGGTCACGCCACATCGGCGCCGGCGCGGGCGACGCGATTGGCGCGGAGATCCGCCCCCTGCCGTCCGTTCCGGACTTCGAGCCGCTTACGGCCACCAAAGCGAACCCCACCCGGTTCGCCGACCTCCCCTCGCCGTTCTGGGCCGACCCCGAGCCGGTCCAGCCTGAGGTCGTCCCCGAGATCATCCCCGAGGCCCCCAAGGCCAAGGGCGTTCCCGAGTTCATCCTGAGTACGGTGATGCCGCACCCCACGCGCCCGCTGGCAGTCATCAACGGCCGCCCCCGCGCCATCGGCGACCCGGCGGCCCCTGGCTGGACCCTGACCGCCATCGACGGCGAGTCCCGCCAGGTCGTCCTCACCGGTCCGGACGGCCAACTCGTCCGCGTCCGCCTCACCACCACACGGCGCCCCTGACCCCGCCCCCAGCCGCCCGACCCAGCCTTGCCGCCCGCTGAGCGGGGCCTAGAATGGTCCCAAATCGGGCGCATAGCTCAGTTGGCTAGAGCGCTGCCGTCACATGGCAGAGGTCACTGGTTCGAGTCCAGTTGCGCCTATTTCCCCCCACCGAGGCGGATAAAACGGAACGGGACCGGCAATCGCCGGTCCCGTGGTCGTTTTTGTGAGTTGAGCCCTTCACCCACCCCTCGATTTCTGTTAGACTCCTGCCCCGGATGTTTGCCCCATCTGGCGAAGAGCCGCGATTCCTACTTCGAGAAGGGTTGCTCATGTCTTGTATCAGATTGCTCCGTCGATGGATCCGCTGGCAGATCCCGGCTTGCCTCTTCTTGATCGGCCCGATCGCGGGAGCCGATCCGCTTGTAGTTGCAGATCTTCCCGCCCCCTCCACAGACCCATTCGGCGAATGCGTCGACTGCCGTACTTCGTGGGATCCCGCGATTGGCAACCCGGGTTTCAATGGCGCGCTGCGCGATCTCGTCGTGTTTGATGACGGCTCCGGCCCTGCACTTTACGCTGCCGGCTTTTTCACGCAAGCCGGGAGCACGGTCGTCAATCGCGTGGCGCGCTGGGATGGTTCCGAGTGGTCCCCGTTGGTTGGTCCCAATGGAGTCGGTATCGGAGGAAGCAACGAGGTCGCAGCCCTCGCAGTGTTTGACGACGGCCACGGGCCGGCCCTTTATGCGGCCGGCAACTTCCTGACCGCAGGAGGTATCTCGGTAAACAGAATCGCCAAGTGGGACGGTCACGAATGGTCGGCGCTCGCCGGCCCGGAAGGTGTAGGTCTGAACAACATCGCGTACGCATTGGCCGTGTATGACGATGGGGGAGGGCCGGCGCTGTATGTCGGCGGGCGATTCACGATCGCGGGTGGCATCGCTGTCGGTCGCGTTGCAAGGTGGGATGGTCAAGAGTGGTCCGCGCTCTTCACCCTTGGCGGGGTAGGGGTCAATGACACAGTCCACTGCATGGTCGTTCATGATCCAGGAAACGGCGAGTCGCTCTACATCGGCGGAAACTTTACCTTTGCGGGAAGTGTTCAGACCCAGTACGTCGCGAGATGGAACGGTGCGGCGTGGTTCCCGCTTTGGCAAAGCGGTGAGTGGGGGACGAACGGTGTCGTGTCATCGCTCCATGTGCATGATGACGGGTCTGGTGAAGCTCTTTACGCCGGCGGCAGTTTCACGGCCGCTGGCGGCGCATCAAGTGCGAATAGGGTCGCGAAATGGAAAAACGGCATTTGGTCCGCGCTGGGGACGGGCATACAGGGAGCGGGCAGCCCTCGAGTGCTCTCGTTGCACAGCTTCGATGACGGAAACGGTTCGGCTTTGTACGCCGCAGGCCTATTCGACACGGCAGGTGGTGTCCCAGCGGAGAACATCGCCAAATGGGATGGAGCTTCATGGATTCCCCTCGGCGATCCGGAGGATGCAGCAGTATCCGGCGGATCCATCTCCGTAGTGCAAACCTACGATGATGGTGATGGTCCGGCGCTCTACATCGGCGGAGGCTTTACCAGTGCGGCTGGTCGTCCAGCGAATCACATCGCTCGCTGGCGTGTTTGCCCGCCGCCTTCGGATGAATGCGACTGGGATCAGATAATCCCGGGTGTCGGTGGTGGCGTGGTGTCTTGGGTTTCTGCTCTTCAGGCATTCGAAGATGGAAATTCGCCGAGCCTGTACGCCGGAGGATTGTTTCAGCAGGCGGGTGGGGTCCAGGCCTCAAGCCTCGCTCGGTGGGACGGTGTTGAGTGGAAGCCGGTCGGCGCCGGTCTCGGCGGCGCGACGCAACCTGTTGTTTATGCGTTGCAGTTGCACAATAGCGGAAGCGATACGGCACTCTATGTCGGTGGTCAGTTCGCCACCGCCGGTGGGCAGCCCGCCACCGGAATCGCACGCTGGGATGCCAGTGAGTGGGCATCTCTTGATGACGCAAGCGGATTGATCTTCCACACCGTCTACAGCATGGCGAGCGCCACGAACTCCGATCAGCCATTGCTGTACGCGGCAGGAGAGGTAACCCGGCTGGGAATCGGTAACATTGGGGTCGCGGCTTGGGATGGCGAGACATGGACCCCGTTAACCGGCCCGCAGGGGATCGGGCCAGCCGGGCACTTCATAAGAGCCCTTGCGATACTTGGCAGTGACTTGTACGCAGCCGGTGAGTTCACGACCATCGACGGAGTCGTCGTGAATCGGATCGCACGATGGGACGGGCACGCGTGGTCTGCGTTAACCGGGCCGGAAGGGATGGGACTCGATGGTCCCGCCTTCGCGATGGCGGTCTTTGATGACGGATCGGGGCCGGCGCTCTATGTTGGTGGATCTTTCACGACGGCCGGCTCGATTCCAGCCAAAGGGGTCGCTCGCTGGGATGGGAGCCACTGGTCGGCCCTTGCGGATGTCTGTGCTGCCGGCGTTGCGGGGGGCCATGTCCGTTCCCTCGCTGTTCACGATGATGGCACAGGGCCCGCACTCTATCTCGGAGGCAGTTTTACGCATGTCGGTGGCCGAACTGTGAATCGCATCGCCCGTTGGGACGGCCATCGTTGGTCTCCATTGATCTCACCAGCGGAGTTTCGCGGTACGAACGACTGGGTTCTCGCTCTTGCATCATGGGGCCCCACCCTCATCGCCGGCGGCGACTTCACCCACGCCGGCGGCGTTCCCGCCGGCCGCATCGCCGCGTGGAACTGCTCTTATCCCGCCAACCCCTGCCCCGCCGATCTTAACGACGACGGCTCGCTTGATTTCTTCGACCTGGCCCTCTTTGTCGCCCTCTTTCAGGCGCAGGACCCAGCCGCAGACTTCAACAACGACGGCCTGTTCAACTTCTTCGATTTCCGCGACTACCTGCTGGCCTTCAACGCCGGCTGCCCGTAAGGCCCGGCATCAGTCCGGCGTGAGTTCGACCCGCACCCGGCCCGCCGCGATCATCCTCGGATCCGCCCGCAGTCGCAGCGATGCCCGCGCCGCCCGCTCCGTCCGCGGCACGAGCCCCTCGAACGCCACCCGCCCGTTGGCGATCACGGTCACCGGCCGGTCCAGATCCAGGAGCGCGTCGCTGAGCAGCAGGTCCACCCGCGCCACATCGTCGCTCTCGACCCGCACCCGCTGGCCCTCGACGATCGCCCTGACTGTCCGCCCACGCACCGCCTGGTCATCGGGCACGGCCAACCACGCGAACCTCGCGTGGGTCATGTTGCCCTGCCGCCAAACCACCTGATTCGGCCACGGGTCGCGTCTGTGCCCGGCCATCCACGGGATGCCCTCGCGGTCCCGCCCATCCATCCAGTGTCCCAGCCCCTCGTAAATCCGGACGAAATGCGGATACCCGCCCGGATCTTCCGCCGCCAGTTCTCCCAGCCACGCTTCCCATCGTTCGGCCACGCCGTTGCGGTCGAACGCCGAGTCCTCCGCCCCCATGAACAGCGCGAACGGCAGGTTCCGCAGCCCGTGCGGCGTCGCGTCGTTCGGATGCCCGGCCATCATCGCGGCCGCCGCGAACCGGTCCGCCATCCGCGGGGCCAACTGGTACACGCCGTCCCCTCCCGCCGAGTAGCCCGTCAGATACACCCGGTCCGGATCGACGCCCCACACGATCACCGCCGATTCGATCAACCGGTCGAACAGCCGATCAATCTCCGGCCGGTGCCACATGTTCCAGGTGTCGGTGGGGGCCCTCGGCGCAAGGTACACACCCTCCTCCGGCTCGTACAGCCGGATCTGGTTCCGCCACTGCCGGTCGTTGACCTCGCTGGTCGTGCCTCCTCCGCCGTGCATCGAGATCCACAGGCTCCGACCGCCCTCCGGCGCATCCCCGAAGTCCCGGCGCAGCAGGCGCATCTCGTGGTCCCCGTCACGCAGCGTCATAGCCTCCAACTCCGCCGCCCGCTCGTCCCGGACCGCCGCGGCATGCTCGGCCCAGAGCCGCGCCGCGAACGCCGCGGCCTCGTCCCGCGACATCCCCAGCTCGTCCCAGTACAGCTCGATCACCCGCCCGGGCGTGTGCGACGCGTCGAGCATTGCCGTCCGCGTGGTGCCGTCCACCGTGACCCGGACCATCAGCGGGCGCGATCCCGGGTCGGCCAGTTCCGCCACGCGGTTGATGTCGTCCGGATCCGCGAAGGTCCGCGCGGCGGCCAATGCATCACCCGCCCCGATCCGCACCTGGCCCGCCAAGCGCACCCCACCCCGCGAGGCCCACAGCCGCAGCGCCAGCCCCCCGCCCGACTCGGCGGCCGCCCCCCGCGCATACCGGCCGCTGACATCCACCCCCGGCACGCTCCGGTCGTCCATCGCCCACGCCAGCGGGTAGTGATCCCCGGTCCCACGCCAGGAACTCGCCCACACGCCGTGCAGCTCGTGACCCGGCACCGCCCCCGCGGCCCGCCCGACGAACCATCCCCGGTCCAGCCCCTGCGCGTCGTACTCCGCCGCACCGGTGAACCGCCACCGCTCGCCGTCGTGGATCTCCACCCAGGCGTGGTTCCCGCCCCGGCCCGGCCACGACGCGATCCCCGCGATCCGCGCGGGGATCCCCACGCTTCGGCAGGCCTCCACCAGCAGCACCGAGAGCCCGGTGCACGACGCCAGCCCCGTGTCCAGCGTCTCGATCGGGTTCTGGTTCGCCCGCAGCCGCGCGGTGCTGTACCGCACGCCCGTCCGCGCGAACAGCTCGCGGTTGAGCGCCTGCGCCGCCTCCACCGCGTCCGCCGCGCCGCCGACGAGCGGCTCGCTCAACGCACGCACCCGCGCCCGAGACCGCGTCCGCGGCTCGTCCAGCACCGCGTAGGGCAGGACATCGTTGAGAAACAGATCTTCCCCGACCCCCGCCGCCCAGGGGAACCGCTCCCGCGCTTCCAGCGCCAGCCCGATCGCTTCGAGGACCAGCTCCGGGTCGATCCCATCGTCGCGTGCCGGCCGATGCTCGGCGAGAAACGCCGCGGCCCGTGAACCCGGCTCACCGAACCGCTCGTCGGCCTGTTCCACGATCACCGCCCACGGGTCGGACGCGCCCCGCGCGGCGGGGGATTGGAGCAGCCCGACGACCACCAACGCAAACAACAGCACGCGAAATCGGCTCATGCCCATAGCCTAACCGATCCGCCCGGCCCGGCCAAACCCGGCCGCTCACCGAGCCGGCAGCACCGTGTGGTCGATCAGCCCGCCGTCCTCGTTGATCACCTTCAGATCCAGGTGTTCCCCGGCGATCGTCAGCAGGATCAGATGCCGTTCCGAGGCCGACCGTTCCAGGTACCAGGTCTCGGCCGCGTCGTGCACCGCGCGCACGCCCACGCCCCAGGCCCCGTCGCCGATGTACACCACCCCGCCCTCGTGCGGCTCGCCGGCGCGGATCGGCACGGTCCGCTTGTACGCGTGGTCGTGGTTCTCGAACGCCACCCGCACGCCGTGCTTCTCGAACAGCGGCGACCAGTGCTCCCGGACCCGCGTGGTGGTCCCGCCGGTGAACGACCGCACGGACGGGTACGCGGGCACATGGTACACGGGGATCACATGCGTGAACCGCCCCGCCCGCTCGGCCAGGCGCTCGGCCAGCCACTCGGTCTGCGTCCCCTCGACCGGGCCGGAGTGGTCGGTGTCGAGCAGGAACAGGCTCAGGTACGACCCGAAGTCGAGCACCCCGTAGCCCGGATGCCCGGGGAACGCGAACATGCTGTAAAAGTACGGCGCGATCGATTCCCGGAACGCGTCCGTGTCCTCGTACGCCTCGCGCCCGCGCTGCGAACCCCAGTAATAGCCGCCGAGCACCTCGTGGTTCCCGATGCCCACCACGATCGGCACCACGCGCCCCGACTCGGTCACCAGCGTGTTCATGCACGCCTCGAAGAACTCGTCCCACCGGTCCAGCCGGTCCTCCCGCCCGTCCGCGTACGCCAGGTCCCCGCCCCACACGATCAGGTCCGGGTCGAACCGCACCGCCTGCCGGTTGGTCCGCTCCATCCATGACTGACGGTGCCGCACATCGCCCCCGATCGCCAGGCGGATCGGCCGCTCCGCCTCGGCCGGCATCGTCCGGAACAGATACACCCCGCTCCGCCCGCGATCGCCGGCGTGCACGATCCGGAACTCGTGCTTGGATCCCGGCTCCAGCCCGGTCAGCTCCGCCGTGTAGACCGGCCGACCCGTGTAGGCCATCGGCTGCACCTCCGGACGCGCGGTCCGCCACGATTCCGCGCCCCGCGCCCGGTAGGCCAGCGAGGGCATCGCATCGCCGGGCTCGCCGTGCCACTGGACCACCATCGTCGTCGTCGGATCGCGCCGCCAGGTCAGGTACATCGCCCGCGGCGGGACCTCCGCCTCCACCGCCCGCAGCCGCACGCCCAGGCAGATATCCGAACTATTCGCGCTCTGGTTGTGCACCGACACCGCCAGCACATTGCGCCCGCGCCGCAGCAGCGACCCGTCCGCCTCGATCGCGTCGGTCTCGATCGACGGGTTCGTCCAGCTCGTCGTCCGCGTTCCGAAGCCGACATCTCCCTCGGGCATCAACGCGCTGCGCCCGATCTCAACCCCGTTGAGGAAGTACACCGCCCCGTCGTCGATGATCTGGTCCAGCCGGAGGACGACGCCTTCGAGCGGGCCGTCGTACTCGAACGAGGCGCGGAAGTAGTAGGTCAGCAGGTTCGGCGTCAGCTCCGTGCGCAGGCCGGGCTCCGGCCAGTTCCCGCGTCGGTTCGCGGTGTCGTACCCGAGCAACGCCGGGCCCGTCGCCCACCGAGAGTCGTCGTAGTTCAACCCGCGCCACGCGTCGCCGAGATCCTCGTTCCCGTCGTGGTACCGCCAGGAATCCCCGAAGTCGATCAGCACCAGCCCGCTCTCGGGCAACGGCTCCGAAGCCACGCCGTTCGCTCCGGCTGGCACGGCCAGCACCCACCACACGATCAACGCGAACATTCCCCAGCGTCCAGGCCGCTCTGTCAAACCAATCATCGGATGCCTCCATCGTGCTGCAGAGCCGGCAGAGGGCCGACCCGGTCCGCATCGCATCCTACCCGGATCCGAGGGTGGGTGGACACGCCGCATCGAGCGACATTGACAAAATCGGAATGAAAAAGAACACCCCGCGGCAAGCGGGGTGTTCGGAGGTGTCAGGACAATCCCGGTCGGCTCAGATCGGCCGGATAGTCGGGTTGTTCGGGCTGGGGTTCGAAGGCCCGATCGGGCGGCCGCTGGGATTGACCGGCCCGGACCGGTTGCAGAAGCCTGGAATCCAGAGGGCGCGATAAGCAACCACATCGTCAAAGGTCAGCTGACCGTCGCCGTTCATATCGGCACGCAGGTCTCCGGCGAGGAACCACTCGAAGAAGAGCTGCAGGTCCGCGGTGTCGATAATGCCGTCGCCGTTCAGATCGCCGGGGCAACTCGTGAGAATCGGGGGGCAGGCGAGATTCGGCTCCAGATCGGTTTCCGTCCCGAAGATCCGCAGCCGCGCCGAGACCACGGTTTTCTCGGTGTGATCGAGGGATGGGAAAGGGAACCCCAGTCCATTGGCGCCGGGCATACCCAGCGGGCCGAAGTAGGTGATGTGCTCCTCACCGGGGTCGTCCTCATCCGGGAGGGTGCCGATGGGGGTCTCCTCGTCGGGGCGGAAGTCCTGGAAGTAGATGTTCCAGGTGCCGCTGGAGAGCTCGCCCCAGTGCTTGTAGGTTGTAAAGGTGTAGTTTGTGTACGCGAACTCGGACGAATCGGCCCGCGGGATCGCCAGCGGCGAGACGCTGCCGCGCGGGCTTTCCAGCACGATGAACAGATCGCCCGGTCCGACCCCCGAGATCGTCAGCGTCACTTCGACGGCTTCGACGCGGAAGTTCTCCCGCACGCAGGCCAGACCGTTGATTGTCACACCGCTGGGCAACTCGCGCCCGGCGGAAACCCTCTCCCCGGGGAGCACGATATGGAACACCTTCGGCGCCGTCTCGTCCGGATCGGCGCCGACTTCGATAAACTCCGCGTCCGGGATCGTGAGATCCTCGATCTCGATCAGACCCGAGTCGAGCACGAAGAGCTTCGGCAGCCCGGGCCAGGTCCGGGCTTTCTCGACCGCCGCGGCGGCGTCGATCAGCCCGAATCCGTACTCATCGCTGTGAAGCACATCGGCCGAGTTGGCCTGCCAGAAGGTCGGCGGCTCGGTCGTCGCGTCCGGATCCGTCTGGCCAAACCCGAAGACGGTGGTCCAGTACGAACCGACCGGATCGAAGTTCAGCGGGATCGCGGTCCGCTGGATGATGTGCTTGATGTCGCGCGTCGTCAGATCCGGGTTCGCTTCGAGCATCAACGCCATGATCCCGGCTGCCACCGGGGCCGCGGCGCTGGTCCCGCTGAACGAGCAGGTCAGCCCGTCGATCTGCAGGAACCCTGGACAGTTGGGGTCCGACCCTTCTCCAATCTGATACGTCGTGGTGATGCCGCGACCGACCGGATCCCCGACATACCCGAAGACGGGGTCGAAGTTCTGAGGCAGAACCGTGCCGAGCGAGTACGCCGAAGCGAAAAGCCCGGTCCCGGTCGTGGAGTAGCCGGCCAGTTGGTTCGACTCGCCGACCGCACCGATCGCGAACACATTCGGCTTGGTGGCGATCGGCCAGTACTCCGTCCGGTCGCCCATCATGCCCGAGTAACGCCAGTTGAGGTCGTCGGACCCGTCCAGAGCAAAGAAATCGAACGGGTTCCCGGGTGCGAAGGTGTCCGTGACGATGTCGAGGAAACCGTGCTGAGGCAGACTCGCCGCATTGCCGATCAGGAACCGGTCCCACCCCTGGAAGTGGTTCCCGTTGCCGGCGGAGAAGACATAGATCCGGCCCTTGTTGTTCCGTCCGAGGTTCAACCCCTGCTGGATCGCCAGTTCCTGGATGGTCGCCGGCTGCGAGCGGGAAACCTCCGGCGGCCGGACATTCACATCTTCGGGATCCGGCCCGGTCGGCACAAGGCCGGTTGTGTCGGGTGGGAAGGTGATATTCACGGGTCCCCACGAGTTGTTGATGATGTGGATGCTGTTGAGCTGGTGCGTCCAGGCGTCGGCCGCCTCGATCGCACTACCGTTGCGCAGCGCCGCCAGCCCGGCGTCGAAGGCGACGCCGCGGCCGAAGATCCCGTTGTTCGCGACCGCGCCGACGATCCCGGCCACGGCGGTCTCGTGCGTGACCTCCACCTGGAACGGGTCGGTCTGCTGCGAGAGATTCTGGCGGAAGTTGTCGAACAGATCCGGGTGAACCGACGACGAAAAATCGAAGCCGGGCACCGCCAGATCATCGGGGTCGTACGGCGAGTTGAAGCTGCCCCGGAACGCCTCGAGGATCCCGACGACCACGCCCTTGCCGGTGATGTCGTCCGCGTGGACCTCCGCGATGCGATGGTCGTTCCCGGGGTTGAGCGTGTTCTCAATATGCCACTGGGCGACCAGCGCCGGATCACCGCCGTGGCGTTGGTGGGGGCGCTCGACATTCAGCGAGGTGTCGATGATCCCAGACTCGACGCGCAGGCGTTCGGCGATCCGCAGCGCGTTGCGGACCGTGCGGACATCGATGGTGTACACCCCGTCGATGTTCTCCGACTCGACGATCATGTTCGGGTTAAGCCAGGGGAAGTCGCCCTGCAGCTTCGCCACGCCCGCGGCCACGGCCGCCCGGGACTCGGCCACAACGATCACGGTCCCGTACACCACATGCTGCGGGAGGCGTTCGGCGGGCACCATCGAACCGACGGTCGTGTCCCAGGCGCGGGACGAGAAGGCGTTGGGGTTCTCGACCCGAAGCGGGATCCCCGCCGCATTGCTCAGCGGGATCACGAGCCGTTCCGCACGGCCGATCGCTTCCGACGTGACGGCGTTGACCTGGTTCGCGTTCGGCTGGTTCGCATTCATCTGTCCGCCCGCGCCGGGGGCGTTCTGCGCGGACGCCGCCATGCCGCTGGCCGCGATCAGCACGAACGCAAACTGAACAGGTGCCGACAGCCGCCGGGCCGGGCGGGCATTCCGTGGATCGCTCTGCATGGTGCTCAAGCTCCTGACTTCGAAGAGAGGTGGTCGGGTTTGGTTCGTCCCTGACTGCGTCGTCACTATCCTACCGCATCCGGGCCGACAATTCAGGATCCCCGGGGCGAAACACAATGCCCTGGGTGTTTCGTCCGCGCTCGATCCCCGCGAGCAACCAGGATGGACATCGAGACATCGACCGCCCGACCCGGCTGAGAACACATACGCAACGCGGCAGCATGGGTTGCCCGGATTGACACCGCATTTCGGCCGCCACCGTGCGATCAGGCGTCCGGCTCCGTCATCGAGCGCGGATCCAGCAACTCCGCCAGCCGGCCCTCCGGAATAAGCCCCTGTTCCAGGGCCAGCTCGCGCACGGTCTTGCCCTGCTCGAACGCCTCGTAGGCCAGCTTGGCCGAGGCGTCGTAACCGATTTCAGGCACCAGACTTGTACACATCGCCAGCGAGCCCTCGATCAGGGCGTTGCACCGGGCCTCGTCCGGTTCCAGGCCCGCCAGCAGATTGGTCTGGAAGGTCTCGCACGCCCCGGCCAGCAGGTTGATCGAGTCGATCAGGTTCGCCGCCATCACCGGCATCGCCACATTCAGGTCGATCAGCGACCCCACGCCCCCCAGCCCGCCCGCGGCCACCGCCGCGTCGTTGCCGATGACCTGGCAGGCCACCATGATCACCGCCTCGCAGATCACGGGGTTCACCTTGCCCGGCATGATGCTCGACCCGGGCTGCACCGCCGGCAGCTTCAACTCCCCGATCCCGCACCGCGGCCCGGACCCCAGCCAGCGGATGTCGTTGGCGATCTTCGTCAGGCTCACCGCGATCGTCCGCAGCAGCCCGGAAACCTCCACGAACCCGTCCTTGGCGTGCTGGGCCTCGAAGTGGTTGGCCGCCTCCCGGAACGAGATCCCGGTCGCCTGGCTGAGCTGCTCGCACACGATCCCCGCGAAACGGGGGTGGGTGTTGATGCCGGTCCCAACCGCCGTGCCGCCGATGGCCAGCTCGCCCAGCGCCGCCAGCGCCCGCATGAGCCGGTCCTCGGCGTGGCGCATCTGGGCCGCATACCCGGAAAACTCCTGCCCCAGCCGGATCGGGGTGGCGTCCTGCAGGTGCGTCCGGCCGATCTTGATCACCGAGTCCCACGCGTCGGCCTTGGCCTGCAGTTCGTCGGCCATCGCCCGAACCGCCGGCAGCAAACGCTGATGGATCGCCACCGCCGCCGCCACATGCATCGCGGTGGGGAAGGTGTCGTTGCTGGACTGGCCCATGTTCACATGGTCATTGGGGTGGACCGCATTGTCCTTATTGAGATACTCGGCGTTCTTGCTCGACCCGATCGGATCGCCGTTGGCCAGGCACACCAGGTTCGCCACCACCTCGTTGACATTCATGTTCGTGCTGGTGCCCGAACCGGTCTGGAAGATGTCCACCGGGAAGTGCCTGGCCAGCCCGCCGCGGTCCTTGAGCCCGGCCAGGATCTCGCCGCAGGCCCCCTCGATCGCCCGCGCCCTCGGCTCTTCGAGCTTGCCGAGCGTCGCGTTCGCCCGCGCCGCGGCCGCCTTGAGCATCGCGTAGGCCCGGATCAACTCGTCCGGCACCGGCCGCCCGGAGATGGGGAAGTTGAGCACCGCCCGCTGCGTCGACGCCCCGTAGAGCACATCGGCGGGCACCGGCATGGCGCCCATGGAGTCCTTCTCGATCCGGGTGTCGCCCGATGCCTTCGCAGCCGCCTGAACCATGCTCTGACGCTCCTTTCACACAGGTTGTAGCATGGTACGCGTCGGATCCGGGCAACAACCCGCCCCCGGCGTCCGTACCGGCTTGCTCACACCCAGCCCGGAGCCCCCGCATGCGACCCATCTTTGCCCTGCTTGTCCTCATCGCCGCCCTCGCCCCGGCGGGGCCGGCCCACGCCCAGGCCGAGCAGGTCCGCGAGGCCGACCCGGTCCTCGAGGACAACCGCTACATGCGGTACACCCGCCCCAAGGCCTGGCTCGTGGAGGGCAGCTACTTCATCTACCCCGACGGCCGCCGGGTCCGCAACATCAACGAGTTCGCCGGCTGGCGCTACGACGGGCTGCGCATCGTCATGCCCTATGTCACCCAGTCCGCCCAGGCATGGATCACCACCGATGACACGCCGTTCCCCCTCGGCGCCATCGCGCTCGACTACCGGCGCACGACCGCCGCCCTGGAGGCCCGCCGGGCCAGGGTGCCGGGGACCCACGCGCCGTACATGATCTACGAAACCAGCGAGCCGGTCGTCTTCGAACGCCTCCAGTTCGACTTCATCTCCGCCATGGTCTGCGTCGAGACCGAGTTCGACCAGCGGGCCGCCTGGGACCTGCCCTGGCCCGAGGCATGGCCCGCCGACGCCGCCCCCTGGCTGGCCCGCGATCCGGTCTTCGATGTCGACGACGCCGAGGGCGTGGACCGCGTCGCCCAGCTCCTCGAGCACTGGACCGAGGGCGGCGACCCAAAGGCCCTCCCCCCCGTCCAGCTCGCCAAGTTTCTGACCGGCAGCGTCCTCGACCACATCCGCACCAATGTCAACACCGCCAAGAACCCCGTCGGCCGCCCCCCCCGCCTGATCACTACCCGCGTCGGCCCGGTCACGGTCGAGGCCCCGCTCGAGATCACGCGCGACATCGGCCGGACGACCAGCCTGCCCGGCGTCACCAGCGGGTTCAGCGTCCAGAACGCCGCGGACGCCGCCGTCAGCGGCCGCGGCTCGTTCCACGATTACAGCAACCTGCTCACCGCCGTCCTCCGCCGCGCCGGCATCCCGGCCCGCACGGTCATCGGCATCGACAAGAACGAGAACGGCATCAACAAACGCTACAAGTCATGGGTCGAGTTCGCCCTCGTCGCCCCCGACCTGGACCGCACGCTCTGGGTCCCCGTCGACATCTGGGAACTCCGCAGCTCGGGCCGTTCGGCCCGCAACTGGCAGCAGCCCTGGAAGCACTTCGGCACCACCGAACTCCGCGACACCGTGCCGGTCGCGTTCCACTTCCACCCCCCGGCCGAGTACAAGTCGTACGACGCGCCCGCCCTCTACGGCATCCGGGCGCAGGACCCGCTGCCGGACCTGGGGATCCAGGGCCTGCTCTTCAATGTCAACTCGTTGCCCCAGCGCGGCGGACGCCGCCCCTGACCCGTCACGGTCCGCTCAGGACTCCAGCGAGTTGCCGAACCGGGCTTCCTGCACCGGCGTGACCACCTCGAGGATCGCGCGCAGCACGGACCCGGGCGAGCCCACCGCGTCCACCTCGCGCACCAGCGACTTGTCGAAGCGGTCCAGCACCGGGCGGGTCTCGCGGTCGTAGATGTCCAGCCGGTTGCGGACCACCTCTTCCTTTGCGTCGTCGGTCCGCTTTTCCTTGAGCGCCCGACCGCGCAGGCGCTGGATCATCTTCTCCCGGTCCTTGGCCACCAGGTGCACCACGCAGGCCACATCCACATGGTCGCGGATCAGGTCCACCTGGCGCACCGTCCGCGGCAGGCCGTCGAGCACCATCAGTTGCTGGTGCGGGCGGTAATGATTCAGCACCGTCAGCGCGTTGGCGTACCGGCTCCACATATCCACGGTGATCTCGTCGGGCACCAGCTCGCCCTGCGAGGAGTACTCGAAGAACACCCGCCCCAGCTCGCTGCCCTTGTCCATCGCCCGGAACATGTCGCCGGTCGACAGATGGAAATAGCCCGGGACCCGCCCGAGCAGCGAACCCTGCGTGCCCTTGCCCGCGCCGGGAGCACCGAACAGCAACACCGCCTGATACCGATACCCCATTCGTTGGCTCCAGAGCGTTGACCACCGGGCCCTTCCCTCGCGGGACCGGGCTGTGAGGATAGGTCGGCACCCCCCGCCCGGGCCTTCACCGAACCTCAAACGAAAACGGGCGTGGTCCGAAAAGACCACGCCCGAGAGAAAGTAGTTGCCCGGATGCGCCGGGGCGACGCCGAAAATGCCGCCCGGCCCGTGAACCGGTCTGGGAAATCAGCCGCCGGTGGCGATGACTTCCTTCTGCAGGTTCGCCGGCATCGCGCGGTACTCGTGGAACTCCATCGAGTTGGCCGCCCGGCCCTGCGACAGGCCGCGGAGCACCGTGGTGTAGCCGAACAACTCGCTCAGCGGCACCTCGGCGGTGATCTCCTTGATCATGCCCTTGTCCTCCTGGTCGAGGATCATCCCGCGCCGGCTGGACAGGTCGCCGGTCACATTGCCCATGTACTCCTCCGGCGTGGTCACGACCACCTTCATGATCGGCTCGAGCAGCACGCTGCCGGCCTTGGCCACCGCCTCGCGGAGGGCCAGCCGCCCCGCCTGCTCGAAGGCGACCTGCGAGGAGTCGACCGGGTGGTACGAGCCGTCGATCAGCTCAACCTTGACATTGATCAGCGGGTAGCCCGCGGTGATCCCGCCGACCGCCGTCTGACGGACGCCGTACTCGATCGAGGGGATGTACTCCTTGGGCACCGATCCGCCGACGATCTTGTTCTCGAAGGCGATGTTGTCCTTGAAGTTGAGCTTGGCCGCCTCGGCCTCTTCCTTGGTGAACGGCATGATGTTGATCGTGCAGTCGCCGAACTGACCGCGCCCGCCCGTCTGCTTGACGAACTTGCCCCGGATGTTCTTCGCCGGCCCGGCGATCGCCTCGCGGTAGGACACCCGCGGGCGCCCGACCTCGACGCCGATCTTCATATCACGGACGAGCTTGTTCTTGATGATCTCAAGGTGCAGCTCGCCCATGCCCGAGATGATGGTCTGCCCGGTCTCCTCGTTGTACTCGGACCGGAAGGACGGGTCCTCGCGGCGGATCGTCACCAGCGCCTCGGACAGCTTGCGCTTGTCGTCGGCCGTCTTCGGCTCGATCGACATCGAGATCACCGGCTCGGGGAAGGTCATCCGCTCCAGGATCACGGGCTGATCCGGGTCGCACAGCGTGTCCCCGGTGATCGAGTCCTTGATGCCGACCACCGCCACGATGTTGCCCGCGCCGGCCTCGTCCAGGGCCTTGCGGTCCTTCGCGTGCATCTCGAAGATTCGCGACGCGATCTCACGCTTGTTGTTGCCGGGGTTGAGCGTCCGGGTGCCCTTGATCAGCTTGCCCGAGTAGATCCGCATGTAGGTCAGGTCGCCGTGCGTGTCCGAGACGACCTTGAACACCAGCGCGCTGAAGGGCGCCTCGTCCGAGTGGTCGCGGACAAGCTTCTTCTCCGGGTCGCGCGGGTCGGTGCCGACCATCTCCGGCACCTCCTCGGGGTTGGGCAGGTAGTCGATCACGCCGTCGAGCAGGCGCTGCACGCCGATGTTCTTCAGGGCCGACCCGCAGAAGACCGGGTAGCACTCGCGGGTGATGGTGCCCTTGCGCAGGGCCTTCTTGATGCCCTCCACCGAGACGCTCGCCTCGTCCTCGAGGTACGCGCCCATCAGCTCGTCGTCGAGCGTCACGGCGCTCTCGACCAGGTCGTGCCGCCACTTCTGGACCCGCTCCATCTCCTCGGCGGGGATCTCCATCTCGGTCACCACCGCGCCCGAGCTGTCCGGCTCGAACCGGTACGCCTTCATCCCCAGCAGGTCGATGATCCCCTTGAGGTCGTCGCCCGAGCCCCACGGGATCTGCACCGCGATCGCGTTGGCGCCCAGCCGCTTCTTGATCGACTTGAACGAGTAGTCAAAGTCCGCGCCCATCTTGTCCATCTTGTTGATGAAGCACATGCGGGGCACGCGGTACCGGTCGGCCTGACGCCACACCGTCTCGGACTGGGCCTCCACGCCCTCCTTGCCGTCGAACACCGCGACCGCGCCGTCCAGCACGCGCAGCGAACGCTCCACCTCGATGGTGAAGTCCACGTGGCCCGGCGTGTCGATCAGGTTGATCTTGTACTCGCGCCCCTTGTGCGTCCACGGGCAGGTCGTCGCCGCCGACTGGATCGTGATGCCGCGCTCCTGCTCTTCCTGCAGGAAGTCCATCGTCGCCGTGCCCTCGTGCACCTCGCCCAGCTTGTAGTTCTTGCCCGTGTAAAACAGGATGCGCTCGGTCACGGTCGTTTTGCCCGCGTCGATGTGGGCGCAGATCCCGATGTTGCGGATGTTGGTCAGGTCGGTGGCCATCGCCGTTGTTCCTCTCGTCGCTCGTTGCCCAGCCTTCACCCGCCGGGCCAGTCTCGGTTCGTCGCCGGCTATCCAGCCGGCCCCCGGATTCCGCCGGGTGTATCGCTCGCCGTCCCGGGTTCACGACCGGGAACGGTCATTGCTCGCGCTGATTTGTGCTTCGCTTTGGTCCGCCCGCCGGGAATCAAACCCCGGCGCGAACCACACCGGTCATCGCAGCCGCCGTCTCAGGATCCGCTTCGCCAGAGTCGTCCACAGGGACCGCTCCCATCCGCCCGCCGGACGAACCGTCCGGACAGCGTCGAAACCGCTTGCTTGCACCACGGGCCGCACGGGACCCATCGCCAAGATTCTAGCGCCGCAAACCACCCCGTATCAAGCCGATACCGGCCCGAACTCAGGGCGACCCAACCCCCGACCCCGTGTCCGACTCGGTACCCGATCCGGCCCCGCCGCGCGCGATCGCCTCCACCCCCGCCCGACGCCCCGGGGACAGCCGACGCCGCGGCTCCAGCTCCAGCGCATCGTCCCGCCCGATCGCCCGCGCCGCCCACACCGCCGCCTCGTCCGCCCGCCCCAGCCGGGCCAGCCCCTCGGCGATCCGGGCCGCCGCCGCCGGAGAGTGGGGGGTCAGCCGATCCCCTTCCGTCCAGACCTCCACCGCCCGGCCCAGCCAGACCGCCCCCCGATCCCCATCAACCACGGTCCCCCGTTCCAGCACCCCGCCCAGACCCGACCACGCGCTCGGCTCCCCCGGCCGCAGGGCCACCGCCTCCTCCATCAGCGAAACCGCCTCCAGCCACGCCGCCCGGGCCCGCTCGGGAGCCCGATCCAGATCCCGCATCGCGATCGTCACCAGCACCCGCGCCAACGCTGACCGCGTCCCGACATGCCCCGGCCGAGCCGCCACGGCCTCCCGAAGCCCCGCCGCCGCGGACTCCTGCGACCCCAGCACCGCCCCCTCGATCGCGTCCGCCACCGCCCGCGGCTCCGCCCGAACACCCGCGCCCAGCCAATCGCCCACCCGCTGTCCGACCGCCGCGACCCCTTGGGCGTCCCCCCGTCGCTCCGCCACCGCCAGCTCCAGCCGGGCCTGGGAGATCATCCGCGGCCAGGCCGCTGCCCGGTCCAGCCCGGCTTCCCACCGCGCCACCCCCCCGGCCCGCCAGCCGAGCGCCGCCGCCACCGCGACCAGCCCCAGCCCCGCGGCCCACCGCCCGATCCGATCGCCCCCGCCCAGCCCGACCGCCCCGATCCCCAGCCCGATCAGCACCCCCCATGCCGGCGCGGACACCACCCAGACCGGCGTCACATCCAACTGCCCATGGATCAGCGCGACCGCCCCTGCCCCTAACGCCCCGACCCGCACCCCGCGCTCGCCCCCCTTGGCGCACGCCAACCCCGCCGCCACCGCCCAGCCGAACCCCCCGATCAGCAGCGCGAGCGCGGTCTCCGGCACCACCGCCGCACGCCCCGAGTACGCCGCCATCAGCACCGCGGCCCCGACCACGCCCATCGCCATCCGCACCAGCACCCGCGTCCCAACGGCCCCATCGTCGGGCACGGCCTCGTCCCGGCTCGCCCGTCGCCCAAAGCCCGAGGCCACCAGCCCGACCCACGCGACACCGCCGAGTCCCAGCACGCCCACCCAGTCGAACGCCAGGCTGTGCGGGCTGGTCACTTCTTCCGGCGCCCGCTCCGGCTTCAGCCTTGTGTACGCGTCCTGGAACCGCCCCGGCCCGACCCCCGCCACCGGATGCTCCGCCCACACCGCCGCCGTGCCCTGCATGTACTGCGCCCGAAAGAGCAGGCTCCGCTCGCCCAGCCGCTCGCCGACCACGCCCCGCGCCATCACCGCCAGCACGACGCACACCGCCGCCCCCAGCACCGCCCGCCCGACCCAGGGCCTCCATTGCGCCCATCCCACACCCACCACCAGCGCCCCCAGCGCCGCCGCCCCGATCGCGCCCCGGGAGACCGTCGCCATCAGCGCCCACGCCGACACCACCGCCGCCGCCACGACCGCCAGCCGCGTCGCCCGCGACCACCCGCCCGCCGACAGCGCCAACGCCATCAGCCCGACCGCCGACGCCCCGGCGAAGGTCGCCAGCACATTCGTCAGCCCGAACGCCCCCGTCGGCTCGGCATGAGAGAGCCGCTCCTCGTACATCGCCGCCTCCGGCCCGTCCGGATCCCACCCCCGCGCCGCATAGAACGCATCGCGCGTCTCCTCGAACGACGCCAGCGTCCGCGGGTGCTCGATGTATACCTCCTGCACGCCGCTGACCCCGAGCATCACGCCGAACCCCAGCGCCACCCCAACCATCACCCGCCGCGCCCCCGGCAGGGAGGAACCCGCCCACGCCGCGAGGATCGCCGCCATCGCCGCCGCGAAATCGCCCGCGCCCGACGCCCGCTCCGCGTCCACCGCCGTGTGCCAGACCAGCACCCCCAGCCCGGCCGCCGCGAGCAGGCCCGTCACCCGGCCCGGCCCACCCCGCACGCACGCCAGCACCGCCGCCGCCCCCAGTACGATCACGATGTTCAGCGCCATCGCCCAGCTCGGCGTGATGCCCACCAGCGGCGGCGCGAACGCGAACGCATCACTCTCCCACCACGGGAACGGCTCCGCCGGGCACACCGCGCGCCCGAACGCACCAGCCAGCACCGCCAGCAGCCCCGCCCACGCCCCGATCAGCCGCCCTCGCTCAGCCCGCAACGCCGCCCCCGTTCCGATTCGCCGCCCGCTCGGCCCGGTGCTCGAACAGCCCCAGCACCGCCAGCAGCAGCCCGACCTGCGCCGCGATCGCGAACGCCTGCCACGGCTCAGCCCGCGTCAGCAGCAGCCCGGAGATCCCTGTCGCGCCGGTCAGCCCCACGATCACCGCCACCGCCGACCGGGTCGAGAGCCCCCGCCGCACCAGCCGGTGCGAAAAGTGCTGCAGATCCCCGACAAACGGCGACCGTCCCTGGCTCAGCCGGATCGTGGTCACGCTGGCCATGTCGTACAGCGGCACCGCCAGCACCACCACCGGCATCAATACCGCGTACCACGCCGTCACCCCGTCGCCGATGTAGGTCGTCCGCGTCGTCGCGAACGCCAGCAGGAACCCGATCACCAGCGACCCCCCGTCGCCCATGAACATCCGCGCCGGCGGGCGGTTCCACACCAGGAACCCCCCGCACGCGCCCACCAGCAGCGCCAGCACCCCCGCCACGAACCACTGCCCGCCGATCAGCGTCGCCGCCAGGAACATCGCCCCCGCCGTCGCCGCCACCCCCGCGCACAGCCCGTCCATGTTGTCCATGAAGTTCATCGCGTTCGTCACCGCGAGGAACCAGACCAGCGTCACCAGCACGCTCAGCCACGAACCGCTGGCATACCCGTCCAGCAGCGTCAGCAGCCGCGTGTCAAAGAACACCGCCAGCACCAGCGGCGGGGCCGCCATGCACGCCAGCTTGACCATCGGCCCCAGCGGACGCCGGTCGTCGATCACCCCCAGCCCGTGCAGCCACAGCCCCCCGGCGACCACCGCCCAGCCCATCCCCCGCACCGACCGCAGACCCTCCAGGTGCTCGCCCGCCGCCGCCGCCCACCCGGGCAGCATCCCCTCGGTCACGAACTCCAGGGCCAGCAGCCCGGCGATCAGCGGCCCGAAGACCGCCGCCGCGATCCCGATCCCACCCGTGTTCGGCACCGCCCGACGCGCCGCCTTGACCTGCCCGGGCACCGCCTCGGTGTCCAGCGCCCCCGCCCGAAGGCTCCACCCACGCACCAGCCCGCACGCCGGCCACGCGATCAGGAACGCCACCGCCACCAGGATCAGCACAAGGATCGACACGGCCCGCAGTCTATCGACGCAGCCACGGCCGCGCCAGCACGCCCACCGCCAGCCGCAGCACCGGGAACAGCACCACCACCAGCGCCTGCGCGACCCCGCCGATCAGGATCAGCCAGACCACCCGCAAGGGCCACGGCCCCAGCCGGTCGATCAGCGTCGGCGTGCTCGGCAACTGGTTCCCCACATACCCGTAGTTCGTTCCCAGAAGGTGATTGAGCCCCATCAGGGCGAGCACCGCGAACACCCCGATCACGAAGACCCGTCCCCAGTCCTTCCAGCCCGGCCGGAAATCCACCCCGCCCGCGATCACGCAGCACCCCGCCGCGATCGCGAGGTGCCCGCCCCAGAACAGCCAGAACCGGAAGTCGCCGGGGACGCCCTCCACCGTCGGCGTAAAGAACGCCTGCGTGCTCAGCCCCAGCCCCCAGAGCAGCACCAGCGACAGCAGCAGCCGGTTCCGCGTCCACAACGCCAGCGGCACCAGGATGACCGCGAAATCGCACACATGCAGCGGCAGACTCCGTTCGATCGTCCAGTTCGCCGGGACCATCCACCAGATGTTCGACAGCACCATCCAGCCGAACACCACCCCCGCGAACCCGTCCGCGAACGACCGACGACCCCGCGTCCGCTCCACCCGCGCCGCCACCCCGCACGCCATGCAGAACACCAGCGCCAGCGTGGCGATCGCCAGGTGCGTCAGCGTGAACGGCTCGAAAGGCGTCTCCAGCCAGTTCATGCCGCCACCCCCTCCGGCGCCCCGCCGGTCCGACCGCCCGCGATGGCCCGCACGCCCCGCGCCGCCCCGTACATCAGCACGAACAGCACCATCGCGCCGCCGATCATCTTGTACATCCGTTCGGGATAGCGACCGAGCAGGTCGACCACCGAAGTCCCCTCATACACGCCCGACCCCAGGTACGAGTAGTTCGTGCCCAGCGACTGGTTCACGCCCACCACGACCAGCACGAACACCACGCCCGCCCCCAGCGCGAACGCGAGATCCCTGGCCCGCGGCACGAACCCGCGCACCGCCAGGTCATACACCGCCACGCCCACGATCTGCAGGTGCCCCACCCAGTACAGCCAGAACGCCACCGTCGCGGCCCCGTCGTTCCACATCGGCGTGACGAACCCCTGCACGCTCAGCCCAAGCCCCCAGAAGAACATCAGCGACCGCGACCACCGCCACCCCGGCCGATGCCCCGCGATCAGGCACACCGCCGCGATCCAGCCCGTCCAGCGGCACAGGTGGAACGGCAGCGACTCGTACAGATCCCACTGCCCCGGCAGCACCCGCCACACCGTCGCGAACGCCTGCCAAGCCACGATCGACCACCCCAGCCCCTGCGCGAACCGGACCTCCCGACGCCCACCATCGCCCAGGTCCAGCCCCCGCAGCCGACGCCCGACCACGACCGCCGCGACCATCACGACCACGCAGACCCCGACCACCACCGCATGGAACGCCGTGAACGCCTCGAAATGATGCAGCCAGCCGGACACCCCCAAAGTGTACGATCCGGTGCCACGGGTTGTCCCGAAGGGCAACCCGTGTTCAACTCGTCACTCAACCCCGGATCTCACGATCCACCCCTCCCCCTCCATCAAACCTCTATCCTCACCCCATGACCACCTCCACCGACCACACCGCCGCCGCCCTGGCCCGCCTTGAGGCCAACGAGCCCGCCGCCATCGACCGCCTGATCGACTGGCTCCGCATCCCCTCGATCTCCACCGACTCGGACTACAAGCCCCAGGTCGCCCGGGCCGCCGACTGGGCCGCCGACCACCTCCGGGCCTCCGGCTTCGAAGCCCGCGTCCTGCCCACCGGCGAGCCCGCCGGCGCCGGCCACCCCATCGTCCTGGCCACCGCCCAGGGCGACCCGGGCTACACCGGCCCGCATGTCCTCTTCTACGGCCATTACGATGTCCAGCCCGTCGACCCCGTCGACCTCTGGGATTCCGATCCCTTCGACCCCCAGCGCAAGCCCGCCGTCCCGGGCGGGCCCGGCGAGCGACTCATCGCCCGCGGCGCGTCGGACGACAAGGGCCAGGTCGCCATGTTCCTCGAAGCCGCCCGCGCCTGGTTCGAGGCCTCCGGCCTCCCCGCCGGCGGCGTCAAGATGACCGTCCTGCTCGAGGGCGAGGAGGAATCCGGCTCGGCCAACCTCGACCGCTTCGTCGAACAGCACGCCGACGAACTCCGAAAATGCGATGTCTGCGTCATCTCCGACACCGGCATGCTCGGACGCGGCCGCCCCGCGATCACCTACGGCGTCCGCGGCATGGCCTACACCGAGATCACCCTCCACGGTCCCAGCCACGACCTGCACTCCGGCGCGTGGGGCGGCAAGATCCCCAACCCCATCAATGAGCTGACCAAGGTCCTCGCCCAACTCTGGGACGCCGACCGGCGCGTCACCATCCCCGGCTTCTACGACGGCGTCCGCGACCTGTCCGCCGAGGAGCGGTCCAACTGGAAAAACCTCGGCATCGACGACGCCGCCGCCCTCAAGGGCATCGGCTTCCCGCCCGAGGCGAGCGTCGGCGAGGCCGGCTTCACCATGACCGAGCGTGAGTGGGCGCGGCCCACCGCCGAGATCAACGGCATCTGGGGCGGCTACACCGGCAAGGGGGCCAAGACGGTCATCCCCACCCACGCCAGCGCCAAGGTCTCCTTCCGCCTCGTCGACGACCAGGACCACGAGCAGATCAAGGACGCGTTCTTCGCCTGGCTCCAGGCGCACACCCCGCCGGGCTGCCGCTGGACTCTCGTCGATCACCACGGCGGGGCCCCGGTCACCTGCGCCATCGATTCGCCGGCGCTGACGGCGGCCCGCCGGGCCGTCGAGCAGGCCTGCGGCGTGGCCCCGGCCATGATCAAGACCGGCGGTTCGATCCCCGTCGCCGGGCTGCTCAAGACCGCCCTGGGCATCGAAACCATCTTCATGGGCTTTGGGCTCGAGGACGACCGGGTCCACTCGCCGAACGAGAAGTTCGAGCTGGATTGCTATCGCATGGGGGCCCGTTCGCACGCGGTGCTGATCGGTCTGCTACGCGACGGCGCGGCGGGCTGAGGTCAGGCCGCGGCCCGGGCCGGGCTGGCGGCCGCGGCCGGTTCGTCGTCCAACTCGAGGGCCTCGATGGCCTCGACATTGCCGTGCTCGTCCAGCACATCGACGGCGCCGACCTCTTCCTCCTCCTCGATGTGCCCGTGCATGCGGGCCAGTTGGAGGGTGTAGGAGTACCGCAGTTCGGTCACCCGGTTGCGCAGGTTGTGCAGGTCGGTCTCGTGCCGGATCACGCTGGCGAAGACGCCCAGCATCGACACCACGCAGACGGCGGTGGTCGCGGCCAGGATCACCCAGATCAGCGTGTCCGTCGAGAGCATCATTGTCCGTGCCATCGGCATATTCCGACCCTGACTTGCCCGCTTGAAGCCGGGATCCGACGGGGCGGTACAATCCCGCAGCAGCCCACCCGGCCCACCGGCCGGGCCGGGCCGCCAGGAGACCGCCCAAGGTGACGGATCCCGTTCTCGGACACCACGCCCGCCCGTTCGTTCGGCTGATCATGCTGGCCCTGCTGGCGTGGTTCGCCGTTCCGGCCGCGGCCCAGGACGCCGGGGAGATCCGCGTCCGGGTCATCCAGTACGGGCTGGGCAACCTCGCCCGGGCCGGGGACTGGATGGGCGTGCAGGTCGAGATCCTCGATTCGGCCCCCTCCGAGCGGGACATCATCCTTCGTCTGCAGATCCGCGACGCCGACGGCGACCGGGCCATGTTCGACCGGGTCGTCACGGCCAATCCGGGCGTGGAGCAGTCCTTCTGGCTGTACGCCCGGCTGCCTTTCCAGGCGGCCCAGGACCCGCCGACCGTCACGGTCTTCGAGGCCATCGAGACCGGCACGGACAACGGGGCCGTCCAGGCCGGCTACCGGGCCGGGCGGATCCTCGGCCGGTCCCCGCCGGGGTCCCAGGCGTCGGGTCTGATCCTGCCGCCGTCGGTCGGTGCGGCGGCGGTCATCGGGCCGTACCCGGCGGGGATGGACCAGTACGGCATCAGCGTGCAGGGCCGGGCGTGGGCGCCGTTCGGGCACGAGCTGACCCGGGTCGCGACCGGGCTGGACATCCCCCGGCTGCCGGACCGCTGGCAGGGGCTGGCCCCGCTGGACACGCTGGTCTGGGCCGAATCGACAACCCGCAGCACCGAGCCGATGGCGCTGACGCCGGAGCGTGCGGCGGCCCTGCGGGCGTGGATCGAGCGGGGCGGGCACCTTGTGATCATCCTGCCGCCGGCGGGCGAGCCCTGGTTCGCGGGCGAGCACGCGCTCTCGCCGATCCTGCCCGACATCCGCCGGCCCACCCGGCGTGAGGGGTACGACCTCTCGCGGGCCCGGGCGCTGCTGACCGAATCGGCGGACCTGCAGCTTCCCACCAGCGCGGTGCTGCACACCTTCACGCCCTCGCCCGACGCCGACCCGCGCCATGCGCAGCGGGTGCTGGATCTGCCCGACGGGGGGACCGTGGTGATCCGGCGGGTGGTCGGGGCCGGGGCGGTGACGGTGGTGGGGCTGGACCTGACCTCCGGGCCGCTGCGCCGGTTCGGGCTGCCGGAGGCGGACCGGTTCTGGCACCGGGTGCTGGGGCGCCGTGGGGTGATCAAGCCGCAGGAGCGGATGACCGACCAGGAACGCGCCGACGCGGCGATGGCCCGTCGCGAGATGGACTTCGATCACGACATCGCCTCGGCCGTGGCGCGGACGGGCAGCGCGGTGCAGGGCGTGCTGTTCGGGATCGCGGTGTTCATCAGCTACTGGCTGGTGGCCGGGCCGGTCGGGTTCATGCTGCTGCGCCGGCGGGGCCTGCACCACCACGCGTGGGTGGCCTTCGTGGTCTGCACGGCGTTGTTCACGGGGTTGGCGTGGGCCGGGGCGACGGCGCTGCGGCCGAAGCGGGTTTCGTACACGCACCTGACGCTGCTGGAGATGGTCGACGGGCAGCCGATCGCCCGGGCGCGGACCTGGTCGAGCGTGATGCTGCCGACCTACGGGCAGTCGACGGTGTCGGTGCGGTCGCCGGATCAGGGGTCGGCCCAGCGGACGGGGGGAGCAGGGGACCTGCTGACGCCGTGGGAGCCGCCGGGGAATCTGGCGGGCTGGTCCAAGGGGTTCCCGGACAACTCGGGGTACCGGGTCGACGCGCGGTCGCCGGACACGCTGACCGTGCCGACGCGGGCGACGATCAAGCAGTTCCGGGCGGACCTCGCCGGGCGGTCGCAGTGGGGCGGCATCCGGCTGGTGCGGGACCCGGGGGATCTCAATGAGCCGGTGATCGGGCGCGAGGGGCTGCGTCTGAGCGGGTCGATCGAGCATGATCTTCCTGGTGCGTTGACGGATGTGCTGATCTTCATCTCGCCGGGCCAGTCGCGGATCCTCCCGGAAGGATCGGGTCTGGCCGGCGGCGCGGTCTCGAGCGTGATGGTGCTGGCGCCGCAGTTCGCCGACCGGGCGTGGCCGGCGGGCCAGGCGCTGGATCTCGGGGCCGTGTCGGCGGCGGGCGTGGGTCAGGCGCGGATGCCCGACTATTTCCGGGCCGCGGTCCGGGACGGGATCGACACCGGGTCGCTGACGGGCGTCGCGGCGGGGGCGGCCCTGCCGACGCGGCTGACGGCGGTGCGGTTCCTGTCGCAGTTCGCGCCGCCGAACTTCCGGGACGACCGGGACACGGTGGCCAACAGGTTGGGCCGGCGGATGGACACGCACGGGTGGGATCTCGGGCGTTGGCTGACGACGCCGTGCGTGATCGTGACGGGGTTCGTGGAGGTTCCGGCGCGGGCGGCGTCGGAGGACGGGGCCCCGTTCCCGCTGTATGTCGATGGTCGTGCGGCGCCGGCGTCGGGGCTGACGATGGTGACCTGGATCTACCCGCTGGGGGATGAGCCGCCGCGGTGGCCGGAGCCGGGCGACGGCGCGGCGGCGGGCCCCCCCCGGGGGGGGCCGGGGGGGGGGCGGGGGCGGGGGGCGGGGGGTGGGGGGGGGCGGGGGGCCCCCCGGGGGGGGGGGGGGGGGGGGGGGGGGTTTTTGTGGGGGGGTTTTTTGGGGGGGGGGGGGGGGCGCCCGGGGGGGGGGGGGGGGGGGGGGGGGGGGGGGGGGGCGGCCCCGCCGGGCGGGTCCGAGGGCGGCTGACGATGCCGATGACCGTGCTTTCAGAGCGGCGGGATGAACCCGTTGGCGTGAGGAATGAACCGTGCCGATGATCGAAACGATCAACCTGACCAAGCGCTACAACGACCTCGTCGCGTTGAACGCGTTGAACCTGACGATCAACGAGGGGGACTGCTTCGGGTTCATCGGCCCGAACGGGGCCGGGAAGACGACGACGATCAAGATCCTGGCGACGCTGCTCAAGCCTTCGTCGGGGCAGGCGCAGATCGCGGGGCTGACGGTGGGGTACCAGAACCGGCAGATCCGGCCGCTGATCGGCTATGTGCCGGACTTCATGGGTGCGTACCAGGACATGGTGGTGCACGAGTACCTCGAGTTCTTCGCGGCGGCGTACAACATCAACGGGATGCAGCGCAAGAAGGTCGTCAACGATGTGCTGGAGCTGACGGACCTTTCGTACAAGCAGACGGCGGAGGTGGCGAGCCTGTCGCGGGGCATGCAGCAGCGGCTGTCGATCGCCCGGGTGCTGCTGCACGACCCCAAGGTGCTGCTGATGGACGAGCCGGCGTCGGGCCTGGACCCGCGGGCGCGCATCGAGATCCGCGAGCTGCTCAAGGAACTCAAGCGGATGGGCAAGACCATCCTGATCTCCAGCCACATCCTGCATGAGCTGGCCGAGCTGTGCAACACGGTGGGCATCATCGAGCGGGGGGAGCTGCTGTTCTCGGGTTCGGTCAACGAGATCCTCAAGCGGGCCAAGGTGGGGCATGTGATCCATGTCGGCGTGGCCGAGCGGATGGAGGCGGCGTGCCAGGTGCTGGGGACGATGCCCGGCGTGCGCGAGTCGAAGGTGGTGCTGGGGGACGGGACGGCGTCGAGCGGCGGCGCGGAGCGGCTGATCCATGTGGTGTACGACGATCAGTCGGGGGGCGGGTTTACGGACATCCCCAATGTGCTGATCAACAACGGCTTCCGGGTGACGCACTTCCAGGAAGAGCCGGTGAACCTGGAGACGGCGTTCATGCGGTTAACGAAGGGGTTGGTGGGGTAGTGCGGGGGCTGGGGGGGCTGGGCAGTCAATCGGCCTTGTCGTCCCAGGCGATGCGTTCCTTGGGGGGCCATTCGGCGGGGCTCGTGCCGTTCGGCCACTTCGGCGCTTCGAAACGCTTGCAAGCCTCTTCCAGCAGCGAACGGATTTGCTGATCGATCTGCTCGGACGCATCATCCGATTCGTCTTCGCATTGCTGGATCGCTCGCTCGACGGCTGTGACATGCATCCAGGTCGGAATGTTTGGATTGGCCCCCGCGCTGAGCAGCAGCCGGGCCATCTCGATGTCGCGGTTCATCACGGCCCGGTCCAAGGGTGTGAAGCTCAGGTCGAACGCGCTGACCGGATTCGCCCAGGCGCCGCGATCGATCAGCCATGCGGCGCCTTCGTGGTCCCGATGCTCAGCGGTGTGCATCAGCGGCGTCCAGCCCAACGACTCGTCGAAGACATCGAGCAGGCGGCTGACGCCCAGCTCCCAGAGCCAGCCGAGCCGCTCGAAGTCACGGTTCTCGATGAGTTCGACGATGATCCCGCAGGAAGTTCGGAGGTAGGACCGATCGTCCATGTACGGCGCGTTGCATTCGGCGGGGAATCCGTGGCCTTCCTCCCGGCGGATCAGTTTTTCCCAGGAAGCGCCCGTTCGGAGCAGGGCTTCGACAACCTGCCTTGGGCCGTACAAGCCCGCCCACTCCAGCGTGCTGAACGAATCGGTGTCGCAGTCGCGAACACGGGCCCCGAGTTCGATCAACCGTATGGCCGCCTCCCAGCAAGACTTTTCCACCGCGACCTCGAGCAGGGATGTGTCGCGGTCCGGGTCGATCCAGTTCGGATCGATCCCGGCTTCGATGATCGCCATGGCCGATGTGACGGCCTCGGCCCGGTTGTGCCGGTCGGAGAGGGCCTGGATCAGTGCTTTGTAGTCGGCCACTTGCGTTGTCTCCAGTACTGCGGCTGACGACGGGTTTCGTGGTGCGCGAACGGTATCAGCCTCGGGGCAAGAAAGAGGCGCACGAAGGGACCTGTCGGTCACCGCGAGCATCACTCGGCCCCGGCCTTCGTCGCCGCCGTGGAGGGCGAACAGGCGCGGGTGTCTGGTGTTCTCAGGCCGGTTGCCGGGGATGGGGGTCGGCGGGGCGGCCGGGGAGGGGTGGGCTTTGTTTTGGTTGTGTGGGGTGCGCGGGGGGTATGGGAGGCGCGGGGTCCGCGCGGGATGAATCCCGCGGCTCAGTCTTTGGGACGATCGTCAGGAGGTGCTTGACGGCGAGGCGGATCTCCTTGGCGTAGGTGGCGCTGGTGGGCTCGTGGTTGGCGATGTGGCTGAGCCGGTCGACGGCGAGCGCGACGGTCCGGGCGTGGACGGGCTCGCGGCGCATGGCGCGGATGACGCGGAGGTCTTCGAGCGCGTCCTGGAACTCGGGGGTCTCGGCGATGGCGCGGACCTGCTTGAGGGTCAGGCCGTGGGCGCGGCAGAGGCCGAGGTCGGTCATGGTGGGGCAGTCCCAGTCCTCGAGCAGGTCGTCGCGGAGTTCACACAGGCGCTCGGGGTCGATGCCGGCCAGCGGCCTGGCCGGGTCGACCGGGGGCGGTGCGGCGGGGCGGGGGGGGCTGGCGGGGCGCGGGGCGGTGTTGCGGAGCTGGGTGAGCGACTTTTCGATCCGGTGGGTTTGTGTGGTGGTCATGGCGCGAAGGTATCACGCCGCGGGCGGGGTTCAAGAGGGAAAGGGGGTATGTCCACGAAACAGCGCACGATCGTGGACATCGGGGCGAAAAAGTGGCGTTGCCGGCCTGGTCGGCCACTGGTCGGCCAGGCCGGCGGCGTGCAACGGCTGGCATGGCTCGTGGTATCATGCGGGCGACGGGCCCATGTAGAATGAGAAGGAAACTCCCCATGATTGCACGGATGTCGGCGGTGGTTGGCGTGGCGGTGGTCGGTTCGTGGGCGGTGGCGGGGCCGCCGGCGACGGAGCAGCGGCCGGTGACGGACCTGTACCACGGGGTGGAGATCGTGGACCCGTTCCAGTGGCTGGAGGGGGACAACTCCGATCCGGCGAACATGGGGCGGATGACCGAGGAGGTGGCAGCGTGGACGGACGCGCAGAACGCCTACACGCGGTCGGTGCTGGACGGGCTGCCGGGGCGGGGGGCGTTGGAGGCGCGGATCTCGGAGTTGCTGGAGGTTCCGGCGATCGGCACGCCGCGGGTGTTCGGGAACCGGTACTTCTATTCGCGCCGGGAAGGGACGCAGAACCAGTCGCTGCACTACATGCGCGAGGGGCTGGACGGCGATGAGCGGCTGCTGCTGGACCCAAACCGGATCGACCCGACGGGGCTGACGACGATCTCGTGGACGAGCCCGAACCGGGACGGGTCGATGCTCGCGTTCGGGATGTACCGGGCTGGTGACGAGAACTCGACGCTGTATCTGATGGATGTGGACAGCGGGACCTGGTTGGCGGACGAGATCCCCGGCAAGGTGAGCCTGACGGCGTGGGACCCGGACGGGAAGGGGTTCGTCTATCGCGCGCTGGAGTCGCTGGATGACCCGTACTCGGGGATCTACCGGCACCATGTGATCGGCACGCACCACACGCAGGACCGGGTGCTGTTCCGGCAGCGGGACATCGGGTTTTTCTATGGGGACGCGGGCTACGACGACGCGCGGCTGCAGCGGCTGAAAACGACCTGGGGGCCGTCGGCGTCGGTCTCCGACGACGGGCGGTGGATCGTCGTGGGGTACTGGACGGGGACGAGCTCGATGGACCTGTGGGCCGCGGACCTGGCGGCGTGGCGGCGCGGGGGCGAACTGGAGCTGGTGGAGATGGTCCGCGGGCAGAGCGGGCGGGTCGGGGGGATCCATTTCAGCGGGGACCGGGCGTACATGCAGACCTCGTTCGGGGCCGCGAACGGGCGCGTGGTGGAGGTGGACCTGACCAACCCCGGGATCAGCGCGTGGAAGGATGTGATCGCGGAGCACGATGAGTTGGTGCTCAGCGGCGCGTCGTTCGCGCGGGGGATCATCGCGGCGAACTACCTCGAGAACGCGCGGACGCGGATCTCGTTGTTCGGGTACGACGGGGCGCGGAAGGGGGATCTGGAACTGCCGGGGATCGGGTCGGCGGCGCTGTCGGCCTCGGACGATCGGACGGAGGCGTTCCTGGCGTTCTCGAGCTTTAACATGCCGCGGTCGATCTACCGGGTGGACCTGGCGACGGGCGGGCGTTCGCTGTGGGCGCGGCCGGATGTGCCGGTGGACCCCTCGCGGATCGTGGTCCGGCAGGTGTGGTACAGCTCGAAGGACGGGACGGAGGTTCCGATGTTCGTGGTGCATCGCGACGACATCGAGCTGGACGGGTCGAACCCGACGATCCTGTACGGGTACGGCGGGTTCAACATCTCGCAGACGCCCGGGTTCAACTCGACGATGTACCCGTGGTTCGAGCGGGGCGGGGTGTACGCGGTGGCGAACCTGCGCGGGGGCGGGGAGTTCGGCAAGGCGTGGCACGAGGCCGGGATGCTCGAGAACAAGCAGAATGTGTTCGACGACTTCATCGCGGCGGCGGAGTTCCTGATCCGCGAGGGGTACACCAGCCCGCGCCGGCTGGGGATCGTGGGCGGGTCGAACGGCGGGCTGCTGACGGGGGCGGCGGTGGTGCAGCGCCCCGACCTGTTCGCGGCGGCGATCTCGGCGGTGCCGCTGCTGGACATGCTGCGGTTCGAGAAGTTCCTGATGGCGCGGTACTGGGTGCCGGAGTACGGCACGGCGGAGGACCCCGAGCAGTTCGGGTTCATCCGGGCGTACTCGCCGTACCACAACATCCGGCCGGGGGTGAAGTATCCTGCGGTGCTGCTGACGGCGGGCGAGAACGACGCGCGCACCCACCCGCTGCACGCCCGGAAGATGGGCGCGGCGCTCCAGGCGGCGACGGCCAGCGATCCGGATGAGCGGCCCGTGCTGGTGTGGGTGGACCGGGATTCGGGCCACGGCGCCGGCAAGCCGCGGCACATCCAGATCCGGGACATCGCCGATCAGCGGCTGTTCATGATGTGGCAGCTCGGGATGGAGATGGAGTGAGGGACGCGGAGCACGGCTTGCCCTGCGGGTCAAGCCGTGGCACCCAGTGTGTCGAACACAGCTTGCCCTGCGGGACAAGCCGTGGCACCCTTTGGTATGAAGAAGCGTGAGTTGATCAATCTCGGCCTGACTCAGGACGCGGCGTTGCGGGCGGCGGTGGGCGTGTTCAAGACGCACCGGCCCGATCGGGACGCGGCGAGGGAGGCGGTGCGCCGGGTGCTCGCGGACCCCGGGTCGATGGCGGATGACCCGGTGTGGGGGCCGGTAGCCGAGGCTGTGATCGGGGCGCCGCCGGCGGTGCTGCGGGACGAGCCGGCGCCGCTGAAGATCTGGGGCCGGGTGGGGGAGGACATCGATCAGCAGTCGGTGGACCAGGCGCGCCGGGCGTGCGAGTTGCCGATCTCGGTGGCGGCGGCGCTGATGCCCGATGCGCATGTGGGCTACGGGCTGCCCATCGGGGGCGTGCTGGCGACCAGGGGGGCGGTGATCCCGTACGCGGTGGGGGTGGACATCGCCTGCCGCATTAAGGTGACGGTGCTGGACCTGCCGGTGGATCTGCTGGATTCGGACGCGGGGCGCGGGCGGCTGACCGACGCGATCGAGGCGGAGACCAGGTTCGGGATGGGGGCGGCGTTCGCCGAGAAGCGCGAGCACGATGTGATGGATGACGACTGGCGGGTGTCGCCGGTGACCCAGCGGCTCAAGGACAAGGCGCACGCGCAGCTCGGCTCGTCGGGGTCGGGCAACCACTTCGTGGAGTTCGGGGTGCTGACGGTGGAGGAGGGGGATGGGGACCACCCGCTGGGGATCGGGGCGGGGCGGTACCTCGCGCTGATGTCGCACTCGGGCTCGCGCGGCACGGGGGCGGCGGTGTGCGACCATTACTCGCGTATCGCCATGCAGACGCACCCGGACCTGGACAAGCAGCACCGGCACCTGGCGTGGCTGGAAATGGACTCGGATGCGGGTCGCGAGTACTGGGACGCGATGAACCTGATGGGACGCTACGCGAGCGCGAACCACGCGTGCATCCACCGCCACATCGCAAGGAACCTCGGCGCCGAGGTCATCGCGGGCGTCGAGAACCACCACAACTTCGCGTGGGAGGAAACCCACGAGGTCGACGGCGTGGAGGAGACGCTGATCGTGCACCGCAAGGGGGCGACGCCGGCGGGCGTGGGGGTGCTCGGTGTGATCCCGGGGTCGATGGCCGACCCGGCGTTCATCGTGGTGGGCAAGGACGGGGCGGGCTCGCTGTCGTCGGCGTCGCACGGGGCCGGGCGGCTGATGTCGCGCACGGCGGCGAAGAACACCTTCCGCTGGGCGGGCGTCCGTGAACTGCTCAAGGAGCGCGGGGTCACGGTGATCTCGGCGGGGATCGATGAGAACCCCGGGGTGTACAAGGACATCCGGCGGGTGATCGCGCTGCAACAGGACCTGGTTGAGCCGGTGGCGCGGTTCGACCCGAAGCTGGTGAAGATGGCGCCGGACGGGGAGAAGGCGGAGGATTGAGCGATGCACGAGGTCCGTGAGATCTCTTTTTCCGGAGGTACGCAGAGAACGCGGAGATCACGCAGAGGCCGCGGAGGGGGGAAGAGGTTTTTTAACGCGAAGTTCTCGAAGGTCGCGAAGGGCTGATAGGGTTGGACACGCGGTATCGCGGATCGTGGGGTGCATGATGGCCAAGAAAGTGGCGAAGAAGAGCGGGGCGAAGGAGGAGGGCTCGAAGAAGCCGGCCCCGCCGTCGGAGAAAGCGGGCGTGGTGAAGAAAGAAGCCAAGAAGTCGGCGAAGAAAGCCCCTGCCAAGAAAGCCGTGAAGAAGGCGGAGAACAAGACCGTGCCGACGCGGAGGTCTGTGGCCGGGTTTCTTGCAAAGGTGGACCCGAAGCGCCGGCCGGACTGCGAGCGGCTGATCGAGATCATCGGCTCGGTGGTCGGGGAGGAGCCGGCGATGTGGGGGCACTCGATCGTGGGGTTCGGCAAGTACCACTATGTGTACGAGTCGGGTCGGCAGGGCGACATGCCGCTGGCGGGGTTCTCGGCGCGGGCGAACGCGCTGGTGGTGTACATCCCCAACGGGCACGCCGGCGAGCCGGAACTGATGGCCCGGCTGGGCAAGTACAAGACGGGCAAGTCGTGCCTGTACATCCAATCGCTGGCGGATGTGGACGAGGTCGTGCTCAAGGAGCTGGTCAAGCGGTCGGTGGTGGAGGTGCGCCGGCGGCGGCCGGGGTGAGCCACGACCGCGCGGGCTGAAAGCCCGCGGCTCAGTGAAGCGAAGCGGCAAACTTCGCGAAGCGGTCCATGCCCTGGTTGATCTGGTCTTCGGAGCAGGCGAAGGAGATGCGGAGGTGGTTGCGGCCGCAGCCGCCGAAGTCCTCGCCGGGGACGAAGGCGACATGGGCCTCGTCGAGCAGGGCCTCGGAGACGGACAGGGCCGAGTCGAGTCTGGCGCCCTTGGGGGTGGTCTTGCCAAAGAGGGCGGAGACATCGGGGAAGACATAGAACGCGCCCTGGGGGGGGACGCAGGCGATGCCGGGGATGTCGGCGAGCCGGGCCATGATCAGGTCGGCGCGCCGGGCGAAGGCCTGTCGCATGGACTCGACCTCGTCGGCGACCGTGGCGTCGGTCAGGGCGCAGCGCATCGCGGCGTAGTTGAAGCTGGTGATGTTGGTGGTCATCTGGCCCTGCAGGGTGGCCATGGCGTTGATGAACCGCTTGCCAAACTCGCCGGGCATCCCGGCGTAGCCGATGCGCCAGCCGGTCATGGCGTAGGCCTTGGACATGCCGTTGAGGGTCAGCGTGCGCTCGGCGATCTCGGGGACCGAGCCGATCGAGAAGTGGGGGGTGTCGGCGTAGACGATTTTTTCGTAGATCTCGTCGGTGAGGATGACCAGGTCGGGGGCGATGTCGCGGGTTTCGTGGACGACCTGCGCGATGGCGCGGAGGTCGGCCTCGGGGTACATGGTGCCCAGGGGGTTGGAGGGCGAGTTGAGGATGAGCAGGCGGCTGCGGGGGTTGATGGCCTTGCGGAGCTGGTCGGGGTCGAGGCGGAAGTTCGTGGCTGGGGTGGTTTCGAGTTCGACGACCCGGCCGCCGGCGAGTTCGCAGATGGGGGCGTAGGAGACCCAGGCGGGCACGGGCAGGAGCATCTCCCAGGGGGACTCGCCGGGCGCGGGGGGGTCGAAGAGGCAGTGCACGGCGGTGTAGAGGACATGCTTGCCGCCGGCGCCGATCGCGATGTGGTGGCCGGTCAGGCCGGGGATTTGGTTCTCTTCGGTGAGTTTGCGGGCGACGGTCTCGCGGGTGGCCATGTCGCCCATGGTGGGGGTGTACTTGGTCTCCCCGGCGAGGAGGGCGTCGATGGCGGCCTGTTTGATGGTCTGGGGGGTGTCGAAGTCGGGCTCGCCGGCGGCGAAGCCGAGGACATCGACGCCCGAGGCTTTGAGGGATTTGGCCCGGTTGTTGAGGGCGACGGTGACGGAGGGCTTGAGGCTGGTGACGCGTCGGGCGAGGGCGGGGCTGGCGTGGGTGGTGGGCATGGTGGGAGAGGGTAGTGGCCTGGTGTGCTTGGGGCGCGTCCGGCCGTGCCAGAGTCGGGTGCTGTGTGGGGGGTATTGCGTGTGGTTCGAGCGGTCCGGGTTGGACGGAACCCCGGCGGTGGCCTAATGTTGGAGGCCTTGGGGTTCGTCCCCATGGCTCAGGCGGCGGCGTTTGTCGGGAACGGCCCGACACACCCGTGCGCGACGGCATCCTACAGGGAGAATGCATGCCCCTCGCCCCCGAGAAGAAGACCGACATCATCAAAGAGTTCGCCCGCGATGGCAAGGACACCGGTTCGCCGGAGGTTCAGATCGCGATCCTGACGGCCCGCATCCAGCAGGTCGCCACGCACATGCGTGTGAACAAGCAGGACGCGCACAACCGGCGCGGGCTGGTGCAGATGGTTTCCAAGCGGAACCGGCTGCTGCGGTATTTGAGCCGCACGGATCACGAGGCCTACAAGGCCACGATCCAGAAGTTGGGTCTGCGGAAGTGATTTTCACCCCGCGTGCTCGGAAGGGCATGCGGGGTTTTCGTATCGGGCCCGCGGGAGCGGCAGTGGGCGCCGGACAGCAGGCCGTTGCGGGCCGGTTCGTGATCTGCTGTCTGACGCCTTCTGCCACTCAATCCGTGAGGGCGGGTCCGACCATGTCGGCGAGCTGCGTTCGGCCGCGCCATCGGGGCGCGGGGTCCGTGCGCAACGGGGCGTCCTCACACCCCGCGTGAAAAGTAGAAAGCGAACAACATGACAAGCAAAGCGATCGTCGTCGAGAAGGAAATCGGCGGGCGGATGATGCGGATCGAGACCGGGAAGGTCGCCAAGCTGGCGAGTTCCGCGGTGCTGATCACGCATGGCGAGACCACGGTGATGTCGACCATGATGCGGGCGGCCCCGCGTCCGGGTCTGGACTTTTTCCCGATGCAGGTGGACTACCGCGAGAAGCTGTCCGCGGGCGGCAAGTTCCCCGGAGGTTTCCGCAAGCGTGAGGGCCCGCCGAACGAGAAGGAAGTCCTGACGATGCGGATGATCGACCGGCCGATCCGTCCGCTGTTCCCCGACGGGTTTATCGAGGAGGTTCAGCTCCAGAACTGGGTGATGAGCCACGACGGCGAGAACGACGCCGATGTGATCGCGGGCACGGGGGCGGCGGCGGCGCTGGCGATCTCCGACTGCCCGTTCGACGGGCCGCTGGCGACGGTCCGCGTGGCGCGGATCTTTACCGATGACGGGCCCCAGTTCATCCTCAACCCGACGGTGTCACAGCTCGAGTATTCGGATCTGGATCTGGTGCTGGCCGGTCACAAGGACGGCGTGAACATGATCGAGGTCGGGGCGGCCGAGGTGCCCGACGAGGATGTCCTTGAGGCGATCAAGTTCGGCTACAACGAGGGCGTTCTGCCGATCCTGGACCTGATCAACGAGCTGGTCGCGAAGGTCGGCAAGGAGAAGCGTCTCGGCGACCATCTGAACCTGATCCCCGACGAGATCATGGCGAAGGTCAAGAAGGCCTGTGAGAAGGAGCTGACCGAGGCTCGGCAGATCAGGGGCAAGCACGAGCGTGGCGATAAGGTCTCCGAGATCAAGAAGAAGGTGCTTGACGAGCACTTCCCGGAGAAGATCGACGGCACGGTCGAGCAGGCCGAGGCGTCCCGCCTGGCGCGGCGTCAGGCTTCCGAGGCGTTCCGCACGCTCGAGAAGAAGATCACCCGCAAGCTGATCATCGAGAAGGGCGTGCGGGCAGACGGCCGGAAGTTCGAGGAGATCCGCCCGCTGGAGATGGAGGTGGGTGTCTTCGCCCGCAACCACGGCTCGGCGTTCTTCCAGCGCGGGGAGACCCAGTCGCTGGTCTCGTGCACCCTGGGCACGGGCAAGGACGAGCAGATCATCGACGGGCTGCTGCCCGAGTACTCCAAGAAGTTCTACCTGCACTACAACTTCCCGCCCTTCTGCGTGGGCGAGGCCGGGCGCATCATGGGCCCGGGCCGTCGCGAGGTCGGTCACGGAGCGCTGGCCGAGCGGTCGCTGCTCGGTGTGCTGCCCAGCCCCGAGGACTTCCCCTACACCATCCGCCTGGTCAGCGACATCACCGAGTCGAACGGCTCGTCGTCGATGGCGTCGGTCACCGGCGGCTGCCTGGCGCTGATGGACGCGGGCGTGCCGATCTCCAACACCTGCGCGGGCATCTCGGTGGGCCGCTTCACCGATGAGAACGGCGAGAAGGAGGTCTTCGTCACCGACATCATCGGCGAGGAGGACTTCTTCGGCGACATGGACTTCAAGGTGTCCGGCACCCGCGAGGGCATCACCGGGATCCAGCTGGACCTCAAGGCCCGCGGGCTCGGGTTCGAGCAGATCGAGCGGATCTTCGCGCAGGCCAAGGTCGGACGGTTCCAGATCATCGATCAGATGGAGCAGGTGCTGCCCGCGCCGCGGAGCGAGATCAGCCGGTATGCACCGCGTCTGATCCAGCTGAACATCGAGGTCGACAAGATCGGCAAGCTGATCGGCCCGGGCGGCAAGACCATCCGCGCTCTGCAGGACAAGTACGGCGTGAACATCGATGTGGAGGACGACGGCACGGTGCTGGTGTCCTCGCCGAACGCCGAGAGCGTCGAGCGGGCCCAGGCCGAGATCGGCGCGCTCTGCGAGGATGTGAAGGTCGGCACGGTGTACGAGGGCAAGGTCGTCTCGACCAAGGACTTCGGGGCGTTCATCGAGATCGCGCCGGGGACCGACGGGATGTGCCACATCTCCGAGCTGGGCGAGGGCTATGTCCAGTCGGTGTCCGATGTGGTCCGGGTCGGCGACACCGTGCGTGTCAAGGTGATCCTGGTGGATGACCAGGGCCGTATCAAGCTCAGCCGCAAGGCGGCCCTGAGCCCCGAGGAGCGTGAGAAGGAGCTGGCCGAGCGCGGCCAGCGTCCGGAGCGGTCCGATCGGGACGGGGACCGTGGCGGCGATCGGGGCGGTGATCGCGGGGGCCGGGGCCGGGGCGGCCGTCCCCGGCGTGAAGAGCGCGACGCCGAGCCGGCCGCGGCCGAGTAAGGCGTGATTTCCGGCCTCTGAGGCCGAATCTGGTGAGATTTTGTCCACCCCTCCGGATTCATTCCGGAGGGGTGTTTGACGCGCGGACAGGATTTGGTAGGCTACGCGTTATTGGTCGCGCCGCCAGGCTCGTGGGGAGTCGGGTTTCGTTCGCAGGATCGGGGGCCACATGTCGGATAGCCCGAACACGCTGAAGGATGTTGAAGGACAGGTGAAGTGGTTCGATCCTCGCAAGGGGTTCGGCTTCATCGTCGGCCCCGAGGGGCAGGACATCTTCGTGCATTTCACGGTGATCCAGGGTGACGGGTTCCGTGTGCTGCGGGACGGCTGCGCCGTGGTCTATGACGCGGAACGGTCGGACAAGGGATGGCGCGCCACGCGGGTCCTTCGCACCGACGCGGCCGAGGAAGGGTCGGAAGTGGTGGTGCCGCGCCGGACCTACTCGCGCACGCCGCGCAGATAGTCGCTGGGCGTCCGTTTCGGCCTGGTTCCATTGATCCCGGTGTTTGCCGCAGGCTCTATGGCCGATGGGACTACCATCCCTCGGATCCATTTGACCGATGTCGCAACGCACCCCCAACGCGAGCCAGGCGGACGCCCTGCTGAAGGCGGGGCGGTTTACCGAGGCGGCCGCGGCGTTCAGGAAGCTTGCGGCGTCGAGCCCTGGCAACCTGTCGTACCAGCGGGCGCACGCGACCGCCCTGTTGCATTCCGGCAAGGCGAAGGACGCGCGGGCGGTGCTGCGCCGGGGGCTGCGGGTCTCGCCGCGGAATCACGAGATGTTGACCGAGCTGGCCCAGGCGCACCTGGTTCTGGAGGAGCTGGAGCAGGCCGAAGAGGCGAGCCGGCGGGCGATGGAGGCCAGGCCGGGGGACGCCAACGCGCGGATGGTCCGGGCGACCGTGCTGCGTGCGACGGGCCGGTACGACGAGGCGTACGAACTGGTGGGGGGGGCGGTGGCGGGCGGCACGGGGCATGTGCCGACGGTGCAGTTGTTTCTTGAGTTGTGCCTGTGGCGGGGGGAGATCGCGCCGGGGATCGACGCGGCGCGACGGGTCCTCGGGGGGATGTCCGGCGGCGGTGTGAACGAGCGGCGGGTGCGGCTGGCTTATGCCCAACTGCTCGAGAAGGACGGGCGGTACGACGAGGCCTTCGCCCAGTACGAGCGGGTCAATCGCATGCGTGGCGGGGCCGCGGGGTTCGATGCCGACGCGTTCGAGCGGTTGGTTGAGCGGGTTCGGGTTGCCTGGACGCCCGAAGCACTGGCGGAGTTCGGCGACGGGGCGGCATCACAGGGGGACGAGCTAGCGGTCTTGATCGTGGGCATGCCGCGGTCCGGCTCGAGCCTGATCGAGCGGGTCCTGGATCGGCATCCCGAGGTGAGCGCGGGCGGGGAGCTGCCCGCGATGCACGAGGCGGTCGTGGAGGCCGTGCCGGGGGTGGAGCAGCCGGTTCCCGGCGGTGCGGGGCTGGCCGTGGTGGCAGAGCCGTCGCTGCTCGGGCGACGCCGGGCGGAGCGGTTGCGTCGGTCGTACTTGAGAGCGCTACGCAAGCGTGCGGCACGGTCGGCCCGGGTGACGGATAAATCGCTGAGCAACTTCCTGCATCTCGGGCCGGTGCGGGCCGCGATGCCGGGCGCGACGGTGGTGCACTGCGTCCGGGATCCGCTGGATACCTGCCTGTCGTGCTTCTGCCAGGATTTCGCGTCGCCGATGCCGTTCACGGAGGATCTGGAGAGCCTAGGGCGTTTTTATAACGGCTACCGGCGGCTGATGGCCCATTGGGATGCGGTGGCCCCGGTGTCGGCTGAGGTTGTCTACGAGCGGGTGGTTGAGGACCTGGAGGGGGAGGCGCAGAAGGTCATCGAGGCCGCCGGTCTTGACTGGGATGATGCGTGCGCCCGGCCGCAAGAGGGCGGGGGCTACACGGGCACGGCGTCGCGGGATCAGGTGCGTCGGAAGGTCTACCGGTCGTCGGTGGGACGCTGGAAGCGGTTCGAGAAGCACATCGGGCCGCTGTTGGACGCCGTGGATGATCGATATCTGGCGGATGGCGCGGCCGGGTGAGGGCGGGGGCTTTGGGTTAGACTGGGTGGATGATCGAGACGATCGTGTTCGTGCTGCTGGCGGTCGCGTTGCCGGTGATGGTGTGGGCCGGGCGTGGCGCGACGCGCGAGGTGCTGCTGTCCCTTGAGGAGGGCGGCTCGCGGATCGGGTTGTACAAGAATCAGTCGGTCGTCTCGCTGGGGATCGGGTTGGTGGCGTGCCTGCCGCTGGCGTTCGGGGATGCGGGGCTTGCGGACTATGGGCTGGGGCGGCCGGTGACGGGGGCGGGGTTCTGGGTGGTGGCCGGGGCGCTGGCGGCGTACTGGCTGGGGCTGCGTGTGCTGGTGGTCGCGGTGGGGCGTCGCGCCGGGCTGCGGGGGTTGATCCGGGCGTGGTACCCCGATCAGTTGCACGCGTTGATGCCGCGGGATCGGCGGGAGCAGCGGTGGTGGGGTGTGCTGTCGGGGTCGGCGGGGCTCGGGGAGGAGCTGGCGTTCCGCGGGTTCATGATCTGGTACCTCGGCGGGTTTCTGGGGGTGTGGTGGGCGGTGGTGGCGTCGTCGGTGCTGTTCGCGCTGCTGCATGTGTGGGAGGGGCGTTGGGCGGTGGTGGTGATCCTGTGGATGGGGCTGGTGTTCGGCGCGATGTTCGTGTGGAGCGGGTGGTTGTACCTGATGATCGTGATGCACGCGGTGCATAACTGGGAGATGGGGTGGGTGTGGCTGGCGATGCGTCGGTCGGGGGGGTTTGATCCCGGGGAGGGCACGGGCGGCGTGGCGGAGGCCCCGGGGGTCATCGGGTCCAACAATCCGGGATGAGTTGGCTGGCCGGGCTTGGGATCGGGTTGTTGATCGGCGCGGGCGCCGGGGTGGTCGCGTCGCGTGTGATCGTGCGTCGGGCGGTGGCGCGGGTTCGTGTGGCCGAGCGTCGCGCCCGGACGGCCGAGCGGCTGGCGGAGATCGGTTCGATGACGGGCGGGCTGGCGCACGAGATCAAGAACCCGTTGTCGACGATCGGGCTGAACGCGCAGTTGCTGCAGGAAGCGATCGCGGACCTGTCGCTCGACGAGCAGGACAAGGGACGGCTGACGCGTCGCGTGGGGGCGCTCAAGCTGGAGACGGAGCGGCTCCGGGGGATCCTGTCCGACTTTCTCGAGTACGCCGGGGAGCTGCGGCTGGCGATCGCGCCGTTGGACATCGGGATGCTGCTGGAAGAGCTGGGAGACTTTTTCGACCCGCAGGCACGGGCGTCGGGGGTGCGGCTGCGGATTGAGCCGCCCCGAGAGCCGGTCTCGGCTCGGATCGACGGCCCGCATGTGAAGCAGGCGATGCTGAACCTGATGCTCAACGCGGTGTCGGTGATGGAGCACCCGTCGATCACGACGCGGGACCTGATCCTGCGCGGCGAGGCGTGCGAGGACGACGGGGTCGCGTCGGTGCGGTTGCATGTGATCGACACGGGGCCGGGGATGTCGCCCGAGACGGTCGAGAAGATCTTCCGGCCGTACTACACGACGCGCGCGGGCGGGACGGGGCTGGGGCTGCCGACGGCGCGACGCATCGCCGAGGCGCACGGGGGGCGGCTGGAGGTGCACACGACGCCGGGGGTGGGGTCGGATTTTTATGTGGTTTTACCGAGGGATGGCGGAGAGCCAGCGCGAATGAAAGACGAAGAGACGAAGTGAGGACTACCGCCTTTCGAGCGTCTGCGCGGTGATCCGGGCGGCTTGGGTCAGTTCGGATTCGGTGTTGAGGATGTCGGGGCAGAGGCGGACGAACCATTCGGGATTGGTGTTGTTGGCGCCGGCGGGGCTGGGGCGGGCGTCGGTGTTGAGGCCGGCGTGTTTGAGTTTCGTGACGGCCTGCTTGCCGTCGGCGACGGGGATGAGCAGGTAGGCGCCGTGCTGGTCGGGTCGGGGGTTGATCAGGCGTGTGGTCACGCCGGATTCGTGGAGGGCGTCGCGGAGGAAGGCGAGCTGGCGGAGGGAGTAGTCGCGGAGGCGGTCGACGCCGAGGGCCAGGGCCAGGTCGAGGCCGGTGCGGGCCTGGTAGTAGGTCAGGACGGGCGGGGTGGCCTCGAGCCAGGCGTCGGCGCGGGGGGCGTACTCGGGCAGCTCGGTGCGGTGGTAGGCGAAGGGCTCGGCCTTGGCGAACCAGCCGGTGTCGATCGGGGCGGGGTCTTCGGGGTCGGGGGTGGGGGCGTCGCGGAGCATGGTGTCGGCGAGGGCGAGCCAGCAGGCGCCGGCGCCGGCGCGGGTGTACTTGTAGTTGCCGCCGATCATGGCGTCGCAGCCGAGGTCGTCCATGGACTCGGGCAGGACGCCGGCGGAGTGGTAGGCGTCGACGAGGACGCGGGCGCCGATGTCATGGGCGTGGGCGATGACGCGTTCGATGTCCTCGAGGATCTGGCCGGTGGCGAAGAAGACGCGGCTGATGACGACGAGGTCGGCGCCGGGCTTGACGGCTTCGATGATGCGGTCGGCGTCGAAGCGGGCGTTCTGTTCGCAGGCGACCCAACTCAGCCGGGCGCGGCCGCGGTGTGCGTAGGCCTTGAGGACGAAGTCGATCGAGTCGAACTCGCCGCGGGTGGCGATGATGTTCGGGGTGCGGCGCGGCAGGCTGTTGATGACGGCGCGGAGGCCCTGGGCGGCCGAGGTCTTGGGGACGACGGCCTTCGGGTCGGCGCGGCCGATCAGGCGGCCCATGCGGGCGCGGTAGGCGTCGCGTTCGCCCAGCCAGGCTTCCCAGGCGGCGTCCATGTCGGTGTACCAGAGGTCCAGGGCTTCGCGGACATCGTCGGCGGTCTGGTCGAGGGGGCGGCCGAGGGAGTGGTTGGCGAGGTAGATCTCATCGGTGCGGGCGAGGGTGCGGGTGAAGAGGGGGTGGATGTGCTCGACGAGCGCGGCCTCGGTGAGGGGGCCTTGGGGGAGGTTGGCGGCGGCTTGTTGGATGGTGGGCATATTCAGCATTTTTGGAGCGGCGGGGGTACAGCCCCCCCGCGTGCGAACGGTCGAATACGGGGTCGCCCCATCCGGGGGCGGGGAACCCCCCCCCCCCCCAACAAAACC
>JAFIFX010000019.1 GCA_020831805.1 Planctomycetota bacterium | reverse complement strand
CGTCGTCGTCGGGCGCGCCGACCGTCCAGCCCTGATCGGTCGAGAAGTCGTCGGCAAACACGGTGCGGACGGCGTCGGCGGTGAAGGCGCCGTCGGCGGGGTAGTCGATGGTGGCGCCGCCGAGCGTCGTGGCGCTGAAGAAGAACGAGACGCTCTGGCCGCAGGGAACCGGCGGCAGCGTGGCGGTGTACCGGCCGGGCCCGCTGGGGGAGACCGGGATCGGTTCGGCCGCACCCTGCCCGACGGCGGCAAAGGCGGCGACGCTGGTCGGGTCGAGGTCCTGCAGGCCGGCGGCGACCATGAACTCGACCTCGGTGGCTTCGTCGGCCTGGACCGTGCCGACCGGGGGGACCGTGAAGGCGATCGGGCGGGCGGTGCGGGCGGCGAAGAAGCGGGCGGCCTCGTAGTTCTCGCGCGCGGTGGGCAGGATGGTGCCGGGGGGCGGGTCGAAGGCGGCCAGACCGCCGGACGCCGGGCGGAGCTCGAGCGTGAGGCTCTTGGCCCCGGCGGCGCCGTAGAACCAGTCCGTCGCGCCGCCGGCGGCGGGGTAGAGCTGCCAGGAGGGCATGGGGTCATAGAACACGCCCGAGTAGGACAGGATCAGGTCCGACATGTCGTTGGAGAGGTTCTCGAAGAAGGTGCGGTCCGGCTCGGGCGCGAACACACCGTCGGCGTAGCCGAAGGGGTAGAGGATGAGCTGGGAGAAGGTGTGGTAGTCGATGTGGGCGGCCAGGTCCGGGCCGAAGGAGAGGGCCAGATCGCGGAGGACCTGGGTCTCGGGCTCGGAGAACGGGTCGGTGCCGCGGTAGATGTCGCTGGAGGGGTTGCCGCTGGAGCCCGCGCCGCCCCATTCGAAGCCCCAGTTGCGGTTCAGGTCGACGCCGAAGTCGCTGGCGTTGTTCTGGCGTCGGTTCTTGCGCCAGTAACGGTTGTTGGTCCAGGAGTAGAGATAGCCGTCCGGGTTGGCCATCGGGACGATGACGAAGCGGATGTGATCGACGAGGTCGCGCACGCCGGGGTCGGCGTCGTAGTCGTCGATCAGGCGCGAGGCGATGTAGGTGACGGTCATGGGGCTGACCCACTCGCGGGCGTGGAGGCAGCCGTTCCAGAGCACGACGGGCCGGTCGGCGGCGGCGTTGCCGGGCCGGTCGGGCCCGGTGATGGTGATGGCGCGGATGGGCCGGTTCTGCAGCGACTGGCCGATGACTTCGAGGGTGGTCAGGTCGGGGCGGGCGGCGTGCAGGGTGTCGACATAGTTATCGATCTGTGCGAGCTGCTTGTAGTTTTCGAACCAGGCCTCGTCGTGGGCCCCGAGCCCGCGGGGCGCGGGCTCGCGGTCGCGCAGCATGCGTTCGGCGGCGCGGACCTGCGCCCAGGCGCGGTCGGCGTGGGCCTGGAGGTCGGGGATCCGGACATCGGCCTGCAGCCCGGCCTCGAGCAGGACGGGGATGCGGTCGGTGTGGATCTGGATGTCGAACGCGCCGACGCCCGCGCCCTCGGACCAGAGGCTCTCGGCCAGCGCCAGCGCGGTCTGGACATGGCGGGGCGTCTGGGCCGTGACGCGGACGACGCTCTGGCCCTCGTGGACGCGCGGAGGCGTGTGGGTCAGGATGTCGACGGGATCGGCCGCCCGCGCATGGTGGGGCAAGCCGGCCACGATGAACACAAGCACGGCGCTGACGCGTTTCATGGAGGAAGCTCCGGTCTGTCTGAGGCCCGTGGGCCTGTGCGTCCACACCCAGAACGGGCGCGGAAGCCCCGAGAATCGGGGCAGGGGACGATTCGTGCTGGGCCCGGGCCGGTTCCTTCCAACCCGTCAGGACCGGGGTTGATTCGGGCGAAACTTGCTACGCTGGCATCATGCTGACACGGATTGGTACCGCCCGACCGGCCCTCGCGTTGCTCCTTCTGCTCGCTCTTGTGCTGGCGGGGTGCTCGCCGGGGATCCGGACGGTCCGAGATTACTACGGGGTCTTCCCCGGTGGCGCGGTCGCGGCGGACCACCACCTCGCGTCCGAGGCCGGGGCGCGGATGCTCGCCAGGGGCGGCAACGCGGTCGACGCGGCGGTGGCGGCGTCGTTCACGCTGGCGGTGGTGCGTCCGTACTCGTGCGGGCTGGGCGGCGGGGGGTTCATGGTCATCCACCTGCCCGATGACCCGACGCACGGCGCGGTGACCACGGCGATCAACTACCGCGAGACCAGCCCCGTCGGGCCGGACTTCTTCGAGCAGACCGGGCGGTCGAGCACCATCGGCGGGGCGGCGGTGGCGGTGCCGGGGACGATCGCGGGGCTGCTGTACGCCCTGGAGCACTACGGCACGCTGGACCGGGCGACGGTGCTGGCGCCGGCGATCCGTGCGGCAAAGCACGGGTTCGTCGTCGATGACCACTACATGGGCGCGGCGCGGGGGCTGATCGCCCGGTTCGAGCGCAACCCGGCATGGCAGCAACGGTTCCCGCTGGTGTGGGAGACCTACCTGCGTTCGGGGCGCGTGCGCGAGGGCGACCGGATCGTCAGCCCGGCGCTGGCGCGGGCGCTCGAGGCGTGCGTGTCGTTCGGCGAGGACGACGACCTGGGCCGGGCGGTGGTCGGGGCGGTCAACGCCGACGGCGGCGTGATGACGCTGGACCAGTGGCGGGCGTATCGGCCCCTGGAGGTCGAGCCGCTGATCGCGGAGGTGGGCGGGCTGCGGCTGTTGTGCATGCCGCCGCCGTCGTCGGGCGGGACGACGATCGTGCAGACGCTGGCGATCATGGCGGCGATGGGCATGGCCCCGCGTGAACCGATCGACACCGATGAGCGTCGGCACCGCTTCGTCGAGGCGCTCAAGCACGCCTTCGCGGACCGGTCGCGCTGGCTGGCGGACCCGGCGTTCGTGGCGGTGCCGGTCCAGGCCATGCTCGCGCCCGGGAACATCGCGCGGATGGTGGGCATGATCGGCGAGCGGGCGCTGGCGACGGACGCCTACGGCACGCACGACGCGCTGGCGGAGGGCGCGGGCACCGCGCACCTGTCGGCGGTGGACCGCTGGGGCGGGGCGGTGGCGTGCACGGAGACGATCAACCTGGGGTTCGGGTCGCTGCTGGGCGTGGACGCCTACGGCATCGTGCTCAACAACGAGATGGACGACTTCACGACGATCCGCGGCGCGCCCAACGCGTTCGGGCTGACGCAGTCGGACCGGAACCTGCCGGAGGTCGGCAAGCGCCCGCTGTCGAGCATGTCGCCGACGATCGTGCTCGACGGGGAGGGCGTCCTGCTGGTGGTGGGGGCGTCGGGCGGGCCGCGGATCATCACGGGGACGGTGCAGGTGATGCTCAACGCCCTGTCGGGGATGGACGCGGGCGACGCGGTCGCGGCCCCGCGCCTGCACCACCAGTGGATGCCCGACCGGGTCGAGTTGGAGCCGGGGGCCAGGTCCTGGGGCGAGGGTTTGGCGGCCCGCGGGCACGCGATCGGCTCGCGCGATGCGGTGGGGAATGTCCAGATCATCAAACGCACGCCGGGCGGCTGGCAGGCGGCCTGCGATCCGCGCAAGGGCGGGCGACCGGCGGGGGATTGAATGGTTGGGCGACGCACCGCGGCTAGGCTTGGCCCGTGACGACCGTTCCGGTCCCCGATGTGCCTGCGCAGCCGCTGGAACGAGCCGGCGGGGTGACGCGGCCGCGCCTGCGGGCGTGGGCGACGGTGCTGATCCACGGCGTCAACGACGCGTTCAGTTTCATGATCATCGCGTTGCTGCCGCTGCTGGTGGTCATGCACGGGATGACCGCGCGGCAGAAGGCGTTGCTGCTGGGCGTGGGGTCGGTGGCGTCGGGGCTGATCCAGCCGCTGGTGGCGTGGCTGAGCGACCGGTGGGACACCCGGGTGCTGGGCACGCTGGGGCTGCTGGTGGCGGTGCTGGCGGTGTCCAATGTGGGCATGGCGCAGAACGCGTGGCAGCTCGCGCTGATCTTCGCGATCGGGGCGGCGGGTATCGGCGCGTTCCACCCGCCCTCGGCGGCGGCGGTGGGGCGGCTGGCCGGGCCGAGGCGTTCGCGGTACCTGGCGTTGTTCTTCCTGTTCGGCATGCTCGGCGGGATGGTGGGCAATGTGTTCACGCCCCGGTTCGTCGAGGCCGCGGCCCGGGCGGGCGACGGGCCGGCCGACATGGCCCGGGGCCTGGACGCGCTGCGGTGGATGATGATCCCCGGCCTGATCTGCGTGGTGCTGCTCGCGTGCTCGATCCACCGGGTGGCGCACAAGTCCGGCGGTTCCGGCGCATCGGCGGTGTCGTGGGAGCGCCGTGAGCTGCGGGCCCGCTGGGGCGCGGTCGCGGTGCTCTATCTGTCGAACATGCTGCGCTTCACGGTCAACATGGCGCTGGTGTACCTGTTCAGCGAGTGGGCCGAGCGCCAGACCCTGCGCCGGGCGGGCGCAGCGGAGATGACCGAGATCCTGGGGGCCCGGGCGTCGGAGCTCAACGGCCTGCTCCAGGGCGCGATGCAGGTGGGCATGGGCGGCGGGGGGCTGATCCTCGGGTTCGTGCTCGCCGCACGGTTCGAGAAGACGGTGTTCTGGGTGATCCCCACGCTGGGGGCCGTGGCGATCGCCGGGCTGGCGTGGACGGACGCGGTGCCGATCGCGCTGGCCGCGCCGGTGGCGCTGACGGGGTCGGTGCTGGCGGGGGCGGGCTTCGGGGCGTGCGTGCCGATCAGCATGGGCCTGGCCCAGCGGATGCTGCCGCACCGGACGAGCCTGGCCAGCGGGCTGATGCTCGGTGGGGCGTGGGCCTTCGCCTTCGCCGGGCCGATGGCGGCCGAGTGGGTGCAGTACGGCCTGATGGGCGGGCTGGGGCTCAGCGCCGCGTTCCTGGCCACGGCCGGGGCGTTGTTTGTCGCGGGGCTGATCACGCTGGCCCTGCCGCGGGAACTGATGGCCCGGACGCATCGCGACTGATGCGCGTGTGACACGCGTGTGACACGAGCCGTGACAAAGCGGTGACGGCCGGGACGCGTCGCGAACGGTATCAGTATGCGTCGGGCGGATGGGAGCGTCGTGCTCCCGGGAGTCCGCGGCGGAAAGTCAATGCACCGAACCCACTCCGAACCAAAGTGGGTTCAATACTCAAGTGTCCAAGGACAGACCCCAAGGGAGGAACCATGCGAATCTCACGCACCACCGTCATCGCGATGCTCGCGGCCACCGGAGGGCTTGCGGCCACCCTGCAGGCCGGGGGAACGGCCCTGACCATTTACTCCACCGCCACCCCGGGCGCTATCCCGCCCGAGCTGTACCGGCCTACGCCCGGGCAGAGCACGGCGGCCGGGCGGTGGAACCGGGTCCCCGGCTACGCCATGGTCCGCCAGGACCGCACGCTGGAGATCGAGCGCGGCGTGTCGACGGTGAGTTTCCAGGATGTCGCCGCCCTGCTCGACCCGACCACGGTTCGCTTCACCTCGCTCAGCGATCCCGACGGCACCCGCGTGCTCGAGCAGGACTACCGCTTCGACCTGCTGAGTATGGACAAGATGCTCGAGCGCTACATCGACCGGACCATCTACTTCCAGGGTCAGGAGATGACGCTGATGTCCGTCGCCGGCGGCGGCATGCTGCTCCAGGGCAGGGACGGGCGGATCCAGTTCCAGGAGGGCTACAACGGCGTGGTCTTCCCCTCGCTGGCCGAGGGGCTCATCACCCGGCCTACGCTCATCTGGACGCTGGCGTCGGACCGCACGGGCGAGCAGGAGACCCGCGTCACCTACCAGACCAGCGGCATCACCTGGTGGGCCGACTACAACCTGCTCTTCACCCCCGGCGCGGACGAGAACAGCGGCACGCTGGACATCGGCGCGTGGGTTTCGATCCTCAACCAGTCCGGCGGGACCTACGAGGACGCGACCCTCAAGCTCGTCGCCGGCGATGTCCACCGCGCCGAGCCGGCGCGGCCCGAGAGGATGTACGACGCGGCCGTCGCCTTCCGAACACGCGGCCAGGATGAAGGCTTCGAGCAGAAGGCCTTCTTCGAGTACCACCTCTACACGCTCGGACGCCCGACGACCATCCCCGACCGCTCCACCAAGCAGATGGAGCTGTTCGAGACCGCCCGCGGCGTGCCGGCGAGGAAGATCCTGCTCTTCGATGGGCTCGCCGGGGTCCGCTGGTTCGGCAACCAGCCCGCGTCCGACCAGAACTTCGGTTTGAACACCGACGCGAAGGTCGCCGTCTACCTCAAGTTCGAGAACAAGGAAGAGCACGGCATGGGCATCCCGTTGCCCTCCGGTCGGATGCGCGTCAACCAGACCGACGAGGCCGACGGCTCCGAGGAGTTCATCGGCGAGAGCGTGATCGACCATACGCCCCGCGGCGAGGAGGTCATGATCATGCTCGGCAACGCCTTCGATGTCGTCGGCGAACGCCGCCAGGTGTCGTTCGAGCGCGGGCGCAACTGGATCACCGAGACCATCGAGGTCACGCTGCGCAACCGCAAGGCCGAGCCGGTCGAGGTGGTCGTGCAGGAACGCCTGTACCGCTGGGTCAACGCCGAGATCCAGGACATCAGCCACCGGCACGAGATGCTCGACGCGCGGATGTTCCATGTCCCCGTCATGCTCCGCCCCGACGAGGAGGAGAAGGTGACCTACACCGTCCGCTATTCGTGGTAAGCTGGAACCGGCCTGCGGCCCGCCGACGCGGGCCGTGGCCATTGTCACCCTTGGGAGGCACATCGCATGTCGCTGGGCGTGATCCTGGTTGTGGAGGATGACGCCGCCATCCGGCGGGGCGTGGTCGACATGCTCCGCTTCAACGGCTACAGCGTGCACGAGGCCGCGGACGGTAAGTCGGGCCTCGACCTCGCCCTGGCGATCGATTCGGACCTGGTGCTGCTGGACATCATGATGCCCGGCATGGACGGCATGGAGGTGCTCGCCGAGCTGCGCAAGTCGCGCCCGGAACAGCCGGTCATCTTCCTGACCGCCCGCGGCGAGGAGGAGGACCGGGTCCGCGGCCTGCGCCTGGGCGCGGACGATTATGTCGTCAAGCCCTTCGGCATCGACGAGCTGATCGCCCGGGTCGAGGCGGTGCTCCGGCGTTCACCGGCGCGCCCGTCGCGCCGCTCGGCCCTGACCATCGCCGGGCGGACCATCGACTTCGAACGCCGCGAGGCGGTGCTGCCCAGCGGCGCCCGGCGCACGCTGACCGAGCGCGAGGCCGAGGTCATCGGCTACCTGGCGGCCAACCCCGGCCGCGCCGTCTCGCGCGACGAGCTGCTCCAGCGCGTCTGGGGCCTGGACCCCCGCGGCACGCACACCCGCACCGTCGACATGACCATCGCACGCATCCGCGAGACCCTCGACGACGACCCCAACGAGCCGGCGGTCATCCAGACCGTCCGCGGCAAGGGCTACATGCTCGTCGCCGCCGAAGCCCCGCCGTCCCCACCGCCCCCCCCAAACCCCCCCGCCGTCACGGAGCGCCCGGCATGAACGCGCGCCGACCGGTGATGTGGTGGGTGTTCTGGGCCGGCGCCATCGCGGTGGTCGGCGCGCTGGCGTGGGCGAGTCTGTCCGTGTCCCGCCTCGAGCACCGCAACCAGACCAACCGTGAGCTCGCCCAGCGACAAGAGGCCATCCGGCTCGCCCTGTGGCGGGTGGATTCGCAGCTCGCCCCGATCATCGCCATGGAGGCAGCGCGCTCGCCGGGCGATGGGGTATCAAGCTTCGCGGACGCCCGTCGCGGCGCGGCGCCACAGCGGCCCGCGCCGTTCGTGGAAGGATTCTTCTCCGTCGACGCCCTGCGCAACATCGACGCCAGCGACCCGAAGAACCGGGCCATCGGCGACCGCCTGATCAACGCGCCCCAGCATGCGGCCGAGTCCGAGCCGGAGCATGACGACGCGCGGAAGATCGAAACGGAGCTGGCGTTCGATTACCAGGTGCGCCGGCAGGTCGCCGACCTCGCGCAGAGCGTGGACCCCGCCGCCTCGCCCCCGGCCCGGGCCCGCACGATGCATGGCGAGGCGGAGGAACCGCAGCGTGAGGCCGCCGAGTCACCCCCCCTGCACGCTTTTACCGCGGCGGACGAGCCGGCCCGGGTCGGCGCGTCGGAGTCGCTCCGCCTCGAGCCGCGCTGGGTCGAGACCGAGCCCGACCGGCTGGACCTGGTCCTCGTCCGCAACATCCCCACGGATGCCGGCACGCGGACCGAGGGCGTCACCATGGACTGGGCGGGCCTGCGCGACACGCTGGAGCGATCGGTGCAGGACCTGATCCCCGGCGCGACCCTGGTCCCCGCCCACGGCACGGCCGCCGGGCAGATCGAACGCGACGGCCGCGGCTTCCGCCTGGCCACCGTCCCCGCCCTGCTCATCCCCGGTGACTTCGCCCCCAGCCCGCCCGCCCGCATGACCCCCGCGCTCTGGGCCCTGCTGATCACCTGGATCGCCACGCTGGGTGCGCTGGCGGCGGTCGGCCTGGTCCTGCGCGCGACGATGCGTCTGTCCGACCGGCGGGCCCGCTTCGTCGGCGCGGTCACCCACGAGCTGCGCACCCCGCTGACCACCTTCCGGCTCTACGCCCAGATGCTCGCCGGCGGCATGGTCACCGACGAGAAAGCCCAGGCCGAATACCTCGGCACGCTGGAGCGCGAGTCGATCCGCCTCGGCGAGATCGTCGAGAATGTGCTCGAGTACGCCCGCCTGACCCGGCGACGCCCCGGCGCGGCCCGCCCGCCCGGTGAACGGTCGGTCTCCGCGTCCGAACTGCTCGCCCGCGTCCGACCCGTGCTCAGCCGCCGGGCCGAGCAGTCCGGCATGGACCTGATCGTCTCGGCCGAGCCGCCGATCGAGGCCGAGCCGCGCCCCACCGTCACCTGCGACCCACGCTCGGTCGAACGGATTCTGATGAACCTCGTCGAGAACGCCTGCAAGTACGCCCTGCCCTCGGACGAGAAGCAGGCCGAGGACGCCGACACCCGCATCCACCTGGACCTGAGCGTGAGCGACCGCCACCTGGAGATCCTCGTCGCCGACCACGGCCGGGGCATCCCCCGGCGCGAACGCGAGCGGGTCTTCGGCGAGTTCCAGCGCGGCCCCGGCGCCGCCGAGGGCAGCCGCCCCGGCCTGGGCCTGGGCCTGGCCCTCTCCCGAGGCCTGGCCCGCGAGATGGGCGGCGACCTCCGCCTCGTCCGGCGACGCGCCCACGGGGCCGAGTTCCTCCTGACCATCCCCCTCGACCCGCCCGCCTCGACGGCCCCGCCCACGCCCCGGTAGGCCGGTTCCCGGACGCCCGGGCCGCGTTCTCCGCCCGCGCCGGGGGCCCGGCGCGGATGACGACCGCCGGGCCGGGGTCTATACTGCCCGCCCGAGGGCGAGAGCCCCGACGGGCCTGTAGCTCAGTTGGTTAGAGCGCACCCCTGATAAGGGTGAGGTCGACAGTTCGAGTCTGTCCAGGCCCACTACCGCAACGGCTTTGAAGATTTTCGTCGCAACCGGCCCCGGCCGGTTGTTGTCGTTTTGACCATGACGAATTCGGCCCGACATCGTCTCATAATCGGGATTTGTTTGCGCAACACGGTGAGGTAGACTGGCCCCGCGCGGGAGGGGCGATGGCCGTCGTGCTCGATCCGGAATCGATCCCTGGTGTTGATCGTGACGCGGATACGGCGCCGAATGCTCAGACAGAGGGGCGTCGGACGGTGTTGATCAGTGTTGAACGAACGGGATCACCCTCGCCCGCCGGACCGCTTCGATCGTTCGGCGCCGGCCCTGTGTGGGGCTGTCGGCAGCGTCAGCACCACCCGTGTGCCCCGGGGCTTGCCCGGCGGCGGGGACACGAACTTGATGTCGCCGCCGCTGCCCAGAATCAGCGTTTGCACAATGGCCAGCCCGAGCCCGCTGCCGTCGTGACGCGTGGTGAAGAACGCTTCGCTGCATCGGGCCAGCACCTCTGGCGGCATGCCCCTTCCGTCGTCCTCGATCGTCAGATCCACGCCGCCGTCGTCACGCACTTGCGCGCCGACCACGATGCGCCCCTCCGGGCGGTCCGACGCGATGGCCTGGTGGGCGTTGTGGATCAGGTTGAAGACCGACTGCGACAGGGCGGCCGAGCTGATGTGAACCGGCGGTAGCTCGGGCGGCAGCTCGAACACCACGCGGGTGGTGGACGGGATCACGTGCTTATGGAACTCGGCGACCTCGATGCTCCAGTGGTTCAGGTCCAACGGCGTGCCGACCACGGGGGGGCGCGACGGTTTGACCGACAGCCAGCGGAGGTTGACGATCGCGTTCTGGAACTGCCGGAAAAGCAGATCGATCGACGCGAGGTCCTCGCGGGTCGACTCGGAAAGATCGGCCCGATCGAGATGATCCAAGCGCATCCGGAGCGGGAGCAGGATGTTCATCGCGTCGTGGGTGATGCCGGCGACGAGGGTCCCCAGGTCGGCCAGCCGGCGCATGCCGCTGACCTTATCCTGCATCGCTTCCTCTTGCTTCTCGCGGCGTTTGGCGACCATCGCCAGGATGCTGTACTCGCCCATCAGGTCCAGAAGCTCGTGGAGCGAGGCCGCCGCATCGGTGGTCAGCGGACACCCGAGTTCCTCGCGCAGCTCCGTGATCAGGACCGAACGGAAGATGCGTTCCTCGGCGAGCAGTGTGTGCGGGCTGCAGTCCAGCGCGAACCGCGCCAGCCCGTGACCGGGCGATTCGGCGATGATGCGTCGCAGCCACTCCGGATCACTGGACGCCATCGCGCCCGCCAGCGTGTCGAGCATCTCGCCCATGGAGTTCTCGAACTCGGTGATGGTCAGGCCGTCGAGGTCGGGCAGCACCTCGACGCTCCGCGTCCGCCACAGATGAAGAATTGACTTGCGCCGCGAGCGGATGGCGATGGACACCTCGGGATGATTCCGCACGGCGATCTGCCGGGCGAGACGGTCGGCCTCGTCCTCGAGCCGGTTGGTCGGCAGCTCCATCACGGCACATCCTTTCCCATACCGTTCAACGAACGATGCACAGAAAACAGGCTCGCGAAGCGGTGGCTCAAACTGGTTCGGGTCAGGCCTTGCCGTCGGCCTTCCCATCAGCCTTCCCATCAACCTGCCCATTGACCTGCCCATTGTTCTTCCACGCGGCCGCGGCGGAAACGATCCGTCCCTTGATCACCGAGATGGCGTCGTCCACCTCGGTGGTCGAGGTGATCGAGGTGCGCCAGACATTGTCCGCCTCGTACGGATCGAAGATCCATACCGCGGGCTTCTCGTACGAACCATTCACGAGAATGAAGATCGCCGGCGCCTGCGGCTCGGAGCGCAGCGACCACTGGCTGTCCATCTCCAGCATGCTCGAAGGCTGGCCGAAGGCCTCGCGGAACTCCGAGTGCAGATAAGCCAACAGGGGTGAAGAGGCGGGTGTGGGCACGGTTGGCTCCAGGGCATGAGGCCTGAATCCGTGAACCGCACTCTGTGCCAGAAATGCGGAGGTGCCGCCGACAAGGGCGAGCTGGAAACGAGTATCCGTTCGCGGGGAACCGTCGACTCGCTGGCGGTGATGCCCGCGGGTCGGTGCGATATCCGTTCCATCATTCTAGGCGCACCGTCTTCTGTCTTAGATAATATTCCCCAGCCCGCTGAAGCCATCGAACAAGCCTGAGCCGGGTTCGGACTCCTTTCGCCCCCCTCGAAAAGGGAACTCGCTTCGACCGTTATCCGAAGAGACCGGCCGCTGGCTCGACCCGCTCCAGCAGCCCCGCTCCCTCGTTTCCCGCACTGTTCACCCGCGTTGACACCGCCCAGGCGCGCACACCGAAGGTTTCCGGCGCGCCGAAGGGGGCCCCCAGACCGATCGCCCCTGCCGCGTCAACCCCCGGATCCAGCCACGCGGCCGCGTGCTCAGGACGCACGACGAGCGGCATGCGGTGGTGGATGGTCGGCTCGAAGCCCGGCGGCGTGTCGCAGGTGAGCACCACGAACAGCGGCCCGCCCGGGCCGTCGCGCCAGAGCCCGGCCAGCAGGAACAGTTCCGACTCGGCGCGGAGAAACCACGGCTGCTTGCCCCCGGGCGCGTGCCGGTCCCACTCGTAAAACCCGCTGGCGGGGATCAGGCAGCGGCGACGGGCGGCGGCATCGCGGAACATCGGCAGCTCGGCCGCCGTCTCGGACCGCGCGTTGATCACCTCGCCCGGCTGGTGCGGGTTGGGAAAACCCCACTTCATCGGGCCGAGGCGCGGGGCGCCCGCGTCCGAGCGGATCGCGACGGCCTCCTGAGTCGGCGCGAGGTTGTACCGCGGCTGCAGGGGCCGGCGGTCGGTGTCAAAGTCGGGGATGTCCACGAACCCGCCGAGCGTCGCGGCCAGGTCGGTCCACGAGAAAAACTGGGTGAAGCGTCCGCACATGCGGGGAGGGTACGGGCGTGGCCGGCGTCAATCCCGCTGCTGCACCTCTTCGAGCCCCCACGATGTCCACGCCGCGCCCAAGGCCATCGCCCCGAACACGGCCAGCACGCCCGGCGTGCCGATCGCCTCGCCCAGCAGCCCGAAGACCGACGCGCCGACGAGGATCAGCCCGATGATGGTGTTGGACAGCGCGGTGTACGCGGCCCGCGTGTCGGCGTCGGCCATGTCCACCAGGTGCGTCGATCGCCCGAGCCGCACGCCCTGATAGGCGATCATCAGCACGAACAGCAGCACCGGCAGGCCCCACCGGGCCAGGTCGCCGTCCAGCCCGGACCAGCCGAAGGCCGCCGCCGCGAACAGCACCGCCCCGCCGATCAGGCCGGACCGCAGCAGCACCCTCCGGCTGGATTGGTCCGACAGGCGTCCCCACAGGTAGGTGCTGGCCACCGACGCGGTGGACGAGGCGATCACGAACGGCCCGAGATCGGCCAGGCTGTCCCGGCCCGTCGCCCCGGCCAGGGTCAGGATGAACGGCGGGGCCAGCGCGGTCGAGGTGAGCAGCCCGCGCGTGGTGATGAAGCGGACGAGCTGGGGATCCTCGCGCAGCAGCGAGAAATGGCTGACGGCGACCACGATCGGGTTGCCCCCGCCCGCGGTCGCGCCGGGCGACTCGGCCAGCGTGCAGAACAGGGCCGACGCGATGAGCCACAGGCCGGCCGCGCCGAACAGGGCGAAGGCGATCGCCGTCACCGTCAGCGGGATCAGGCCGACGCTGAGCGCCGCACCGAAGGCGAGCACAAGAAGCGCCGCGATCGTCGCGGCCGTGCCCGTGGCCGTGCCCCGGGTGGACTTGGACACCGTCTTGCCCAGCACATCCTTATGGCTGACCGAGCACACGCTGCGCGCCAGGGCGAAGACCGCCAGCAGCCCGACGATGGCCCACCCCGCCGCCGCCCCTTCCAGCGTCAGCGCCGCCGCGCCCATGCCCGCCACGGCCAGCCCCTGCACGAAGCTGCCCGCCGCCCAGACCCACTTGCGCCGGGGAAGGCCGCGGATGTACCCCGCGGTGATCAGCTGCGGCAGCAGCGACCCGGCCTCGCGCACGGGCACGAGCAGACCGATCAACGCCGCGGGCGCCCCGAGGCTGGTCAGCAGCCACGCGAGCGAGAGCTTCGGGTCGGCCAGCCCGTCGCCCGTCTTGGTCGCGCCGAGGCTGAGCACATGGATCAGGAAGTTCCGCGGCTGCTCCCGGCACGCTTCCTCCGGGATGTCGCGGCAGACCCGCCCGTCGTCCTCCCCGGTCAGCACCGCGTGGGCGCGCGATGTGAGCCTCCCGGCCATGCGCGGGTCAGTCCCCGTACCCGTCCGGGTGGGCCTGCATCCAGTTCCACGCGGTCGTGACGATCTCGTCGATGTCCGTGACCTGTGCCTGCCAGCCGAGATCGCGTTGGATCTTCGTCGGGTCGTTGTAGAGCGCGATGGCGTCACCGGCCCGGCGTCCGGCCTCGATCACGCGGAAGTCCTTCCCGCTGACGCGCCGGACCGAGTCGAGGATCTCCCGCACCGAGTACCCCTTGCCGATGCCGACATTGAACGCCTCGGCCCGGCCGGGCTTGACCCGCTCGGCGGCCCGCACATGGGCGTCGATCAGATCCTCGACATGCACGTAGTCGCGCACGCAGGTGCCGTCCGGCGTGGGATAGTCGGCGCCGAAGATGGACATGGACTCGCGCTTGCCCTGCGCCGCCTGGATCGCCACCGGGATCAGGTGCGTCTCGGGCGTGTGGTCCTCGCCGAGCAAACCGGTGCGGTCGCTGCCGGCGACATTGAAATACCGCAGCATGGTCAGGGCCAGCGGGCGGTCCTGGTTGGCCCGGTGCGCCGCGTAGTCCAGCAGGATGTGCTCGAAGTGCAGCTTAGTCCGCCCGTAGGGCGAGGTGGGGTGTTGCGGGCAGTGCTCCGGAACCGGGATCATGCCCTCCGGCGGGTCGCCGTAGGTCGCGCAGGATGAGGAAAAGATGAACCGGTCCACGCCCCGGCCGTCCCGGCAGGTGTCGCAGGCCTCGAGCAGCGCGATGGCCGAGGCGATGTTGTTGCGGTAGTACCACAGCGGGTCGTCCACCGACTCGCCGACATAGGCCACCGCCCCGAAGTGCATCACGGTGTCGAGATCGTGCTCGTCCAGCGCGGCCCGGATGCGTCCGCCCTCCCCGATGTCCGCGTGGATGAAGGCGAAACGCCCGGGGTGCCCGGCGCTCAGGGCGTCCATGGGCGCCCGGTGCCCCCGGTAGAGCGAGTCGATCGCGACGACTGTGTGGCCGTCGTTGAGCAGTCTCTGGCAGGCGTGGGAGCCGATATACCCCGCCCCCCCGGTGACGAGTACCCGCATGCGGCGTCCTCCGTTCGGATCCGTGGGTGGAGGGTAGTCCCGCGGGATCGATCCCGGGCGGGGCGGCACCGTAGAATGGCCGCCGGCGGGACGGATCCCGCCGGCAGACGGGCATGGTTTGAGCGGAGCCTCCACGGTATGGCACAGACGTTTTCCGGGGAGTTCAAGCGGTCGTTCGGGCGTGGGCTGGCCATCCTGCTGCCCAGCATCGTCACCCTCTGGATCCTCTGGCAGGCATTCAGTTTCGTCTACACCAACGTGGCCGAGCCGATCAACCGCGGCACCCGACTGACCCTCATCGCGGCCGCCCCGTACCTGTTTCCCCGGATCTACAGCGACTTCGACCAGGTCGGACGCAACAACCCCATCCCGGCCACGCCGGAGATCCGCCCGCTGCCCAACGAGCGGGACATGGATCAGGGCGGCGGCGACGATTTTTCGCCGCCCCCAACGCGGAACGCCAACGCCAACGCCAACGCCAACGCCAACGGGCCCCAGGCCGAAAGCACAGGCGGGCTCAGGACCCCGCGCTGGTACATCGTCACGGACCAGGACATCGCTCAGGCCAAGGCGCGCGGCCGCTTCCGCCCGAACACGCCCGACGAGCTGATGGTCCGCGAGCTGCGCCGCGAGCAGTTCCGGCGCGTCTGGAACAGCTACTGGATCCTCAACCTCAGCGGCTTCATCATCGCCATCCTGCTGATCTACCTCGCCGGCCTGCTGCTGGGCAACTTCTTCGGCCGCTCGATCTACAACCGCGTCGAGCGTCTGATCACCTCCGTCCCGGGGTTCAAGCAGGTCTACCCCCATGTCAAGCAGGTCGTCGACCTGATCCTCGGCGAGAAGAAGATGGCCTTCTCCAAGGTGGTCCTCGTCGAGTACCCCTCCAAGGACATCTGGACCGTCGGCTTTCTGACCGGCGAGTCGATCCGCGCGATCGACCAGTCCGCGGGCGGGCGGGTCGCGTCGATCTTTATCCCCACCTCACCGACCCCCTTCACGGGCTTTACCATCAATGTGCTGACCGAGCGCATCCGGCCGATGGACATGACGGTCGAGGAAGCGCTGCGGTTCGTGATCACCGCCGGCGTGCTCACCCCCGAGGGGGCCGACAAGCTCCCGCCCCCCGGCCCGCCGCGAACCCTCACCCAGGAAGAGGCCGAGGCGGTCGCGGCCAAAGCCCGCAAGAGCATCGAGGAATCCCGCGCGCCGATCGATCCGGATCGAACCGGCCAGGACGCTTAGACTCACCCGTGCGGGCCGTCGGCCCGTCAGGAAGGAGACGCCATGGACACCAACGTCGTCGGACGCCATATGGACATCACCGACGCGATCCGCAAGCACGCCGAACAGAAGGTGAGCAAGCTGGACAAGTACGCAGATCTCATCATCAGCAACGAGTTCACCGTCGGCAAGATCGCCGAGGGAAAGGAGCTGTTCTGGGCCGAGCTGCTGGTGTCGGTGCGCAGTCACCCCGAGATCGTCGCCAAGGCGCAGGGCCACGATGTCTATGTGCTGATCGACGAGGCCATCGCGAAGGCCGGGCGTCAGCTCCACGACTTCAAGGAAAAGATCAAGCTCGAGAAACGCTAACACGGGGTATCGGATGAAGCTGACCGACATCGTTCACAAGGACGCCATCGTTCCCTCGCTGGCCGCCACCGACCGCGACGAGGCCATCCGCGAGCTGGTCGACGCACTGGTCGCATCGGGCGCCACCGAGGCCGAGGCCGCACCCGGCCTGGTCGAGAAGCTGCTCGACCGCGAACGCAAGGGCTCGACCGGTTTCGGCCGCGGCGTGGCCGTGCCCCATGTCAAGCACCGCTCGGTCAACACCATCCGCGCCGCCGTCGGGATCTCCCAGCAGGGCATCGACTTCCAGGCGCTCGACAAGCAGCCGGTCTACACCATCTTCCTCCTCCTCAGCCCGGACGACCGGCCCGAGGAGCACCTCCAGGCGATGGAGACCATCTTCAAGAACCTTTCCAAGGACACCTTCCGCCGGTTCCTGCGTCAGTCGGACTCGGTCGAGGCGGTGGTCGGCCTGCTCGACGAGGCCGACCATCAGCAGCTGGGCGGCTAAGCCGCCTCCGCACCAGGAGCCGGCCTTGCCCGAACCGATCTCGGCCAGAGTGACCATCCCCAACAAGTACGGGCTCCACGCGCGCCCGGCGACCAGCTTCGCTGCCGCCGCGGAGACGTTCGCATGCGATGTGCTCGTGCGCCAGGGCGATGTCGACGCCGACGGCAAGTCCATCATGGAACTCATGATGCTCGCCGCGACCAAGGGCACCGAGATCGAGATCGTCTGCAACGGCGAGGACGGCCCCGCCTGCCTCGAGGTCCTGGCCGATCTCGTCCGGCGCGGCTTCGACGAGGAGGACTGATGGAACCCAACCCCCCGCCCATCGACGACGCGCTGCTCGCCGTCCTCCGCTGCCCGGTCTCCGGCGAACCGCTCCGACGCGAGGACGACCGGCTCGTGACCGGATCGGGCCGGGCCTACGACATCGTCGACGGGCTGCCCGTGCTCATCCCCCAGGCCGCCACCGGGGCGGGCGATCAGCCCGCCGCCACCGGCTCGGCGGGGATGTCCTGACGCCGGATCGAAGCCCCGACCGACGCCAGCCGATCCTCGAGCTTCTCGTACCCGCGATCGATGTGGTACACGCGGTTGATGGTGGTCTCGCCGCGGGCCGCCAGCCCGGCGATCACCAGCCCCGCCGAGGCGCGCAGGTCCGAGGCCATCACCGGCGCGCCCGTCAGGCCCGGCACCCCGGTGGCCACGACCGTCGCGTTCTGCCGGATCAGGCTGGCGCCCATCCGCTGCAGCTCGGCCACATGCAGGAACCGATCGGGAAAGATCTTTTCCGTGATCACGCTGTTGCCCTGCGCCAGGCACAGCAGGGCCATGAACTGGGCCTGCAGGTCGGTCGGAAAGCCCGGGTGCGGCTGGGTGGTGATCTGCGCCGGACGCAGCCCGCCGGGGCGCGTCACGCGGCAGGTCCGGCGCATCGGGTCGTCGCCCGAGCCGATCGGGTCCACCGCCACGCCGATCGCGCCCAGCGTGTCCGTCGCGGCCATCAGCGCGTCCAGCGGGCAGTTGTCCAGGGTCAGATCGCCCTCCGTGATCGCCGCGGCGCACATCAGCGTGCCCGCCTCGATCCGGTCGGGGATCACCGCGTGGTCCACCCCGCCCAGGGACTCGACCCCCCGCACGGTGATCCGCGGGGAACCGGCCCCCTCGATCCGGGCCCCCATCGCGTTGAGCATGTTGGCCAGGTCGACGATCTCCGGCTCGCAGGCGGCGCACTCGATCACCGTGGTGCCCCGGGCCAGCGTCGCGGCGGACATGACATTGGCCGTGCCCAGCACCGTTGAACCGTTCGCCCCACCCAGAAACAGGGTGGCCCCGCGCAGACGCCCGCCAGGCGCCTCGGCGACGATGTCGCCCCCGTCCAGGGTGATCCGCGCCCCCAGCGCCTCGAGCCCTCGCAGGTGCAGGTCCACCGGTCGCTGGCCGATGGCGCACCCGCCCGGCAGCGAGACCCGGGCTTTCCCCCGTCGCGCCAGCATCGGCCCGAGCACGCAGATGCTCGCCCGCATCGTCCGGACGATCTCGTACCGTGCGTGGGACGGGCTTTGGTCGATGGCGTGCAGGGCGAAGACGGGCTGGCCCCGGTTGTCGGTCTCCCGGGCGATCATCACGCCCAACTCGCCGAGCAGCCGGACCATGTTGCGGATGTCCGAGAGGTCGGGCACATCCCGCAGGGTCACGGGCTCGTCCGTCAGCAGGACCGCCGCCATGATCGGCAGGGCCGAGTTCTTGGACCCGTTGATGCGCAGGCGCCCTTCCAGCCGACGACCACCCTCGATCACGAACGCATCCATGCCCGCCTCCTTCGATGACCCATCGTACCAGCCCGGGCGATGTTCTCGGAACTGTTTCGCGTTCCGCGAACCGCCGGCGTCCTCATCGGCACACCCGGCCCAATCGCGCCAGACCCGCTGAACCGCCCTCTTCGCCGCGTTTGACCGTGTTTCCCCGCCCCGACGGGTGGCACGCTCGGGGGGCGAATCCGATCGTTTGCCCGTACCGGTCCGGCGAACCCCCTCCAAGAAGGCGGGCGGCCGCACGGACCCGAGCCCGGAGCGCCCCAGGCGATGACCAACGCACAGTTCCAACCCGGCGAACTCCGCCCCGACGGCGCCCTGGAGCACGGCCTGCTCGAGGGGCACCACGACCACTCCAACCGCTTCGTGCCCCTGCTCCTGGTCGCGGCCATCGCGGCCTCCGGCCTCTCGATGATCTTCTCGATCGGCGCCGCGATCGCCTCGGCGGCCACCGCCGACCCAGCCCAGCATGAACAGAGCACCGGCCTGGCCGAGCCCGCACCCAGCGGCTCGGCCTTCGCCGTTCACCAGCACACACGGATGTCAACGCCCGCCGACGCCCCGTCGGGCGCAGTGACGCGAGGGGCGGACACTGAACCCCCGGCCATCGCCGGGTGAGGAGGACAGGCATGCGTCATACCACCGAATCCAAACAGCTTCTTTCCGCCACGGGCGCGCTCGCGGTCCTGATGACCTGCGGCCTGCCGGCCGTCGCGCAGAACGCGCCGGACAGCGTCACCCTGACCGGCATCGTCCGCGACTTCAAGGACCGTAACGCCGAGGGCGGCCACCCGGACTTCCAGCGCCAGCCCACCGCCGGCTTCGGCCACTATGTCGGCATGGTCGGCGATACGCTCGACGCGGACGGCAAGCCCGTCTTCGCCTCCACCGGGTACAAGCTCAGCGGCAACTGGCGCAACGCCCAGAACCAGAACATCGCCCCGCCCAGGCCCTACATCGCCACGCGTCAGGGCGACCAGAACGGCTCGGTCAGCAGCAGCGAGGGCGGCGCGCTGACCACCGCGGCGAACTTCCGCCAGTGGTTCCGCGATGTGCCCGGCGTCAATGCTTCCAAGCCGATCAGCATCACCCTCAACCGCACCGCCGACGGCACGTATGTCTTCGATGACAAGCTCGACCCGCTCTACGGGCCGATGGGCGGGTTCTTCCCGATCAACGGCGAGCTGTACGGCAACTACGCCAGCACCGGCAAGAACTACCACTTTACCTATGAGCTTCAGACCGAGTTCATCTACCGGGCCGACCAGGGCATGACCTTCACCTTCATCGGCGACGACGATGTCTGGGTCTTCATCGACGGCAAGCTCGTCATCGACATCGGCGGCGTGCACTCGGCCATCAGCCAGACCATCGAACTCGACCGCCTCGAATGGCTCGAGGACGGGCGCACCTACACGCTCAACTTCTTCTTCGCCGAGCGTCACACGACCCAGTCGAACTTCCGTATCGAGACCACCCTCGAGCTGCGCACCGTCCAGCTCCCGCCCACGGCCGCGCTCTACGACTGATCCGAACCTTCGCATGCCCGTGTGTTGGTGCGGGGCCGGCTCGTGTGTCGCGGGCCGGCCTCCTCCGCAATTCCGGCCCTGATCGGTTACCAGCCCCTGTACGGCGGGTACACCGGTCCGCCGTGGCGGTACACGCCGTGGCGCGAACGGATCGTGTCGCGGCGTGCATCCGGATACACCCAGGTCTCGGCCGTGCGCCCGGTCCGGACCGTCCGGGTCCGACGCAGATCCGGCCGCGCCTCGCGGGGCCAGCCGAGCCGGTCGGGCAGCGCTTCGGGCGAACGGGCCGCGATCGTGTCATCCCGACGCGTCGCCTCGGGCCGGTCGTCCCGGACGAACCCGGACTGGGCGAACACGGCCACGCCAGGGTCCACCCGGTCCTCGGACGCGAAGCGGTGGGGGTGCATTGGGGCCGCATCGTTCGTGTGGTACGCGGGCGGATCCGACCAGGTCCATGCGGACGCCCCGCCGCAGCCGGGCGCGATCAACGCCGCCGCGCACGCCAAGGCGGCGAACGAACTTTTCCGGATCTGGGCGAACGCCTGCATACCCACATCATGCCGCGCAACCGGCCCAGAGCGAACGATCTGGCCGATTCCGGGCCGTTTTGCCGCCCCGGCGCGCCTGATCGGACCCGCGCGGGGCGGATCAGCACTTTTCGGACGAAACCAACCGCTGGATGCGCTCGGCGCTCCGCTCGATCCGATCGGCCCCGCCGGCGACCCGCCCGTCCTCGACGGCCTCCGCCAGCGCCCGGGCCAGCACAAGCCCCGCGCCGGGCCGCACCCGCCCGGGCATATTGACCCCGTCGAGCAGCAGGTCCGCGCCGGCGTCGAGCGCCAGCGCCATCGCATCGGCGGGGCTGAACCGCTCGGTGATGGCGCCCATGTCCAGCGAGTCGGTCACCACCACGCCCTCGAAGCCCAGCCGCGCCCGCAGCAGCCCGCCCGTGTGCGCCCTCGACAGCGAGGCCGGCAGGCGCTTGTCGATGGTGTGGTGGAGCAGGTGACCGGTCATCACCGCCACGCGATCGCCGAACTCGGCCAGGAGTTCCTCGTACACCGCCAGCTCGGTCGCCTCGTCGTACGAATCGGTGATGTTTGCCAGCCCTTCGTGCGTGTCGTCGCACGCCGAGCCGTGCCCGGGGAAGTGCTTCAGGCAGCAGGTCACGCCGAACCGGTCGTACTCCTCGATCCAGACCCGCGCGCACGCCGCCGCCTCGTGCGGGTCGCGCGAGAACGCGCGGTCCTTGTCCGCGATCACCGGGCACGACGGGTTGACGCTCAGGTCCACGCACGGCGCGAAGTTCAGATCGATCCCCAGCGACGCGAGCTGCTTGGCCTGGGCCCGCGCCTGCGCCCGCCGACTGTGGGTGTCCATCCGCCCGAACGACGCCGCCGAGACATGCGGCTCGAACCCGCGCTCCGGCCGGAGCCGCGCGACCTGCCCGCCCTCCTGATCGACGCCAATGATCAGGTCCGGCCCCAGCTCGTGGCGCAGGTCGTTGGCCAGCCGGCGCACCTGCTCGGGGTGGTGGATGTTGCGGTCGCCGCCCTCGCCCAGCTCGGTCGCGAAGAGCACCACCGCACCCACGCCCGCTTCCCGGCACGCGGCCACATCCTCGCGCAGGCGCGGGTCGTCCATCGTGCCCCCCCGGACGCCGACCATGAGCACGCGCCCGCAGAGCCGCACGAGGCTCACGGCAGGTCCCCGATCACCGCACGCAGCGAGCCCGCGGCCGCATCGATCCGCTGGCGGGCTTCGTCGGCGTTGATCCCCAGCACGCCCATCGCGGCGGCGACCTTGGCGTACCCGTCCGCGGCGTCAAGCAGCGCGAACGCCGCGTCGCGGTCCACGCCGACGATGGCCGACACGATCCGCGCCGCCCGATCGCGCAGCTTGTCGTTCGTCGCCCGCATGTCGACCATCAGATCGCCGTAGGTCTTCTGCATCCGGATCATCGAGGCGGTGCTGATCATGTTCAGCACCATCTTGGTCGCGCTGCCCGCCTTCATCCGGGTCGAGCCGGTCACCACCTCGGGCCCGGTCCGGATCGCGATGAGCACATCGCACCAGGCGGGCCGGTCCATCACGGAGCAGACCAGCAGCCCGGTCGCCGCGCCGCGCGATTTCGCGTGCTCGACGCCGCCGAGCACATAGGGCGTGGTGCCCCCCGCCGCGATGCCCAGCACCGCATCGTCCGGGCCGACACCCAGCGCGTCCAGCTCGTCGTGCGCGCCGCCCGGCTCATCCTCCTTGTGCTCAGAGGACTTCCGCAGCGCGCCGTCGCCGCCCGCGATCAGGCCGACGACCATCCCGGGGTCGGTCTGGAAGGTGGGGGGGCACTCCGACGCGTCGAGCACGCCGAGCCGCCCGGAGGTGCCCGCGCCGAGATAAATCAGCCGCCCGCCGCGCGCCAGTCGGGGGTGGACCAGATCGATAAAGGCACCGATGCGGTCGAGCTCGGCCCGGACACGCGGTGCGACCTCCTGGTCCGCCGCGGAGATGGTCACGAGGATCTCCTGGGTCTCCATCGTGTCGAGCCGCGGAGCGTCCCCCGCACGCTGCTCGGTCAGGACATGCCCGCGGTCTGGCGGGTGTCCGGCGGGGCTGATTGGCTGGGTCGGATCCATGCGCCGCTCAAGGGTATGGTGCCCGCACGCCCCGTGACGCCGGACAGCGCGATCTCCACCCCGTCCGCCGCGAGCAGTCCCAGCACGCCGAAGCAGGCCGCCTCGCGCCACGACACGGGCACGCCGAGGTCGTCGGTTCGCAGCACGGTCTGCCCGAGCGCGTCCGCGATTGCGCCGACCAGCGTCCGATTCCGGGCCGAGCCGCCCGCCAGATAGACCTCCCCCTGCCCGATCCGGCCGATCCCGGCCCCGATCGCCCCGCCCACCCCGGCGCACGCCGACGCGAGCAGGTCCTCGCCCCGCAGCCGCACGGCCCAGGTCTCGATCCAGCCCCTCGCCTCGTCCCCGGACCCCAGTGAGCGGCCGGCGGCGGTCTGGGCATCCAGGGCCGCACGCAGCGCCTCCACCGCCCCACGGTCCGGCGTGCCGCGCGCGGCGCGGGCCCCATCGGGGTCATAGTCCTCGCCGATGCCCGCGCGGGCCGCCGCGTCGAGCACCTGGTTGCAGGCGCACAGGTCGGCCGCGCGGACGCCCTCCGGCGTGCAGCCCGCCGGCAGGCAGGTCGCGTTGCAGAACCCGCCGAGATTGACGATCACGCGGTCCGCTTGGTCGTCGCGGAACAGCACCCAGTCCGCCAGCGGCGTGAGCGGCGCGCCCTGGCCGCCCCCCGCCAGGTCCGCGCCCCGAAGGTCGTAGACTACCGCGCACCCGAGTTCCCGCGCCACCGGCCAGGGGTTGAGCAACTGCCAGCCCGCCGGCGGCCGATGCCAGACCGTCTGCCCGTGGACGCACGCCACCTCGGGCCGTCGCACGCCGGTCTGGTCGCAGAGCGCCCGGCACAGCGCGGCGTGATCCTCGCCCAGCGCGTGCGCCGCCGCCGCGATGTCCGACGCCGTCACCGGCTCGCCGCCGGCCAGCCGCACCAGCGTGCCCCGGCTCGACAGCGGTACGGATGCGCCGCCGAGCACGGAGACATCCCGCAAGCCGAGCCCTTCGCCCGCCGCGCGGATCAGCACCGCGTCGATCCCGTCGAGCGAGGTCCCGCTCATGCAGCCGATCGCGAGCCGATGCCGGGCGTGGGTAGGCGTCATTCCTGGTGATTCCTTTAGCAAAGTGTTCAGAATCGCATCATACAGACCGTGGCGCGCAAGGGTTTGGTTGAATCGTTCCGCGTGGTCTGGCCGCACGCAACGGGTGGGCTACGGTCGAGACGGGAGCACCCGTTCCCGGATGTGTTCAAACACGCGGCGCAGTCCGCGCGGCATAGCCGAAACTCGACGCGCGGACGACCCGCCGCGTCTGGGACCGCTGTGCCTGCGCGGTACGACCGCAGCAGACAGACCATCGGACCCCGTGCGCGGCGTGTGCCCGTCCACCCGGTCCCAGCTCCGAGGAGTCACCCGTGAAGACCATTTCCGCAGCCGCCCTGATGACCTGCGCCGGGCTCGCCACAGCCGGTTCGCCCAATCAGTCCCATGTTGACCTCGATCTGGAGTACTGCCCGATCGCCGATGCCTATATCGAAGACGATTCGTGGGTCGTCGACGAGGACATCATCGGCGGGTACTACTACCTCAACCTGGCCACCAACGAGCTGATCTTCAACCGCGCGGCTCCGGTCGCTTCGCCCGTGCGCGGCGCTTCGACCGAAGTCTGGATCGCCGACAACAACCTGCCCTGCGCCGATTTCGGCCAGACCAGCGGCTCGGTCCACCTGATCGACAACATCGGCAGCTCGTCCGATTGGGCCACCGGCTCGCTCGTCATCGACTGGGGCGATGTTCCCGCCGACACCGTCGTCGACGCCGTCCAGCTCCGCTATTCCTCCCGCCACGAGGACACCCCCGACGCCGACGGCAACCCCTCCGGCGTCATCGGCTTCGGCGCCGAGTGGTCCTGGAACGACGGCGACAACGGCCGCAACAGCTGCCTGACCCGCACCCCCCTGGTCAGCATGACCATGTTCAACCTGCCGGGCAGCCTCAACCCCGGCAGCCGCACCACCTATACCTTCACCGTCGACCTGGCCGACTCGGGCATCAGCTTCGAGATCGGCGACTCGGACGGCGACCCACAGGGCGCGGATGTCCACAACCCCTTCTTCTTCATCACCGACACCTCCGGCGACGGCTTCCCCGACGGCGATCTGGACGGCGACGGACTCGCGGACTTCTCCTTCGGCCAGCGCTTCTTCCAGCCCGGCACCGTGGACTGGACCGGCGACGGCAACCTCGACGGCGACCTCAGCGCCTGGGCCGATGTGGGCAACACCCTGGTCGCGCCCCGTGGCACGCCCGTCCCCCGTCCGGACAACCCCGCCCGCTGGGACATGGTCGACATCGACCCCCTGCCCGCCGGCCAGGGCATGGAGGACGGCCACGACCGGTACATCTTCCCCTTCGGCGACGACTTCGCCGTCTATGCGGGCACCCGGTTCTTCAGCGGCTTCAGCTGCGACCGGGACGGCGACGGCAGCTTCGCCCGGCGCAACTCCTTCAGCCAGTACTGGACCACCCTGCTCGGCCCGGGCGGCGACCCAGGCTGCCCGGTCGACCTCAATGGCGACGGCCAGGTCAACTTCTTCGATGTCTCGCTCTTCATCGCTGCCTTCAACGCCGGCGACGACCTGGCCGACTGGAACAACGACGGCCTGATCAACTTCTTCGACATCCAGCTCTTCATCAACGATTTCAACGCCGGCTGCCCGTAAGCCTGGCCATCCCATTGCGATCCCCCTCCCACGCCCCCGCCCCAAAGCGGGGCGTGGCCTTTCGGCCCTGATCCAGATTCTCCACTTTGACATGCGCGTCCATGCACGGTCGGCCACACCCATGATGGGTTCACCGGCTTCGCCGGGCACGGTTCCGGGTTCTCGGGCACGCCGGTTTGGATCGGGGATAGGGTGCTTCCCTTCGGGACCGTCCGATCGCATGTCTTCCGGCGGATTGTTCAGAATCTGGGCGGAATTCATCTAGGCATACCGCTCGGCATGTGGTATGCTCGCACGACCGCTTGAGGGAGTGTGTCCCCTTGCGGCCGATCGGAAGCATGCAAAAGACGATGTCTGAGCAGTTCCATGCGAGTCGTGCCTGCCCCCCCGGGCCGTGGTCCGTACAGGGTTTCCACGCAGTGTCGCATGGTCGGACGGAGCATCCTTCCACAGATTCAAGGCGTTCCAGGATCGGGCTGAGGGGCGTGTCGCCGGCTCGCCCGGCCGTTTTCATGAGATGAGGAGTCACCAGATGATCAAGGTTTGTGCACTCGGAATCGTCGGCTCGGCCGGCCTGGCCATGGCGTCATCGTCGCCGGCCTTCACCGTTCCTTCGGATATCAAGATCGATCGGGACACCGGTCTGTACATCGAGCCCGAAGGCATGACGGCGGATGAGGAGCTTGCCGGTCACTACTACCTCAATGTCGCGACCGGCGAGTTGATCTTCAACCGTTTCCAGCCTGCCACTTCCCCGATTCGCGGCGCCTCCACCGAGGTCTGGATGGCCGACAACCGCCTGCCCTGCGCCGATTTCGGCCAGACCAGCGGCACCTCCGGCCTGATCGATCGCATCGGCGGTGGCAACGACTGGGACACGGGCTCCATGATTCTCCACTGGGGTGATATTCCCGCCGACACCGTCATCGACGCGGTGCAGGTCCGCTACTCCACCCGCCACATCGATGTTATCGTCGATGGCAGCCCCGCCGGTGTTGAGGGCTTCGGTGCCGAGTGGACCTGGAACGACGGCGACAACGGCCGCAACAGCTGCCTGACCCGCACCCCGCTGGTCGGCCTGACCCTCTTCAACCTGCCCGGACGCACCACCGTGCCCCCGGGAACCGCCCTGAGCGTGTACATCTTCACCGTTGACATGGCCGACGCCGGCATCAGCTTCGAGATCGGCGACTCGGACGGCGACCCCCAGGGCGCGGATGTCCACAACCCCTTCTTCTTCATCACCGACACCTCCGGTGACGGCTTCCCCGACGGCGACCTGGACGGGGACGGCCTGGCCGACTTCTCCTACACCCAGCGCTTCTTCCAGCCCGGCACCGTCGACTGGAACGGTGACGGCAACCTCGACGGCGACATCAACGCCTGGGCCGACGCCGGCAACTCGCTCGTCGCCCCGACCGGCACCGCCGTTCCGATCCCCGATCACCCCACCAACCGCTGGACCATCGACCCCGTCGATCCCCTGCCCGCCGGCCAGGGCATCGAGGACAGCTTCGACCGCTACTACTTCCCGTTCGGCGATGACTTCTCCGTCTTCGTCGGCAGCTTCTTCTACAGCGGCTTCAGCTGCGACGCCAACGGCGACGGCACCTTCGCCCGTCGCTCGTACGCCCAGTTCTGGCATGTCATGCTCGGACCGGATGGCGCCCCCCAGCCCTGCCCCGCCGACTTCAACGGTGACGGCCTGGTCAACTTCTTCGACGTCTCGGCCTTCATCGCCGCCTTCAACAACCAGGACCCCGCCGCCGACATCAACGGCGACGGCCTCTGGAACTTCTTCGACGTCTCGGCCTTCATCACCCTGTTCAACGCCGGCTGCCCGTAAGCCGCTGATCGTTTGATCGTGCATCACCCACGCCCCCGCCTCATGGCGGGGGCGTGGTGCTTTTTGGCTTGGGCCGATCACCTCGCCCCGGCCACCATCCAACCCGGCGGTGCCGCTCCCGCTGCGACTCAGTCTCAATAAGCTGCTATACTGCGGCTCGGCCTCAGGCCCGGACGAGACCCCCTCCAGCCGCAGACGACCCGACTTGAACACGACCCTTTCCCCCATCCGGACGATCTGCTGCCCGGTGCTGCTCCTCGCGGCGGTGTTTCTGCTGGCCGTGCCGGGCTGTTCAGGCCGCACGGATAACGGCGCGGCGCCCGCCGATCCCGACCGCCTGGTCTTCCTGTTCCAGCGCCAGCGCGACCCGACCCAGACCCGCGAGAACGCGGAGGCCGCCGCGGACTTCCTTTCCGAGCGTCTCGGCATCCCCGTCCGGGCCATGGTGCCCGGCGACTACGCCGCCTCGGTCCAGGCGCTGGTGTCCGAGCAGGCCGATGTGGCCTATGTCTCGTCGCTGCCGTTCCTGCTGGCCCGGCGTGACGCCGGCGCCCGGATCCTCGTCGCCGAGGTCCGCGCCGATGCGCAGGGGGTCGATCGCACCGAGTACGACTCGGTCTGGGTCGTCCGGGCCGATTCGGACCTGCGGAGCATGGCCGATGTCGCCGGGCGGGCCTCGGACCTGCGCGTCGCGTTCACCAGCCGCACCTCCACCAGCGGCTTCGTCTTCGCCACGCTCCGCCTGGTCCGCGACGGCGTGATGCAGCCCGGCCAGGACGCCGGCCGCGTGTTCCGCGCCGTGACCCATGCCGGCGGCTACACCCAGGCCCTCCGCGAGGTGCTCGCCGACCGGGCCGACCTGGCCGCCGTGTCCTTTTACACCGTCGAGGGCCCGACCGCAGATGTCTACACCACCGCCGAGGAACGCTCCAGCCTGCGGGTCCTCGCCCGCACACCCGGGGTGCCCACGCACCTGGTCTGCGTCCGCGGCGGGATCTCCCAGGCCCTCTCCGAGCGCATCGCCGACGCCCTGATCCAGCTCTCCGACGAGCGCCCCGACCTGCTGTCCAATGTCTACGGTGCAAGCCGGTTCCAGCGCGTCGACGAGAACGAGCACATCAAGGGAGCCGTCGAGGCGATGGAGGCCGTCGGCCTGCCCGTCGACGGTTTCGCGGGCTGAACCATGACCGCCAGAGCATCCACCGACCGATGACCCCCGCAACCGCCAGCCCGTCCCATGCCTCGGCGAAACCTGCCGCGACGAGCGACGCGCCGCCGGACGCGCCGGTGGTCCGTGTGCTGGCGAGCCTGCCGATCCTCACGCCCCCCGGCCCGCCGCGGGCCGACACGGGCGCCCCGGCGGTGCGCCTCGCCGGCGTGACCCACCGCTATCCCAGCGGCGTGCGGGCGCTCGACTCGATCGATGTCGCCATCCCCGCGTCCCGGCACACCGTCATCGTCGGCGCCTCCGGCTCGGGCAAGACCACGCTGCTCGGCTGCCTGTCCGGCCGCCTCACGCCCACCGCGGGCACGATCGAGCGAACCGGCCCCGTCGCCACGATCTACCAGGATCTGCGTCTGGTCCCCCAGCGGTCCGTGCTGGGCAATGTGCTCGACGGCGCGCTCGGCAGGACCGGGCTCTTCCGCTCGGTGCTCGGCATGCCCGAGGCCGACCGGCGCGAGGCCATGGGCGTCATCGAGCGGGTCGGTCTGCGCGACCGCGCGAGCCTGAAGGTCGGCCACCTCTCCGGCGGCGAGCGCCAGCGCGTCGCCATCGCCCGCGCCCTGATGCAGCGTCCGAAGATCCTCCTTGCCGACGAGCCGGTCAGTTCCCTCGACCGCGTCAACGCCGAATCGATCATGGACCTGCTCCGCACGGTCTGCGCCGAGCGCGGCATCACGCTGGTCTCCGTCCTTCACGACGAATCGCTCGTGGCCAGGTACGCCGACCACCGCCTCTGCCTGCACGCCGGGCACATCGTGGCCTGCGCCGCCACCGCCGCCCGCCTCGCCGCCGCACGCGGCACACCGGCCCGGGCCGACGAGGGCTGCCAATCTCTGAGCAACAAACCGGGCCCCGATCCCGCCCACACCGGCCCGACGGCCTGCGCCGCCAGCGACCCGCGCGGCGCGACCCCGCCGCTCGAACACACCCGGCCCGCCTGGATGAAGCCCGGCGCGATGCTTGCCATCGGCCTGCTCGCGATCGTCGCCTACGCCTGGAGCGTGGCCTCCCTCGGCCTGCACGACACCGGCGGCCGGTCGATCGCCCGGGGGCTCGGCTCGTTCCTCGCCGCGCTCGTGCCGACCTCGTTCGATCAGATCGCCGCCATCCCCTGGCCCACCCTGCTCGCCTCGCTGGTCGAAACGCTCCAGATGTCGCTGATCGGCACCACGCTCGGCCTGGCCGTCGCCTACCCGCTCTCTGCGATCGCCGCCCGCAACACCGCTCCGCGATGGATCGGCGGCGCGGTGCGCCAGATGCTCAACGCCATCCGCACGGTGCCCGCGCTGATCTGGGCGCTGCTGTTCGTCGCGGCGGTGGGCTTCGGCCAACTCGCCGGCGTGCTCGCCCTGACGCTCTATTCGATCGGCTACCTGACCAAGTTCTTCTACGAGTCCTTCGAGAACGCCCCGACCGGCCCCCAGGCCGCGCTGAAGGAGATCGGCGCGTCCGGCCCGCAGCGGTTCCTCCGCGCCGTCGGCCCCGCCTCGGTCCCCGCCGCCGTCGCCTCGGCCCTGTTCATGCTCGAGTACAACGTCCGCTCCGCCAGTGTGCTCGGCATCGTCGACGCCGGCGGCATCGGCTACCACATCAAGTTCTACCTCGACATGCGCCAGTTCCCCGCCGCCCTGGCCTGCCTGGTGCTGATCTTCGGCGTCGTCGTCATCCTCGACGCGATCTCCTCGCGCGTCCGACGCCGGCTGCTGCCCGAGTGAGCATTCGGACGATCAGGGCTCCCCGCGCACCGGCAAACCCGACCCGCGCAGATGCCCGACCATGTCCGCCGGCCAGCCGCGCATCGCCTCGCTGTCCTTGACGCTCCCGTGATCCGCCCCGGGCACGATCACGATCGACCCGGCCCCGTCCGCGCCGGGCTCGCGCGGCCAGACCGCATCGAGCGCATCGCGCAGCCGGAACACCGCATCGTGCAGGTCGTACGAGTCCGCATCGCCGATCGCCAGCCGGATCCGCTCGCGAAAAAGCGGGCCGAACCGGCCGGGGTCCTCGCGCAGCCGGTCGGTGATGTCGTACCGGCGGAACCGCTCGGCCATGGCCCGGTCGATCGCCCCCGTCTCCGGGTCCCACAGGTCCGCCGGGCGCCCGTCCGGCGCGCGCGGGGCGAAGACCGCCACCCACGAGTGCCACTGCTCGCCGGAGGTGTTCCGCGGGCCGATGGCGTTCTCGACGCCGATCTCCTGGCGGATGGTCATCTTCACAACGCCGTCAACGGTGTACGAGGGCCATTCGTGCTCGACGCCGTCGTCATCGCGCCGGGTGTACATGTTCGCGTCTTCGTAGATGTTGATCTTCTGGAAGGCGTGGAAGTCCACCGGGTCCGGCGCGCTCGACCACGCCGCGCCGAAGGTGTCGGGGTATTCCGTGGCCAGCCACAGCGTGGTCCAGCCCCCGGACGAGTGCCCGTTGACCAGCCGCGCCTCGGGCCGGGCGATCAAGCCGAAGCGCGCCTCGAGCCCGGGGATCAGTTCCTCGACCAGCGCCCGGCCCATCGGGCCGTTGTTGGCCGAGTCGGCGAACAGCGTGTGCCCGTGCGGCCCGTCGGCGTCGAGCGCGATCATGAACACGCTCGACGCCAGCGTGTGCTCCGGCGTGCCCGGTTCGAGCCGGTCGCGCCCGGACGCGATCGACCGCGCCATGGTGTGGTCCCCTCCGAAACCGGAGATGATGTAGAGCGCCGGGTACGCCCGCCCCGGGTCGTGGTCGATCGGCGGCACCACGCCGGCCCGCATCCTGACCTCACGGCCGCGGAACTCGGACAGCAACCCGGAGCGCATCTCGAACCATGCCACGCCAGGCCAGGGCTCCGGCGTCTGGTCCGGGACGGTTTGCGTCAGCCGCAGCCGAACAACCGTTTCTTCTTCCGGATCGAAGTCGACCAGCACCACCTCGGAGTACAGGTTGCCCGGCTCACGCCGCCACGAGCCGAAGTCCTCGTTCCAGTCAAACACGGCCTGCACGCGGTACGCGCCCGCCGGCAGTTCACGGATCGGCCCGGGGAAGCCCGTCACCGAGCGGTCGTCCATCCACACCGACCGGCCCGGCCCGAGGTCGTCCACCTCCGCGCCATACACCGGCTGCGGGTCGGCGTAGAACGGCGCATCCGCCGGCTCGGCGTCTGGATCAATATCCGCATCGGGCCCGATCAGGTAGACCAGCACCCGCCCGGACCGGGCGGTGAACCCAAGGTCCGGGTCGATCTCGACCACGAACGCGGGGCCGACCGTCCCGTGCTCGGTCGCTCGGTCGGCACACGCGGCGGGGCCCAGCAGGCACAACAGCCCGACCGCCCAGGCGGCCCGGCGGGTCAGGGTCATCAGCGTTGTCACGGCGTGGGCCTCACTGGGGGCGGGGGGCGTTGGGTGGGTGGTGGGGGAAAACACGCCCGGGAGGGCTCGAACCTCCGACCTGCGGTTTAGGAAACCGCCGCTCTATCCTGCTGAGCTACGGGCGCACGGGCAAATCGTAGCGGGTGGGGAGGGGGCGGCGGGGATGGTGGGGCCGGACCGGGTGCTGGAACGCCGGAGTGAAAAATTTCTGGAAACCAAGCAACACTCTTTCCAGAAATGTCGTATCTTCTGGTGGTTCCACCCCCGATGGGACCGAAGCGTGTCTCCGCTGGGATCCGGGACTCTCTCTTTCGGATCCTTCGGCGAGCCTGCCCCGGCCCGGGAAACCGAGCCGGGCGGGATCCAGAAGGGTGTTGTGTGCGGATAGGGACCTTGGCACGCTCTGTGTATGGGTGTGGCCGTGCACGACGGATGGGCACAGGAGATTGACAGATGAAACGCATCGCGATGAGCACGGCCGTCGTCCTGGCCTGCGGCTCGGCCGCCTCGGCCATGACCACCACCCCCACGCAGACGCCGGAAGTGGCTCCGTTCGGCACGGAGACCGGCGAGATGCTGGGGCATATCTACTTCAATTTGGCCACGGGCGAGCGGATCGTCACCAGGACGGGTGCGGAGCCGGTCCGGCCTCGGGGCGCGCCCGACTCCGAGCCGGTCTGGATCACCAGCAACGGCGCGCAGTGTCCTGGCGGTCTCACCCCCAGCGCTCTGATGGTGGTGGATGACCCGGATGTCGACCCCTCGGACCCGCACTTCGACATCGCGACCGGCGCCGTGATCCTCAACTGGGGCGACATCGCCTTCGACACCGTGATCGATTCGGTCAGCATGGCCTACTACACGGCGCACGCGGACCCGGACGCGGCCGGTGTCGAGGGCTTCGGGTTGACCCTGCACTGGTTCGACATCGACAACGGGATCAACTTCTGCGGGACCTACCGACTGCCCGTGCACAGCATCACGCTGTCGAACCTGCCCGGCGATATGAGCCCGGGCGCTCCCGGCATGCGGGGCTGGAGCTTCACGCTGGATCTGGCGGACGGGTTCGACGAGCCGCAGACCTTCGAGCTGGGCGACACCGACGGCGATCCGCAGGGCGCCGCCTTCTTCAACCCGTTCGGCGGGTACGATTTCGACGGCGACGGGCTGCACGACTTCTCGTACGGCATCGAGTTCCACCAGCCGGGCACGATGGACTTCACGGGCGATGGAAACCCCGACGGCGACCCGAACGCCGCCGCGAGGACGGGCCTGAGCCTGGTCCGGCCGAGCGGCCAGGCCGTGCCGATCCCGGACTCTCCGATCAACCAGTGGACGGTCGATCCGGTCGACCCCCCGCCCGCCGCCCAGGGCATGGAAGACGCGATCAACATTATGACGCGTCCGTTTCCCGACTTCCTCGTGCCTTACGCCACGATCTGGTTCGGCGGCTTCTCGTGCGACGAGCAGCGGCCCTACGCACAGACCGGCATCGACATGTTCGGCCCGGATGGCTTGTCGGGCGGCCCGTGCCCCGTGGACCTCAACGACGACGGGCTGGTCAACTTCTTCGATATCCAGATCTTCCTGGCCGCGTTCAACGCCGGCGACGCGCTGGCCGACTGGAACGACGACGGGCAGATCAACTTCTTCGACCTTCAGGCGTTCTTGGACGACTTCAACGCGGGCTGCCCGTAATCAGGTCCTTACCATTCAACGCGCACGAAAAAGGGCGCCGGATCCGTTGATCCGGCGCCCCGCCTGTGTGGCGAATGTTGTCGAGCCGATCAGCGGCGGCGACGCGCGCCGATCAGGCCGCAGAAGCCCAGGACGGCCAGGCCGCTGGGCGTGGGGATGGTGACCAGGCTGAGGTACTGGCCGGAGCCGGCGTCGAAGACCATGTCGCTGCCGACGAAGAACCCGCCGCCGTTGGACCACATGACCTCGCCGTTGCCCAGCTCGATCACGCCTCGGGGGCCGAGGTTCTCGCCCGCCACGATGCCGAGGCTGTTGCCGAACGGGTCGAACTCGTACGCGCCGCTGACATTCCCGCCGGCCCCGGAGAAGCCCGCCGCCAGGACATTACCGTTCGCGCGCAGGGCGAGCTGTTGGGGGAAGCGCAGGCCGGGGGGCGTCGGCTCGTGGAAGTTGCCGACGAAGTTCCCGTCGAGGTCGTACAGCTCAAGGTTGTGGTTGCTGATGTTGGACCCGAGGATCTGGCCGTTGTAGTGGATCAGATCGAACAGGCTGCCGTTGGTCGAGACCGAGCCGGTGATGTCCCCGGAGACGGCGTCGATGAAGACGATGGAGTTGCCGGGCGCGCCCTGGTTGGTGCCGGCGTTGGTCAGCCAGACCTGGTTGCCGACCAGTTCCATGCCCTTGATGTTGTCGATGCCCATGTTGCCGATGGTGCCGACATGGTTGCCGGCCTGATCGAAGCGGTAGATCACATCGCGGAGCTGGTCCGAGACCCAGATCTGGTTGCCGACCATCAGGGCGTGCTTGGCAGTGCTGCCGCCCGTGCCCAGATCCCCCCACTGGAGGTAGTCGGCCTGGATCAGGGCGCCGGTGTTGGCGTCAAAGATGTGGGCGGAGTTGGAACCCGAATCCACGCCCATGACCACGGTCTGGAGCTGGCCGAAGGCCACGCCCGCGCTCGCGGCAAGCACGATCGCTGCTACTTTCATTGAACTGCCTCTCTTTCTCTCTAAACGGACTCTCTCTGGTGACAATGCAGGGCACCTCAAGGTGTGCCCCCGGGCAGCCTACCCAGAAACGGGTGATCCTCCAACCCCCACTTTGTGCGAGAGGCATGATTTTCGGGCGAAACTGGGTGTTCGCCCAGCGTTAACCCAGGACATCCATGTGCTCACGGGTTGGCGATTCGCTCGGGCTTCCTATCATCTTGGCCCCACGAACCCCGACATGCCCACGATCCGGGCCGAGGAGATGTAAGGATGAAAGCCGGAATCGTCGGGCTGCCCAATGTCGGCAAGTCCACCCTGTTCAACGCCCTGACCAACGCCGGCGCGCTGGCGGCCAACTACCCCTTCGCGACGATCGACCCCAATATCGGGGTGGTTCCTATCCCAGATTCACGGCTCCAGACCATCGAGAGCCACATCAAGACCCAGAAGGTCATCCCCGCCATGCTCCACCTGGTGGACATCGCCGGGCTCGTCCGCGGCGCGTCCAAGGGCGAGGGCAAGGGCAACGCCTTCCTGGGGCATATCCGCGATGTGGACGCGATCATCCAGGTCGTCCGCTGCTTCGAGAAGGCCCCCGGCGGCGAGGAGATCACCCATGTCGAGGGCTCGGTCGATCCGGTCCGCGACATCCAGACCATCGAGCAGGAGCTGATCCTCTCGGACCTGCAGACCTGCGAGTCGGCCAAGGCCAAGGCCGAGCGGGCCGCCCGCGGCAACGATCGCGACGCCAAGGCCCGCCTGGCGGTGCTCGAGAAGATGGTTCCGGTCCTCGAGGACGGCAAGCCCGCGCGATCGCTGGTGCTGACCGACCCGGACCAGATCAAGGCCCTGCGGGGCCTGAGCCTGATCACCGTCAAGCCGGTGCTCTACCTGGCCAATGTGGGCGACGACGATGTCAACGGGCAGGGCCCGCTGGCCCAGCGCGTGAAGGAATACGCCGAATCGGTCGGTTCGGAGATGGTGCCGGTGTGTGCGAAGATCGAGAGCGAGCTGAGCGAACTCGACGAGGCGGACAAGGCCGAGATGCTCGCGGACATGGGCATGGACGAGCCGGCGCTGAACAAGCTGGCCCATGCGGCGTACCGCCTGCTCGGCTACCAGTCCTATTTCACCGCGGGCGAGAAGGAGATCCGGGCCTGGACCATCCCCCAGGGCTGCAAGGCCCCGCAGGCGGCCGGCGTGATCCACTCGGACTTCGAGCGCGGGTTCATCCGCGTGGAGGTGTACTCCGTGGACGACCTGGTGGCGCACAAGAGCGAGAAAGCGATCAAGGAAGCGGGCAAGATGCGCATCGAGGGCAAGGAGTATGTGATGCGCGACTCGGATGTGTGCCACTTCCTGTTCAGCAGCTGATCCGGATCCCATCTGAAACTCGGGCGTGACCGGTTCTGTGCTCTTCGTCTCCGGAGCGCACGCCCGTTACCGAGATCGCGCTCGCGTTCTTGCAAGGCCGAGGGCGTGGTGTTCGGTGCGATGTAGGGGCGGCGCGCTCCTCTGTATTGGTCTGGTTCAACGCAGAGGATCGCTGAGGGGCGCAGAGGTTCGCAGAGGATGAAACCAGAATTATTGGATCTCTCTGCGCTGCTCTGCAAACCTCGGCGTTCTCTGCGTTTGATCGCTGTGCGTTTCGCGTGGTGGATCGCGGCGGGCGCCCGGAGGTTCAAGGGCGTTGGTTCAAGCGACACGAGAAATGGGTGGCCGGCGTTCGCTGCGCTCGTGCCCGTCGCTGACGCTCAGGGCTTCTTTCAGGCTCGGCGCATCGCGGCTCGCGGCCGTCTCCCTGCCGCGGTCCATGCACGAGTTTCACGCGGGATCCGTCTGATCCGACTGTTCGGCGGCTGATCCGGGCGGGGGCGGCGAGTGGCCGGGAGGCTCAGCGTCGCCCGGCCGCCCCGGCGGAGCCGCCGCTGGAGCCGAGGTCGTAGAGCACGGCGAAGACCATGGCGAAGACCCACCAGAAGGTGAAATCGCCCCCGCCGTAGACATGGCACAGGCCGAAGACCAGCGTGGTGGTGGGCAGGAAGAAGAATCCCAGCACGGGCACCCAGCGGGTGTCCCAGGCGTCGGCGCCCTGGAACATGCCCGTGATCCAGAAGACGAAGAGCAGCACCCTGGGGATCAGCAGCGTGCCCGCGGCGAGGAGACATCCACCCATGCCCGGCTCCTTGGGAAAAGTCCTGTGTCCGTTGCAGTGTACCACGGCCCGGCGCATGAAAAAACCCAGGGATTGAATCCCTGGGCTTCGTGTTCCGCGGGGCGAAGCGGGGTCAGTCGCTGGACTTGAGCTTGGCCAGCAGGCGGAGGACCTCGATGTACACCCAGACCAGGGTGACCATCAGGCCCCACGCGCCGACCCACTCCATGTACTTGGGGGCGCCTTCCTTCACGCCGGTCTCGATGAACTTGAAGTCCAGCAGCAGGTAGAGCGAGGCGAGGCCGAGGCAGAAGACGGTGAAGATGATGCCGATCGGCCCGGTGTCGCGGAAGCCGTTCCAGATGCCGACGCCGAGCATCTGCAGGAGGAACAGGGCGACGATGTAGAACAGCAGGCCGATGCCCAGCGTGATGATGACCTTCTGGAAGAACGGCCCGACGCGGAGGATGCCGGTGGCGTAGCCGGTGAGCATGGCGGCGCAGATGCCCACCGTGGCCAGAACGGCCTGCGCGACCAGGGTGGTGGCCCCGCCGGAGAAGACCTCCATGCTGTTGAGGAACTGGGCGGGGATGATCGCGCTGAGCGCGCCGGCCCAGACGCCCTGGATGGCGGCGTGGATCGGGGCGATGATCGGGGCCGCCTTCGGCTTGCGGTAGATCACCAGCCCGACCACCAGGAACGAGATGAACGCGAGGATCATCCCCGGCCAGGCCCAGCCGGGCAGCACGAGCTGGTTGCCCGCGGCCACGGAGGCCTTCATGATCGACTGGAAAGTGATCACGCCGGTCGCGGCGACGATGGCCAGCAGGATGGCGGTGGCCTGGACGGTGCCCCCGATGGTCATCACGCGGGGCCGGGTGGCCGAATCGGTGAAGTTCTCGTCCCAGCGCTCAAGGGCGCTCATGGCGGGGTTGCCGCTCTGGAGTAGGCTCATTCGGTGCTCCTTGTCCGGCGCGCGGTGGCCGCGCCTGTGATTGGTATCGCGTCAGACTGTATGGTCGGTCAGACGCCCCGGTTCGGGTGAGGATCCCGGGAGCGGTACGGTTTTTGGCCCGGCGGGGCTCGATTGCGGACCTTGCAGGCCGGATTGCACCCGTTGGCGGGGCGATCCCCGCGGGCTTGGGTATGGTTGGGCGAGGAGGGGCGGATGTGGCGGTTCGGGCTGGTGCTGGCGGCGGTCTTGCTCGCGACGGGCTGCGCCCGCGTGCCGCGGGTCACCGTGCAGAACGACCTTCAGGAGTCGGTCATCGCCCATGTGTCGATGCCCCCTCTGCTCAAGCTGCAGCTCGCGCCTCCTCACTATCCCCGGGCGTTCGACAAGACGCTCGGACCGGGCGAGGTATGGCGGTCTTCGCGCGCGAAGCGTGCTGAGAAGGCCGAGCGTGATCGATCGATGGCCGGTGGGGGGTTGAGGATCCGTCTGCGAACCTGGGGGGCCGAGCCGAGGGTCTATGTGGTCCACACACGCGAAGACGCGGTGATCCGGATCGAGCCGGACCCGGAGGAGCACGACCGCGTGATGGCCAGCGATCCGAAAGGCGAGCCGATCTCGGTCGTCAGATCCCCACCGCGCGAATGACTCGCACGCGGCTCACCGAACCTCGTGCGAGTAGTTGGGCGATTCCTTGGTGATGCGGATGTCGTGGGGGTGGTTCTCGACCACCGTCGCGCCGGAGACGCGGACGAAGCGGGCGTGCTCGTGGAGGTCGGCGATGGTGGCGCAGCCGCAGTAGCCCATGGCCGAGCGGAGGCCGCCGACGAGCTGGTAGACGAACTCGTTGAGGGGCCCTCGGTAGGGCACGAGGCCCTCGACGCCCTCGGGGACGAACTTCTGCTGGGGCTTGCCGCGGGCGTCGAGCTTCTCGGCCTGGCGGTAGCGGTCGGCCGAGCCGGCGCCCATCGCGCCCTCGGAGCCCATGCCCCGGTAGCTCTTGAAGCGGCGCCCGCCGGAGATGACCAGCTCGCCCGGGGATTCGTCCAGCCCGGCGAACAGCGAGCCCATCATCACGCAGTCGGCGCCGGCGGCCAGGGCCTTGGCGATGTCGCCCGAGAGGCGGATGCCGCCGTCGGCGATCACGGGGACCTTCTTGCCGGTGGAGCGGACACCGGCCACGGCGTTCATGACGGCGGTGACCTGCGGCATGCCCACGCCGGTGACGACGCGGGTGGTGCAGATCGAGCCGGGGCCGATGCCGACCTTGACCGCGTCCGCCCCGGCCATCACCAGATCCCGGGCGGCCTCGGCGGTGGCGATGTTGCCGGCGACGATCTCGATGCCGTAGCGCTGCTTGATCTCGCGGACGGAGTTGAGGACATTCTCCGAGTGGCCGTGGGCGGTGTCGACGACGATGACATCGACCTCGGCGGCGATGAGGGCCTCGACGCGGTCGAACTGGCCCGGGCCGACGGCCGCGCCGCAGCGCAGGCGTCCGCGGGCGTCCACGCAGGCGTCGGGGAAGCGGCTGAGGCGCTCGATGTCCCGCATGGTGATCAGGCCGGAGAGGTTGCCCGCGCCGTCGACCAGCAGCAGTTTCTCGACCTTGTGGCGGTTGAGGATGCCCTCGGCCTCGGGCAGCAGGGTGCCGGCGGGGGCGGTGATCAGGCCGTCGCGGGTCATGACCTCGCGGATTTTGGTCGAGTCGTTGTCGGCGAACTTGAGGTCGCGCCGGGTGAGGATACCGACGAGGCGGCCCTTGCTGCGGAGTTCGCGCCCGCCGTCCTCGGTGATCGGGAATCCCGACACGGAGTGGGTGTACATGAGTTCCTTGGCGTGGCCGACGGTGTCGTCGGGGCCGAGGGTGATCGGGTCGGTGATGACGCCGTTGGCGGAGCGTTTGACCTGGGCGACCTCGCGGGCCTGGGCCTCGATCGAGAGGTTCTTGTGGATAAAGCCCAGCCCGCCCTCCTGGGCCAGCGCGATGGCCAGGTCGGATTCGGTGACGGTGTCCATCGGGGCGGACAGGAGGGGGATGTGCAGCCGGATGCCCGGGGTGAGCTGGGTCGAGGGGTCGGCGGTCGCGGGCATGACCCCGGATCGGCGCGGCACCAGCAGCACATCGTCGAAGGTGATGCCCTCCGAGACGATCTTCTCGCGCATGACATCGTCAAAGCGCGGGGCCGTCGCGGCGGTGGGGTGATCGGAGGGGGTGGTGCCGGGATTAGTCAGGGTCGCCATGAGAGAGTTTCGCAGGGGTGGGGGGGTCGGTCAACAAACACCGCCTCCGGGCGGGCAAAGTCGCCGAAATCGTGTTCCGGTGCCGATACCCTCTGGACCCCGTGCAGCCCTCCGACGCCCCATCCCGCCACCCGTCCGTTCTGGACGAGCACCCCGTCTGGTCGATCGACCCGCGCCGTGGCCCGCCGCCGGTGCGCCGGGAGTGGATGCTGGCCAACGGGCTGGGCGGGTTCGCGATGGGAACGGTCCTCGGCGTGCCCACCCGGCGGTACCACGGGCTGCTGGTGGCGGCCATGGCCCCGCCGGTCCTGCGGATGCTGATGCTCGCGGCGGTGGATGACACGGTCGTTCTGGACCCCTCGGGCGAGGCCGTGACCCACCGGCTGACCCGGTTCCACTTCGCCACCGCTCCGGACCGGCCCTGCCTGCATCCTTACTTAGTGAAGTTTGAGAAGGAGGACCGGGTCCGCTGGACCTTCGAGCTGCCCGGGCCGGGCGGGGAGAAGGTCACGGTCCGCAAGACGGTCGAGCTGGCCGACAGGCGCAACGCGGTCCTGGTCCGCTACGAGCTGCCCGAGGGGGTCGACGCCCGGCTGGAGCTGCGGCCGCTGGTGGCTCTGCGGGACTTCCACGCCCTGATCGGCGGGCACGAGTACGACATCACGGCACGCGAACTGCCCGGCCCGGCCGGCGTGCCCGGCGTGCTGGTGGCGCGCCGGGACCTGGGCCTGCACCTGACCGGGCGCGGCATGGAGGAGTTCAACCCCGAACCGGACACCTGGCGGTCCATCGAGTTGCTGGCCGAGCGGGAGCGCGGGCTGGACGATCGGGAGGACTGGTTCTGCCCCGGCGTGTTCGTCGCACAGGGGCCCGGCACGGCCGAGCTGATCGCCACGACCGACGCGTCGGGGCGCACGGGATGGCAGGACGCGCGGGATGAACGCCGTCGCAGACGGCGGGGGATGATCGACGCGGTGCTCGACGCGACCCACCACGCCGGCGACGAGCGGGCGCGCACGCGTCTGGCCCAGCTCGCCGCGGCGGCGGACGCGTACATCGTCCACCGGGCCGGGTCCGGCCCCGCGAAGACCAGCGTGATCGCGGGGTACCCGTGGTTCGCCGATTGGGGCCGCGACACGATGATCGCCCTGCCCGGCCTGCTGCTGGCCACGGGGCGGGCCGAGGAAGCGTTCGACACGCTGCGAACCTTCGCCCACGCCCAGCGACGCGGGCTGATCCCCAACCGCTTCGACGATCACGCCGGGCCGGCGCACTACAACACCGTGGACGCCTCGCTGTGGTTCATCCATGCCTGCGCGGCGTGGCTCGACGCCACCGGCGACCGGGCCCGGTTCACCGAGCAGCTCCGCCCCGCTTGCGAGCGGGTGATCCGAGCGTACCTGGACGGGACGGACTATCAGATCGGCGTCGACCCGATCGACGGGCTGGTCAGCGCCGGCTCGCCCGAGACGCAGCTGACCTGGATGGACGCCCGGCGCGACGGCGTGGTGTTCACGCCCCGGCACGGCAAGGCCGTCGAGATCAACGCGCTGTGGGTGCATGCGCTGCGGTCGCTGTCCGCGGCGATCGAGCGCGACGACGGCGACACGGCCTCGGAGTTGGACACCCACGCGGACCGCGCGGCCCGCTCGTTCCGGTCGGCGTTCCTGGGCGGCCCGCTCGGCGGGCTGACGGATTGTCTCACGCCAGAGCCGAACACGCGCTCGGTCCACTGGGTTCCGGCGCGGGAGGTCCGGCCCAACCAGATCTTCGCCGCCAGCCTGGCGTACGCGCCGCTGGAGACCGCCGAACGCCGGGCCGTCGTCCGCGTGGTGCGCGAGCGGCTGCTCACCCCCGCGGGCCTGCGCACCCTGGACCCGGACGACCCGGCGTACCGGGCCTGGTACGAGGGCTCGCTGTTCGAACGCGACCGGGCGTACCACAACGGCACGGTCTGGCCCTGGCTGCTCGGCCCGTTCTGCGAGGCGCTGATGCGGTCGGAGGATTTCAGTGAGGCGTCGCGCGGCGAGGCGGCCGACCGGCTGCTCGGCCTGACCGGGGTGGTCGACACGGTTTCGATCGGCCAGATCCCCGAGGTGGCCGACGCGGAGCCCGGCCCGGACGGCACGCACCGCTTCGACGGCTGCCCGGCCCAAGCCTGGTCGGTGGCCGAGACGCTGCGCGTCCTGATGATGGCGTTGCGACGCGGCTGAACGAGGCGGCCGGCGCTACTCGTCGTTCGAGCACGCCCACCAGGGCTTCGGGGGCTCCCGCCCTGCCTTGAGCAGGCGCTCGCCGTCTTCCGGGCTGATCGAACCCTCGGCGACATAGGCCGCGATCTCGCGCCGGGACTGCTCGGTCTGCCGGGTTTTGTAGATCGAGAGGATCACGCCGAGCAGGATGCCCAGCAGGGTCACGCCCCCTGCGACCACAATGAAAACCACTCCGACCCGGTATTGGTAATAGTCCGTGCTGGCCAGGATCAGCGTGTCCATCGGTGTGCTCCCGGTTGGGTCAGTCGTCTTTCACCGGCCCGGCTTTGAGGATCCGCTCGCCGTCCTGGGGGGTCATGGATCCCTCGGCGATGTACGCGGCGATCTCGCGCCGGCTTTTCTCGGTCTGGCGGTGGCGATAGGACTTCGTGATCGTCCCGAAGACGATGGCGACCACGGCGATCCCGCCGCCCACCCCGAAGATGATGATCAGCGCCGATGGGTTGTTGGCTCCGAGGGTGATCAGATCCATGTGCCAGATTCCTGTGTGCGGTGGTTGGGGTGGGTGGGGGGGTTAGGCGGAGGCGCGGTTCTGACCCGAGCGGAGGATGCGTTCGGCCTGCTCGGGCGTCATCGAACCCTCGGCGACATACGCCGCGATTTCCCGCTTCGTCCGCTCGCGGGAGAGATTGGTGCAGACGGAGGTGATCGATTTGATCAGCATGCCGGTCAGGATGCTCACGGCGATCAGGCAGGGGATGAACAGCCCCTCGTTGGACATGAGCGTCTGGAAGAAGTTCGACATGGGTCGGTCCTCGCGTGGCCGGGCCGGGCCCGGTGGGGGATCCTTGGGAATCCCGAGGCGCGGGTTTCAGGGGGATCGGCCTCGGGGCATCCTACCAGAGGCCCGGGCCGCCTCCAAGCCCCTGCCTGCCCGATGGACCCGTCCGGCGGCGGGCAGTTGGGGGATTCTGCTGGCGGGCGTCGCCGGATCCGGTACCATGGGCCCATGTTCATTGGAATGATGATCAGCGTGGTCCTGGTGATGGTGGCGGGGCTCTTCGCCATCGGCCTGGCGGGCAACGCCATCTGGCGGGCCGTCATGCCCCCGTCCGGGCTGCCCCGGAACGCGGGGTGCGGCTCCTGCGGCTACGAGCTGACCACGCTGGCGGCCGGTCGCTGCTCGGAGTGCGGGGCGGACCTGCTCAAGGCGGGCGTGACCACCCGGCGGAACGCGGTCCGCCTGGCCGGCTCGCTCCCCGCCGCCCTGACAGGCTGGACATTGCTGGTCATGGGGGCGACCCTGGTGGTCCTTTACACGGTTTCCATCGTCACGCTGACCAGTTCGACCCGATCCATGATGAACAGCTACTCGGCCAGCTATACCTACCGGCCCGCGCTCACGGGGGCCGGCGGCGGGGCGTCCGGGTCCACGCCGAGTTTCCGCGTCCAGCTCGACCTTGATGTCGAGGGCTCCAGGGCCGGGAGGCCGACCTCGGGCGAACTGATGCTCGGGCTCTCGGCCAACGCCTCGGTCGCGACCTTCAGATTCGACGATGTGAGCACGGACGACTGGGTGCTGACCGACGACGCGGGCGCGATGGTGGCGACGGGAACCGTTCTGGCTTCCGACGATGTGCTCGCGGCCTTCCGCGCCGTGGGCCTCGATCCCGACACCGACGCGAGCCTGCATGGTTTCGCCGACCGGATCGAGGAGCTGGCCGCCGAAGCGCTGCAGAACCCGATGCGCTTCTCGACTTCGTTGATGATCGTTGCGACCCAGCTTCCGGCGGGCACGCCGCGGCTGGATCAGGTCTCGGGCACCTCGGGCTTCGGCGCCGGGGCGACGCCGTTCGGCCCCATGAACCCGTCGGATGCCATCGTCCCCGCGGTCACCCTCGGCGTGGCGGGCGGGATCTGGGTCGCGGGGTCGGTGTTCATCGTCCGGCGCCGGGCCAGGCTGATCGAGGGCCCCCGCCCGACCCCAAGCGTGTAGGCCCGCCAGCCGGTGCCGCACGCCGGGCACTGCGCCGTGTGCGGCTGACCCAGTCCCGACGGATCCGCGTCTGGTCCATCACCACCCGCGCACCTTCATGTCCGCCAGCGCCGCCCAGGCGGAGTAGAAGCCGAACGCGACCGGGTTGAGCCGGCTGCCGCCCTGCCCGGCCCGGTCGGCCTTGCCGGTCACATCCGGCGGCGGGCTGAAGGTCTCGAAGTCGGTGTCGACCCGGACGCCGGGCAGCATCGCCGCGAGTTCCTTGACGCAGGTCCGGCCCGCGAACAGGCACGGCCTGCCGGGGCTTTCGCTGTTGGGGCGGATGTGCGTCGACGGCCCGCTGAGGCGGACCAGCCTCGGGCGCCCGTTGAGCAACAAGTGAAAGTCGATGGTCTCCACGGCCCGGGCGTTGCGGCTCGTGTGCATGCCCCAGCCGCCCGGCTCGGGCTCCTGCATCATCCGCACGGCCATCGTGTGCATGGGGTAGTGAACCAGGCTGACCCCCGGTGTGTCGGGGGTGGGCCGGTGCCGGACGGCGCGGCCCGCCGTGCGCACCCGCGCGTGCACCACGAGCCGGATGTCCTCGCGCCCGAAGGTCCAGGCCCCGCCGTCGCGGGTCTGCACGCCGAACCCCGCCGGCGGGCTGCCCGCGAAGCGCGTCAGGGCCCTGGGCCGCACGGCATCGGGGTACGCCCGGATCTGCGACCGGCGCGGCGCGACCGCCAGCACCCCGAGCCGGTGCAGCACGCCGAGGATGTCGTCGCCGACCAGGGCGTCGCACACCTGGACCACCGCCGGCGTCGGCCGACGCACCGCCTGGCCCGCGTCGTACGGGTCCAGCCCCCCGGCCCGCACGAGCGCCTCGACCCGGTCCCGGTGCGAGAACCGCTCCGGCCAGGCGAGGACGCTGATATAGGCGAGGTCGGTGGGGTGCATCCGCCCAGCATACCCGGGATGTTCCCTGCGACGCGTACGATCCGCGCATGACCCCGCCCGTCGCCCGCCAGCGCTGCATCAACCCCGACTGCGCCTCGGAGCACCCGGTCTCCGAGATCCTCACCGCCTGCCCCGCGTGCGGCGAGCTGCTCGACATCGTCTACGACTGGGACGCCGCGTGGCCCAGGGGCGAACGCTCGTTCTCGCTGTTCGACCGGCGGGGGGCCACCATCGGCCCGCGCGTGGCCGCGGGGGACACCGGGGCGACCGAGTCGATGCTGGATTTCTCCGGCGTGTGGCGGTTCCGCGAGCTGCTGGCGTTCTGGAAGCACGCGCCCAACGGCGCGGCGGACATCGTCACGCTCGGCGAGGGACGCACCAACCTCCAGCGGGCCGACGCGCTGGCGGGGCGGCTCGGGTATGACACGGGCTCCGGCGGACGGCTGTACCTCCAGTACGAGGGTTACAACCCCTCGGGCTCGTTCAAGGACAACGGCATGACCGCCGCCTTCACCCACGCGCGGATGGTCGGGGCGACCCGCTGCGCCTGCGCGTCCACCGGGAACACCTCCGCCTCGCTGGCCATGTACGCCGCCCAGATGGGGCTCCAGGCGTTCGTCTTCATCGGCGAGGGCAAGATCGCCTACGGCAAGCTCTCCCAGGCGCTCGACTACGGCGCGACCACCCTGCAGATCGCCGGCGACTTCGACGCGTGCCTGAAACGCGTCCGCCAGATCGCCGAGGACAAGGACCTCTACGCGTCCGGCAAGGGCGTGTACCTGATGAACTCGGTCAACCCCTTCCGGCTCGAGGGGCAGAAGACCATCATGCTCCGCGTGCTTGAGGGGCTTTCGTGGCAGGTCCCGGACTGGATCGTCGTTCCGGGCGGCAACCTGGGCAACTGCTCGGCCTTCGCGAAGGCGTTCGTCGAGCTGAAGGAACTGGGCCTGATCGACCGCGTGCCGCGTCTTGCCGTGATCAACGCCGCGGGCGCCCGCACGCTCGACCGGGTCTACAACGAACTCGGTGTTCGCTGGAACGGCGGTCGCTACGACCGGGCGAAGCTGCGGGCGGAGTACGAACGCATGGACGCCGCGGGCGAAAACGCCGACACGGTCGCCAGCGCGATCGAGATCAACCGGCCGGTGAACCTGTCCAAGGCTTTGCGCGCCCTCGATGTGATGGATGGCGTGGTCCGCACGGCCGACGACGCGGCCATCATCGAGCACAAGGCCCTGGTCGGGCGCCACGGCTTCGGCTGCGAGCCGGCCAGCGGCGCGTCCGTCGCCGGGGCCCGCATGCTGCTCGAAGAGGGCGTGATCAAGCCGACGGAGACCGTGGTCTGCATCCTGACCGGCCACCAGCTCAAGGACCCCGATGTCACCGTCGCCTACCACACCGGCCTGCCCACCAAGAAGGCCCAGGCCTGGCTGAGCGAGCAGCCCGCCGCCGAAACGACCGGTTCGGTCGCCAACCGCCCGGTCCGGGTCGCGGACGACCTAGACGCGATCCTGGCGGCGATGAACGGGGCGTAGGCCGCTCGGCCGCGGGACCTCTACCCGCCTCGGAGGCGCGCGAGTTCGGCCCGCGCTTCGTCGGCCACGCCCGGGCGGGCGGTGCTGATCAGGGCCTCGTCGGCGAGCAGCGTCTCGAGTTCGGCGCAGGCGTCGTCCGCGCGTCCGAGATGCGCGCAGGCCTTGGCCAGCGCCAGGCGCAGGGGGGCGACGCCGGGGTGCGGGGCCCCGCCCAGCGTGCCGGCGATTGTGAGCCCCTCCCGGGCGGCCGCCTCCGCCCCGGCATGGTCGCCGGCGTCGGCGCGGGCTGCGGCGAGGTTGCCGAGCATGGTGACCACCGCCGGGTGCGCCGGCCCCGCCGCGTCGCGCAGGGCGGCGACGCCTTCCTCCAGGGCCTCGACGGCTAGGTCCGCCCGGCCGCCCGCGCGGTGCAGGCGTCCGAGCACATTGAGCGCCCCGACCCGCTGCATGGCCGCGCCCGGCCCGGCCCGGCGGGCGCCGGCGACGGCCTCCTCGATCAGCGGCTCGGCCTCGCCGACGCGGTCCAGGTCCAGCAGCAGCGAGCCGAGGTTGATCAGCGTGGTGAGCGTGCTGGGGTGGTCCGGGGGGAGGACCCGGCGTTTGGACGCGAGGATCCGCGCGTGCATCGCGGCGGCCTCGTCGCGTCGCCCGGTCTGGGCGTACGCCGACGCGAGGTTGTTCATCGTCGCCAGGGTGCGCGGGTGGTCGGCGCCGTCGGCCTGGGTCTGGGCGCGGAGCACCCGCCCGAGCAGGGCCGCGGCCTCGTCGATCCGGCCGAGGTCGTCGAGCGCGTTGGCCAGGTTGTTCATGCTCGCCAGCGTCTGCTCGTGGTTCTCTCCCAGCGTGCGCCGCCGGGCGCTGAGCACCGCCGCGTGGAGGTCGTGGGCCTCCCGGGCCCGGCCCGCGCGGTCGTGCAGCGCGCCGAGGTTCGACATCGCCTTGAGCGTGTCGGGGTGATCCGGGCCGAGGGTCCGCGTGCGGATCTCGATGACCGATTCGAACAGCGGGGCCGCCTCGTCGAGCCGCTGGCGCTGGGTCAGCACGGACGCAAGGTTGTCCACCGCGTCGAGCGTGACCGGGGCGTCCGCGCCGAGCCGCTCCATCCCGATCAGCACGGCGCGCCGGAACTGGGTCTCGGCCTGCTCGTAATCGGCCACCTGCATCGCGGCGAAGCCGATCGTGTTGAGCATCGAGACCGCGGCGTCCGGGTGCTCGCCCAGGTCCCGGTCCACGCGCTCGCCGGCGTTGTCGAGGATCTCGCGCAGCAGGGCCGTGTCCCGCCCGCGCGCCGTGGCCGGGTCCACCCCGGTCAGGATGTCCTGCGCGAAGGTGGCCAGCGCGTTCGCCCGGACCAGTTGGCGCTCGGCCCGCTGGGCGGCGCGGTGCTCGCGCAGCGCGAAGTAGGACCCGCCCACGCCCAGCCCGACCAGCGCCAGCCCCACGGCCGCCGCCGCCGCGATCTCCAGCCGGTGCCGCCGGGCGAACTTGGTCAGCCGGTAGGCCGCGGTGGGGGGGCCGGCCTCGACCGCCTCGTGCCTGAGGTACCGCCGAAGGTCCCCCGCCAGGGTCAGCGGGGCCTGATACCGGCGTTCCCGGTCTTTTTCGAGCGCCCGCGTGACGACCCAGTCCAGGTCGTCGGCCAGCTCGCGGGCGAGGCGGTGCTCGTCCAGCCCGCGTGCTCCCGCCGCGGCCCGGCGCGCCGCCGGGTCCAGCCGGGCCACCCGCTCGGACATCCGCGGGGCGTCCTCCTCGCGCACGATCCGCTGGACCTCGGACAGGCGCAGCCCGGCGAGCCGCTCGGGGTCGAGCATGGGCACGCCGCTGAGCAGCTCGTAGAGGACCACGCCCAGGCTGTACACATCCGCCCGCGCATCGATGTCCCGCGCATCGGGCGAGGCCTGCTCGGGGGCCATGTACCGCGGTGTGCCGATCACCTGCGAGGGCAGCGTCACCGCCGCGTCGACCACCAGCGGATCGTGCAGGGCCTTGGCGATGCCGAAGTCGATCACCTTGACGAACGGCCGCCCGTCGATCCGCGTGGCGAGGATGTTCGAGGGCTTGAGGTCCCGGTGAATCACGCCCTTGCTGTGCGCGTGCTGCACGGCCAGGCACACCTGCTTGAACAACGCAGCCCGCTCGCGCAGAGAGAAGTGCTGGTCGTCGCAGAACTCGGTGATCGCCGTGCCCTCGACATACTCCATCACGAAGTAGGGCCGCCCGTCCGGCGTGCTCCCCGCGTCGTAGACCCGCGCGATGCCGGGGTGGTCCATCACGGCGAGCGCCTGGCGCTCGGCCTCGAAGCGGGCCACCGAGTCGCGCGAGCCCATGCCCGGGCGGATGATCTTCAACGCCACGCGACGCCGCACCGGGGTCTCCTGAAGGGCCAGGTAGACCGTGCCGAACCCGCCCTCGCCCAGCACCCGCTCGACGGTGTACGGGCCGATGCGGTTGCCGGACGCGTGCTCGGTTCGGGCTTGTCCACCCCCGGATCCGCCCGGCATCCCAACCGTCGGCTCGACGATCACCGCCCAGGCCCGGTCGTGCGCATCGAGCAGGCTCCGGACGCGTTCGCGCAGGGGTTCGTCGCCCGCGCAGGGTTCCTCCAGCATCGCCGCCCGACGGGAGGCCGGCGCCTCGATGATGTCCAGGAAGATGTCCTTGGCCCGGCTCATCCCGGTTCTTCCAGCAGCTCGACCAGCCGCGCCCGTGCGAAGGCCCAGTCCCGCATCACGGTGCGCTCCGAGCAGCCCAGCAGCGTGGCGATCTCGCCGAACTCCAGGCCGGCGTAGAAGCGCAGGCGCACGACCTCCGCCGCCCGCTCGTCCTCGACCCGCAGCGTCTCGAGCGCCTCGTCGAGCGCGAGCACCTGCGACGGGTCACTCTCGACGCCCAGGTCCACGGCGTCGATGCGCACCCGCCCGCGTCCCCCGCCGCGTTTGACCGCGCCCTTCGCCCGGGCGTGGTCGATCAGCACCCGGCGCATCGCCTCGGCCGAGGCGCGGAAGAAGTGGGCCCGGTCCTCCCAGCGAAGTTCGTCGTTGCCTGCCAGGCGCAGGTACGCCTCGTGCACGAGCGCCGTCGCCCGCAGCGTGTGCCCGGCCTTCTCCTGGGCCATGCGGGCGCGGGCCAGGGCCCGCAACTCTTCATAGACCACAGGCAGTAGCTCCGCCGCGGCCTCGGGGCGGGCCGGGATCTCCTGCAGGATGCGGGTCACATCGTCGCGGGTCTCGGCCATGCGGGCGGCCTCGATCGCAGCGTCAGGCATCGCCGCGGGGGGGGGGGGGGGCCCCCCCCGCCGCCCCCCCCGGGGGGGGGGGCGCGCCCCCCCCCCACCCCCCCCCCCCCCCCCCCACCTAATACCACCCCCCCCCCCGCC